>NZ_JADNRO010000007.1:0-289530 GCF_019913725.1 Serratia sp. EWG9
GGTTGGCGGGGTTCGGCGGCTCGCCGCCGGCCACCCACGCCGGCGCGCGTTGCGCATCCAGCGTCGGCACCGCCGCCAACAAGGCCTGCGTGTAGGGATGCAGCGGTTGGCGGAACAGCGAATCGCGATCGGCGCTCTCAACGATCTGCCCCAGATACATCACCGCCACATCCTGGCACAGATGCTCCACCACGCCGAGATCGTGCGAGATAAACAGCAGCGTCACCCCCTGCCGCTCCTGTAAATCGGAAAACAGATTGATGATCTGCGCCTGAATCGACACGTCGAGCGCCGATATTGGCTCATCGGCGACGATAAATTCCGGTTGCAGGATCAACGCGCGCGCAATGCCGATACGCTGCCGCTGGCCGCCGGAAAACTCATGCGGAAACCGCCCATAATGCTGTGAGGACAACCCGCAGATCGCCAGGGTATCGAGCACCCGTTCGCGCAGTTCCGCCTTGCTCGCCAGGCCGTGTTGCAACAGCGCTTCCCCAATGGCGTCGCCCACGCGCAGACGCGGATTCAGCGAGCTGTAAGGATCCTGAAACACCAGCTGCATTTTCGGCCGCAGGGCGCGCAACGCGTCCTTGCTCAGGCCGTCCAACGCCTGCCCTTTGAACAGCACCTCGCCGGCGGTTTTGTCGTGCAGGCCGAGCAGCGTGCGGCCAACGGTGGTTTTGCCGCTGCCGGACTCACCCACCAGCCCGAAAACGCGGCCCTTGCGAATGCTGAAGCTGACGTCGTCCACCGCCTTCAGTTGGCCGGTGGTGCGCCCGAACAGCCCGTCGCGTAGAGGAAAATATTTCTTTAACCCCTTTACCTCCACCAAAGGTTCAGTCGACATACGGATGCCCTCCGGCATTGAGAAAACAGGCGGACTGACGCTGACGGGAGCCGTACAGCGGCGGAATGCCGTCGCGGCAGCGAGCGGAGGCCTGCGCGCAGCGCTCGGCGAAAGCGCAATACTCCGGCAGCCGCGCCAGATCCGGCACCTGACCGGGAATGGAGTACAAGCGGCGTCGCCGCTGCCCCGGCACCGGCCGCGAGGCGATCAGCCCCTGCGTATAGGGATGTCGCGGCTCGTCCAGCACTTCCCGGGTCGTTCCCTGCTCGACGACGCGCCCGGCGTACATCACCGCCAGCCGATCGGCCATCTGGGCGATCACCCCGAGATCGTGGGTGATCAAGATCATCGCCATGTTGTGTCGCCGGCTCTGCTCACGCAGCAACGACAGGATCTGCGCCTGCACCGTAACGTCGAGCGCCGTGGTCGGTTCGTCGGCGATCAACAGCGCCGGGCGGCACCCGATCGCCATGGCGATCATCACGCGCTGCAGCATGCCGCCGGAAAGCTGATGCGGATAGCAGCGCATCAGCGCCTCCGCGCGCGCCAACCCCACTTCCGTCAAGAGTTGAATCGCCTGGCGCCAGGCCGCTTTCGGCGACAGAAGCAAGTGCCTGATCAGCGGCTCCACCAGCTGTTCGCCGAGGGTCAACACCGGATTGAGTGCGCTCATCGGCTCCTGAAAGATCATCGCCAGCCGGTTGCCGCGCAAATCGGCCATCTTGGATGCCCGCAGCGACAGCAGGTTTTGCCCTTCAAAGCGAATCTCACCGCCGTCTACCTGCGCCAGCGGCTGCGGCAACAGCCCCATCAGCGCCATGGCGGTCACGCTTTTGCCGCAGCCCGATTCGCCGACGATCCCCAGCGTTTGCCCGGCCTGCAGTTCAAGACTGACCTGTTGCACCGCCCGCACCGGCCCCTGCTCGCCATGAAACGACACCGACAGCCGGTCGAACGCCACCAGCGGTTGACTCATCGTTTTACCCCGCTCATTTTCGGATCGAGCGCGTCCCGCAGGCCGTCGCCCAAGATATTGATCGCCACCACGGTGACGAAGATCGCCAGCCCCGGCGGCATCCACAGCCAGGGGCGGCGCTGAAAGTCGATCAGGCTATTGGCGGCGTCCATCATGTTGCCCCACGACGGCGTCGGCGGCACCACGCCCAGCCCAAGGTAGCTCAACGCCGACTCGCTGAGGATGGCATTGGCCACCGCCATGGTGGCGACCACCACCAAAATCGGCACGGTATTGGGCAATAGATGGCCGAAGAGGCGCCTCCGAGTGGAGAGCCCCAGCACTTCGGTGGCCAACATGAAATCCCGCTCGCGCAGCGACAGGATCTGGCCGCGCACCAGCCGCGCCAGCGACGGCCAGCCCAGCAGGCTCAGCATGATCATCACCATGTAGATACGGTAGTCCGGCGACACGTCGAGTTCGGTCAGCATCGCCCCCATGATGATCAGCAGCGGCAGGCCGGGAATGGTCATCAACAGATCGGCGAAGCGCATGATCAACCGATCCGCCACGCCCCCCAGATAACCGGCGAACGCCCCCAGCACATAGCCCAGCGTCACCGACAGCAGCATCGACACCAGGCCGATGGTCAGCGATATTCGCCCCGCCAGCAGCAGCCGGGTGCAAATATCGCGGCCGAGAAAGTCGGTGCCCAACCAATGCGCGCCGCTCGGCGCCTGATTGATGTTCAGCACATCGCCGGCGTCGTCAGGCCACGGCGACAGCGACGGCCCAATCAGGCACAGCAGCGCCAACAGCACCAGCAGCGCCAGCGAGATCATCGCCGGTCGGTGGCGGCGCAGACGGCGCCAGGCCTGCGCGGCGGGCGGCGGAGACAGCTGCGCCAGCGCCGGCAACTGCGCCTGGCGCCAGCGGCGACGGCGCCCGAAAAACAGCGTTACCCACATCGTGTTACCTCAAGCGAATGCGTGGATCGGCGTAGGCGTACAGAATGTCCGCCAGCAGATTGCCGAGAATGGTCAACGCCGCCAGAAACAGCGTGAACCCCATCAATACCGGATAATCGCGCGCCGCCAGCGAATCGATATGGATATGCCCGGCGCCCGGCCAGTTGAAGATTTTTTCGGTGATCAGCGCGCCGGAGAACAATCCCGGCAGCTCGAACCCCAGCAGGGTGATGATCGGCAACAGCGCATTGCGCAGCGCGTGTTTGAGGATCACCGTTTTCTCCCTGAGCCCTTTGGCGCGCGCGGTGCGGATATAGTCCATGCGGATCACCTCCAGCATGCTGGCGCGAAAATAGCGCGTCAGGCTGCCGGCCTGCAGCATCACCAGCGCCAGCACCGGCAACAGCAGGTGCGCCGCCACCTCCAGCGCCCAGGCCAGCCCGCTCGCTTCGCTGCCGGTGCGCAACATGCCGCCCGCCGGCAACCAGTGCAGATCGACGGCGAACCATTTGATCAGCAACAGGCAAAGGAAAAACGTCGGAAACGACATGGCGGCGAACACCGCCACGGTGATCAGATGATCGAACAGCGAATAAGGTTTCATCGCCGAGATCACTCCCACCGCCAGCGCGATGCCCCAATACAGCAGCATCGCCACCGCCGCCAGCAGGAACGAGTTCCAGATGTATTGATTCAGCAGCGTGCTGACCGGGATCTGATACTGCAGCGAGAAGCCGAGATCGCCCTGCAACAGCCGGCCAAGCCAATGCAGGTAACGGCTGAACAAGGGCTGATCCAACCCATACAGCGCCCGCAGCTCGGCGGCGCGTTGCGCGGTCAGGTTGATATTGCCGTCGATAAAGTCGCCGGGCGCCAGGGCGAAGATGCAAAAAATCAGCAATGAAGCCAACAACAGCATCGGGATAGTCTGCAACAAACGGCGCAGGATAAAATTTCTCATCGCGAATTCCATCGCCGCCGCCCGGAATAGCGCGGCGGCATCGGGGCGTTACGGAGCCGGTTTGACGTTCGGCAGGCTGCCGACCAGTCCGTTGTAGATATCCGGTTTAAAGCCGGTGACGCGCGCGCTGCTGGCGCTCAAGATTTCGCGGTTGCCGAGCAGGATCACCGGCGGATCGTCCGCCAGCACCTGATACAGCTGATGGTACAGCGGCTTACGCTGCGCGATATCCAGCGTGGCATTGGCTTTGGCGATCAGCGCGTCCACCTGCGGGTTGTGGTAGCCGGTCTCGCTCTCGCGGCTGATGAAGTCGCGTACGCCGTCGTGCGGATCGTTCAGCGTGCTGGTGCTGAGAGACGCCAGGTCGTAATTGCCCGCCTTGCGCTGCGCCAGCAGCGCGTTGAAATCCAATACCTGCGGTTTCAGCACCACGCCGAGCCGGCGGTAGTTATCCTTGGCGATCGGCACCAGCGCGTCGTTGATCAGCTTTTTGGTCACCAGCAGCGTCAGCTCCAGCTTTTTACCGTCTTTCTGCCGGATGCCGTCAGCGCCCACCTGCCAGCCCGCCTCGTCCAACAGCTTTTTGGCCTTATCGAGATCGTAAGCGTAAGGATTGATGCCGTTGGCGTCGTAAGCCCAGGAGATCGGCGAAATCGGCTGGTTGGCGACCTTGCCGTACCCCTGGTACACCACGGCGATCAGTTTTTGCCGATCGAGGCCGTAGATCAGCGCCTGACGCACCCGCTTGTCCTGCAGCGCCGGGCGTCTGAGGTTGAAATCAACCCGGCTGTAATCGCTCGAGCTGTAAAGGTTGATATTGGCGAAACCGAGCAGCTTGAGCTGTTCGATATCGTCCGGCTTGGCGGTAAAGGCGTCGTAGTCGGTCTCACCGGTCTGGAACAGCTGGAAGTTGGTGGCCGGGTTGGTGACGCGATAGATAAAGCGCGCCATCGGCGGCGGGCCGAGGTAGAAGTTCGGGTTGGCGTGGAAGCGGATTTCCTGCCCCGGCACGTACTTGTCGTAAATGTAGGGGCCGTTGCCGAGCGGCTTGCCGTTCAAGGCGCGCACGCCGTCGAGCTTGCCGCGCTGATAGTCTTTGCCGTAGTAAGCCCGCGACAAGACCGGCCCGCCAATCAGTTGCAACGTGGTCGCGCCCGGTTGGGTGGTGACGATCTGAATGGTGCGATCGTCGATCACCTTCAGCCCGCTGATGCCGGCCGCGGTGCCGTTTTTATACTCGGCGCCGCCCTGAATGTGCGCCGGCGTGATATCGGTATCGCCGTCATAGGCCGGGTCATGCAGCAGAGTCAGGGTAAAGGCGATATCGTCGGCCTTCAGCGGCGAGCCGTCGCTGTAGACCAGATTCGGCCGCAGCTTGATGGTGTAGGTCAGATTATCGGGGCTGACCTGCCAGGACTCCGCCAGGCGCCCTTCCGGTTTGCCCTGGCTGTCCAGGCCGATCAGCCGGCTGAAGATCACGTCGGTCACGTTCTCGTCCCAGCCGTTGGTGAACAGATACGGATTGAAAATCCCCTGCGGCTCCGAGATGCCCGCCACGACGGTATCTTTGCGCAGTTTGGCGGCGGCCGGCACCCGAGCGGCGTCGCTGGCCGGCGTAATGCCTTCGGCCAGCGTTTCCGCCTGCGCGCCGGCGCTCAGCCCCAGCGCGCAGACCAACGCCAGCGGCGTCAGTCGATAGCGCAACAGTTTGTTTAGCTTATTTTTTATTCCACTCACCCACTGCCCCTCGTCTACCCGTTGATAAAAATGTGACAAAATTTATCGCAGAGTAATGGGCGGCTGGAGGGCTGTCTAACAACGAAACCGGCATTCCATTGCCGAAAAAAGCATTATGAATTTTTCTGGGGTGAAGCGGCGGGAAAAACGCGGTTCAGCCGGCCGCCGCCAGCCCCCGGATAAGTTTGGCTAAGGTTTTTATCGCCTCTTCAAAGCGGTCATTCCATTCAAATGAGGCGTTGAGACGGAAGCAGTGGTTGAAATGGTCGCCGGTGGTAAACATGCGCCCCGGCGCGATGCTGATGCCCCGTGCGAGTGCGCGCCGATACAGTTCCATCGACGACAGCGCCGGGTCGAGTTCCAGCCACAGGAAATACCCGCCGTCGGGCTGACTGACTTTCACCGTCGGCGGGAAATGGTGGGCGATCGCCTGACGCATTGCGCTTTGGCGCTGAGCCAGCAGGCGGCGCAGCCGCCGCAGATGGGTGTCGTAGCCGCCGTGCAGCAGATAATCCGCCAGCGCCATCTGGGTTGGCACGCTGGTGGAAACGGTGCTCATCAGCTGCAAACGCTGGATCTGTTGCGCATAACGCCCCGCCGCCACCCAGCCGACGCGAAAGCCCGGCGCCAGACATTTGGAGAATGACGAGCAGTGCAGGATCTGGCCGCCGCTGTCGAGCGCTTTCGCCGGCAGCGGCCGTTCGGCGCTGAAGTACAGCTCGCCATAGACGTCGTCTTCGATCAGCGAGATCTGCCGTTCGCGCAGCAGCGCCACCAGACGCTGCTTGTTGGCCTCCGGCAGGGTGGCGCCCTGCGGGTTCTGGAAGTGGGTCATCAGCCAGCAGGCTTTGATCGGATACTGCTCCACCGCCTGCTGCAACGCGTCCAGATCGATACCGTCCTGCGGATGCGTGGCGATCGCCACCGCCTTCAGCCGCAGCCGTTCCAGCGCCTGCAGCGCGCCGTAAAACGCCGGCGACTCGATCGCCACATAGTCGCCCGGTTGGGTCACCGCCTGCAGGCTGAGGCTGAGCGACTCCATCGCCCCGGCGGTGATGACGATCTCGTCCGGCGCGACCTGCATGCCGCTCAGCGCATAGCGTTGGGCAATGTGCCGCCGCAGCGCGTCGTTGCCCGGCGGCAGGTTGACCAGCGAACTGTGCGGCGTGAACTTGCGCGCTACGCTGCTCAGCGCCCGCGCCAGCTTCGGCTGGGCGAACAGCGTGGCGTCGGGAAACGCCGAACCGAAAGGCACGATGTCCGGATCCTTGCAGGCCTGCAGCACGTCGAAAATAAAGGCGTTGATGTCCACCTGCTCGCTCAGCAGCAGTTTCTCGCCGCGCGAAGGCTGCGGCAGCGGCTGCGGACGCGCCGCCACATAGTAGCCCGACTGCGGCCGGGCGACGATCCACCCCTGGCTCTCCAGCAGTTGATAAGACTGCACCACCGTCATCAGGCTCAATCCGGCGCGTTTGCCGCTCTCGCGCAGCGAAGGCAGCTTGTCGCCCGCCCGCCACACCCGGTTCTGGATCTGTTCTCTAATCTGCTGCGCAAGCTGCTCGTATCGGGTCATAACCATTAACTGTTATATGAAAAATTAAAATAACTGTCACTATTATAGGCACTGTACTCCGTGCTTAACTTAACGCCAAGCATTTCACATAAAAATGACAGCTATACTCAAGAGGTTAATTTATGTTCAACCCTAGGAGGCGCCATGCTGGGTCTTGATGCACTGGAACTTGCCAGAATACAGTTCGCCTTCACCGTGTCTTTCCATATCATTTTCCCCGCCATCACCATCGGTTTAGCCAGCTATCTGGCGGTGCTGGAAGGATTATGGTTGAAAACGCACAATGAAGCCTATCGTGAGCTTTATCACTTCTGGTCAAAGATTTTCGCCGTTAACTTCGGCATGGGCGTGGTATCCGGGCTGGTGATGGCTTACCAGTTCGGCACCAACTGGAGCTTCTTCTCCGAGTTCGCCGGCAGCATTACCGGGCCGCTGCTGACTTATGAAGTGCTGACCGCCTTCTTCCTCGAAGCCGGTTTCCTCGGCGTGATGCTGTTCGGCTGGAACCGCGTCGGCCCCGGCCTGCACTTCTTCGCCACCTGCATGGTGGCGCTCGGCACGCTGATCTCCACCTTCTGGATCCTGGCCTCCAACAGCTGGATGCAGACCCCGCAGGGGCATGAGATCATCAATGGCCAGGTGGTGCCGGTTGACTGGCTGAAGGTCATCTTCAACCCGTCCTTCCCGTATCGCCTGCTGCACATGTCCACCGCCGCCTTCCTCTCCTCGGCGTTCTTCGTCGGCGCGTCCGCCGCCTGGCATCTGCTGCGCGGCCGCGACACGCCGGCGATGCGCAAGATGCTGTCGATGGCGATGTGGATGGCGCTGATCGTCGCGCCGGTGCAGGCGCTGATCGGCGATGCGCACGGCCTGAATACGCTGAAACATCAGCCGGCGAAGATCGCCGCCATCGAAGGCCACTGGGAAAACCCGCCGGGCGAAGCCACGCCGCTGATCCTGGTCGGTTGGCCGGACATGCAGCGTGAAGAGACCCGCTTCAAGCTGGAAGTGCCCTACCTCGGCAGCCTGATCCTGACGCACAGCCTGACCGAGCAGGTGCCGGCGCTCAAATCGTTCCCGCCGGAAGATCGCCCCAACTCCACCGTGGTGTTCTGGTCGTTCCGCATCATGGTCGGGCTGGGCATGCTGATGATCCTGGCCGGGGTGTGGAGCCTGTGGCTGCGCTGGCGCGGCGGGCTCTATCAGTCGCGTCCGTTCCTGTACTTCATCCTGTGGATGGGCCCTTCCGGGCTGCTGGCGCTGCTGGCGGGCTGGTTCACCACCGAGATCGGCCGCCAGCCGTGGGTGGTGTACGGCCTGCTGCGCACCAAGGATGCGGTGTCCGCGCACGGCGATCTGCACATGAGCATCAGCCTGCTGGCGTTCATCATCGTCTACTGCTCGGTGTTCGGCGTGGGCTACTCCTACATGATGCGCCTGATCCGCAAAGGGCCGCAGCCGCATGAACACCAAGAAGACAATACCGAGGGCCGCCCGGCGCGTCCGCTGTCCGCGGTCAACGACACTCTGGACGACAGGAGCTGAACATGGGTATCGATCTTCCGCTGATTTGGTTTGTCATCATCGTGTTCAGCACCATGATGTACGTGGTGATGGACGGTTTCGATTTGGGCATCGGCATTCTGTTTCCGTGGGTGAAGGCGAGCGGCGACCGCGATCTGATGATGAACACCGTCGCCCCGGTGTGGGACGGCAATGAGACCTGGCTGGTGCTGGGCGGCGCGGCGCTGTTCGGCGCCTTCCCGCTGGCCTACTCGGTGATCCTCGACGCGCTGGCGATCCCGCTGACGCTGATGCTGATCGGGCTGATTTTCCGCGGCGTGGCCTTCGAGTTTCGCTTCAAGGCGACGCCGGAGAAGCGCCATATCTGGGATAAAGCGTTCATCTGGGGCTCTCTCTTCGCCACCTTCAGCCAGGGTGTGGTGGTGGGCGCCGTGATCAACGGCTTCCCGGTAGAAGGCCGCACCTACGCCGGCGGCGCACTGGACTGGCTGACGCCGTTCGCGCTGTTCTGCGGGCTGGGGCTGGTGGTGACCTACGCCCTGCTCGGCTGTACCTGGCTGGTGATGAAAACCGCCGGTGACCTGCAGGCGCGCATGTATCACCTGGCGACGCCGCTGCTGGCGATCCTGCTGCTGGTGCTGGCTGCGGTCAGCATCTGGACGCCGATCGCGCATCCCGAAATCGCCGCGCGCTGGTTTACGCTGCCGAACCTGTTCTGGCTGCTGCCGGTGCCGGTACTGGTGCTGCTCAGCGCCTGGGGGATCCGGCATGGGGTGAAACGCGGCGCGCACTACTCGCCGTTCATGCTGACGCTGCTGCTGGTGTTCCTCGGCCTGAGCGGGCTTGGCATCAGCATCTGGCCGCACCTGATCCCGCCGGCCATCAGCCTGTGGGACGCCGCCGCGCCGCCGCAGAGCCTCGGCTTTATGCTGGTCGGCGCGCTGTTCATCATCCCAATCATTCTGGTCTACACCTTCTGGAGCTACTACGTGTTCCGCGGCAAGATCAGCCATGAACACGGCTATCACTGAGGAAGGAGGACGCTATGCAAGATAAAACGGCAGCCGCCGCTCCGGCGCCCTGGTGGAAACGCATCGGTTGGCTGGTGATCATCTGGAGCGCCAGCGTGCTGGGGCTGTTCGTGGTTGCCTCACTGTTCCGCCTGCTGATGACTGCGGCGGGCATGAAGTCACATTGACGTGACGCCTTATCTGGATGCGCTGTTGGGAAAGTAAAAAGAGACCACCAGCGTGACCAGCGGCAAGGCGCCGATCTTCACCAGCTCAAACACCTGATTCAGCGCTTCGTTTTTCTCCCAATACGCGTGGGCGGCGAATACGCCCACGCTGACCGCGAATATCCCGCACAGCACCTGGCGTGCCAGGCGCAGCCGCTCCATTTCGTCGAAGACCAAGACCTGCTCCAGATAAACCTGGCTGGCCTCATCGCGCAGATTACCGCTTTCGATGTTCATGGGAAGATCTCCACGACCCGCCCCACCGCTTCAAGCTGTTCACCCTTCTCCCGTACAATGCCAAGAGAAGTACCATCCTGTTTCATCCAGTACTTATCGGCAAGGGTAATCAGTGCAAACGCCATTTTGATTACCTCGGTTTTTTCCATCCCGTGACGCCGGGCGATATCGTTCAGATCATCATCAATTTTGTTCGATAACCGAATCGGCAAGCTGCGCATAGTCCACCTCCTGTGGCCGTTGATTCACCGAGGGAAAGTCTACTGGAAGGGCAAATATCGTTCAATTAGTGAACTGCGTAACGCCTCGCACAATTCGTATGCAACGCTAGCGCGGCTTGCTGCCCATCGCGCTGAGGAAGCGTTGCTGCAGACGCAACAGCTCCTCCAGCTCCAGCAGGCGGTAGTCGATGCCGAAACGCGGCGCCACCTCGCCGATGATGCGGCTGAGCGCCGGGTAATGGCGGTGGCTCCAGTGCGGAAACAGATGATGCGTCAAATGCAGATTCGCCCCGCCCAGCCAATAACCCAGCCAGCGCGGCCGAGTCTGCCAGTCGAACGTGGTGGCGAACACGTGGTGATACCAACCGTGCGGCATCGCGCCCTGCGCCGGCGCCTGATAAAAGTTGGCCTTGGCCCAGTGGGTGCCGATGATCAACATCACGAACAGCAATGAAGAAAGCATCTGGCTCAGCAAATAGACCAGCAGAATTTGCCCGATGCCGATAGCCGGCGGCAACAGCCAACATGGGATCGCCAGCGCCAGCAGCAGGTGCGCCACCTTCCCAGCCAGAAACCCGATCCAGCCGCGTACGCCCTGCTGCGCCATGCGCGCCGCCACGCGGGTGCGGCCCGCCCTGTCCAACCAATCGAACAGCCAGATGTAGTACGGAAAAGTCAGCGCCGCCACCAACGGCCAATAGTAACGCTGCGCGCGCATAAAGGGCCGCCAGCGCTGGAACGGCGTTTGCCGCAGCACGCCATTGGCGTCGATATCGGGATCGTAATGTTCGATGTTGTTATGGGCATGGTGGAACAACACATGCCGCACGCGCCAACAGTCGGGATCCAGCCCCAGCGGCACGCTCACCAGTGCGTTCAGCCAGCGGTTGGCCCAGGGGCGGCGGAAAAACGCGTTGTGCGAGGCGTCGTGCACCACGTTCACCGTCAGGAACATGCCGATAAAGATAAAACCGAAGTAGCAGGCGAAAAACGCCCAGCCGTTATGCTGCTGCAGGCTCAGCCCGTAACACAGGCCGCACAGCGCCAGCAGCAGCGCGACCTTCGCCAGCATGCCGCCGTCGGCGAAACGGTGATCGCCGTGGGTCGCCAGATAGTGCTGGGCGGCCTGCATCAGCGCGCGGTGCAACCCGTTGTCGTCGCGCCGATAGGCTAACGGACGCAGCGGTTTCATGGCTGCCCCATCCGCCGCAAGAAGCGCTGTTGTTGCGCCAGCAGTTCGCGATAGCCGATGCAGCGGTACGCCATGCCGTGCCGCTGCGCGACCTCCGCTACCGCGGCGGCCAGCGCCGGATAGTGGCGATGATTCCAGCCGGGAAACAGGTGATGGGTCAGGTGATAGTTCAGCCCGCCGGTCAGATGCTCCAGCCAGCGCGGTTCGGGCTGCCAGTCGCAGGCGGTGGCGAAATTGTGCCGATACCAGCCTTGCGGCATGCTGTCGCCCGTCGGCGCCGGGTAAAACTCGGCCTGCGCCCAATGGGTGCCCAGCAGCAAGAACACCACCAGCAGCGAGGCGCACATCTGGCTGAGCGCGTAAGCCAGCAACACCCAGCCCCAGCCGATGCCGTGCAAATGGCCCACGAGCAGCGGCGCCACCAGCACCAGCGCCAGATGCGCGAGCTTGCACAGCACGAACAGCGCCCAACCGCCGCGCCCCGCCAGCACGCGTTTTTCCCGCAGCGGCGTTTTATCGAGCCGATCGGACCAATCGAAAATCCAGGCGATATAGGGCAGCGAGAGCGCGGCGATCAGCGGCCAGTACAGATGCTGATAGCGCATATGGGGCCGCCAGCGCTGGAACGGTGTCTGGCGGAAGAAGCCGTTCTCTTCGGTATCCAGATCGTAATGTTCGACGTTGGCGTAAACGTGGTGGTAATCCACATGCCGCGTGCGCCAGTAGTCCGGATCGACGCCCAGCGGCAGCGTCACCAACCGCCCCACCAGCCGATTGGCCCAGGGCGCACGCAGGAAAGCGTTATGCGAAGCATCGTGGTTGACGTTGACATTGAGCAGCATGCCCATGGTCACGAACAGGAAATAGCAGAGGAAAAACGCCCAGGGCTGATGCTGCAGCAGGCTCAGCGCGTAAAACCCGACGCACAGCGCCAGCAACAGCGCGGCCTTGGCCAATCGCGCGGCATCGGCATAGCGATGATCGCCCGCCAGACAGGCGTGGGCCGCGCGCTTAAGATCGCGGTGGAAGGCCTGTTCGCCATCGGCGGGAAAACGCAGCGGCGGCAATGATTCAGCCATGCGGTTCCTCCACGGCGGCCGGTGCGGCTACTCTTCCCCAGCCCAACGCGACGCACAGGGCATGCAACGCCACGGCGGCCATGGCGATATGCCAATAGCGCTGCGGCCAACCGAGATAGCCGATAAACAGCAGCGGCATGCCCAGCGCGATCAGCAGCCAGACGGCGCTCGCCCACCGCCGCCCTTCCGTCATGCCGCCCAGCGCCACCGATCCCAACGCCAGCAGCGCTAACAGCGCCATTTGCGGCCAGCTGATGTCGCTATAGCCGTAACCGTATTGGTAGACGTAACCGACCACCAGCGAGAACAACAACATGGCGCCGCTGAAAACGCTGAGCGCCGAACGGCGGTCGCGTGGCCGGCCCGGCGCCGGGCGCCATGCCAGGCGCAAATAGCGCAGGAACGGCAGATTGCTCGCCCAGAATGGGTTGGCGGACGGCCTGTCGCCGCCGACGCCATAGCTGAACGGCGTGCTCGGCAATGCCGGGCAAAAGGTGCCGAACAGCTTGTCCCAGAAGATAAAGCTGCCGCCGAAGTTCTTATTGGAATACGCCATGTCCTTGACGTGATGCACCCGGTGATGCGCCGGCGTGACCAGGATTTTTTCCAGCACGCCGAGCTTCGGCGTCAGCGCATTGTGGTTAAACAGCTGAATGCTGTAATGAAAAATAGAGACCGCAACGAACACCGACAGCGGCACCCCCGCCAGCGCCAGCAGCAAAAAGAACGGGATCGACGTCAGCGACGAATACCAGGAGTTGCGCACTCCCAGCGACAGATTAAAGTGCTCGCCCTGATGGTGCACCACGTGCACCGCCCACAGCAGGCGGAAACGATGGTGCAGACGGTGCAGCCAGTAGAAACCGAAGTCCCACGCCAGCAGGGCGAACAGCCACATCAGCAGTGGCGGCCAGGCATCCAGCAACCCCAGGCTGAAATGCGCGGCCACATAGCCGTAGCAGGTGATCTCCAACCCGCGGAACAGCCACAGCATGATATGGCCGGAATTCAGGTTGAACACCAGATCGTGCCAGTTGACCGGCTCGCGACGCCCCCACTGCAGCGCCACCGCCTCGGCCACCACGATGAACAGCATGAACACTATCGGCAATGCCAGATCGCTCATCCCATTTCTCCTTTAACGACGCGCCTGCGCAGGGTTTTCATGCGCAGGGCCAGCCAGCCGGCGAACAGCGCCAGCAGCGCGCCGCCGGCCAAATCGACAAACAAATGCCGACGCAGTTGCAGAATCGAGAACGCGATCGCCACGCCCCACAGCATCCACAGCGCCGTGCGCACTTTGCGCTCGCCGTCGCTCAGCGCCCACACCGCCAGCACCGTCAGCGCCATATGCAACGAAGGCAGGCAGTTTTGCGGCGAGTCCACCCGGGTTAACGCCGCCAGCAGTTGCGCGCTGATCCCGACGCCATCGTTCTGCGGATAGGCCATGGTGGTCGGCCACAGCAGATAAACCGCCCCGGCGCCCAGCGCGGTCAGCTGCATCGCCAGCGTCAGCCATTTGATCCGCGGCAGCGGCGCCAGCAGATAGCCCGCCGGGACGATGAGGAAGAACGACAGATAGAGCCAGATGGCCGTGGGGCTGAACGGGATCGCCCGATCAAGCGCCGACGGCGGCAACAGGGTTCCCGCCCCCTGCAGGCGATCGGTCAGGCTATACACCACGCCGACCGTGCCCCATCCCAGCAGCATGTGCCATAGCCTGAACAGTGCGCTTTTCATGCCTCCTCCGCCCGGCGCACGATGCGCCGCCGCTTGCGATCGAACTGCGGCAGCACCGCTTGCGCCGTCAACCGCCATTCGAGGCGGTCGGTGGCGATGCCCTGACGAGCGAACAGCGCCATCAGCTGCGCCTGACAGTGCGCCAACGCCGCCGGGCTGCAATCGGCAATCAGCTCCAACCGCCGTTCGCCATGCTGGATCAAGCGGTAATCGCTGGTCAGCGGCAACGCATTGGCGATCGTTCGGCTACAGGCATCGGCGAACACCGCCTGCGGTTGCCGCTGCGCATCGGGCAGCATCAGCTGATCGTCGCGCCGCCCCTCGATACGGGCGATCGCCCGCGTCGGTTGCCCGCATGGGCAGGGTTCCTTGCGCAGCACCAATACATCGTCCAGCCGATAGCGCACGATCGGCTGCGTACTGCGGGTAAAGTCGGTGATCAGCGGCGTGAAGCGCAGTTCGTCGATCCACTGCGGCTCGATATGCAAAAACTCCTCGTTCAGGTGCAAGGTGCCGTGCGCGCAGGTGGCGGCGAGGAACCCCTCGGTAGCCTGATACACTTCGCCGACCGCCGGAAACACCTGCTGCAGCAGGCGGCGATCCTGTTCTTCAAGCACCTCGGCGACCGAGATCACTTTTTTGACCGACAGCGTCACCTGCCCGGCCAGCACCGCCAACGCCAATGCGCGCAGCACCTGCGCCGGGGCCACGATGATGCTGGGCGCCTGCCGTTCCAATGCCGGCAAATGGCCGCTGAACGGCGCGAGCAAATCGTAAAACGCCAGGCTCAGCCAACGGTTGTTCACGCTGTGATAGAGATTATTGTCCGCGCGCAGAAACAGCGCGACGCGCTCGCCCGCCGACAGCCCGTCCGGCAGCATTTTCGCCAGCATGCCGCCGGCCCACACCTGCTGTTCCCGCGGGCTGACGACAAACACGCCGCGCTGCCCGGAAGTGCCGGACGACAATCCGACGCTGTAGCGCCCGATCTTCGGCGTGAAATCGCGATCCGCCTCGCTGCGCTGCGCGCAGGCCAGCACCGCATCGCGCCGCAGCCCGGCGGTGTTCATGCGGTCGAACTGCGCCATCATCAGCGCCTTGTCCATCGGCGGCCATTCGGCGAACGGCCGGCGGCTGAAGCCTTGAAAATAGGGACTCTTGCTCAGCACCCGGCGGGCAAACCCCTCAAGCTGTCGGGCCTGATGCGCCTCCAGCGCCGCACGATCGCCAAAGCGCAGGCGCCGGGCGCGGAAATAGTGCCAAAGGGTCATGAAGGGGATCACAGGTCCCCCTCGTGGCACAGCAAAATGTTGACCTGGCCGCCCGCCCACAGCTGGTTGAGCCGCTCCAGGGTGCGGGTGTAAGCCGCCGCGTCGTCCATCACCAGATTGGCCAGGCGCGAAGGCCCGCGCAGCGTCTGGTAACTCTGCGGCGACCAGGCGGCGTCGCTGGCCAGCAGTGTCCAGCCGGCGTCGGTGAGAATAAAGGCGCCGATATGGCCGGCCGCATGCCCCGGCAACGGCACCAGCACGATCTGCCCTTCACTGCCCGGCAGCGCGTAACCGCGATCGAACGGCGCCAACAGCGCGGGCAACGCCACCGCAGGAAAAGACTCCATAAACTGCAGACGGCTCTCGAAATCCGCCGGGATCAGGCCGGGAATAAAGGCGCGCTTCAGCGCCGCGAAACCGCGCAGCCCACGGGTTTGCTGCCAACCCTCGCCGGAGCAAATAAAGTCGAGTTGGCTGAAATCCTGCAGCCCGGCGATGTGATCGGCGTGAAAATGCGAGACGATCAGCGACTGAATATCCCCCTCGGCGTAACCGGCTTCGCGCAGCTGATGCGCCAACGACTCGGCCGGATCGAAATAGACCGGCGTCATGCGGCGGTAAAGGCTGAACAGCCCCGACTGCGTGTGCTGCTGAAAATAACGCGCGTAGCCGGTATCCCACAGCCAGCGGCGCTCCCCCACCTCCAGCAGATAGGCGCGCGCCGGGAATTTGCACACCCGGAATCCGGCGCCGCGCAGCGCCATGCAGCCGATATGCGTGCAATAGCCCACTTCAAACACGGTGACCTTAGCCATGCTGTCCGCCTCCTTGCCGCCGCAGCCACTCGCCGGTCAGACGAATGCCCTCTTCCATCGAATAACGCGGCCGGTAACCCAGCTCTTCGATCGCACGGGTCTGGCTCAGCGTCATGTCAAAATGCACCGCCGCCACGCTGTAGCGCGTCAACAGCGGTTCCTTGCCGCTCAGCGTCGCCCACAGCTCCATGCCGCCGGCCAGCGTATGCAGCAGCGGATAGGACACGGCCTGCAGCCGGTAACTCAGCCCCAGTTCCTGACGCAGCAACGCATCCAGCATCTCCGCCAGCCGCTGCGGTTGGTGGTTGGTGATGTTGTACACGGCGCCGGACGGCAATCCGCGCTGCCGGCTGGCCAGATCCATCGCGTGCACCACGTTGGGGGCGAAGGTCAGATCCAGCAGCGCTTGTCCGCCGCCGGGCAATCGCAATACCCCGCGGTCGCGTTCGAGCTGCTGCAACAGCCGCGGCACGATCACCCGATCGTGCGGGCCAAACAGGCCGCGCGGCCGCAGCATAATATAGGTGGTTTGCGGATAGATCTTCGCCTGCGCCAACAGGCGTTGTTCGGCCGCATACTTGCTGGCGGCATAGTGATTGGCGAAGCGCCGGACGCGGTAACCCTCGTCAAGATCGTAATGCGGCTGAAAATCGAAGTAGATTGCCGGCGTGGAGATATGCACGAAGCGCCGCACGCCGCAGCGCCCGGCCGCCTCCGCCAGCTTCTCCGTCGCCGCGGCTTGATGCGGTGAAACTCCGCTTTGCCGCCCCAGGGCGAAGACTTGGCCGCGCAGTGCCAGACCCACTCGCAGTCGGTCACCAGCTCCCGACACTGCTGCGGCGTGGCCTGCGCCAGATCGAGCGCGCAAAACTCGGCGCCCAGCTGACGCAGCGTTGCGCCGGCCCGTTCATCGCGGCCGGTGGCGCGCACCTGATGTCCGGCCTCCAGCAACCACTGCGCCGCGTTGCGTCCCAGCCCGCTGGTCGCCCCGGTGACCAGCACCCTCATGGCAGCAACACCATGCCGGCCAGCGCCAGCCCGGCGGCGGTGCCGATCAGCATCACCGGCTGACCGGGATTGAAGCGCCCGGTGGTCACGGCGGCATGCAGCGCCGTCGGGATAGACGCCGCCACCTGATTGCCATGATGGCGGTAGATATCGACCAGCGCCTCGCTGGAGACGTGCAGCCGTTTGCGCATATGTTCGAGCGACAGATGGCTGGCCTGATGCGGCACCACGGTGGCGATCTGCGCCAGGGTCAGGCCGCTGGCGCTCAACAGCCGATCGAGGTAACCCTCAATCAGCGCCGATGCCTGGCGGAACAGCGGCTTGCCCTGCATATGAAACAGGAAGTCTTGCTCACACATGCCGGCGCGCGGGTTGCGACGCGTGCCGCCAGCGCGGATCTCGCACAGTTCGCTGCCGGCGGGGTAGGTTTCCACCAGGCTGGCGAGGATGCCGCTGGCGCCATCGCCGCGCTCCACGATGGCGCAGGCCGCGCCGTCGCCGAAGATCAGCGACGACTCTTCGTGCTGCCAGTCGATGCCGCGTGAAGCGAGATCCGCCGAGACGATGGCGATGCGTCGATACGTCCCGGCGTTCAGCAGCCCCGCCGCCACCTGCAGCGCAGAGATAAAACTGACGCAGCTGCTGTTGATGTCGAAGCCCGGCGTGCCCGGCGCCAGCCCCGCCACCTTGAGAATGTGCGCGGCGGTGCACGGCAGCGCCTGCACCGAAATCGCCGAGGCGGAGATCAGCAGATCGATCGAGTCTGCCGGCATGGCGCGGCGAGCCAGCGCATCTTGCAGCGCGGCGGCGGCGAGTTCGGCCTGGCTGGCATCGTCGGCGGCGTGATAGCGGTAAACGATGCCCGAGCGTTTTTCAACGTAGCCGGCCGGTTTCCCCAGCCGAGCGTCGAGCGCAGAGGACGCCACGCGGTTAGGCGGCAACGCGGCCCCGGTGGCGATGATTTTCAGAGGCAGCAGCTCGGGTGAGCGTAATTGTGTGGTCATTATTGTTATTGATTAACCTGACTATCCATAAAGCGATTCTCCCGTACGGCGCGAAGGCCACACGGATCATCCCCGGTTTTTATGTCCCAAAATGCCTTTCATCAAGGCGGTATCTCTTGTTATCGGCTACCACAGGCCGACGTCCGTCGGCGGAAGCATAAACGTAACATAACTGAGATAGTGAGTTTACGACAAGGCGACGAGAATGGGCAGACGGCGGGGGAATTATCGGAATAGCGCCGCCGCTGGCGATCGGCGGCGGCGGGGTCAGGCTCAGCGGCGGTTGCGCACCAGCTGGTAACGGCGGGTCAGGTACTCTACCGGCGCACTCCAGATATGCACCAGGCGGCAGAACGGGAACAGCACGAACAGCGTCATGCCCAGCACCATATGCAGCTTGAAGATCAGCGCCACGCCTTCCAGGTGCGCAGAAGCGCCGGCGTGGAAGGTCACGACCGCCTGCGCCCAGGCCACCAGCTTCATCATTTCGCTGCCGTCCATATGCTGGGCGGAGAACGGAATGGTCAGCAACCCCAGGCACACCTGCACCACCAGCAATGTCAGGATCAGGATGTCGGCGACGCTGCTGGTGGCGCGCACCCGCGGGTTGGTCAACCGGCGCTTCAGCAGCAGCGCGCCGCCGATCAGCGTCATCAGGCCGCAGGCGCCGCCGGCGATCATCGCCAGCTTCTGCTTCACGTCGATCGGCAGGAAGGCCTCATACATCCAGTGCGGCGTCAACATGCCGAGGAAGTGGCCCGCGAAGATGCCGATAATGCCGATGTGGAACAGGTTGGACGCCAGCCGCATGCCCTTTTTATCCAGCATCTGGCTGGAGCCGGCGCGCCAGCTGTACTGCCCATAGTCGTAGCGCAGCCAGCTGCCGATCAGGAACACCGCGCCGGCCAGATAAGGGTAGATATCGAAGAAGAACTGATTCAAAAATTGCATAATTAGCGTCCTTTGGTTCCGGTTAACGCATCCGTCAGGTCCAGATACTGTGGCGCCACCGCGCCGGCGAAGCGCCGCTGGTGCGCCGTCTGCTGGGCGGAGGCGCAGCCCTGCTCGCCGAGAAATTTGACCTGCTCCTCTTCCCATACCGCATCCAGCGCCTGCGGCGTATCGTCGCGCGCCTCTTGCGCCACCTGCGTCTTCAGCGCCTGCGCCTGCGCATCGCTGCCGGACAGCGCCAGCAGCAGATCGAACAGCACCGCGTACGGGCTTTCGCGCTGCTGCAAGCGCGCGCCCAGCAGCGCCAGGATCGGCGCAATGTCCTGCAGCCCTTCCCGCGCCTGTGCCGCGCTGCGGCTGGCCAAATACTCCAGGTACAGCGGCAGGAAATCAGGCAGCTCGCGGCTGTCGATCTCCAGCCCGGCGGCGCGGTACTGCGCCATCAGGTCAACCATCGCCTGGCCGCGATCGCGCGACTCGCCGTGCACGTGCTCAAACAGCAGCAGCGAGGTGGCGCGGCCGCGATCGAACAGCTCGCAATAGTCGGCCTGCGCGTCCAGCAACGGGCGCGCGCACAGGCGGCGGATAAACAGAATCAGCAGCGCGCTGTGGTGCAGATCCAGCTCGCTGGCCGGTTCCAGCGCTTCAATCAGCGCCTGCTGATGGTCAAACAGCGCCTGCTCCGGGTAATCCAGCAGGCGGGCGATCACTTTCAGGCTGATCATGAGGCATCCTCCGGCCGCGCGGTTTTCGCGGTCACGTCGATGGCGTCGATACGACGGCTGTTGAACAGATTGAACTTGCCGTCGCTGCCGTGGCAGCCGTCGCCGAAGCTGAAACCGCAGCCTTTGCTTTCGGGGAAGGCTTCGCGCGCCAGCTCGCGGTGGCTCGACGGCACCACGAAGCGATCTTCATAGTTGGCGATCGCCAGGTAGCGATACATCTCCTGCGCCTGCGCTTCGCTCAGACCGACCTGCTCCAGCGCGCTGATGTCCACCACGCCGTCGACGGTTTCCGCCCGTTTGTAGTGGCGCATCGCCAGCATGCGTTTCAGCGCCAGCAGCACCGGCTCGGTATCGCCGGCGGTCAGCAGGTTCGCCAGATACTGCACCGGAATGCGCAGGCTCTCGACGTCCGGCAATACGCCGCTGTGCGCCAGCTCGCCGGCGTCGGCGGCCGACTGAATCGGCGACAACGGCGGCACGTACCACACCATCGGCAGCGTGCGGTATTCCGGGTGCAGCGGCAGCGCCAGCTTCCAGTCCATCGCCATTTTGTACACCGGCGACTGCTGAGCGGCTTCAATGACGCCCTGCGGCACGCCGTCCGCCAGCGCCTGAGCAATCACCTTCGGGTCATGCGGATCGAGGAAGATATCGAGCTGGCTCTGGTACAGATCCTTGTCGTTTTCCACCGCCGCCGCCTGTTCGATGCGATCGGCGTCGTACAGCAGCACGCCGAGGTAGCGGATGCGGCCGACGCAGGTTTCCGAACAGACCGTCGGCTGCCCGGCTTCGATGCGCGGGTAGCAGAAGATGCACTTCTCGGACTTGCCGCTCTTCCAGTTGAAGTAGATTTTCTTGTACGGGCAACCGGTCAGACACATGCGCCAACCGCGACATTTGTCCTGATCGATCAGCACGATGCCGTCTTCGCCGCGCTTGTAGATCGCCCCGCTCGGGCAGGTGGCGACGCAGGCCGGGTTGAGGCAGTGCTCGCACAGGCGCGGCAAATACATCATGAAGGTGTTTTCGAACTGGCCGTACATCGCCTTCTGCAGGTTGTCGAAGTTCTTGTCCTGCGAACGTTTTTCGAACTCTCCGCCGAGGATCTCTTCCCAGTTCGGGCCGTTTTCGATCTTGTTCATGCGCCGGCCGGTGATCACCGAGCGCGGGCGTGCCACCGGCTGGTGTTTGCCCTGTTTGGCGGTGTGCAGGTGCTGGTAGTCGTAATCGAACGGCTCGTAGTAGTCATCCAGCGCCGGCACGTCCGGGTTGGCGAAGATTTTCGCCAGCACGCCGACGCGGCTGCCCATGCGCGGCTCCAGTTTGCCGTTGATTTTACGGATCCAGCCGCCCTTCCATTTTTCCTGATCTTCCCAGGCGTGCGGATACCCGACGCCGGGCTTGCTTTCCACGTTGTTGAACCAGGCGTATTCCATCCCCTCGCGGCTGGTCCAGACGTTCTTGCAGGTGACCGAACAGGTGTGGCAACCGATGCACTTGTCCAGATTTAGCACCATGCCGACTTGCGAACGAATTTTCATTTGTTGTTCTCCTGCTGACTGCCCTGCGCGTAGTCGTTGCCTTCATCGTCCAACCAATCAATACGGTTCATCTTGCGCACCACCACGAACTCGTCGCGGTTGGAGCCGACGGTGCCGTAGTAGTTGAAGCCGTAGGCCAGCTGCGCATAGCCGCCGATCATGTGGGTCGGTTTCGGGCAAGCGCGGGTCACCGAGTTATGGATGCCGCCGCGTTGGCGAGTGATCTCCGAGCCGGGCAGGTTCACGATGCGCTCCTGCGCGTGGTACATCATGGTCATCCCCGCCGGGATACGCTGGCTGACCACCGCGCGCGCCGTCAGCGCGCCGTTGGCGTTGAAGGCCTCGATCCAGTCGTTGTCCGCGATGCCCAGATCTTTGGCGTCGTCTTCGCTCAGCCAGACGATCGGGCCGCCGCGCGACAGCGTCAGCATCAGCAGGTTGTCGCTGTAGGTGGAGTGGATGCCCCACTTCTGGTGCGGCGTCAGGAAGTTCAGCGCCTTCTCCTTGTTGCCGTTCGGTTTGCTGTTGAGCAGCGGCTGCGCGGCGCGGGTGTCGATCGGCGGCCTATACGCCAGCAGGCTTTCGCCGAAGGCGCGCATCCACTCGTGATCCTGATACAGCTGCTGACGGCCGCTGAGGGTGCGCCACGGGATCAGCTCGTGCACGTTGGTGTAGCAGGCGTTATAGGAGACGTGCTCGTCTTCCAGGCCGGACCAGGTTGGGCTGGAGATGATTTTGCGCGGCTGCGCCTGAATGTCGCGGAAGCGAATTTTCTCGTCTTCCTTGTTCAGCGCCAGATGCCGGTGATCGCGGCCGGTGACGTTGCTCAGCGCTTCCCAGGCTTTCACCGCCACCTGGCCGTTGGTTTCCGGCGCCAGCGACAGGATCACTTCCGCCGCGTCTATCGCGCTCTCGATCTTCGGCCGCCCCGCCGCCGGGCCGTCGGCCTTGACGTAGTTAAGCTGCTTGAGGAAATCGACCTCGGTTTGGGTATTCCAGCTAATGCCCTTGCCGCCGTTGCCCAGTTTGTCCATCAACGGCCCCAAGGAGGTAAAACGCTCGTAGGTGGCCGGATAATCGCGCTCCACCGCGATGATGTGCGGCGCGGTTTTGCCGGGGATCAGTTCGCACTCGCCTTTCTTCCAATCCTGCACGCCGTAAGGCTGCGCCAGCTCGGCGGCGGAGTCGTGCTGAATAGGCAAGGTCACCACGTCGGTTTCCTGGCCCAGATGGCCGACGCACACCTCGGAGAAGGCTTTGGCGATGCCCTTGTAGATTTCCCAGTCGCTCTTCGAATCCCAGGCCGGATCGACCGCCGCCGACAGCGGATGAATGAACGGGTGCATGTCGGAGGTGTTCATGTCGTCTTTTTCGTACCAGGTGGCGGTCGGCAGCACCACGTCGGAATACAGGCAGGTGCTCGACATGCGGAAATCGAGCGTCACCACCAGATCCAGTTTGCCTTCGCCGCCCTGCTCGCGCCATTCCACTTCCTGCGGCTTCACGCCGCCCTGCTGGCCGAGATCTTTCCCCTGGATGCCGTTCTCGGTGCCCAACAGGTATTTGAGCATGTATTCATGGCCCTTGCCGGAAGAACCCAGCAGGTTGGAGCGCCAGACGAACAGGTTGCGCGGGAAGTTCTGCGGATTGTCCGGCTGCTCGGCGGCAAAGCCCAGCGCGCCGCTCTTCAGGCTGTCGACGGTGAACTCAACCGGCGACTGGCCGGCGGCACGGGCCTGCTCCGCCAGGCGCAGCGGGTTAGCGCCCAGCTGCGGCGCCGACGGCAGCCAGCCCATGCGCTCCGCGCGCACGTTGAAGTCGATCAGGCTGCCGCCGAAGCGCGATTTGTCCGCCAGCGGCGACAGCAGCTCATCGGCGCCGACGGTTTCATAGCGCCATTGGCTGGAATGGTTGTAGAAGAACGAGGTGCTGTTCATATGGCGCGGCGGGCGCTGCCAGTCAAGGCCGAACGCCAGCGGCAGCCAGCCGGTTTGCGGCCGCAGTTTTTCCTGGCCGACGTAGTGCGCCCAGCCGCCGCCGCTCTGGCCGACGCAACCGCAGAAGATCAGCATATTGATCAGGCCGCGGTAGGTCATGTCCATGTGATACCAGTGGTTGACGCCGGCGCCGACAATGATCATCGAACGGCCGTGGGTCTTCTCGGCGTTTTCCGCGAACTCGCGGGCAATGCGGATGATGTTGTGACGCGACACGCCGGTGATCTGCTCGGCCCAGGCCGGGCTGTAAGCCTTGACCTCGTCATAGTCGGCGGCGCAGTTGGCGTCGCCCAGCCCGCGCTCCAGGCCGTAGTTGGCAAGCAGCAGGTCATACACGCTGGTCACCAGCGCTTCGCTGCCGTCCGCCAGCCGCAGGCGTTTCACCGGCAGCTTGTGCAGCAGGATTTCGTCCAGCGCCACGCTGTTGAAATGCTCGCTGTCGGCGCCGCCGAAGTACGGGAAGCCCACCTCGGCAACGTCGTCATGCATGCCCAGCAGACTGAGCTGCAGCTCGACTTCCTGTTGCGACTTGCCTTCGCGCTGCTCCAGGTTCCACTTGCCCTTCTCGCCCCAGCGGAAACCGATGGAGCCCTGCGGCGCCACCAGCTCGCCGCTGCGGCTGTCGATAGCGACGGTTTTCCACTCGGGATTGTTTTCCTGGCCCAGTCCGTCCACCAGATCGGCGGCGCGCAGCAGGCGGCCGGCGGCGTAGTGGCCGCCTTCACGCGGCTCCAGCAGCACCAGCATCGACATGTCGGTATAGCGGCGCACGTAGTCGCGGAAGTAGCCGACTTCGCGATCGAGATGGAACTCTTTCAGCATCACATGGCCCATCGCCAGCGCCATCGCGCTGTCGGTGCCCTGCTTCGGATTCAGCCAGTGGTCGCACAGCTTGGCGACTTCGGCGTAGTCCGGCGTCACCGCCACGGTTTTGGTACCCTTGTAGCGCACTTCGGTAAAGAAGTGGGCGTCCGGGGTGCGCGTCTGCGGCACGTTGGAGCCCCAGGCGATGATGTAGGAGGAGTTGTACCAGTCGGCGGACTCCGGCACGTCGGTCTGCTCGCCCCAGGTCATCGGCGAAGCCGGCGGCAAATCGCAATACCAGTCGTAGAAGCTCAGGCAGGCGCCGCCGATCAGCGACAGGTAACGGGCGCCGGCGGCGTAGGACACCATCGACATCGCCGGGATCGGCGAGAAGCCGATAATGCGGTCAGGGCCGAAGGTTTTGGCGGTATAGACGTTGGCGGCGGCGATCAGTTCATTGACCTCTTGCCAGCTGGAGCGGACGAAACCGCCGCGGCCGCGCGCCACCTTGTAGCTTTTGGCTTTTTCCGCATCGCCGACGATCGATCCCCAGGCCTCGACCGGATCGCTGTGCTGCGCTTTCGCCTCGCGCCACAGTTTGAGCAGCCGCTTGCGCATCAGCGGGTATTTCAGCCGGTTGGCGCTGTACAGGTACCAGGAGTAGCTGGCGCCGCGCGGGCAGCCGCGCGGTTCATGGTTGGGCAGATCGGGGCGGGTGCGCGGATAGTCGGTTTGCTGGGTTTCCCAGGTCACCAGACCATTCTTCACGTAGATCTTCCAACTGCAGGAACCGGTGCAGTTCACGCCGTGGGTGGAACGCACCACTTTGTCATGCTGCCAACGGCTGCGGTAGCCGTCTTCCCAGTCGCGGTTGGTGTTCAAGGTCTGGCCGTGATCGCCAGAAAAAGGCTCCGCCAACTGCTTGAAATAGCGGAAACGGTCTAAAAATTTGCTCATCCGGAATGCTCCTGAAGGCTCTTGTCGTTATAAGAAGACATGCTCAATCTGCCGCCAGCCTACTGACGGCCAACCGGCGGCAAATTGATTGCGATCAAGAGAAAGCGGCGGGCGACGCGTGCGCCGGGCGGGAAATACCACCAAAGTATAGGGGTGAGAAATAGGATTAATTGATTGAATTAAAACGAATAAATCAGAATCTCAAGATGAAGGTGAACGGGCGGGAGGCAAGACGGGGTATTTGGGGGTAGGACGCGGGGGAAAACCCCGCGTCGGGTTTCAAAAAGGGACGCCGCGGAAGAAGACGTTGCGCAGAATGTTCTTCATGTAAACGCCGGCCATCACTCCGCTGTTGACGTAGATGATGCCCTTCATACCGTGCAGCACGCCGCCGAGACGGCTTCGGCTGTCGGTGATGATGCGCGACATGATGCAGGTGTGGCGCAGCCGCATCACCTTGCGCGCCCGCGGCGAAATCTGCGGCATCAACCGGCGCTCGAACTGCATTTTGTTGTGATAGCCGATGATGCCTTTCGGGCTGGAGGTAATACGCTCACCGTCGTGATCGTTATGCACCGCCAGGCGCTCGTGCAACGTGCCGATGCGCATGCCCGCCGCCAGCAGGCGATAAATGAAGATATGATCCTGATAACGCGGGGTATTGAAGAACCCGCGCACCGCGATCGCCGCCTCGCGGCGCAGCATGATCATCGGCGTGTAAGCGACGCCGGCCAGCATGAAGTCCTCCAGGCCGTCGCAGCGGGCGCGGTAATAGCGCTCGGCGCTGATTTGGCCGTCCTGCAGAATATCCATATCGCACAGGCTGACGGGGTAATCGCCGCGCTGCATAAAGGCCAGCTGACGGGCGATCTTCTCCGGATGGTAATAATCGTCGTCGTCCAGAAAAGTGAGGTATTCCCCGGTGGCGCGCAGGATGCCGCTGTTGCGCGCCCGCGCCCCGCCGCCGTTGCGCGCGCGCGGGCAATAGACGACCTGCCCGGCGGCAATATAGCCGGCCAGCCGTTCGCGGGTGGCCTGGCGCTGCGGATGGTCCGGCGGATTATCGTCTACCACCACGATCTCCACCGGCTGATGGGTTTGCGCCAGGACGCTGTCGATGGCGCGCGCCAGCAGTTCGCTGCGGCCATAGGTCGGAATAATGACGCTGACTTTGATACTCATAATGGGCTTCCACACGGGTTTATCGTCGTTCGGGCACGGTCAGATTCACCCGAAACGGTTGTAGAGACTGGCCATCAGGTAGTAGACCAGCGGACTGCGGTAGAACAGGCGGTTCTTGCGGCTGAGCATTTGCCGCTCCTCCGCCCGCAGCCGGGCATAGCGCCGTTTCAGCTCGGCGGTTTCCCGCAGCGCGTCACGCAGGCCGAAGAAGTCCAGCCCGACCAGCAGACGCGCCTTCAGCGTGGTGACGAACAGCACCGAGTGGAATCCCTTCCCCCCCTCGCGGCGGCGCCCGCTGTCAGCGCGCTCGATGGCATAATCGAGATCGTCCAAATCCCGCCGCTTCGGCGCGCGCGTGATGCCGTTGGGGTTAGCGCGGTATCCTACCAACGGCGTGTCGCACACCACGATGCGGTTCGCTTTCAGATACAGCTGCGGGATCAGCTGGATATCCTCGAAGTTGCGCCCCGCCGGAAACGCGGCGTCGTTGAACAGCGAACGGTGATAAATCCGCGCCCAGGCGTACCACAGGCTGCGGTTAAAACTGTCCGCCAACAGCGCCATATGCGGCTCGCGCTCCTGTGGCGCGGCGTTGCCGGGCACGATCGCCATCAGGCCATCCGGTTCTATCTGGCCGTTTTTCAGCCGCGAGAAGCGCTGGGCGTTGAACGCCACGATCTCCACCTGCGGGTTATCCGCCAGCAGGCGCCCCAAAATGCTGAAATAGCCCGGCAGCAGCACGTCGTCGGAGTCCAGAAAACCGAGATATTCGCCTTCGGCATGGGCGATCCCGGCGTTGCGCGCGGCGCTCAACCCCTGGTTATCCTGGCGCAGGATGCTGACCTGCGTTTTCAACGCCGGATAACGGCACAGCACCTCTTGCGCGACGGCGATGGAGCCGTCCGGGCTGCCGTCATCGACGAGGATCACTTCCGCCCAGTCGGGCAATTGACTCAGCACCGAGTCTAGGCACGCTTCGATGTAGGCTTCCACCTTATACACCGGGACGATCAGGCTTAGCGTGATAGTCATGAACGGGTATCCTTATTGATTGCTAGTGTCTCGTTGCACCCACAGCGCGCTGCTGCCCACTGCGGGCAATTTGGCGTCGATCTGCGGCTGCCCCTGCCAGCGCCAGCCGGGCGGCAGGTCAAAACGGGCGGCCATCGGCCGATAGTACGGGTTGGCGATCAGCACCAGGCCGCGCTCGCCGTCGATAAACAGCCGCGCCGGTACGGCAGTGTTGTTGCCGGACAGCGTCGCACTTTCGCCCGAGAGCAGGTACGGCGTGAAGCTGTCGATCTGTTGCGCCACGCGGGCAACCCCTTGCCAGATACCGTCGAATTCCTGTTGGTTGAAATCACCGCTGCGGCGCTTGTAGAACAGGTCGGTATAGGAGTAGAACAGCAGCCCTTTGACGCCGCCGATCAGCCCCAGCCAGGCCTGGTTGCGGATCTCCGCTTCGCTCGGCTGGCGCGGCTTGCGGTGCGGCTCATAGGCGGCGTGATCCATGATCTGCATCACCAGCCAGGCGCCCTTCGCCTGGCGCGCCACCTGCACCGTCAGGCGCGAGTATTCCAGCGTGCGCGTCATGTCGGCATCGCGTCCGACCGGATAAGGATCGCTGGCCAACACATCGGAACTGTTGAAATAGGCGTTGAGCGCGCCGGTCTGATTCAGCGCCTGAAAGGTCAGATGGTCAGGGTCTTGTTGCTTCACCTGCAGATGCATCTGCTCTATCTGCGGCGCGTACTTCGGCGCCAGCTCATCGTTGATGTACCAGGCGAGCAGGTTCGGCTGAGTTTTAAACTTCTCCACATAAGACGCCGTCAACTGCGGGTAGCTCAGGCGCGTTTTCGGCGCAGAGTCGAGGCCGGGGTAGAAATCCTTCAGCGAGAAAATCACCTGCAGCCCGTACTGCTGCGTTTTGCGGAAATAGGCGTACGGGTCGCGCCCTGCGCCGTAGTTGTAATTCAGCACGGTGTTGAAACCGGCGTCGCGGATGCGCGCCAGATGTTCATCGGTCGCCATGTTGCCGTACATGTAGATGCCCAGCGGAAAGAAGCGCTTGCCCTGCCGCAGCGTATAGCCCTGCTCGTCCAACGCCACTTTCGGCGGCGCCTCGCCGATGCTGACCGGCATTTCGCTGCTCCGGCTGTGCTTCGACGCCACGTCCGTCACCTGCTGCTGCAGGCGGTACTCGCCGGCGGCCAGGTTGGCCGGCAGCGAGAACTCTACGCGCTGACGCTCGGCGACATGGTAGCGGCGGCTCTCCTGCCGCACGGCGGTGCGTTGGCTATCGAGCAGCGTACTTTCCACCTGCACTTCCTGAGGCTGCTGCACTTCAATCAGGCTGGAGGCCGATTGCCCGCCGGCGCGCATCTGATACAACGCCGGCGCCGTCGGCTGGCTGCAAACGTAGGCATCGTCGAACCAGGCGTTGCCGGTCGTGCCCTTGCGCATATACAGCCCCAGTACGGTGGTGGTGGCCTCTGCCGGTACGGTGAAGCTGCCCTCCACCGGCTGCCAACCGCTGCTGCCCAGCAGGCCTTGCGGGTAGCTGCCGGCCAGGTGGCGCCCCTTGGCGTCATAGCTTTCGACGTACACCCCGGCGCCCGGCTGATCGCCTTTGCCGCGCAGGTTATCGCCGCGCACCCACACGCCGAACGCGATCGTCTGGCCCGCTTTCACCTGCAGCGTTTGCAGCATCTGGTGATACTCCGCCGGGTCAGGATTGCTGTAGTACAGGCTGGCCCGGCCGCTGCGGCCGCCGGAGACCACCTTGGCCGGCGGCAGCGACCAGCCCGTCTGTCCCTGCTCAAAGCCGGGGTTGGTCAGCAGATTGGTCTCGCAGCCCGCCGCCCCGGCCTGAGCCGCCAGCCCGCATCCGATCAGCACGCAGGCTGCGTTCAAGATTTTGCTGGTCATTGTCTTTTCATCACCGCGCTGTACAGGTAGGAGAAGAACAGGTAGCAGGATTTTTGATAAGAGAGCCCCAGATGACGACGGTAGATCTGCCACTGCCAGTCCGCCGCGCGGATCTTGTTGCCGGACAGCGAATTGGCGGACAGCCGGTAAAACGCCAGCGGCTCCGGAATGCAGTACGCCAGGCGATTGCGCGCGCGCTCCAGAATAGACAGCCACATCACGTAGTCTTCATGCCCGACCTTGCGCTGGTAGACCTTGCCGACCCGGCGCTGGTTGTACATGCCGGTCAGGTTGCCGATCCAGTTGCTTTTCAACATGTCGCGGTAGGCGATGATCTCCCCGGCGCCGCGGTAATTCTTCACCTGCGCCAGGTCATTCTCGAAGGTGTAATAGTGTGAGCAGACCACGTCGTAACGCTGGGTTTTAAGGATGCCGACCTGGCGGGCCAGCTTATTCGGGTGCCAAACATCGTCGCTGTCGCAAAACGCGATGTAGTCGCCGCGCGCCGCCTCGATGGCGATGTTGCGCGTTTCGGCCACCCCCTGATTGGCGTTGTTGCGGATGTAGGTCAGCCGATCGTGAATGAACGGCTTGACCACCTCGGCGGTGTTGTCGGTGGAGGCGTCGTCAATCACATACAGGTGATAGTCCTGATAAGTTTGATTCAATACGCCAAGGATCGACTCGCGGATAAAACCGGCGGCGTTATAAGCCGGCATAATGACGGACACTTTTTCCATGATGATTACCTCAGACGATAAGCTCTTGCCACTGGGGGTAAATACGTTCAGGCACAAACCGCTGCGCCTTTTCCAACGCACGGTGGGAGAAGCGGCGACGCAGTTCGCCGTCGCCGATCAGCGCCAGGACGCGCTGACTGAAGGTGTCGACGTCGCCGTCCGCCACCAGATAACCGTTCTCGCGATCGTCGATCAGCTCCGCCGGGCCGGTCAGACAGTCGAAAGCCACCAGCGGCAGGCCAAAGCTCATGGCTTCGATCAGCACCATCGGCAGACCTTCGTAGCGAGAGGTCATCAGCAACAGGCTCGCCTGCCGGTAATGCCCGGCGATATCGGCGGTGGCCGGCAGCAGCTGCACCCGGTCGTCGAGCCCGTAATCGGCGATCTGCCGTTGCAACGCCGCCCGATCCGGGCCATCGCCGACGATGTGCAGCCGCCACTCCGGCGCCTGCTGCGCCACCTGCCGCCAGGCGGCGATCAGCCGGTCGAAGCCTTTCTGGTGGCACAGTCGGCCGACCGCCAGCGCCACCGGCTGTTGCTGTTCCGGATGCGGCGCCCGCAGCGGAAACGGCGACACGTTCTCAATCACCCGACATTTGCGGGCGGGCACCCAGCGGCCGATATTCGCCAGATCTTTTTGCGTCAGCAGCACGGTGCGATCGCCCAGCCGGTAGATCAGCACCTTCAGCCACTTCATCGGCCACGGATACTGGTGGAAACTGACATGTTCACTCAGCACCAAGCGGCTGCCGGGACACAACAGCCGCAGGTAAGGCACCATGATCACCGAGAGTTTCCCCATCGAGACGGTGATGATGGCGTCATAGCGGCCGCGGCGTAAGAACAGCGCCAGGCGCCACGGCCAGAGCAGCGTCTTGCCGCGCATGAAGCGCAGCGTCACCGCCGGCTCCAGCGGATAGAACGCCCGATCCCCGCAGATGGATATCAGTTCGACCTGGTGGCCGAAGCGGGTGGTCAGCGCATTGGCCAGGCTGCTGGCCACCCGTTCGGTGCCGCCTTTGCCGCCGATGTCTTCGATTACAATTGCGATTTTCCGCGGTTGCATGTCACCTCCGTAATCCCTCGCGGGCCGTGCGCAGCAGCCTCCCCCCCAATGGAAACAGTCCCAGCCTGGCCAGACAGTCGCCATACAGCTTGATCGCCTTGAATTTGCCGCTCAGGGTGTGGCGCTCCATGCGCGATGAGTAGTAGTTGAAAGCCTGCAGATCTTCGCTGTACAGCGAAGCCAGCAGGTGTTTACAGGCAAAGCCGCTGATATAACGGCCGCTGGCCTGCAGATAGGTATCGATAAAGCGTTCGCTGGCGTCGATGTTCAATCGGCAGCGGTTCAGATCCTCGTCGCCGCAGCGGATGAACACCCCACCGCCCTGATCGTGAACCACCCGGGCGCCCAGGTTGGTGGCGTTGACCAAAAATCCCCAGTCTTGGTAACGGGCCAAAAACTCCGGAAATAAAAACCGCCGGTCTTGTTTCTTGCGCACGCTGATGGTCGAGGTGCGAATATCCCCCATCTCGATAAATAAGAAATCTTCCCCGGCCACGCCCTCTTGATAATTAAACACGTAGCTGCGCACATTCTTGTCGTTGACCGTGGTGTAATTGCCGAACACGATATCGATCCGTGTGTCCTCATGCCGTCTCAAGCGCCGGATGATATAATTGGTGCCAAACATATCTTCCGGTTCCAGAAAAAAAACCACCTCAGAACGCGCCAGGCGAAAACCGATATTGCAGGCGACGGCGATATTGCCGCGCACCCGGCTTTCATGCAGTCTGGCGCGATGATTCGCCGCCAACAGTCCGTGTATCTTTTCCGACTCACCGGCTTCCGATGAATAATCGACCACGATAATTTCATAATCAAAACCGGCGCAGTAATGGGTCATGCGCGCCAGCGTGGCGGCGAGATGGTTTGAATTATTAAAAGCGGGAATAACAATTGATAAGTCCATTTAATACCTCAAAAGCTATTATCAACTGGCGAGTGCAGCCTGATGCCAGAGAAAAAGTTTGTTATCGCAGCATATCCCTGCCCGGTTATCCCCCCGCCTCGGGTCGAGTACGCGCAGCCAACGGCCTGTTTCAGCTACGTATGAAAATACCCTCCCCATTCTTGTTCAATCGTTTCTGGCATCAGCCGTTGTAATCCGGCCCCCGGGGTGAAAGTCAGCTCGCCAAAATAAATGCGATCCTGCACCTGATAAAAATCGACGCGTACGTACGAGAATTGTTCCGCCACCTGGCGCGCCAGCCGCAGCATCTCCTTTAGCCCGCTGGGGCGCGACATCGGCACGTCGCTGTTCGGCACGCCCATGCGGATCTCGGTGCGGTTCCAGTCCGCATCAAAGAAATCGCGGCGATGATCGATAAAGCGCTGATAATCGATCTGAATAAAGAAGCGCACCTCACCGTCAAGATTAAAACAGTGGATCTTGATGTCGTTCGGTATTTGCCCTTCGTCGATCAGCATTCTTTCCACCATGATGCAAGGTGGAATATCTTTATAATGCCGCTCGCGATAAACCTGATAAAAACTTTGCCGCAGCCAACTGTTGGTCAACACCCGCAGTTCGTTATAACCGGTTTGGCTTTTATCAAATACCAGCTTGTTATATCCGCTGCCATGGTTGGCTTTAATCACAAACGACTCGGGCAGCTGCTGATACATCTCTTCCGTAAATTCGTTGCCGTGCGCGTAAAGATCGATCAAATACTCTTTACCCCATAGCTGTTCGATATACTCTCTCACCCGATATTTATCGGATAGCTGCGTATATATCGCCAGTGGATAAACTTTCCTACGCATCAGTTTTTCGCTGTACCCCACCGGATGGGCCAGATGCGGCACCTTGCGGAAAAACATTGCGTATTTTAACTGATGATATATTGCATCGGGCATACGTCGGTATAACCCTTTCACCAGATTATTTAACATATATTTCTCGTACCTTCCCTATTAATTGCGGAAAACACCGATAGCAAGTCACCTGCAAACGCGTAATTTTTCCTCCTCTGAAAAAGCTGTTGAGCACAAAGAATGAAATAAACTCCGTGATCAACGTCGATATCGCCGCGCCCATGATCCCGTAGCGCGGGATCAGGATGAAATTCATCACCACGTTGGCCAACGCCGCCAGCGGCATTTTGATGGCGATGAATCGATAGCCGCTGAACAGCACGATGGCGCGGTAAGACACCGTTCCCATCACCGAGAACAGCGACGTCACCGAGCACAGCGCCAAAATGGTCGCCGTTTGCCGGTAACTTTCGCCGAACATCAGCGCGACTATCTGCTGCGGAAACAGCGACAGCACCGCGATCACTGGCATCGAAAGCACCAGCACCATCAGATACAGCTGGCGAATGCGCGCCTCTTGTTCCTGCTCCGAACCGGCGTTCGCCACGCCTGGCATCATCGACATGATCAGCGCGATGGGCACGAATACCCACCCCTGGCTCAGCGTGATGGCGGCGCTGTAAAGCCCGACGCTGTGTTCTCCCAAATAGTTGCCCAGCATGATCTGATCGATGCGCGTATAAATGACGATCGACAGGCTGGAGATCGCCAGCGGCAAGCCGACGCTGAACAGGTAGCGGCCGTAGCGCCGTTTGTGTCTGCCGCTGATCGCCGGCATCTGCGCCTGCTCGCGACGGAACAGCACCCAGCGCACCGCATAAGGCAGCAGGCTGCTCAGCACATAGGGCAGCGCAAACCACACCAGCGGCAATTGCGCGTACACCAGGCCGAGCCGCATCACGATCGACAGCAACAGCGCAACGTTGTTGATCAACGTGTTCAACTTCGACTTCAGCAGCGCGTCGTAATAGATTTTGTAGACGTCCTGCACGGAGAAATACGCGCTGATCAACATCAGCAGCATCATGATTTGGTTGGTGCGATCCTGCGTCAACAGCGTCCAGGCCATCAGCGGCAGCGCGATCAGCGCAAACAGCTGGCGGCGGATGCGCATCGAAGCCAGCATCAGCCGCATGCCGCTCCGGCGCCGTTTGGCGACGCGGTTGAACAGCACTGCGTCCGCCCCCAGCTGCACCAGCGGCACGGCGATGGCGATCACCGACAGCAAGTAGTTAATCAAACCGTATTGCGCCGGCCCGAGATAGCGCGCGACGTACACCGAAACGAAAATCCCCGACAGACTCAGCGATACCCGCTCCAGCATTAACCACAAAGAGTTCATCAGCATCGCTTTCATGCGCTTACGGCACCTTTTCTTCCTGATGGCTCGGATAGGCGAAGGCGTAGTAACCCGCATCGGCGGCGGATTTTTTCACCATGCCGTTGAGGATCACGCCTTTGATCGCCACGCCATTCTGTTCGAAACGGCGCATGCTGGTTTCGATCTGCTTGACGGTGTTCACTTCAAAACGCACCACCAGCAGCGAGGTGCCGGCGTGATGACCGACGATCGCCGCATCCGTCACCGCCAGAATCGGCGGCGTATCGATCAGCACCAGATCGTAGTGTTGCCCGGCCCAGCGCAGGAAGTCAGCGAAGCGGCGATGCATCAGCAGTTCGGACGGATTCGGCGGCACCTGGCCGCGCGGCACGAAGTCCAGGTTGGCGATGGCGGTTTTCCGCACCGCCTGTTCCGCCATCACGTCGCCCACCAGCATGTCGGACAAACCGCGATGTCCATCCTCGGCCAGCCAGCGATGCAGGAAGCCTTTGCGCATATCCGCGTCGATCAGCAACACCCGCTGCCCGGCCTGCGCCACTACCACCGCCAGGTTGGTGCTGGTGAAGCTCTTGCCGCTTTCCGGGCTGGCGCCGGAGACCATCAGAATATTGTTTTTGGCTTCCAGCATGGCGAAATGCAGGCTGGTGCGCAGGCTGCGGATTGCCTCCACCGACAGATCCGTCGGCTCGGCCACCGCCAGGATCGGCAGGCGCCGGCCGCCGGATTTGGGCAACAGATGACGCTGCTCGCGGTTGCGCTTCACCTGCCACGGCGACAGCGGCACGGTGGCGTAGACGTTGATGCCCCGTTTCTCCAGCGTATCGATATCATTGATGCCGCGGTGGAAGGCCGCGCGCAACAGCACCACCGCGGCGGCGCCCCCGGCGCCCAGCAGCAGCGCCAACAGCACGATCAGCATCTTTTGCGGCTGGATCGGCCGAATGGCGGTTTCCGCTTCATCGATGATGCGCACGTTGCCTACCGTGCCGGCCTTGCTGATGCTCAGCTCCTGCTGCTTGTTCATCAGCTGCATGTAAACCTGCTGATCCACCTGCACGTCTCGGGTGAGACGCAGGATCTCCTGCTGCATTTTCGGCAGCGTCTGCACCTGTTTGCCCAGCCGCGCCTTTTCCGCTTCCAGCGTGGCGCGCTTTTCCAGCAGCGCCCGGTAAGCCGGGTGCGCGCGGGTATAGAGCTTGGAGATCTCCGCTTCCTTGAAGGTCAGTTCATTGAGCTGCGCTTCGAGCTGCACCTGCGTGTCCAACACCGATTTGGCTTCCAGCGACAGATCCACCGAGTCGTTTTGCTGACGGAACTGATTGAGCTGGGTTTCGGCGTTGTTGAGCGAGGTTTGCGTTTGCGGCAGTTGCTCTTGCAGGAACGCGAGCATTCGCTGCGCCTCTTCCGTTTTGCGATCCACGTTCTGCTGCAGGTAGTTGTCGGTGATGTTCTTCAGCACCGCCTCGGCGCGCTGCGGATCTTCGCTCGGCAGCGTAAAGGTCATGATGCCGCTGTCTTTACCGCCCGGCACTACGTCAAGATTTTTGCGCAGATCGTCCACCGCTTTCTGGCGCGCGACTTTGACCACCGTGAAGCTGGCGCCCGGCGCCGCGTCCAGCGCCGAGACGGCCATGTTCCATCCGCCCTGCGCCACCGGCTGCCCGACCGCGCCGCTGAACAGTTTGGCGCCGTCATGGCTCAGCTCGTAATGCTGCCCATCGCGCACCGTCAGCGTCAGCGCTTCGCCCTCCATTTCCGGCGGCGTCGTCAACGTGGTGATGTCCAGCACCGGCGCCTTTTCGCCGCTCAGTCGGGCAAAACCTTTACCGAATACCGGGAAGTAGTCCGGCTCGACGCGCACCGTCAGGCCAAGGGCATCCACCGTTTTGCCGAGCACGTAGCGCGACTTGGCCAGCGTCACTTCATCCTGCGTCGCCGAATTCTGCCCCATCGAGCTGTCCAGCGTTTCGCGCAGCAGCGAGTCGCCGGACAGCTGTTTCTCCACCTGCACCACCGCCGTGGCCTGATACACCGGGGTCGCCAACAGGGCATAGGCGACGCCCAGCGCGCCGGCCACGCCGGTTACGACGGCGATCCGCCAGCGGTTATCCCAAAGCGGCCCTACCAGACGCTCCCACTCCAGTTTTTCATCTTGTTCGGCCACCATCACGGACAGCGCATTGTTCTTCATCTTCTGTTCCTTATTCATCCTGCGGATTTACCAGTTGCGCACGCGCAAGGTAGCCTCGCTGAGATCGTTAAAGCTGCTGATGGTCGGCACCAGCTGGCTGATCAAACGGTTCCAGCGCGCGACCGGCGCCGCAGTGACGTACACGACGTCGTAAGGTTGCAGCTGAAATTCAGCGCCCATCGCCAGCGCGCTGGCGTCGGAAAGATCGAACTGATACAGCGTCGCCAGCCGCTGCGGCGTTTTGCCGCCGCTCGGCCGGATCACGAATACCCCGGTCGCATCCGCGACCGTCTGGCTGATCCCTTCGGAAGAGCCGAGGGCCTCGGTCAACGTCATGCCGCTGCGATCCATCTTCAGCGTCGCTTGCTTGCCCACTTCGCCCATCACGAACACTTTCAGTTCGTCATTGCGCGGGACGTAAAGGATGTCACCCGGCTGCAGCAACGCGTTCTGACTGATGTCGCCGCGCTGCATCAGCGCCTGCAGCGAGATGGCCCGATCCTTGCCCTGATGGGTCAGCACCACGTTGCGCCAGTCGGCGTTCTCCGTCAGGCCGCCGGCGGCGTTGATCGCATCCAGGATGGTCAGCGGCACGTTGGTGATCGCCTGCTGGCCGGAGGTTTTCACCTCACCGGTCACATAAGCCTTCTGCGAACGGAAAGCGGCGATGCTGACATCCACCTGCGGGCTTTCCACATACTGCGCCAGACGGCCGGCGATCAGGCTGCGCACTTCGGTGACGGTTTTGCCCACCACCGCCACTCGCCCGATATAGGGATAAAAAATCGTGCCATCGGCATGGACCCAGTTACCGGTGTCGCTGGCGCTGCGGTACTGCCCGGCCGGCGTAGTCAGCTCAGGGTGATCCCAGACGGTGACGTTCAACACGTCGCCGACGCCGATACGGTATTGATAGTTCTGCAGCCGCTGATCCAGCGCCGGGTTCGGCCGGGCGACCGGTTCTACGCGCCGCATTTTCTGCAGCAACATCGGCGACATGCGGTAGACCTGCACCTGGTTATTCAAATCAAAACCGTCGTCTTGCTGCACGACGACGGCTTTTCCGCTGGTAGGTAAATGTGAGCCGGGAATCACCGTACACCCGCTCAACAGCGCGGAGGTAAAGGCCAACGGCATCAAAAGAGGCAAATGAAAATTCATGGAAGTACCGTGATAAACGGGCTGCCGCCGCAGCCCGTGAGGGGATTAACGGCCGACGGTCGGATTATCGCTGAACACCGTCGCCTGACGCGGCTCGCGCAACAGGGCGAAATAGCCGCAAAAACAGAGCAGAAACGCCACCAGCATCAAACTCTCTTGCAGTTTCAGCACTTCACTGCAAATGCCGATGCAGGCCAGCGTCACCGCCAGCATGGTGCTCATCGCCAGCGCCTGGCGCGCATTCAGTCCGCGACGCATCAGAATATGGTGCAAATGATCGCGCCCCGCTTTGAATGGGCTTTGGCGGCGCAGCAGGCGGCGCACCATCACCGTCACCATGTCCATCAGAGGAATGGCGATCAGCCACAGCGCGGTCACCGGGCGCATCACCGCCTGCGGTCCCTGGGTCGCCAGCAACACCAGCCACAGCACGCTGAAGCCAATCACCATGCTGCCGGCATCCCCCATAAAGATCTTGCTGCGGGCACCGAACAGACTCAGGTTGAACAGCAGATAAGCCGCCAGAGCGGCGATCAGGCCCAGACACCACAGCGCCAGGTCTTCCCGGCCGCCCAGCCCGAACACGATGGCCAGCGCGACGAAGGTGACGCAGGACAAAGCGCCCAACTGCCCATCGATGCCATCCACCATGTTGTAGGCATTGATCGCTCCCCATACCGCCAGCGGCGTGAGCAGCAACGCGCCATAGCCGAGCATCACTTCCTGATGCCCCCAGACAAAACCCAGCGAGGAGAGTTGCATCCCTGCCGCCAGCATCATCGCCAGCGCGATCCCTCCCTGCACCATGACGCGCGGCGCCACGGGCAGATCAAAGCGGTCATCCAGCACGCCCAACACCACCAGCGCCGTTATGCACAGCAGGTAGATCGTGCTTTCGGGCAGCCAGGCGGGTTGCCACAGCGTCATCAGCATCAGCGTCAGGTACACGGCGATGCCGCCGACCAGCGGAATGTGCCCCAGATGTTGCTTGCGCGCATTGGGCTTATCCACTAACCCCACCACCAAGGCGGCGCGGCGGGCAATAAGCACCCACGCCACCGCCAGCACAAATATCACGCTCAGTTGATATAACATCGTTCCTCCAGCGAATAAGCACGCTACCGCCCTTGAGTTACAGCTCCCAATGCGCTATTAACAAAAACAAAATTGATCCGGCCAGGATATAAGTCAGCATGCGCTAATCCTGAAAATGCAGATTTATCCGCTTGTCAGCGAAAATATCGAAATAACGTCAGCGTGCGATTAAGTTATCTATCAGAAAACTCATGTTTAATGGTTCTTTCGATTGCCGAATCAAGTTCGACCGGCGCCACGAAATTATTCTGCACATTGCTTTTAAATTGCGTTCTGGCACAGAATTTCTGCACTCTGACGCGACTAATTGGAAATTTCTTGCGACTTATTTTACTCACGACATCCAATGCGGTTGCGCCGCATATTCCCAAGGCGTAAGGAATGCGAATCGTCTTATTTTCCCTGCCCAATGAAGAGGAAATAACGTCGACCAGCTGATTCATCGTAAAGTCCGGTTTATCGACATAGTTGCTGACCTGATAACTGGACTGCTGATCCAACGCATGCTCCAGCCGTGCAGCAATATTCTCGACGTAAGCCATCGACTTCATATTATTGCCGCTGCCAATCATCACGAAACGGCCGCTGGCGATCTGGCGGAACAGGTTATACACGTTGCCGCGGTTGCCTTCGCCGAACACCACCGTCGGACGGATGATGGTCAATTTATTTGCGGCGTCTGCCTTGCGCCAGGCCTCATAAACATATTCCGCCTCGAGCTTGGACTTGCCGTAATGGTTGAAAGGTTCGAAACGCCCTTCTTCGCCGGTTTCCTGCTTGACGAACCCGTAAACGGCGACCGAGGAGGTGAAAATGATTTGGCGGATATTCAATGCAGAGGCGGTCATGCAGACATGACGTGCGCCTTCGACATTGACCTGATAATAGAGCGAAATGGGATCGACATTGTCCTGATGCTCCGCCGCCAGATTAATGATGGCGTCACAGCCCGCCAGCGGTTCTTGCAAAGTCTGAGGTTGAGTCACATCGCCATACTGATAAAGGGATGGAAAATGTGCACTGGGTTGCTTATCGACGATGACCAATGTCAGATCATCGCGCTTACTGAGACGTTTCGCCAGGCGTGTTCCGATAAAACCGGAACCCCCGATAATAGCTACTTTACGCTTATCCATAATTTGTCACTCAGCAGGTTCTCATTATTCCCGTCACCCGATTGGGACAGGCGCTAATACGCGTTAGGTAATGAGTTCCAGACTGGACAAATCGAACCTGGCTTTCAAATAACAAATTATGAAATAAAAGATTTCATCAAATGTAAAATTATCGCTATAGATAAAACCTCATTCAGCGCTAATTTTTAACATCGTAAGCAACTTGATATTGCAAGGTTTTATTCGGCAATATGAGATTAATCCGACCTTTACCGGTGGAGGAAGAGGTCTCATATTTTACCGGCAATTTCAGCTGGCCTTGTTTAGGATCGACACATTCGATGGTGGCCTGATCCATGTTCTCTCCCTGGTACAGACAGAACAGCGTTTGCGGGCTGTTGGTATGGGGATTATTCAGCGTCAGCGTCAACACCACGCGCGTGTTGTTCTGAATATCATTGATCACCGGCGGACGGGTTTGGTTGCCCAGGACATATGAAAAATGTGAAATAACCAGTAACGAGGCAAACACCGTCAGGTATTTCACCACGCGACTGGCAGGCACGCTGAAAAAGCGGCGCACGGATAGCGACTTCTTTTCATGCGCCGGATCTTGAGAGGAATCCATCGCCGCAACAGGCGCAGAAACGAGGGTCGATTTACGCGGCTTAACTATTTTCTCGTCGTTGGCTACAGGCGATTCATTTTCACTTTCAGAAAGTTCCGCTTGAATATCAACGTCAATATCATCGTTACCGTTTAATATATCATCATCGGCGTAGTCTTCATCTTCAGATATAAAGTGAAAAGCCGCTTGATTTTCCACCTTGTAACCCAAGCGTGGAATGGTTCTGATAAGCGTGTGTTCCGAATCGCTAATTTTCTGACGAATGGATTTAATTGTTTGATTTATCGTTGAATCTGAACAATAGGTTCCTTTCCAGATATTTTCTATAATTTCCGTTCGGGTAACCAGCTCGGGGGATCTGGCGACAAGCAGCGAAAGAATTTGATACTCCTTCCAACGCAGACGGAATTTCTCCCCGGCAGGAGTCAGAACATCGAGATTCCTAATCTTTATTCTTTTATCAAGATTCACTTTTAATTTCCTTAGCGTGCCTGTCCTGCACACTTTGTATAGAAATATCAAAAAATGTTCAAGAAATTAAATGTAAACTCAACAGGTTGCATTCATCGGATATTGGCTTTTATAAAAATTTTCTGATTTCATTTTTTACATTAAGCCTGATTCAGGATGTTCCGTTTATCCAAACGACTCTATTTCCCTGTTGGCAACATGGATTTCTTTCCTGGCTACCGTAAAATTCAAACTAGCACCTCTTTGATTTAGAAAGAAAAAACTAACGGCGTTGCTTGATTGTTAATCGAATGAAATTGTGAAATTTCATTCTTCGCCCTGAATTCATTCTGTTTTTCCACCTAATCTGAACGTCAGATAGACTACAAAAAGACGGAAAAAACAGAATGAGAGTTATCTGATTTAACTCCGGCGTTCATTCCATCCAACGGGCGCAGCATCTAAGACAAAACCCTATTGCTGATTTTATAATACGCACATCAATTAGGTATTCTCCTAAGCAATTTCATTTAAACGCAGGAAAAAGCATTAATTGTTTAATAGTAAGAACACGCTCAACAAAACGAAAAAACCGCGTGAATAATATAAACCTTTTGTGAGAAAGGATTCATACATTGAGAGATATAACTATAAAAAAAGAAAAAAACGGCAAGCGGGGGTGAGAATTTTACCTAAAGGCAGAAAATTTCACTGAGGAGGAGAAGAGAGAAGTTTCGGTATGAACGAAATATCCCTCCCCTGTCGGGAGGGATAGAGAAAGTCGTTTGACACTCAGGCTTTTTTCTTGCGGCCATACACCGCCCAGGTGATCACGACGCACAAAATGTAAAATACCAGGAACACTTTCATCGCGCCCGCAGGTGAACCGGTCAGCGCCAGTGAGGTGCCAAAGGCCTGCGGAATGAAGAAGCCGCCGGCGGCGCCAATCGCCGAGATAAAGCCCAATGCGGCGGCGGAATCGGTTACTGCCTCACGCTGCGCGCTTTCATCGCTGCCGCCGGCCGCTTTAACGCGATCGACGGTGATTTTGCGGAAAATAACGGCGATCATTTGGAAAGTCGATCCGCTGCCCAACCCCGCAGTGAGGAACAGCACCATAAAGATGCCGTAGAAGGCGATGAACGACCCGCCCTCGCCCGCACTCGGCAAGGTCAGGAACAACAGCGCGGCAAAAACGGCCATGACCACAAAGTTGATCAACGTCACCCGCACACCGCCGAAACGGTCAGACAACGCGCCGCCGACCGGCCGCGCCAGCGCCCCCAGGAACGGCCCGAAAAACGCGTAATGCAAGATCACCACGTCGGGGAACTGCGTCTTCGACAGCATGGCGAAGCCGGCGGAGAAACCGATGAAAGAGCCAAAGGTCGCGAGATACAGCAGACTCAGCATCCACAGATGCCCACGCTTGAGCACCGGCAGTTGCTGACGCAGCGATGCCTTGGCCGCCGCCAGATCGTTCATGCCGAACCAGGCCGCCAACGTGCCGACCAGCAGGAACGGCACCCAGATCCAGGCGGCGTTTTCCAGCCACAGCTGGCCCCCCTCCACCTGGTTTTGCGCCGTGCCGCCAAACAGGCCGAACAGGCTGAAGGAAATCGCCAGCGGCGCGACCAGCTGCATGACGCTGACGCCCAGATTGCCCAACCCGCCGTTGAGCCCCAACGCCCCGCCCTGACGCGCTTTCGGGAAGAAGAAGCTGATGTTGGCCATGCTGGAAGCAAAGTTGGCGCCGGCGAAACCGCACAGCAGGGAAATAATGACGAACACGCTGTACGGCGTACTGCTGTCCTGCACCGCAAACCCGAGCCACAGGCAGGGCACCAGCAGGAAGCAGGTGCTGATGGCGGTCCAGCGACGGCCGCCAAACAGCGGGATCACGAAGGAATACGGTACGCGCAAAATGGCGCCCGAGACCGACGGCAGCGCCGTCAGGAGAAACAGCTGGTCGGTGGTAAAATTGAAGCCGACCTTGTTCAGGTTGACCGCGACGGCGCTGAACAGCATCCAGACGCAGAAGGCCAGCAGCAGACAGGGAATGGAAATCCACAGGTTGCGGGTGGCGATGCGCTGGCCACGCTGCTGCCAAAAAGCGCTGTCTTCAGGGCGCCAGTCCTGAATCAGCGCACCGGTTTTCTTTGATGAAGGCGTTGCAAGTTGCGACATAAAAACCTCAGACACGGGGGATCATTCCGCACACCCTAGGGGGCGGCCCCGGCGGCAAAGTTGATGTATATCAACCCGCATGCAAGTAGTTGGCGGCGGAAATGGCGCCTTCATCCCCTTAGGGGTACGCCCTAACCAAAAATTAAATTCATTTAAATCAATAAACTAATCACTATCACTTTCGTTTTCTTGCCGTCTCGACGCGCCCCTGGAAACTAATGGGTACTTCATTCGAGGTATGGGGTTATGCGCAGGGATAATCAAAAATACGGCTGAATCGTGACTTGTTTAGCCCCATCGCCGCCTTCGCCCCTGAGCTTCAGCGGCGCCAAACGCCAGGAATCCGCACTTATGAAACGCCTGTTGGCCCCGCTTTCGATCGTGAATCAGGTCGCCCTGCTGATGTTGCTGTCGGGCATGCTGGGCGTGGCCGGCATGGGGATTTCCGCCTGGATGTCGCAAAGCATTCAGGGCAACGCGCACGCCATCAACAAGGCCGGCTCGCTGCGCATGCAAAGCTACCGGCTGCTGGCGCAGGTGCCGCTGGATGAACGGCACGAAGCGCTGATCCGGGAACTGGAGCGCGACGAAAACAGCCCCGACCTGCAGCGTTCGGTGGAGCAGGAAGGGTTGACGCAGCCTTTCAACGCCCTGCGCGACTATTGGCAACAGACGCTGCAACCTCGCCTGCGCAGCGCGCAGCAGCCGGCCGACGCCGCGCCCCAGGTCGCGCACTTCGTGCGGTTGTTGGATAAGCTGGTGTCGGATATCGACAGGCAAACCGAACGCCGCCTGCTGATGGTGACGCTGGTGCAGGCCGGTTTTATCGCGCTGACGCTACTGCTGTTGATCGGCACCACCTGCTACCTGCGGCGCCGGTTGCTGCATCCCTGGCGGCAACTGGTGGAGATGGCCCTGGCGGTAGGCCGCGGTGATTTTAGCCGCCGCTTTGCGCAGCGCGGCCATCAGGATGAAATGGCGTCGCTCGGCGGCGCGTTGAACACCATGTCCGACGAGCTGTCGGCCACCTACAGCGGGCTGGAGCAGCGCGTGGCCGAGAAGACCGCCGACCTGCAGCAGAAAAATCAGGTGCTGAGCTTCCTCTATCGCGCCAGCCGCCAGCTGCACGCCAGCGAGCCGCTGTGCAGTCGCCTGACGCCGCTGCTCAACCAATTGCAAACCCTGACGCCGCTGCGCGCCATTCAGGTGCGGCTGTATGAAAACGACAGCCGGGAACCGCTGCTGCAGCTGAGCGGCAACCAACCGCTAAGGCCGGAGCATTGCCATAACCCGGTGTGCAGCGCCTGCCTGAACGACAGCGACCGCCAGTATCCCAACAATCCGTCGCTGAGCTGGAGCCTGAGCGACAAGCTCGGCGACTACGGCGTGATCGTGGCGCAACATGCGCCGCAGCAACCGCTGAACGATGAACATCGCCAACTGATCAATACCCTGGTGGAACAGCTGACCAGCGTGCTGGCCATCGAACGTCAGGTCGACCACCAGCAGCAGTTGATGCTGATGGAGGAGCGGGCGGCGATCGCCCGCGAGCTGCACGACTCCATCGCCCAATCGCTCTCCTGCCTGAAAATGCAGATCGCCTGTCTGCAGATGCAGGGGGAAACGCTCTCTGCCGCCAGCCAGGCGCTGGTGCAACAGATGCGTGAAGAGCTGAACGGCGCCTATCGCCAACTGCGCGAACTGCTGACCACCTTCCGTCTGCAGTTGACCGAACCGGGTCTGCTGGCGGCGCTGCAATCGACGGTCGCGGAGTTCAACCCCAAACTGGGCCTGACCATCAGCCTCGATTATCAGCTGGGGCCGCGCACGGTGCCGGCCTATCAGGCCATACACCTGCTGCAGATCGCCCGCGAGGCGCTCAGCAACATCCTTAAGCATGCCGCCGCCAGCGAGGTAAGCATTCAGGTCATCAATAAACGCGGCGAAGTGACCCTGAGCGTATGCGACAACGGACGCGGCCTGCCGGCCGAGACCTCTCGCCCCGACCATTACGGCTTGATCATCATGCGCGATCGCGCCAAGAGCCTGCACGGCCGCTGCGACATTTTACCGCGCAGCGGCGGCGGCACCGAGGTGCGGGTCAGCTTCACGCCGGATAACCACGCCATCGACTAACGGAGACACCATGACGACAGAAACCGCCGCCACCATCTTACTGATCGACGACCACCCCATGCTGCGCAACGGCGTAAAACAGCTGATCGGCATGGACGCTCGCCTGCAGGTCATCGCCGAGGCCAGCAACGGTGAACAAGGGGTCGCGCTGGCGGAGCAGCACGATCCGGATCTGATCCTGCTCGACCTGAACATGCCCGGCATCAACGGGCTGGAAACGCTGGATCGCCTGCGCCAGACCGACCTGTCGGGGCGCATCGTGGTGTTCAGCGTATCCAACCATGAAGACGACGTCGTCAGCGCGCTCAAGCGCGGCGCCGACGGCTATCTGCTGAAAGACATGGAGCCGGAGGATCTGCTGAAGGCGCTGCATCAGGCGGCGGCCGGGCAGATGGTGCTCAGCGAAACGCTGACGCCGATCCTCGCCGCCAGCCTGCGGGAAAACCACCCAAGCGCCGAGCGCGATATTCAGCAACTGACGCCGCGCGAACGGGATATCCTGAAGCTGATCGCCCAGGGGCTGCCGAACAAGCTGATCGCCCGCCGCCTCACCATCACGGAAAGCACCGTCAAGGTACACGTCAAACACCTGCTGAAAAAGATGAAGCTGAAATCCCGCGTCGAGGCCGCCGTGTGGGTGTTGCAGGGTAAAAACGGTTAATCGTCGCCGTACAGCGGCCCGGTTTGCGCCGGGATCGGCGGCGGCGTCAGGGTTTGGATCGGCGGCTGATCCGCTTCATCACCGGCGGTCGCCGTCAGCGGCGGCGCCACTTTCAGTTCTATCCAGTTGGACGTCACGCGCTGCTGTTTGTCGTCCTCCAGCGTGACCGACAGCCGATAGCTGTTGGCGGCGCCCGGGGCGTCATCCCACGGCGGCACGATCGTCGTCCAGCCCTGCGGGTCGTTGGCATTGTGCGGCGGTGTCAGGCTCAGCGCCTGCGTATCCCCCTGCCAGCTGACGCGAGAAATCCCGTGCAACGCCTTGATTTCCAGCACCAGCGGCACGGTTTCCCCCGCCTGCAGGCTCCACGGCGGCGTGGCCAGGAACACCTGCAGCGTCTTGCGCTGGCGGAACTCCAGCACCGGCACGTTTTTACGTTCGACAGGATCGTAGCGGCTGCCGCGCAGCGACTTGGCCTGCGCCACATACTCCGGCGAAATCTGCTTGACCAGCGGCACCCCGAGACGGTAGCTCAGCGCCAATTCCACCTGATCCTGGCTCTGCCCGCCCGCACCAATCTTATGCAACGCCTTCATCGTCACCAGCGGCACCGGGGTATAGTTGAGCCCCAGCTGCATCGCGCGCGGATCGTTCTGTTTCTTGCCGCTGCCGAACAGATCGACATTCTCGCCCAGGTACTGTTCATAGCTGAGCGAACCGCCGATTTGGCGATAAAACGGCAAATAGCCCTGCGTCGTGATGTCGTAACCGCGCGCCGGACGGCTGAAAAATACCCCATCGCCGGGCTGTTGCGACAGCGCCGACAGCGGATAGTAATAGTTGGTGGAGAAACGCAGATAGTCCCCCCAGGCTTCCGCCCCCACGCTGCCGCGATTGCGCTGCCGGGCGAAATCGCTGTCGAGCGCCGTGTTGTAACCCAGCAGCCAGTCACCGGCGATCCAGCGTTGCCCCAGCGCGACATTGCCGAGCGCCCCGGCGCTTTGCTGCAGCCAGCCGATTTGGCTGTAGGTCAACAACCCATCGACGTCGTACAACGGGCTGAAGAGCTGGCCGTTGCTGCCGGTAAAATCGCCCTCGCCGTTCATCTTCAGCGACAGCCGGGCGGTTCCCAACGGAGACAGCAGTTCTTGCGCCTGTTGCTGCAGCGCGCCAGTCGCCTGCCCCAGCAAATAATCTTCAGCGCGGCTGCGCATCTGCTGACGTGAAACGTTGTTCAGATCTTTTTCGCCGAGCTGTTTGGCCATCTCGGCCCACTGCTTCTCGCGCGCGGCGTCGTCGGGCGCACCGCCCAGTTCGGGCAAGTTCGCCGCCGGATCTGCGCCGGCCTGTTCGGAAGAGATAACGCTGTCCGGCGCCGGTGGGGATTCGGCGCACGCGGGCGCCGCGCCGGCCAGCCACACCAGCGGTCCGGCCAGCCACGCCGTCTGGCGTCGGCGCCAGAATCGTTTTTTAGTCTTGATGAGTACTGCCTGAATAACGTCTTTCATGACACCGTTGGCTTCCCTCCTTCCTGGAGCACGCCAACCCACTGCTTTGCCGCCGCCATTCCCGCGACAGCGCTGAAAAACCTCACGCCCCCGGCCCGGCGGGAGCGCCTATATCCTCATAGCCTAACGGCTTGGCGAGCAGAAACAATAGGATAAACCCCAATCGCCCCCCAGTGACGTCGTCACTTGTACCCTTTACCGATCCATTCCGGCCGCAGGTGAATTCACCGCATTTTAGCGCCGATTTTGCCGATAAAAAGCACAGTACCCCGCGGCTGCGCGCCACCGCGCAGGGCATTGTACACCCCTGCAATACGCAGCGTGGCGATGCGAACGCCTGCGCATTCCTCACAACCGACCGCGTTTTCCCCTGATGAAATACGCATTTTGCCGTTATTTTAGCCGTCTGTTTACGACTGGCGGAGTCCGGATGTTACTTTCTTTACTGTGGCACGCGCTGTTTTTCACCGCGCTGCTGTCGGCGGGCCTGATCGCCTTCGCGCTCATTACGTGGCTGGAACGTGTGGAGGGCGTCAACGGTCGCCCACAGAGGTTGCGCCTTCAGGGGCCGCTGCTGACGGCACTGGGGCTGGCGTTGGCGACGCTGCCCCTGAGCCTGGCGGCAGCGCCTCGATGGGGGTTAGTGCCGGCCGCGGCGCTCCTGATCGCCCTGGCCTGGCTGGACTGGCGCCATCGGTGGCTGCCGGATCGACTGACTCAGCCGCTGCTGTGGGGCGGGCTACTGTGCAACCTTGACGCTCGCTGGGCGCCGCTGGAAGACGCCGTGCTGGGTGCCGTCGCTGGTTACGGCGCGTTATGCCTGCTCAATGCGCTCTACCGGCTGACGCGGCGGCGTGACGGCATCGGCCAAGGCGATTTCAAACTGCTGGCGGCGCTGGGCGCCTGGCTCGGCTGGACAATGTTGCCGCTGCTGATCTTTCTGGCGGCAGCGTTCGGATTGGGCGTCGCGTTGGCGCGTGGCCTGCACAACCGCCGTGCCTGGCGAACGCCGCAACCGTTCGGTATCGGGTTAGCGGCGGCCGGCTGGCTATGCCTGCTGACCGGTCCCGTCTCACCTGGCCCGCAGTGGAATTTCATTTATTTCACAGCATCAACCCCACATGAAATCGAGGCAGAACGCGGTTCTGCGCGTTTCGCACCGTTTTTACCCAGCCTCGCCGACGGCCATTTTTCCGCTGCCGACAAGGGATGATAACCCGGTGAAATTTTGCCTATTTCACCAAAACTCACTGTGTCCCTTTAGGCCCCGGTGTTATGTTCCCCAGCTGGATCACGCCATGGAGCATCCCATGCAAAACCCGGTCAGGCCACTCGCCGCCCTTCCCGACAGCGAACAGGCGCATTCTTCCGTGCAATGGCTGCTGCTGGGCGCCGTCGCCATCACAGGCGTTTGGTTCGCCCCCTATTTATCGTTGGTGATTTGCAGCGGCTTGATCGCCGCCTTTATGCTGCTGCGCCAGCAACCCGATCGCGTGCTGAATCTCACCGCCTTCCTGCTGCTGACCGTGATATCCGCGGTGCCGCTGGCGACGAAGAACCTCGAGCCGGTGATGAACGACAAGGTGAACTACTACCTTGAGATGCAGCAGTACAGCGGCTACGGCCTGATGGACTGGCTGGCGCAGTTTTCCGGCACCGACTTTGTCTCGCACCTGTTGTTTAAACTGACTGCCACCTGGTTTGGCGTCGGTAATGGCGCATTCGCCGCCTTCTTCCTTATCAGCTTTTCGCTGCTGGCGCTGGGCGTTTACCGCCTTTCGCGCACTTACTTTGCCGTGATCCTGTTTTTGTTCTGCTGCCAGTACAATTTCCAGGGGCTGTACGGCAACCTGTTGCGGCAGGGGCTGGCGCTCTCTTTCCTGGTGCTGGCCGTGTCGGAACAGCACCGCGGCCGCATGTTGCTCTGGATCGTGATGGCGTCCTTCAGCCATTTTTCCGCTTTCCTGTTTCTGCCCTATCTGCTGCTGCCCGCGCGCTGGCGCACCGTGGGCACCCTGCCTGTGCTGGCGCTGTTCGCCGCCTGTTACCTCGGCGGCGCGGTGCTGATGCCTAAACTGATCGCCGTCGTCGGCAACGACTTTCTGGCCTCGCGCGCCGAAGCCTACGTCAGCGGCGACTTCGGTAATAACCCGGTGCGCAAAATCCAAATCACGCTGCTGTACGTCGGCGTGGTGGAGGCGCTGTATCAATTCGCCCGCTACAAGTTCCGCACGCCATCGCCTCAGTTTGTACAAGCCGCCTATGCCGTGCGCCTGATGTTCCTTTATAACTGCGCGGTGTTCTTCGCCACCATCAGCTTTGAAGAGGTGGCCAACCGTTATTCATTCAACATGATGATCTTCGTGCTGATCTTTATGGTGATGGTATGCGGCAATCTGAAAGACGCGGTAAGCCGGGTGCTGCTAACGTTGCTGTGCTTCTCGCTGGGTATCGCGTCCTATCTGTATATCAACCAGGTCGGCGTGCAGCAGTTTTGGTACGGCGATCTGCAGGCGCTGGTGACCGACAGCCTGCCGACAATCCTCAATAAGCTGAATCTCGCCGGCACGCCGTGGTGAGCTCGCCGCGTTAACACCGGCCAGGCCCCCTCTCCTCTCGGCGGCGAGGGGGCATTTTTCGTTCACGGCTGCGTTTTATTCACCCGATCCAAATACAGCATGCTGTTGGCGATATCCACCCGGGCATCTTCAACATTGTCCCGTAATGCCACCAGCGTTTGCCCCTGCAGCGCCAGCACATAAGGCGAACTGGCCTGCAGTTCCCGTTGCAGCGCGGCGTAACGTGCGCTGCGCGCTGCGCTGTCGCCTTCCGCAGCCGCCGCACGCGTTTCCGCGCTGATGGCGGGAATGCTCCACTGGGTGCGCCAGGCCAGGGTCTTCGGCCCCCCCGGCACATTGTAGGCAAAGGCGCTGGCGTTGGTGTTCGGATCCAGATAGTCGGCGCCCCAATAGGTGAAGATCGCCTGGAAATCGCGGCCGCGCATCTTGCCCCACAGATCGCTCTCCACCACCGGATGAATGTCCAGCCGCAGCCCAGCCTGCGCAAAGCTGGCCTGCAGCGCCTGCGCAATGTCGGTATACGGCGGCTGGTTGATAACGATCAGGCTGATGCTTGTGCCCTCGGCGATGCCGGCATCGCGCAGGATCCGTTTGGCCTTGTCCACATCGAGCTTAAACGGCCGCTCGTCGAGCGCACCGTCCAAGCCCTGCGGCAAGAAGGCCTGATGCACGCGATATTGCCCTTTCAGCAACCGTTCGGCGATGCTCTGATAATCCACCAGCCAGCGCGCCGCCTGCCACAGCGCCGGATTGCCCAGCGCCGGGTTGTCTTTGCTGCCGGTATTGAAACCGAGGTAATACACCTTGGGCGCATCGGCCTGCTCAATACGCACGCCCGGCGCTTTGCGCAGCGAGTCGAACTGGTCGGCGCCCAGATCGTAGGCCACGTCGGCATCCCCCTTCAGCAACAGTAAACGGCGGGTGCCGGCATCGCTGACGTTCTTGAATAACACCGTTTTCAACCGGGCCGGCGACGGCGCGTAGTCGTTGCGGCCAAACAGCAGCGCCTCATGCGGCACATAGTTGTTCACCCGATACGGGCCGCCGCCGGCCGAATGGTTGCGCAGCCAGGCGTTCCCAAAGTCCCCCTGCTGCGCGTGTTCGCTCAACAGCTTCTCATCCACGATCGAAGCCACGTTCGCCGTCAGCAGCCGCAGCGCCAGCTCGCTGCCGATGTTGGCCGACCAACTGAGCTGCACCTGGTTATCCCCGATCTTCTTCAGCTGCTGCTCGACGTTATCCGGCGTCCAGCCAAACTCAGCGAGAATAAAGGACGGCGCCTTGTTCAGCTTCACCGCACGCACCAGAGAGTAAATCACGTCCTCGGGACGCAGCGGATTGCCGGAAGCGAAACGTTGTTGCGGCTTCAGGGTAAAGATCAGGCTGCGCCCATCGGCGCCCGCTTGCCAACGGGCGGCGGCGTCCGGCGCCAACTTTTGCGGCGCACCGCGATCCGGCGCCACCAGGCGCTGATAGAGATTGACCAGATTGGCCGAGCTGACGGTTTCAAAGCTCTCCGCCGGATCGAGGCTGATGATGCCCTCCAGCGAACTGACCACCACCAAGGTATCCGGCGGGGTGGCGGCCTGCGCGCCGAAAGCGGTCGCCAGCGCGCCATACAATAAGGTTGGGATTAACCGTTTCATCGATACACTCTCCACAATCACGCGGTTGCGTTGTTTTTCGAGTGTAGGGGGTAAGAATTAACAGAAGAACGACGATAAATTGCTTTATTTATTACCAAGATGGATATGCCCGCCGCATTGACGGGCATTGGCTCAGGCAAGGAGACGGCCGTGCGCCATCGCCACCGAGCGATCGCACATATGGTCGATCACATCCGCATCGTGACTGACCAGCACCAGGGTCAGATCGCCAGCCTGTTTCAGCTCGTTGAGCAGGTTGAGGATCTCCGCCTGCACCGACATGTCCAATGCCGAGGTCGGCTCATCCAGCAGCAGCAGCTTCGGCCGCAACAGCAAGGCGCGCACGATCGCCACGCGCTGCCGTTGGCCGCCCGACAGCTGATGCGGATAGCGATCCAGCAGGCGCGGATCCAATCCTACCTGGCGAAAGCCCGCGCTGATTTTGCGTTCGATGTCGCTTTCTTGCAGCAGTTTGAGCGGTTCCGACAACGTGCGCAACAGCCGGTGCTTGGGGTGAAGCGAAGCATAAGGATCCTGAAACACCATCTGCACTTCACGCCGCAGTTCGCCGGTGAACGCCTGCCCCGGCTGCAGCCGCCGCCCGAGCAGTTCAAAACCGCCGCGCCAGCTGTCGTTCAGCCCGGCCAACACCCACAGCAGCGAGGACTTGCCGCAGCCGGAAGGCCCCACCAGGCCGAAGCACTCGCCCGGTTCGATACGCAGGTTAACGTCGTGCACCACGGTGCGCTGTTCATAGCCCTGACGATGGCTGACGCTGAGGTTCTCCAGTGCAATCACGCTCATTTCAATGCCTCCAGCAGCGCGCGATCCAGCACCGGCAGCGGCTTGCCGCGCGTCTCGCGGCTCGGCCGACACGCCCACAGCGTGCGAGTATAAGGGTGCGTGGCCTGCGCCAGCTCTGCTGCCGGCAGCTGATCCAACAGCTCGCCTTTGTACATCACCAGTACCCGCTCGCAGTGGTGTGCCACCTGCTGCAGATCGTGGCTGATCAGGATCAGCCCCATATTGCGTTGCGCCACCAGATTTTCTATCAGCTGCAGCACCTGATCGCGCATCTGGTGATCCAGCGCCGAGGTGGGTTCGTCGGCAATCAGCAGCTGCGGATCGTTGATCAGGGCGATGGCCAGCATCACCCGCTGCCCCATCCCGCCTGAGAGCTGATGCGGATAGCGGCGACACAGCGCCGCCGGATCGGGCAAGCCCACCGCCGCCAGCATCTCCAGCACTTTTTCACGCCGCTCGGCGCGGCTCAGCTTGGCATGCAACACCAGCGGCTCCTCCACCTGACGGCCGATCGGCTGATTGGGATTCAACGCATGCTTGGGATCTTGCATCACCATCGCCACCCGGTCGCCGCGCAGTCGGCTCCACTGGCGCTCGCTCAGGCGCGTCAAGTCTTCGTCGCCCAGCGTCAGGCGCTGCGCCCGCAGCTGCAACGGCGGCGGCAATAGCCCCATCAGCGCACGCGCGGTCAACGATTTGCCGGAGCCGGACTCACCGACCAGCGCCAGCCGCTCCCGCCCCATGCTGAACGAAATATTCTTCACCAGCGCCGCCGGCTGCGGCCCCGGCACGCCGATCGCCAAACGTTCAACGGTCAATAAGGTGTTATCAGTGCCCATGACGAGGATCCATTTTATCGCGCAGGCCATCGCCCAGCAGGTTAAAGGCCAGGCTGGCGAACAGGATCGCCCCGCCCGGTGCGGCGGCGACCCACCATTGATCGAAAATCACTTTACTGCCTTCGGCCACCATCGAGCCCCATTCGGCGGTCGGCGGCGCGACGCCCATGCCGAGGAACCCCAGACCGGCGGCGGACAGGATGATGCCGCCCAGGCTCAGCGCCGCGCGCACCACCGCGCTGGGCAGGCATAAAGGTAAAATGTGGCCGACCATCAGCCGCAGCCCGTTGATGCCCTGCATGCGCGCCGCTGCCAGATAATCGCTGCGGCGCAGCGCCAGCGTTTCGGCCCGCGCCTGGCGGGCAAAGGCCGGCCAGCTGGTCAGTGCCAGCGCCAGCGCGCCGTTCATCAGCCCCGGCCCCATCACCGCCACGAACGCCAGCGCGATCACCAGGCTCGGCAACGACAGGAAAATATCGGTCAGACGCATCAAGATGCGTTCTGCCCAGCCGCCGAGATAACCGGCGCAGATGCCCACCAGCAGACCGATAGGGATGGTCAGCACCAGAATCAGCGACACCAGAATCAGCGTCGGCCGCGCGCCGTAAATCACGCGGGAGAGCAAGTCGCGGCCGAAACCGTCGGTGCCCAACCAATGCGTGGCGGAAGGCGGCAGCAGCCGCAGCTCGATATGCTGCAAATTGGGATCGAAAGGCGCCAGCCACGGAGCCAGCAGCGCGGTGACGATCAGGATCGCCACCAGCGCCGCGCCGAGCGTCAGCGTGGTCAGCCGCTGACCGGTGCGATAGCCGACGGCCGGCTCGCTTTGCGGTTCGTGTTCAGAGAGATATTGGCTCATCGGGTTCGCGGATCCACTAGATAGGTCAAGGCATCGGCCAGAGTATTCAACAGCACGAAACAGGTGCCGATCAGCAGCGTGGCGCCGAGGATCGCCGGGGTGTCGGCGGCAAACAGCGCCGAGGTCAGATAGCGCCCGACGCCGGGCCAGGCGAACACCGTTTCGGTCAATACCGCGCCCTCCAGCAGGCTGGCATAGGAGAGAGACAGTACGATGATCAACGTCCCCAGCACGTTGGGAAACACGTGGCGCAGCAGAATGCGCAGGCGGCCGGCGCCTTTGGAGCGCGCCAGCGTCACGTATTCCTTGTTGCACTCTTCCAGCATCGCCGCGCGCAGCAGCCGGGTGATGCCCGCCATCGACAGCAGCGCCAGCGCCACGACCGGCAGCCACAGGTGGCTGATGGCGTTGTAGAACATCTCGCGATCGCCGGACAGCCAGCTGTCAATCAACACGAAACCAGTACGCGGCTCCATGCTGTACAAGTAAATGTCATCCAGGCGCCCCGGCCCCGCCGACCAGTGCAGCGTGGCGTAGAACAGCAGCAGCCCCAGCAGGCTCAACCAGAAAATCGGCACCGAATAACCCACCAGCGACAGCAACCGCGCCGCATTATCCAGCCAGCTCCCCGGTTTGAGCACCGCCAGAAACGCCAGCGTAATGCCGCCTAACGCGCCGAGAATAATGGCGCAGGTGGCCAGTTCCACCGTTGCCGGGAAGGTACGCAACAGATCGCTCAGCACCGGCTGGGCGGTAATGCGCGAAATGCCCAGATCGCCGTGCGCCAGGTGCACCAGATAGCGCCAAAATTGCACCGGCAGCGGCTGATCCAGCCCCAGGTCATGACGCACCTGCGCATAGGTGGCTTCGCTGGCGTGATCGCCCGCCACCTGCAGCGCCGGATCGATCGGCGCCAGGTGCGACAGCATAAAGGTGAACAGCAGCAGGCCGAGCAGCGTTAACGCCAGCGACAGCGCGCCGCCGAGCAGCCGCCCGCCCCAGCGCCAATACCGCCGGGCTAGCCCGGCGGAGGCGGAGAGTTCAGCGGCCATTACTTGCTGACCTTGCTGTAGAACACCATGTCAGGGTTGATGCCCTGCACATAGCCCTTGAGGTTGTCACGCACCGCGATCAGGCTGCGCGCCTGCAGGCCGATAACAAACGGCGAGCTTTGCTGCACCTGTTTTTGCAGTTGCTGATAGTCGGCCACCCGTTTGGCGGTGTCGTTTTCCGCAGTGGCGGCCAGCGTCAACTTGCTCAGCGCCGGGATCTGCCAGTTGGCTCGCCAGGCCAGCGTCTTGCTGCCGTCCTCCGGGTTGTAGGCAAAGGCAGCCGCGTTGGTGTTGGGATCGAAGTAATCCGGCCCCCAGGAGGTCAGCGTCGCATCGTAGTTAAGCGCTTTCACCTTGGTGGAGACCTGCGAGCTGATGCCCGGCACCAGTTCGACCTTCACGCCGCCCTGAGCAAAACTGGCCTGCAGCGCCTGAGCGATATCCAGGTACGGCGGCTGGTTGTTGACGTCCAGACGGAAACTGACGTTGCTCAGCCCCGCTTTGGCCAGTATTTCTTTGGCTTTCTGCGGATTGAAGCTGTATGGCTGCTCCTTGAGCGCGCCCAGATAACCGTCCGGCAGGAATGCCTGATGGCTCTGGAACTGCCCTTTCAGCAGATCGTCGGCGATGCCTTGGTAATCGAACAGCCAGCGCGCCGCCTCCCAAAACGCCGGGTTGCCGAGCGCCGGCGACGCCTTGGCGTTGAACTGCAGGAAATAAAGCGAGGCGTAAGGAATGGCCAACGGTTTGACGCCCGGCTTGCCCTTCAGGGCCGCCATCTGGTCCGCCCCCAGGTTGCGCGCGATGTCGGCATCGCCCTGCTCAATCAGCAAACGGCGCGCGGCCGGATCGGGCACGTTTTTGATCAGGATGGTTTTCAACGTCGGCGCCCCTTCCGGCGAGCCGGGGTTCGCGTCCAACACCACCACTTCGTGCGGCACATAGGTGCGGATTTTGTAAGGGCCGCTGCCGGCGGAGTGGCTGTTCAACCATTTGTGCCCCAGATCGTCGCCCTGCTGGTGCGCCAGCGCCTCTTTGGCGTCGACGATCGAGGATACCGGCGCCGACAGCAGGCTGAGCACGAAGGCCGGGCTGACGTTTTCATCCCAGCTGATTTTTACCGTATGGTCATCCACCTTGGTCAGGTGTTGATCCACGTTCTTCGCGTTCCAGCCCAGCTGCGTCAGGATAAACGACGGTTCGAGATTGAGTTTCACCACCCGTGAAAGCGAAAAGATCACGTCCTCCGGCCGCAGCGGGTTGCCGCTGGCGAATTTGGCGTCCGGGCGCAGGCTGAAGGTCAGGCTGCGGTTATCGGCGCCGGCCTGCCAACGGCTGGCCAGGGTCGGTTTGAGATCGACGGGATTGTGCGGATCGGACTGGATCAGACGTTGATACAGGCTGTTGAACGACTGCACCGTGGTTAACTCAAATCCCTGAGCCGGGTCAAAGCTGACCACGTCATCGATAGACTGCGCGATCACCAACGTGTTGGCCGGCGTCGCCGCCTGTACGTCAACGCTGGCCGCCACGGCCAAAAACAGCAAAGAAGGAACGAGCGCTTTCATCTGAAACTCTCCAAGCGGATGGAATTTATAATAATTTCGCGAGTGTATGCGAGCGCGATCGGCAGCTGAAGGTACTTAAATCACTATAGATATTCTTTTTATGTATATAGATGGGGTTTTGATTATTAGGCGGGCAATGCAGAATGCGCGGCAGGAATTGCCTGCCGCTTATCGGTTAAATCTGGTAATCAATCACCGCGTCCAGCTGCGACGAGAAGACCTTGTCTTTTATTTCGGTCAGCGACAGCGTCGGGTTGCACAGTTGGATAAAGCGCCAGGCATAGTTGCGCTGCAGCTGGCTGCGTTTCAGGCCCAGCCATACCGTATTAGGCTCAAACAAATGCTCGGCGTTGAGACTGACCAACCCGCGATCGCGCTCTTTTTCATACGACATGTCCGCCAGCACGCCCACGCCTAACCCCAGCTCGACGTAGGTTTTAATCACGTCGGAGTCCTGCGCGCTGAGCGCGATGTCCGGGGTCAGGCCCGCCGCTTTGAACGCCGCATCCAGCTTCGCGCGCCCGGTAATGCCCTGGCGGTAAGTGATCAGCGGCAAGGTGCTGAGCATCTCCAGCGTCACCTGCGGCTGACGCGTCAACTCGTGCCCTTCCGGCACCAGGATGGTGTGATGCCAGCGGTAGTAAGGGAACGCCGCCAACGATTCGTCACTCATCAGCCGTTCGCTGGCGATGCCGATATCGGCTTCTCCGGCGGCCAACATCGAGACGATCTCCTCAGGGCTGCCCTGATTGAGCACCACCCGCACCCGCGGATAAAGCGCGCGAAACTCTTTGATCACCCCCGGCAGACTGTAACGCGCCTGAGTGTGCGTCGTTGCGATATGCAGCTGCCCCGAGTCGTTGCTGCTGAAAACGTCCGCCAGGCGACGGATGTTGTTGGCGTCGTTGAGAATGCGCTCCGCCACCACCAACAGCTCTTTGCCGGGTTCGGTCATGCCCAGCAGCCGTTTGCCGCGGCGAATGAATATTTCAATGCCCAGCTCTTCTTCCAGCTCGCGAATATGCCGACTGACGCCGGACTGCGAGGTAAATAACGTATTGGCGACCTCAGTCAGGTTGTAGTTGCAGCGCGCCGATTCACGAATAATTTTTAATTGTTGAAAGTTCATCCCCGTCTCCCTGTTTCTTCCAGTAGCGTTAGCCATATTGATACGGAGTCCGACGAGTCTGAACAAATAAGAAATAACCTTTACTTATGCAATTTAATACTAAGTCGATCATTCTGCTTCGCAGGTGGGGTGGGAAACTGACAAAAAACAGCTAATGACTTTAAAAATAACGGGATAGATAACCACAACAAAAGCATGCCTTAAATCACTGTGGAAATTAAGTTATTAAATATAGGCATTAGATATAAAAAAGGGCTCAGCATGCTGAGCCCCTCACCGTTCGTATTCCCGCAGCAGCCTCAGGCGGTGGCCTCGCTGCCGATGCCGCCGGTGCGGTTCTGCTGCAGCCACTGCTGTACACAGCGCACCAGATCGCCGATGCAATCATCCTGCATGCCGTGGTGCTTCAACTCGTTATCCAGCGCAAACAGATATTGCGCGTTGGTGCCCAGCGGGCCGCTGGCGCTGGCGATCAATGGCGCAATCACCTGGTAGCTGGTGTCTTCTTCAAACAGCGGATGCTGCGGGTTCATCACGAACACCAACGCAGTAACCTTCTCGCCGCCATCCAACTGCAGCTCGCACCAGGTGGGCACGTAGCAATCGGTCACCATTTCACGCTTCCAAAGCAGCTCCAACTCTTCACGCAACTTGCTTTCCGGCAAACGAAACGCCAGGCCCGTGGTGTGGCCGCCGGCTTTTAACGCCAGCATGCGCCCCGGCTGATGCAGCGTGCCGCGCCCGGCGGTCAAGCGCATGCAGAACGCCCGGTGCCAGCCCTGTAGCGTGGCCGGCCGCACTTCTTCCGATTCGAAAACCGGGTTCCACATCAGCGAACCGTAACCGAATATCCATACGGGGCTGTGATCCGGCCGGCGCGATAAGGTGCAATCCAACGAGGCTGCACGCTGTTCAGGCGTCAGCAACAACGACTCCTCAATAGCGCCGAATGCAGTTTTGCAATCCGCTTTTTGCAGAAAATCTCGCGTTAACACTGATATTACCTCCCGGGAATACGATTTCTCGCCTTCCCTCGCCACTGCTGAACCTTTGATGTTTTATTTTCGGCTGCGGATTTTTATTAATTCAATCACCGCGCCTTATAAGAATGACCTTATTCTTTTCCTGACGTGCAATCAAGTTACAAAGCGGCGTTAAAGTGAAAAAGTATTTGTACTGAGCAGCAATAATATTAATTGCCGGGCTCCACATAATGTCTGCGCGATTTTACTGCGTGATAATTCGTTACTTTTTATGCCAGCGTTCGTCGTCGCCCTTGCGATAGCTTTGCTTGACCGCCGCCCAGGCCACCTTATGCGCCGTCTCTTCCCGGCTGTCGTCACCGCGCCGCTCATCGGGATCCCGGTATTGTTGCCAGGCGCTGTTGAACGCTTCTTTATAGATCGCCTGCGCATGTTCCGGCAGCACATGCTTAACGTTGTCCGGCAAGTCGTTCGTGCTGTGGTAGGGCATATGGCCTCCCCTTTCAGGATGAGTGAACCTTAAGCCTAGCCCACATGCGGTTTCGTCTCAATTAGCAAACAATTCTCATTATCAAACGACATGTTATACTCACCGCCAAACGAACTATAAGGAGAACCCCGTGACTACCGAAGCCCCTCGCTCACGCGCCCCCTACCTGATCGCCGTCAGCCGCGTACAGGACATTACGCCGCACCTGCGCCGCATTACCTTTACCGCTCCCGATCTGCGTTACTACCCGGCCAATGCCGCCGCTGCACACATCAAAGTCTTTTTGCCGCTCGCTGGCCAGACGCAGCCGGACCTGCCGACGCTGACCGAAAACGGCCCGCGTTGGGCTGCGGACGCCGTGCGCCCGATCGTGCGCACCTATTCCATCCGCGCCGTGCGCCCGGAACTGGCGGAAGTGGACATTGAGTTCGCCATTCATGATCATCAGGGCCCGGCGGTGGACTTTGCACGCCAGGCGAAAGCCGGCGATAAAATCGGCATCAGCAACCCGGGTGGCCCCAAGCCAATGCTGCCGGCCGCCGACTTCTACTGCCTGGCGGGCGATCCTTCCTCACTGCCTGCGCTGGCCGCACTGCTGGAAAACCTGCCGCCACACAGTGCCGGACGCGCTTTCGTCCGCGTCGACAGCAACGCTGACGTCATTGACCTGAAGAAACCCGCCGACGTTGAGGTCAATTGGGTCGTCGGCGGCACGGAGAAGACCGACGAGTTGGTCGCTCGGTTCCGCGCGCAGTCCCTGCCGCAGGGCGAAAGCCACTTCTGGCTCGCCGGTGAAGATCGCCTGGTGGTAGAGCTGCGCCGCTACCTGCGTCGCGAACGTCAATGCGATCGTAATCGTCTTTATGCCGTGCCTTACTGGCGTGAGGGGCTAAATGAAGAGGGTTACCACAATAAACGGCATGAAATCATGGACAACATTGACGACTGACGGTCTCATTTTCCTTGATTAACCACGAGCTAAACAAGTAAACACGACCTTTCTCAAATCTAACGCTAAAAATTGGCGTTATTGCGTAAAAGTAAGTAAATAAAACCGCACCCCGTGCGGTTTTTTTGCTACCCTGATCACATAAGCAAGCAATTGCTTTCTCAGATAAAACAACATCACACCGGCGCCGCGGGTGTATCCTAATATAAAATACCTACTGGAAACGCAACGTTGCCGTATCACGGTGACCGGCGCTGACGGGCTACGCTGTTTGAGAAGGAGTGCCACCCTCATGAAGTCGCAACACGATCCTGGCCGATCCACCAAATCTCGCCACACCGAATACTCGCTGATCTTCCCTATCGCCGCGCTGGTGGTGTTAAATCTATGGGGCAGCACCGATAACTTTCCGCTGATCGTCGGCATCAATATTCTCGCGCTGGTGGGGATCCTCAGCAGCGCCTTCAGCGTGGTGCGCCACGCCGACGTGCTGGCTCACCGATTGGGCGAACCCTATGGCTCGCTGATCCTCAGTTTGTCCGTCGTGATCCTCGAAGTCAGCCTGATTTCCGCGCTGATGGCCACCGGCGACGCCGCGCCGGCGCTGATGCGCGACACGCTGTACTCCATCATCATGATCGTTTCCGCCGGCCTGGTCGGCTTTGCGCTGCTGCTCGGCGGGCGCAAGTTCGCCACCCAGTACGTCAACCTGGGCGGCATCAAACAGTATCTGATGGCGATTTTCCCGCTGGCGGTGATCGTGCTGGTGTTCCCGAGCGCGCTGCCAGGCGGCAACTTCAGCACCGGGCAAGCGCTGCTGGTGGCGTTGATCTCCGCCGCCATGTATGGCGTGTTCCTGGTGATCCAGACCAAAACCCACCAGAGCCTGTTCGTGTACGAGCATGAAGACGACGATGGCGACCCGCACCACGGCAAGCCCTCTTCGCACAGCAGCGCCTGGCACGCCGCCTGGCTCATCGTGCACCTGATCGCGGTTATCGCCGTCACCAAGTTCAACGCCAATCCGCTGGAAGGCCTGCTGACCAAGATGAATGCACCGGCGCAGTTCACCGGTTTCCTGGTGGCGCTGTTGATCCTGTCGCCGGAAGGCCTGGGCGCGCTGCGCGCCGTGTTGAACAATCAGGTGCAACGCGCCATGAACCTGTTCTTCGGTTCGGTGCTGGCGACCATCTCCCTGACGGTGCCGGCGGTGACCATCATCGCTACTCTGACAGGGCAGACGCTGATCTTCGGCCTGCAAACGCCGCATATCGTGGTGATGTTGACAGTGTTGCTGTTGTGCCAGCTGTCGTTCTCGACCGGCCGCACCAACGTGCTGAACGGCACCGCCCACCTGGCGCTGTTCGCCGCCTACATGATGACTATCTTCGCCTGATCAAAAAGGGGCGCACTCTGTGCGCCCCTGCCTTCGCTATACCGAGAAGAATATCGCCGCGGCGATCCCCCCGAACAAAATCCACTTGATGATGTAATAACCGGTGCGGTTCCAGGCCTTCAGGCGTTTCCCCACCCGGCGTATCGCATAGATGTATTTGAACATCTTGTTGACGCCGCCGGTGCGATCGCCCTCTTCATTCGGCGCCGTGGCGGCGCTCATCAGGTTGCGCCCCAGCCAGTGATTCACCGCCTGCGCCCAGCGGTAACGCATCGGCCGTTCGATGTCGCAGAACAGGATCAGACGATTCTTCCCGCTCTGGTTTTCCGCGTAGTGCAGATAGGTTTCATCGAACATCACCCCTTCACCGTCGCGCCAGCTGTAGCGCTCACCGTCCACCTCAATGAAGCAGCGGTCATCGTTGGGGGTAATCAACCCCAGGTGATAACGCAGCGAACCGGCGTAAGGATCGCGGTGGCGCGGCAAACGGCTGCCGTCCGGCAGTTCGGCGAACATCGCCGCTTTGACCGAAGGCAGGCTGCGCAGCAGTTCCGTGGTCTGCGGGCACAGGGTCATGGCGGAAGGATGGCTGTCTTCATACCATTTCAGATAAAAGCGTTTCCAACCGGTCTTGAAGAACGAGTTGAAACCGGCATCGTTGAATTGATCGGACGCTTTGATCTGCTGGATCTCCATCAGCTTCTGTCCTTCGTCGCGGATGGTTTCCCAGTTCTCCCGCAGTACCGCCAGCTCAGGGAACTGCTCCGGCTTCAGGTACGGCGTAGTCGGCACACGAGAAAACAGATACATGAAGACGTTCAGCGGTGCGGTAAAAGTGGAATGGTCAGACAGCTGCCGCCAAACGTTATAGCGCACCCGTCCGCGGTAATGCACATAGACGACGCATAAAATAAGCAAAATCAGAATGATATATTTCATGTTTGAATCGCAGCAAGGAACCCACACTCAATGCGCCGCGCGGCGCACACCCCAGAAAATGTCCTTTTGGCGGCGCAGGCAAACTGCGCGCCAATCTGGAACCCATTAATCATTAACGCTAACTCAACGAAAATCTATACAGAAAACCACAATAATTTACACAAAGGTTAAACGAAAGGGGAAATGGGGGGCGATAAAAAAGGCCGCCGAGGCGGCCTTTCCATTAGCGGATAGGTTAACTGTAAGCGTTGAGCGTGCGCTGGCACAAAGCGGAACGCACGCAGTCCTGTTTTTCAAAGCGGATAACGCCGATCATCTCGTCCTCTTCGAAGCGCTCCAGGGCATCGCTGAGACCGGATTTCACGCCGCGCGGCAGGTCGCACTGGGTCACGTCGCCGTTAACGATAACCGTCACGTTTTCCCCCAGGCGGGTCAGGAACATTTTCATCTGGCTGGCGGTCACGTTCTGGGCTTCATCCAGGATAACGACCGCATTTTCGAAGGTGCGTCCGCGCATATAAGCGAACGGCGCAATCTCTACCTTGCCGATTTCCGGGCGCAGGCAGTACTGCATAAAGGAAGATCCTAAACGACGTACCAGAATGTCATACACCGGGCGGAAATAAGGGGCGAACTTCTCGGAGATATCCCCCGGCAAGAAACCGAGGTCTTCATCCGCCTGCAAAACAGGACGGGTAACGATAATCCGATCCACCTCTTTATGGATCAGCGCCTCCGCCGCCTTGGCGGCGCTGATAAATGTTTTGCCACAGCCGGCTTCGCCGGTGGCGAAGATCAGCTGCTTATTCTCTATGGCTGATAAGTAATGACCCTGAGCTTCGGTTCTAGCCTCGATGGGTGAGCTATCGCGCTTGTCTCGCGCCATGCCGATAGACTCGACTCCCCCCATTTGCACCAGCGAGGTCACAGACTCTTCTTCCAGCTGGCGATGACTACGAGCGTCACGACGAATAACGCGTTTCGCTTCACGACGTGCTTTGATCACTGCTTTCTGTCTACCCATAGTGGCACCTTACAGTTTGTTTCACCTACCGCAACGGCCAGGCCGTGCGATTATGTTTCACACACGTATTAGGTTTTGGCCTCCTCCGAGCCAATAAGAGCCAAGGGACAATGTGAATTGACGGCAACGTTTAAGCGCCGTTGCTTCACGGGACAACGCGGACTGCATCAATAAACGTGGAGTAAAAAGTGGTGAGATTCGGTAGCGATAAGAGTGCGGAGTTGCCGGTAAAAGAGAGTCGGAGAGAGAACCCTCGTTACAACGAGAAATCAGGGGAGATGTGTTATTTTTTCTTTCCAGCCCAACCAAGGACTTTACCATTAGCGATCCCCGCAGTGATATTTACAGCTTCAAGCTGTGCACCGTGTGAAAACTACCGCCAGATGATTACAGTATAATGACATTCAATCCTGTCGCGTTACTAAAATGTAAAAAAATTTTATATGTTTTGTTTTTAGTTATCGCTAAAACACTATATCACGCGCGACACGTCATTCCATAAAAATTTTTAACATATAAATTTCAAAGAATTACAATTAAAAACCGCGAATGACACTTTGGTTTCCTGATTAAATTTTGCACAACCCAAAAACGCGGGCGGTGCGTGCTTTTTAATCCATAGGCCAGGTGTCGAATTGACTTTCGACGCTCAATCTTCCGTACGGCAGGCAACACAAAGTAAAACGAGGCAGGCAAGCCCGCCTCGTCATTCCGGGTTCAGGCCTTGAGCAGGCCGCTGGCCAAATAATCGCCGCGTTCTTTCACGCCCGGCAGCACGAAGAAATACCCGCCGCCAATCGGCTTGATGTATTCCTCCAGCGCTTCGCCGTTCAGCCTTTTTTGCACCGTCAGGAAACCTTTCTCCAGGTCGGCCTGATAGCAGACAAACAGCAGCCCCATTTCCAGCTGGCCGGCATTGGATACCCCCAGCGAATAGCTGTAGCCGCGTCGCAGCATCAGATTGCTTTGGCTTTCCGGCGTGCGTGGGTTAGCCAAGCGAATGTGCGCGTCCATCGGGATCACCTTGCCGTCGGGATCGTTCGCGTAATTCGGCTCGTCATGTTCATGCTTCATGCCCAGCGGCGCGCCGCTGTGCTTCTCGCGGCCGAAAATGGTTTCCTGCTCCTGCAGCGGCGTGCGATCCCAAAACTCGACGCGGAAACGAATAATACGCGCCGCCTGATAGCTGCCGCCCGCCGTCCACGCCGGTTCACCGACGCTGTCGCCGACCCACACCACTTTATCCATCAGCGGCTTGTCGTCGGTTTTCGGGTTAGCGGTGCCGTCTTTGAACCCCAACAGGTTGATCGGCGTCTCTTTCCCTTTGCTGCGCGCCGCGTGCGCGGAGATGAACCCTTCCCGCTTCCAGCGCACGCTGAGCAGATCCGGCGAATGCTTAATGATGTCGCGCAGCGCGTGGAGAGCGGTTTCGTTGGTGTTGGCGCAGATCTGCAGCAGCAGGTCGCCGTGGCAAAGCGCGGCGTCCAGCGCATCGTTGGGGAAGCGCGTCATCTTCTGCAACCGCAGCGGTTTGTGCGCCTGCAGACCAAAGCGTTCGTCGAACAGCGATGCGCCGACCGAGACGGTGATGGTCAGGTTGTCCGGGTAAATCTCCGGCCCCATGATGCCGGAATCGAGCGGCGGCAGCTTGGCGTCCACCTCCGGCGCCTTGCCGCCGTGGGTCAGGAAGGCGATGCGATCGGTCAGCAGCCGGAACAGGCGCTCCAGATCCGCTTTGCTGGTCGCCAGCACATCGAACGCCACCAGCATCATCGCCGCCTGTTGCGGCGTCAGCACGCCGGCCTGATGGCGGCCATAAAACGGCTGTTTCTGCCAGCGCTCATCCTGCGGCGTCGCCAACGGCTCCGCCGCGTTACCCGCCGCCTGCGCCAGGCGGCTGCCGCCCAACGCCAGCGCGCCCAGCCCCAGCCCTTGCAGCAAACGGCGCCGCGAAGGCGACGCCGCTCCCTGAGAGTGCGGATGCGGCCCGTTATTCGGGCCTGCCTTGTTGCTCATAACCGTATGCCTCAGTCCAGACCCAATACGCCGCGCAGTTGGGAAAGATCTTCCGCCAACGTGGTGATCGGCCCTTTCAACGCATTGCGATCGGCATCGGTCAGCTTCTCATAAGACTCATAGCCGTCTTTGGTTTGGTACTTCGCCAAGATGGTGTCCACGGTTTTGAAGTTGGCGTCGATCTTGTCCAGCAGCGGCTTATTGGCCTTGACCAGCAAAGGACGCAGCAGGTTGACTATCTTCTGCGCGCCGTCGACGTTGGCCTGGAAATCCCACAAATCGGTGCGGCTGTAGCGGTCTTCTTCACCGCTGATCTTGCTGGCCGCCACCTCTTCGATTAGCCCGGCTGCGCCGCCCACCACTTTGCTCGGCGGGAAGGTCAGTTCACTCACGCGCTTTTGCAGCTCTACGGTATCGTGGTACAGGCGATCGGCGTAGGCGCCCATGTCTTTGGTGGAGTTGTCGGCAAACAGCGCCTTCTCCAGACGGTGGAAGCCGGTGAAGTTCGGATCCGCCGATTTCTTCTCGTAGTCGTCTTCGCGGGCGTCGATGCTGCCGTCCAGATCGGAGAACAGCTCGGCGATCGGCTCGATGCGCTCATAGTGCTGGCGGGTCGGCGCATACAGCTTGCGCGCTTGTTCCACGTTGCCGGCCTTCACCGCGTCGGTGAACAGCTTGGTTTGTTTCACCAACCCATCGACTTCTTTGGTGACGTAAACCTTGTATTCGGCAATCGGGCCGACCAGGTCCAGCGCGTTCGGCTTGCCGTCGGTGGCGCCGTTGGCCGCTGCGGTGACAGTCAGTTTGCCTTTCGGATTGCTGAGCAGCCCGCAGGTCATGTCATATTCGCCCGCTTCCAGCGTGGCGGTCATTTTCTGGGTAAAGCCCGGCGCGATGTTCTCACGCTCTTCCACCACCATCACCCCTTTCAGGATTTCCCATTCGACGTTTTTCTGGCTGGTGTTGTGCACCACAAACTGCGTCTTGCCGGCCGGCACCGTCAGCTGCATCGGTTCGCACTGCTTATCGTTGACCGTGACCTTGACCTGCGGCACGTCCGCCGCCAAGGCATCGATGCTCAGCGCAAACGCCGGGATAGCCAGTAATGCTGCGTGCAACGCCTTGCGGCGAAATAACGGAGTAGACATACGAGATTCCCTATTAAACATTAATGATTGATTTTACGTTGCGCCGGGGCCGCTGCCGGCTCCGCGCGCTGCGGCAGAAAGAAGAAAATCAGCGCCGGGATCAAATACAGGAAGTAGACCGCCACTTCGCTGACCGTCGGCGCTTCCTGATAACCGAGGATGCCTTCCAGCAGGGTACCGAACAGCGAATGGGTCGACAGGGTGCTGCTGAAATCGAAGGCGATGTCCTGAAAGTGGTTCCACAGACCGGCTTCGTGGAAGGCGCGGATCGCCCCGGCGGCCAGCCCGGCGGCGACGAACAGAATGAACAGGCTGGTCCATTTGAAGAATTTGGCCAGATGCAGCTTCACCCCGCCCCAGTAAATCATCATGCCCAGCACGATGGCGGCGACCAGGCCGAGCACCGCACCGATCGGCGCCGCGGCGCCCACGTCTTGCTGAAACGCCGCCAGCAGGAAGAACACCGACTCCAACCCTTCGCGCGCCACGGCGAAGAACACCATCGCCACCAGCGCCCACCCCTGCCCTTTACCGGCGCTGAGCGCCTGATCGATCGCCCCTTCCAGATGTACCTTGACCGACCTGGAGACTTTGCGCATCCAGAACACCATATAGGTGAGGATCAGCACCGCCACCACCGCCACGATGCCTTCGAACAGCTCCTGCTGTTTCTGCGGGAACTCGCCGGTGGTCTCATTGATAAAGATGCCGAGCGCCAAACACAGCGCCGCCGCGACAATCACGCCGATCCACACCGCGCCCAGCCATTGGCTGCGCTGCGTGCGCTTCAGGTAGCTGGCGATCAGGCTGACGATCAGCGCGGCCTCCAGCCCCTCACGGAACATGATAAGAAAGGGAACGAACATAACTAATCACCCCTGAAAAGACCGCGGCGGCAGAGAAAACCGGCTCGCAATGAGCCGCGGCGAGTATGTAAAGAAACGTAAAATACAACGAGAGTGATTATCATTCTGCCAAAAAGAAATACAAGAGGCGCAAGCGTGATTTTTTCTAATCAAATGTCGCCAGGTGTTACAGCTTAATGACAGTGGCGAACAGGCAAAAAGAAGGGGCGCTCTGAGCGCCCCTTGCTGACTGACAGTGAACGGCGTTATACCGTTTTGTACTCGGCTTCCGCCTGATCGAAACGTTCGGTCATGGTGGAAGACGGCTGGCGGCCCATCAGGCTCACCACCACAATGGCCAGACAGCCCAGGATGAAGCCCGGGATGATTTCGTACAGGCCCAGCCATTCGTACTGTTTCCAGACGATCACCGTCACCGCGCCGACCAACATGCCGGCCAGCGCGCCGTTGCGGGTCATGCGCGACCACATCACCGAGATCAGCACTACCGGGCCGAAGGCGGCGCCGAAACCGGCCCAGGCGTAGCTCACCAGGCCCAGCACACGGTTCTCCGGGTTGGCCGCCAGCGCGATGGCGACCAACGCCACCACCAGCACCATGACGCGGCCAACCCACACCAGTTCACGCTGGCTGGCGCCTTTGCGCAGGAACGCTTTGTACAGGTCTTCGGTGATTGCGCTGGAACAGACCAGCAGCTGGCAGCTCAGGGTACTCATAACCGCCGCCAAAATCGCCGACAGCAGCACGCCCGCCACCCATGGGTTGAACAGCAGCATCGCCAGTTCGATGAACACGCGCTCGCCGTTTTGCGACACGTTGCCGGCCTGATCCGGGTTATTGGCAAAGTAAGCGATACCGAAGAAACCGACGGCGATGGTGCCGGCCAGGCACAGGATCATCCAGGTCATGCTGATGCGGCGCGCGCTGCGGATGGTGCGGTGAGAATCCGCCGCCATGAAACGCGCCAGGATATGCGGCTGGCCGAAGTAGCCCAGGCCCCAACCCAGCAGCGACAGGATGGCGACGAAGTTCAGCCCCTTCAGCATGTCGAGGTTGGCCGGGTTCTGCGCCTGGATCACCAGCATCGAGGTATCGATGCCGCCGACGGCGAAGATCACGATCACCGGGGTCAGGATCAGCGCGAAAATCATCAGGCTGGCCTGCACGGTGTCGGTCCAGCTGACCGCCAGGAAACCGCCGATGAAGGTATACAGGATGGTCGCCGCGGCGCCGGCCCACAGGGCGGTTTCGTAGCTCATGCCGAAGGTGCTTTCGAACAGACGCGCGCCGGCCACGATGCCGGAGGCGCAGTAAATGGTGAAGAACACCAGGATGACGATGGCCGAGATCACCCGCAGCAGCTTGCTGTTGTCTTCAAAACGGCTGGTGAAATAATCCGGCAGCGTCAGGGCATTGTTGTTGGCTTCGGTATGCACGCGCAGCCTTCCTGCCACCAGCTTCCAGTTCAGGTAAGCGCCGATGGTCAGGCCGATGGCGATCCAGCTTTCGGAGATGCCGGAGAGGAAGATGGCGCCCGGCAGGCCCATCAGCAGCCAGCCGCTCATGTCGGAAGCGCCGGCGGACAGCGCGGTCACCACGCTGCCCAGACTACGGCCGCCGAGAATATAGTCATCAAAGTTATTGGTTGCCCGGTAGGCAAGCAGGCCGATCAGCACCATCCCGAAAATGTATACCAGGAAGGTCACCAGCATAGGTGTGCTCATTGTCATTTAATTCTCCACTTTCATTATTATTCGCGTTTCGCTCCGGCCAAGCCGGCGCCGGTAAACCCACGCGCAATGCATTTCACTGGCTGCCGCGCCGGAACGTGGCGCAGCCTGCGAGCAAGTGCAGGTAAAATAGTTTCTGCCCGTAATTGTTGACCGTCGGTTATCCTAGATGAGCCTTTCATCAACCAACAAGATATTTAACAACAAAGTTACACAAAGTTTACCCTGCGTCACATTTACCGGGCTCAAAGGTTGCACTCACGACAAGCAAAATGAGTTGCACCCTGCTATTACCCTTATATACCGCAAGGTAAAGCGCCTGCGGCATCATTAACCCCGCCGCGTTCGCTCAATAACGCAACATTCGTGCCAACTGCCCGTGTTAAAAAATCGATGAAACTCACACTTCGCTCATCCGCCTGATTTAACAAGGTTGCACAAAGTTGCAACATGCAGGATATTGTCTGCATTCTTGACACCACACATCTCACGAACCTATCCCAACAGGCTTTCCGGCCTGCTGTTTGTCTAGCCTGATGGGATAGGTTCTAAACACAGGAGTTGGACAGGCATGGGCACTACCACAATGGGCGTGAAACTCGACGAGGCAACACGCGACCGGATCAAGAGCGCCGCGCAGCGCATCGATCGCACGCCGCACTGGCTCATCAAGCAGGCCATCTTTAATTACCTCGAGCGTCTCGAGAGCGGTACCGATATTCCTGAAATTCCAGCGCTGGCCGCAGCGGGCCAGCCTGAAGCGGACGACATTATGCCGCAAGCGCAGGAAGAGTCACACCAGCCATTCCTCGATTTCGCCGAACAAATTCTGCCGCAGTCGGTGACCCGCGCCGCCATCACCGCCGCGTATCGCCGCCCGGAGACCGAAGCAGTGCCGATGTTGCTCGAACAGGCGCGATTACCCGCCGATCTTGCACAGGCCACTCACAAAATGGCCTATGGCATCGCCGAGAAGTTGCGTAACCAAAAAAGTGCAAACGGCCGCGCCGGCATGGTGCAAGGCCTGCTGCAAGAGTTCTCCCTCTCCTCGCAGGAAGGCGTGGCGCTGATGTGCCTCGCGGAAGCGCTGCTGCGCATTCCGGACAAACCGACCCGCGATGCCCTGATCCGCGACAAGATCAGCAACGGCAACTGGCACTCGCACCTGGGGCGCAGCCCGTCGCTGTTCGTCAACGCCGCCACCTGGGGCCTGCTGTTCACCGGCAAGCTGGTGTCGACCCATAACGAAGCCAATCTGTCCCGCTCGCTGAACCGCATTATCAGCAAGAGCGGCGAGCCGCTGATCCGCAAAGGCGTGGACATGGCGATGCGCCTGATGGGCGAACAGTTCGTGACCGGCGAAACCATCGCCGAGGCGCTGGCCAACGCGCGCAAGCTGGAAGAAAAAGGCTTCCGCTACTCCTACGACATGCTGGGGGAAGCCGCCCTGACCGAAGCCGACGCCCAGGCCTACCTGGTTTCCTATCAACAGGCTATCCACGCCATCGGCAAAGCCTCCAACGGCCGCGGCATCTATGAAGGCCCCGGCATCTCCATCAAGCTGTCCGCCCTGCACCCGCGCTACAGCCGCGCGCAGTACGAACGCGTGATGGAAGAGCTTTACCCGCGCCTGCTGTCGCTGACCCTGCAGGCACGCCAGTACGATATCGGCATCAATATCGACGCCGAAGAGGCCGACCGTCTGGAGATCTCGCTCGATCTGCTCGAGAAGCTGTGCTTCGAACCGCAGTTGGCCGGCTGGAACGGTATCGGCTTCGTGATTCAGGCCTACCAGAAACGTTGTCCGTTCGCCATCGACGCAGTGATCGACATGGCGCAACGCAGCCGCCGTCGCCTGATGATACGTCTGGTGAAAGGCGCCTACTGGGACAGCGAAATCAAACGCGCCCAGATGGACGGCCTGGAAGGCTACCCGGTATACACCCGCAAGGTGTACACCGACGTTTCCTATCTGGCCTGCGCCCGCAAGCTGCTGTCGGTGCCGAACCTTATCTATCCGCAGTTCGCGACCCACAACGCCCATACGCTGAGCGCCATTTATCACCTGGCCGGCAACAACTACTACCCTGGCCAGTATGAATTCCAGTGCCTGCACGGCATGGGTGAACCGCTCTACGAACAGGTGGTGGGCAAAGTGGCCGACGGCAAACTGAACCGCCCTTGCCGCATCTACGCGCCGGTCGGCACCCATGAAACGCTGCTGGCTTACCTGGTGCGCCGCCTGCTGGAAAACGGCGCCAATACCTCGTTCGTCAACCGCATCGCCGACGCCACCCTGCCACTCGACGAGCTGGTGGCCGATCCGGTCAGCGCCGTGGAAGCGCTGGCGGCCAGCGAAGGTCAAATTGGCCTGCCGCATCCGCGCATCCCGCTGCCGCGCGAGCTGTACGGCGAGAAGCGCACCAACTCCAGCGGTCTGGATCTGTCCAACGAACAGCGTCTGGCTTCGCTGTCCAGCGCCCTGCTCACCAGCGCCAGCCATCCATGGCGCGCGGAACCGATCATCGACGCCGAGTTGGATCAGGGCGTCGAACAGCCGGTGATCAACCCGGCCGAGCCGGGCGATGTGGTCGGCTACGTGCGTGAAGCCACCGAAGGCGAAGTCAGCCGCGCGCTCGACGCCGCCGCGGCCGCCGGCCCAATCTGGTTCGCCACACCGCCGACGGAGCGCGCCGCGATCCTCGAACGCGCCGCCGAGCTGATGGAAAGCCAGCTGCAAAGCCTGCTGGGCATTCTGGTGCGCGAAGCGGGTAAAACCTTCAACAACGCCATCGCCGAAGTGCGTGAAGCGGTCGATTTCTTGCACTACTACGCCGGCCAGGTGCGCGACGATTTCGCCAACGACAGCCACCGCCCGCTGGGCCCGGTGGTCTGTATCAGCCCGTGGAACTTCCCGCTGGCGATCTTCACCGGCCAAATCGCCGCCGCGCTGGCGGCGGGCAACAGCGTGTTGGCCAAACCGGCTGAGCAAACGCCGCTGGTGGCCGCGCAGGCGGTGCGTATCCTGCTGGAAGCCGGCATTCCGCAAGGCGTGCTGCAGCTGCTGCCGGGCCAGGGTGAAACTGTCGGCTCAACGCTGGTTAACGACGCCCGCGTCCGCGGCGTGATGTTTACCGGCTCCACCGACGTCGCCGGCATTCTGCAGCGCAGCATCGCCGGCCGTCTGGATCCGCAAGGCCGTCCGACGCCGCTGATCGCCGAAACCGGCGGCCTGAACGCCATGATCGTCGACTCCTCCGCCCTGACCGAACAGGTGGTGACCGACGTGGTGGCCTCCGCCTTCGACAGTGCCGGGCAGCGTTGCTCCGCGCTGCGTATCCTGTGCATTCAGGAAGACGTGGCCGAGCACACGCTGCAAATGCTGCGCGGCGCGATGGCCGAATGCCGCATGGGCAACCCGGAACGCCTGTCTACCGACGTGGGCCCGGTGATCGACGCCGAAGCCAAAACCGGCATCGAACGCCACATCCAGGCAATGCGCGCCAAAGGCCGCAAGGTGTACCAGGCCGCCAAAGGCAGCGCGCAGGATGAGAAAGAGTGGGCGCGCGGCACCTTCATCAAGCCGACGCTGATCGAGCTCGACAGCTTCGACGAGCTGCAGAAAGAGATCTTCGGCCCGGTGCTGCACGTGGTGCGCTTCCAGCGCAACAATCTGGACGCGCTGGTCGATCAGATCAACGCCGCCGGTTATGGCCTGACGCTGGGCATTCACACCCGTATCGATGAAACCATCGCCCGGGTGACCGAACGCGCCAAGGTCGGCAACCTGTACGTCAACCGCAACATGGTCGGCGCAGTGGTCGGCGTACAGCCGTTCGGCGGCGAAGGCCTGTCGGGCACCGGCCCGAAAGCCGGCGGCCCGCTGTACCTGTACCGTCTGCTGGCCAACCGTCCGGACGACGCGCTGCAACGTACGCTGCACCGCCAGGACGAAGAGCGCCCGATGGAAGCCACCGCGCGGCCGCAGCTGCTGGGCGCGCTGCAATCGCTGGAGAAGTGGGCTGTCACCAGCCAACAAGGCGAACTGGCGGCATTGGCGCAACGTTATGCGGAACTGGGCCAGGGCGGCACCGTACGTCCGCTGCCTGGCCCGACCGGCGAGCGCAACACCTATGCCCTGCTGCCGCGTGAACGCGTGCTGTGCCTGGCGGATAACGAAACCGACGCGCTGATCCAGCTGGCCGCCGTGCTGGCGGTTGGCAGCTGCGCGCTGTGGCCGGAAGCGGAACTGCAACGCAATCTGTTCCGCCGCTTGCCGAACGATGTGCAGGCGCGCATCGCCTTCAGCAAAGACTGGCAGCAGGACAAGGTCGAGTTCGACGCCGCCATCTACCACGGCGATGCCGACCAGCTGCGCACCCTGTGCGAGCAGATCGCCCAGCGCGGCGGCGCCATCGTCTCGGTGCAGGGCTTCGCCCACGGTGAAACCAACATCCTGTTGGAACGCCTGCTGATCGAACGTTCCCTGAGCGTCAACACCGCCGCCGCCGGCGGTAACGCCAGCCTGATGACCATCGGTTAACGCATCCTCAAGGCTGCACGCGTTGCAGCCTGATGGGCTTACCGCTACGCAAACCCTGCACTCGTGCAGGGTTTTTTATTGTCCGCAGGCCGATCGGCCGTTAGCGTCTTGTTATCCTTACAGGGTGGGGCGTCGCTCATGGACGATGGATTACTCTGCTTGAAAGCCGCGTCAGAGCGCTACGAAACGCATTGGCTTTCGGGTTCGGTAATATCCGGGATACAGCAGCCGCAGCGGATTTCTCGCCGCCGCCGCGCGAAACGAATGGTTGAAAGCGGAGTGAATGCGGTCGGGGGAAACGCCCCCGCCGCCTTATTGATTCCGGAACTTGTCGAGGAATTGCTGGGTGCGCTGATGCTGCGGATTGGCGAACAGCGCTTTCGCCGGGCCCTGTTCGACGATGCGGCCGTGATCCATAAAGATAACCCGATCGGCCACGTCGCGAGCGAAGCTCATCTCATGGGTGACGATCACCATGGTGCGTTTCTCTTCCGCCAGTGAGCGCATGGTATTGAGCACTTCCCCCACCAGCTCGGGATCGAGCGCCGACGTCGGCTCGTCGAACAAAATCACCTCCGGCTGCATCGCCAGCGCGCGCGCGATAGCCACCCGCTGCTGCTGCCCGCCGGACAGCCGACGCGGATAAGCCGCCTCTTTGCCGCTCAGGCCCACTTTGGCCAGCAACGCGCGAGCACGCTGTTCGGCACTGGCTTTCGCCTCGCCTTTAACGATAACCGGCCCTTCAATGATGTTTTCCAGCACCGAACGGTGCGGAAACAGGTTGAAGTTCTGGAACACGAAACCGACCTGCTGACGCAGCGCGCGCACCTGATTTTTCTGTTTGCTCAGCGGCTTGCTGCCGTCGATCCGGATATCGCCGACGCGGATGGTGCCGGAATCCGGCTCCTCCAGCAGGTTGATGCAGCGCAACAAGGTGGTTTTCCCGGAACCGCTCGGCCCGATGATCGCCACCACTTCGCCGGCGTCAACCGCCAGATCGATCCCATGCAGCACCGTCTGACCCTTGAACTGCTTGGTCAATTGCTTAACTTCAATGGCACTCATGCGCTACTCCTGATCCTGGCGATTAACGTGGGCTTCCAGACGGTTTTGCAGTGCGGAAAGCAGGGTCGCCATCACCCAGTAAATCAGCGATGCCGCCAGGTACATGGTGAACACTTCCAGCGTGCGCGAGGTGATGAGCTGCGCCTGGCGGAACAGTTCCGGCACCTGAATGGTGGCGGCCAGCGAAGTGTCTTTCACCAGGCCGATAAAACTGTTGCCCAGCGGCGGCAAGGCGGTGCGCGCCGCCTGCGGCAAGATCACCCGGCGCAGGGTTTGCCAACGGGTCATGCCGATGCTGGCGGCGGCTTCCCACTGCCCTTTATCGATCGACGAAATCGCCGCGCGCAGCGTTTCTGAGGTGTAAGCGGCGGTATTGAGCGACAGGCCAATCAGCGCCGCCGGGAAGGGATCGAATTCAACGCCGAACTGCGGCAGACCGTAATAGATCATAAACAGCTGGGCGATCAACGGCGTGCCGCGGAACAGCGATACGTAAATGCGCGACAGCCACGACAGCGGCCAAAGCGGCGAAAGGCGCATCAGCGCCAGCAGAAAACCAAGCAACAGACCGAACGCCATACCGCCCAGGCTAAGCTGCAGCGTCAGTATTGCGCCCTTCAATAAAAATGGCGCTGAATCCAGCGCCAGTTGAATACTTTCGTGCATTATTTAGTTACGTCCGCGCCAAACCATTTTTCGGAGATCTTCGCCAGCGTGCCGTCTTTTTGCATCTCGGCGATCGCCTGGTCAATCGCGGCCAGCAGCTCTGGGTTATTCTTGCGCAGCGCCACGCCGGACTCCTGGCGGGAGAATGCCGGGCCGGCCACCGCCAGCGTATCGCCGGTTTTCTTCACCAGATCCAGCGCCGCCAGACGGTCCACCAGAATGGCGTTGATACGGCCGACGCGCAGATCCTGATACTTGGTCGGATCATCGTCGTAAGTGCGCACGTCTACACCTTGCACGTTCGCACGCAGCCATTGCTCATAGTTGGTGCCCAGGCCAACGCCGACCTTCTTGCCCTTCAGGTCTTCCGGCTTGGTGATCGTGCCTTCGTTGCCCTTTTTCACCAGCGCCTGAATGCCGGAAACGGTGTAAGGGGTGGAGAAGTCATATTTCTTCTTGCGCTCATCGGAGATTGTCACCTGGTTGATCACCACGTCGATGCGTTTTGACTCCAGCGACGCCAGCATGCCGTCCCACTTGGTCGGGTTCAGCTTGGCTTTCACGCCCAGATGTTGCGCCAGCGCGTTGGCGAAATCCACTTCGAAACCGGTCAATTTGCCGTCTTCACCCTGGAAGCTGAACGGCGGATAGGTGCCTTCCAGCCCAACGATCAGCGTGCCGCGCTGTTTCACCTGCTGCAGCAGGTTATCGGCGGCGTAGGTTTGCGTCGTCACACCGGCGGCCAACGCAATACCCACCACGCCCAACAACCATTGACGACGAACTTTCGCAAACATCATAAACACCCCTGTGTGTTATTTATCTTTTTTGATATCAGCACTTTAACAGTGCGACCGCCCGCATAAAGGAATATAACTTTATAAATATAGTTCAAAATGGAATAACAAGCGGCATTTACACCTGCGGATGGTAGGCGAACAGCGCCGGCGCACCGCCGGTGTGAACGAACAGGATGGGCCCTTCGTCGCGGAAACGCCGCTGGGCGATGCCGTCGATCAAACCGGCCATCGCTTTGCCGGTATATACCGGATCCAGCAATACCCCCTCTTGCTGCGCCAGCAGCTGCACCGCCGCCATGCCTTCTTCATTCGGCATGCCGTACTGCGGCGCGAAGTAATCGTCCCACAGCGCGATCGGCGCCAGTTCGTCGATATTCAGCGAACAGGCCAGGGCTTTCTGGATTTGTTCCACCTTCGGCAACTGATCGATCACGGTGCGCGAGACCGTCACGCCGATCAACTCGGTTTCGGGCAGCAGCTGTTGCAGCCCCACCGCCAGCCCGGCGTGTGTGCCTGCGCTGCCGGACGCCACCACCACCGAACTGAACGCCACGTTGCTGCGTTGGCTCTGTTCGGCGATTTCCAATGCGCACTGCACGTATCCCAGCGCGCCCAGCGCATTGGAGCCGCCCACCGGCACCACGTAAGGCCGGAAGCCCTGCGCCTCGAGGCGCGTCGCCAGCTCCGCCAGCTGCTGCTGCGGATCGTGCAGCGCTTCGCACATCACCACTTCGGCGTTGAACAAGCCGAGCAACAGGCGGTTGCCGTTGGTCAGGTAGTTTTCCGCGCGGGTATCGATAGGGTTTTCCAGCAGCGCGACACAGTGCAGGCCCAGTTTCGCCGCCACCGCCGCCGTCTGGCGCACGTGATTGGATTGAATGGCGCCGGCGGTAACCAGCGTATCGGCGCCTTGCCTCAGCGCATCGGCAGCCAGAAACTCAAGCTTTCTCAGCTTGTTGCCGCCCAGGGCCATAGGGGTGACATCGTCACGTTTAAGGTAGATTTCACGGCCGAGATAATCGGAGAGACGGGACAGTTTTTCCAGCGGCGTGGCGACGCCAACCAGATCCAGACGCGGAAATTGCGCCAGTTGTTGTTGCAGGTTCACTACTTCCCCCCAGGGAATCGAGTATCAACATCTGATAACCGATAGATTTAGCAGATGTGAACTGAATAATCATCCTTTATCACGGGGGGATCCGCAGACCCCGGCCCAGCGGCCGGGGAAAATCTCAGTAGCTGCGCTGCCAGGCGAGATACTGATCGTATTTGCGCAGCGCAATGCGGTAGTTGTTGTGCGCTGCGGTAGGCAGATCGTCGATAATGCGCTGATGGCTGGCGCAGTTGGCGAACTTGTCCGCCGGGTAATTACGCGCCACCAGCATTTCGTCCAGCCGGCGCAGCCGCACCACGTACTCGCGAATGGTGCTGTGGCTCATCTCGGTCTGTTCGAACAGATACTGCTTGAACGCCATGATGTCGAAATAGCTCGGGTGGCTGTTGCAGGAAATCTCGCTGCAAAAGCGGCACAGTGCGGTCAGCTCATGCTGCACGTTTTGCCAGACCGCATCGTCGATCGGCTGATCCATGCGCGCGATGGCTTCTTTATTGATTATCTTGCCGCGAAACACCAGCGCCATGCGGTCCAACAATTTACCGCACTGGGAGCAATGGGTCTGGCTGTGCTTGTAATCTTTCAGGTAACGGCTAAGCGGCCGTTTCTTCAACAGTATTCCTGGCATAAGGGGCAGTCCGATTGTCGCATGAGTCATCGAGTTGAGGGGGCGGCAGCCCGCCGTCAGGTATCGTTCGCCAGCCGCGCACGCAGCCGTTTGATCGCCTGACTGTGCAGTTGACTGACGCGGGATTCCCCGACGTCCAGCACGGCGCCGATCTCTTTGAGATTCAACTCTTCCTGGTAATACAGCGTCAGCACCATTTTTTCGCGCTCCGGCAACGCCTCGATGGCGTCGATCACTCGCTGGCGCAGGCTGCCTTCCAACAGGTGATGCAGCGGGTTGGCCTCTTCATGCCCTTCCAGCATCGGTTCCGCGTTTTCGCCATGCTCCTCGCGCCATTCGTCGTAAGAGAAAAGCTGGCTGTTATTGGTGTCCAACAGAATTTGACGGTACTCATCCAGCGAGATATTCAGCGTCTGCGCCACTTCCGTCTCGCTCGCCGGCCGGCCATAACGCTGTTCCAGTTGCCGCATCACCTGCGCGACCTCGCGCGCGTGGCGCCGCACGCTGCGCGGCACCCAGTCGCGGCTGCGCAGCTCGTCGAGCATCGCGCCGCGAATGCGCTGCACCGCATAGGTGGTAAAGGCGGTTCCCTGTAGGGCGTCATAACGCTCAACGGCGTTCAATAACCCGATTCCCCCGGCCTGCAGCAAGTCGTCAAGCTCCACGCTGGCGGGCAACCTGACCTGCAGGCGCAGCGCCTCGTGGCGCACTAATGGGACGTAGCGCAGCCAGAGAGAATTTTTGTCCATCACGCCTTCGGCGGTATACAGATCGCTCACTATGTCTTAAACCTGCGGATAAGAGAGTCAGCGCTATTATGCGTAGGGGGCGAAATGCCAATCGGCTGAACAGTCGCACAAAACGGGCTTTATTTGCGCCATGTAATAACCGCGCGGTGCGCGAGCATAAAAAAACCCCGCCGAAGCGGGGTTTCTTTGCGACAGTTAATCGGGAGAGACGATTAACGCAGCAGGGACAGAACGTTCTGAGTTGACTGGTTAGCCTGTGCCAGAACAGAGGTGCCAGCCTGTTGCAGGATATTGGCACGGCTCATGTTGGACACTTCGGTCGCGTAGTCAGCATCCTGAATACGGGACTGAGAAGCGGACAGGTTGTTCACGGTGCTGTTCAGGTTGTTGATAACAGAATCGAAACGGTTCTGTACCGCACCCAGGGAAGAACGCAGGCCGTCAACCTGTGCCAGCGCTTTGTCCAGGGTAGCCAGTGGATCTTTAACGTCAGTAACGTCAGTACCCTTGGTTACAACGCCTTTGTCGTCGATTTTCGCAGTGGCGTAGGTTTTTGCGCCAGTCGCTGCATCAGTAGTCTGAATGTAGTAACCTTCTTTACCGTCTTTGTCTTTACCGGAAACCAGAGTCGCTTTCTCTAAAGCGCCACCAGCTTTGGAAGATTCAGCCAGGTCGAAAGCAACATCTTTACCGGTGTCATCTTTAACCATGGCTTTATCGGCAACTGCAGAGCCAATTTTGGTGCCTTTTTCAGTTACATCGAAACCAGTCAGACCCAGTTTGCCAGAATCGATCTTCTGCAGGTCGATATCGATGGTTTCACCGTCGTTAGCGCCAACCTGAATGGTCAGTTTCTGATCGCTGCTCAGCACTTTCACGCCGTTGAAGTCAGTCTGCTCGGAGATACGGTTGATTTCCGACATGCGCTGAGTGATTTCGTCCTGGATGGATTTCAGGTCGCTGGTGGAGTTAGAACCGTTCTGCGCCTGTACGGTCAGACGACGGATGTTCTGCAGGTTGTCGTTAACTTCGTTCAGTGCGCCTTCAGTGGTCTGCGCCAGAGAGATACCGTCGTTGGCGTTACGGGAAGCCTGAGTCAGGCCTTTGATGTTAGCGGTGAAACGGTTGGAGATCGCCTGACCCGCAGCATCGTCTTTCGCGCTGTTGATACGCAGACCGGAAGACAGACGCTCAATCGCAGTGCCCAGAGAAGACTGAGATTTGTTCAGGTTGTTCTGCGCCATCAGAGACAGGCTGTTAGTGTTGATTACTTGTGCCATTGTTTGCTTTCCTTACGAGTCAGTTGCGTTCTTCGCAACACAGTTAAAAGGTTCGGGCTTGTTTGCCCACGGCGTCAACCACCGTCCCCTCAGGTATCGGCCCTCCCCTAACAACCTTTAGAATTTTTTTAATTTTTTTTGCGTCCGCCGCAATGGCGGAAATAACGCGGTTTTTCCCTCTTCTATTGCGCCATCGGTTTTTTGTTTTTTTCGGTAAACTTTTTCATCACTGGGCCGATAACGCGTAAAGCGAATAAAGTCATAATCAAGGAGAATTACCCATGGCAACGATCAGTTCATTAGGTCTCGGCTCAGGACTCGACCTCAATGGCCTGCTGGACAAGCTGACCAAAGCGGAACAACAGCGCCTGACCCCTTACACCACCAAACAATCCAGCTATAAAGCCCAGTTGACCGGTTACGGCACGCTGAAGGGCGCGTTGGAAAAATTCGACAACCTCAGCAAAGAGATGGCGAAAGAGGACTTCTTCAAGGCCACCACCGCCACCGAACACGACGCCTTCAAGATCACCACCAACGCCAAGGCGGTGCCGGGCAACTATGTGGTGGAAGTGAAGAACCTGGCGCAGGCGCAAACCCTGACCACTCAGGCGAAAGTCAGCGACCAGGGCGCCAAGTTAGGCACCGAAGGCGCCACCGACCGTTCCCTGACCATCACCGCCGGCAACCCGCCGAAAGCCACCAAAATCCCGCTGAGCGACGATCAAACCTCGCTGGTTGAGATGCGCGACGCCATCAACGGCGCCAAGGCCGGCGTCACCGCCAGCATCATGCGCGTCGGCGACAACGACTACCAGCTGGCGATCAGCTCTTCCACCACCGGCGAAAACAACAAGATCTCCCTCCAGGTCGACAATGACGACAAACTGGGCGATATCCTGAACTACAACGCCACCCGCGGCACCACCACCGCCATGAAGCAGACGGTCGCGCCGCAGGACGCGGAGCTGATGGTGAACGGCACGGCCATCAAACGCAGCACCAACTCGATCAGCGATGCCCTGCAGGGCGTCACCATCGATCTGAAAACCAAAACCAAAACCGATGAACCGCAACACCTGGTGATCAGCACCAACACCGCCGGCACCACCGACAAGATCAAAGAGTGGGTCGACAGCTATAACTCGCTGCTGGACACCTTCAACTCGCTGTCCAAGTTCACCCCGGTGAAAACCGGCGAAGCGCCAAACCCAACCAACGGCCCGCTGCTGGGCGACAACACCCTGCGCGGCATTCAGTCGTCGATCAAAAGCGCGCTGAGCGCCGCCCAGGACAACCCGGAGTTGAAAGGCCTGGGCAACCTCGGCATTTCCACCAACACCAAAACCGGCAAGTTGGAAATCGACAGCGCCAAGCTGAAGAAAGCGATGGATGAGAAGCCGGATCAGGTCAGCAACTTCTTCGTCGGTAACGGCAAAGACACCGGCATGGCCACCGAGATCCACAACGAGATCCAGAACTACATCAAATCCGGCGGCATCATCGAGAACTCGACCAAAAGCATCAACACTAACCTCGATCGCCTGAACAGCCAGATCACCACGGTCACGGCCAGCATTCAAAACACCATCGATCGTTATAAACAACAGTTCGTTCAGCTGGATACCATGATGTCGAAAATGAACGGCACCAGTAACTATTTGGCTCAACAGTTCAAGTAACCCTTTAACAAGGCAAAGAAAACAGCATGTATAACCGTAGCGGCACTCAGGCCTATGCACAGGTCAGTCTGGAAAGCGGCGCCATGAGCGCCAGCCCGCACCAGTTAATCGTGATGTTGTTCGACGGGGCGCTCAGCGCCCTGCTTCGCGCACGCATCCTGATGAACCAGGGCGATATCGCCGGCAAAGGCATGGCGCTCTCCAAAGCCATCAACATCATCGACAACGGCCTGAAAAGCGGCCTCGATCCTCAGCAGGGCGGCGAGATCGCCGAAAACCTGGCGGCGTTATACGACTATATGAAGCGTCGCCTGATGCAGGCCAATCTGCACAACGACGAAGCGGCGATTGCCGAGGTGGTCAAACTGCTGGAAAACATCGCCGACGCCTGGCGCCAGATCGGCCCCAACTACCAACCTTCGCAGGACGCCGTGTAATGGAACGTCAACAGCAGCTGTTAGCCGCTTATCAACAAATTTACACCCTGAGCAGCCAGATGATCGCGCTGGCGCAAACCGGGCGCTGGGAAGAGCTCGTCGAGCTTGAATTCGCCTACGTGACGGCGGTGGAAAAAACCGCCGCCTTTACCGGGCAAGCCGGCCCGTCCATGGCGTTGCAGGAGATGTTGCGCAATAAGCTGCAACAGATCCTCGACAACGAAACCGAGCTCAAACGTCTGTTGCAGCAACGGATGGATGAGCTGAAAACGCTTATTGAACAGTCAACGCGCCAAAACGTGGTCAACAACACCTACGGCCAGTTTCATGACCGCGCGCTGCTGCTGGGAGAGCCACAGGTCCGATAAGATCGACAATACTGACGAAAATGGATTAAATAGCACTATGCGCTATTACCCTCGGGTTACGTTAGGATATTAATCTATGGCATTTGAATTATTCAGTTTATGGGTAATTGGTAAAATGCGCACTTCGAGCCTGGCTCTCACTTTAATGGATAAACATCATCCCGACACGGACGTTTTCTGTTCATCAGGAAATTGATTTTTGATAGATAAAACTCGCCGCTGTGTTTCACGGCCCATGGAAAAATGTTGCTCCAGCGCGGATCAAAGCGTAAAGATATTCCCAGATAATGGCTGCGAAATGAATATCGATGGAACGTACAATTAATCTCTGTCCTGGAATTGGCGCCTCAGCGCACATCATTCAGTATACTGAATTATTATTCCCTTCAGTCTATTTTGAGCAACCACATCTGTATCTGATACAACAAGGCCATAAGCGCGTACGCTGGCAACAACACGAAGTGGTCGCTCATCCCGGCGAGCTGTTGATTATCGACGGCGGGCAAACGGTGGACATTATTAACGGCCCGTCCGAAGACGGCGTATTCAGTTGCCAACTGCTGACCTGCGATCCCCTGTTGCTCACCGTCCAACCTCCGGCCGAGGAAACGCCGGCGGCGATGCCGTTCGATGCCGTCCTGGCGCTGCGCAATCTGCCCTGCGCCCTAAAGCACAGTTTTGAAACCACCGGCCTGGCGCTGACGCTGCGGCAACGCTTTCCCACCATCATCGTGCGGCACAAAATGCTGGAAATTCTGCTGTGGCTGGCCCAATTCGGCATTCGCTTTATTCACAACGAAGCCAAGGATCTGACGCAGCGGGTGCGTCGCTGCCTGGCGACCGATCCGCACAGCATTTGGACGGCGGCCAAAGTCGCGGAGAGCCTGTCGATGAGTGAAGTGATGTTGCGCCGCAAACTGTCGATGGAAAACACCGCGTTGCGCAACCTGATGATCGACGTCCGGATGAGCAGCGCGCTGGCCCTGCTGCAATCGACCGACTGGCCGATTTCCGCCATCGCGCAGCATGTGGGTTATGAAAGCGCGTCGCGTTTCGCCGAACGTTTTCGCAAACGCTTCGGTTTCGCGCCTACCGCCATTCGCGGCCACCAAAGGATTATGGAACCGGCCATCGAATAGACTTATGGGGCCGGTTAATCAATTATTGTCTCACCCAGATCAACCAGGAGAGGCAGGGGGGAACGGGAGAGTCTGTATAATTCCTTCTCACCGATAAATTCCCCCTCAGCGTCCCGACAGCGACGCGGGCACCTTTCCAGGATGTTCGGTTCCGCCGGAGCCTACTTATTGATGCCCCCAAACCACTGCTCAATTTACCATCACATTATTAAGGAATTTCTTATTTTAACGAGCCCCTAAAATGCGCCTGCTATACTGCCACTTCATACAAATGGGCAACATAAAAGCGAACCTAAAATGCGACGAAAAAGCACCTTCATCGAAAAATTAAAGTCTGTGGCAGAAACATTGATTCTCACAACATGCCTTATGTGGCTTCTTTATGAATCATTACAATGGTCACTTGCTCTTGGCGAACTTTAATTAGAAAATCTAATCAATCACTCATCAGTACTCTTTCTGCGCTCACATCATCAGAACACGCCTCCCTATTTCATGGTCTTTCTGGCGAGCCCCATCGGCCAAAATCATTAGCGAACCTATCCAATCATTCGCAGACTACTTAACATACTCTATAACCCTATGAATATGTTGTTATTAATGATGGATTTTTCCAGCCTGGTGAAGTAAGATATCGCGCGCCTCCCTGCTTTTTATAACTAATTAAATCTTAAGCCAGGTGATGGTACACAGGATAAGTAATTTAGGGAATATAATGTGAACATATTAAGTTTTGTTTGGCTGGCTCTTGCTTTCGCCACTTTTTTCCTACACCACAGAACTATTTTTGCCCTGCTGATACTGGCTTCAATATTTCAATCAAGCGCTATTATCAATACAGGGAATAATAGCCTGCCTGTATTTTATTTCATTGAACTAGTGTTGATTATAAGGTTTATTTTCACCTCCAAGGACAGTGAGTCCGTGTTGAACATCAAGCACAGGGTCTTTATTCAATCCTTGGCGTTGATTATACTATTTTGGTTCACTACTTATGCCTTCACCCATCTATTTGAGGGAATGAGAGTCTACTCCTCTGCTTATAGCTTTGAAGCTAACTATGCAAATAAAGGCTTCTCGCTTATATGGGGGAACAACAATGTTAAACAACTGGCGCTGATTACTCTAAACCTATTGACGTTGTATGTTATTTATGTAAAACGCCATGAAATAACGGCAGAGTATGCACTAAGAGTCATCATTTTCACTACGCTGGTCTTCTCCGCTTACTGCTTAGTCTGGCTTCTGGCCAGACCGGTCGCGCATGCTATACAGGTTATAATGTATAATAGTATGCATAATGCCAATGCTATTTTCGACTCCAGACTGAGCGGCACCTTTGGTGAGCCTTCATTCGCCGGTATTTTCATCGGCGCAACGATAGTCCCTCTCTTGATGGCCAAGGGATTCCGATTGAAACTGCTCTCTATCTTAATGATGCTTTTCCTGATTAAAAATGGCTCTACATCAGGTTATTTCACCCTACTTACATCACTGTGTGGCACATTCATTTTCAGCCCGCGTTTCAATCTGGTAAAGAAAGTTCTATTTTCAATTTCACTCATCATTGTTTCAAAGCTCACTTTTATTTTATTCCTGGATAAAATAACAGCGTATGCAGATAAAAAAGCGCAAACGGTCTCTAACCTCGTCCGTTCTGCCTCCAACTACAATGCTCTTGAAATTATGTACAATACATTTGGGCTGGGAGCTGGCATCGGCAGCGTGCGAATCTCATCTCTCGCGCTTTCTCTCATTGCTAACTTTGGGGTAATAGGGTCGTTCCTATTAGTCGGTTTTATCATATCCAAGATTATTCGCTCCCAAAGAAACATTATCGGCAGCGAGGCCCATTCAGTGCTTAAATTCATGCTTTTCTCGGCATTTTTAGGCTCTTGTGCTGCCAACCCCGACTACTCTTGCGGGTTCATCTGGGTGCTCATATTCTGTTGTTTATTAACGGGGAAAACACAGCCTGCGGCGCTGAGTTCGCCGCACAGCAAGTAAATCCAACGTCCGCCTGTCGTTAATGTTTGCCGATACATGCAAATTTCAGGTTATCGCGGTTCGCGTCAGCCTGATCGGCAGCTCAGCCACCAGTTTGTCCACCGCCAGCCGCACCTTGAGCGGCTGGTAAGGCATATAGGGCCACACCACGTTGACCGGGAAACTAAGGTTGGACTCACCGCGCATGATCTCCACCAACGTCCCCGCCATCAGCCGCTCGCGCACCAGCCACTCCGGCAGCCAGGCAATGCCGGCGCGGCGCCGGCGGATATCGCATCGACGATCCCCTGCATATCATCCATCATCATCTTGGCCGGGGGGCTGAACGATTGCAGCTCACCGTTTTCGCCACGCAGCTGCCACGGCAGCACGGCGCCGGCGTGCAGATACCCCACCGCCTGATGCCGGCTTAACGCTTCCACCGTGCTCGGCTCGCCGCAGCGCCGCACGTAGTCGGGCGACGCGCACAGGAGCATGCCGTGTTCGCCCAAACGTCGGGCAACCAAACTGCCGCTGTCCGCCAGTTCGCCGATGCGCACCGCCAGATCGAATCCCTCATCGACGAGATCGATCCTGCGGTCGCTGAATGAGATTTCCAGCGTCAGTAACGGATGCTCATTCGCCAGCGCCGTCAACAAGGGCGCAATGCACAGGTGGCCGAACAGCACCGGCACCGAGACTCTGAGCCGGCCGCTGACCTGCATCTTGCCGCTGTCGAGCTGATTTTCCGCCGCCTGAACGTTCGCCAATGCCTGTCGACAGTGTTCATAGTACAGCGCGCCTTCGTCCGTCAGGCTCAGGCTGCGCGTCGTGCGCATAAACAGCATCACGCCCAGCCGCGCCTCCAGACGCGACACAATTTTGCTGACCGCAGAACGCGTCAGATGCAGTTTCTCTGCGGCGGCGGCGAAACTGCCGCCTTCCGCTACGGCAACAAAGGCCGGCAGCGCACTCAGATCGCTTTTCATCTTAATGTTGCCAATATGGAATCAATTAGGTGAAAACCTATCACCACTGGTGAACATTAAGCAATGATAATCTGCAGTCATTCCGGAGTCCCCGGTGAAAACCACAGATTACCGTCAGAGGACAGCAGCATGAAAAAAATACTGGCTCTCAAATCCAGCATTATGGGAAATGACTCGCAGACCAATAACCTGATTGACCGCTATCTGGCGGCGCGCAAAGCGAAAGGATACAACGATCGGATCGTCGAACACGATCTGACGGCGCTGGATCTGCCGGTGTTGGACGGCGAGCTGTTCAGCGCGCTGCGTGGTGCGGAAAATGTCAGCCCGCGCGCCAAAGCCACGGTGGCGCTCTCCGATCAACTGATTGCCGAACTGAAAGAGAGCGACCTGTTGCTGATCGGGGCGCCGATGTACAACCTCAACGTGCCGACTCAGCTGAAAAACTGGTTCGATCTGGTGGCCCGCGCCCGGATGACCTTCAACTATACCGCCACCTACCCGGTGGGGCTGGTGGAAGGCGTCAATGCGGTGGTCTTCAGTTCACGCGGCGGCATGCACGCCGGGCATCCGACCGACGCCGTAACGCCCTACCTGCGCTCAGTGCTGGGGCTGATGGGGATCGGCGACGTGCAATTCATCTATGCCGAAGGGCTGGACATGAAACCGCACGGCCGCGACCAGGGGCTGGCAAGCGCCCACCAGCGCATCGTGGCGTTAGCGGGCTGAGGCAAACGCACGGCAGCATTGATTTGTTATAACATAACAAATATGATGTTCGCGTTGACGCACCTCGAACGTGCGTCGGCGCTCCTACATCACATAAATGTTTTATCGCACCTTCAGCCAGCTATTTCGATAGCTGGCTTTTTTTGTCCATCGACTGGCGTCACGGCTTCAGTATTGCCGGGCGGCGCGTTTCAATTCACGCTCGCCGGGCGACTGTGTCTTCACCGACAGCGGCGCGACAAACGCCTTCCACTCTTTGCCGGCATCCTGATGAGGCGCCATTTTTTGCGCCGATGAATAATCATCATTCTGGCCGGCGCATCCAGACAACGCCATCATGGCCAGAGCAAGGCACAGCAATTTACACATTATCCTATCCCTCCTATAACCATCGCCATAGGCTAACAGCGCCGAGCCAAATTTCACTGAAAAATGGACGGTACGTTCATCACACCGGCATATTCATGATGTCCTGGTAGGCCGCCACCAGCTTGTTGCGCACCTGGACGCCCAGTTGCAAAGACACCGACGATTTCTGCAGATCGACCATCACATCATTCAGGCTGATGCCCGGCACGCCCAGCTCAAAGTCCTGCGCCTGTTTGCGCGCCGTCTGCTGGGTGTCGCTGATCTTGCCGAGCGCCGCGGTCAGTTCGCTGGCGAAGCTGACGCCCTGCGGCGCCGCATTTTGCCCCATCTTGCCGGCCTGAACCGCCATGGTCTGCATCTGCTGCAGTACCCCTTCAATGCCCTGAATCGCCATCTGGTCCTCAATCCTCTCGTCTCGCCGGGTGACGTTTTCACCCTGTACTTCTCCAATGATGCACACCCTAGCACAGCGTTTTCGGACCTAAAGCGGTTAATTAACTGCAAAAAACCCGGCTTATCGGGCAATCGGAATTGTCTGATAAGGCGAATAATGGCCTGCCCAGAAATGGGAGCGCCGCTATTTAGAAGATATGTGTATCAGGGAGTCTGTTTTGTCACACAACGCTAACCATACCGTTCATCAGCCTGGCAGGGAGCTGCTCAGCGGCCCGTACGGGATCGTGAGCGCCATTGAAGGACGAGACCTAAAATGAGTGCTTCGATAACCGCCGGCGAAAGCCGCGACAACGGCCTGCAGGCCATCTGGAACCGTCTGCGCGCCAACCCGAAAATTCCGTTGCTGGTCGCCGCTTCCGCCGCGATCGCGATCGTCGTCGCACTGCTGTTGTGGGTGAAAAGCCCCGACTACCGCGTGCTGTACAGCAATCTGAACGACCGCGACGGTGGCGCCATCGTCACCCAGCTGACGCAGATGAATATTCCTTATCGCTTCGCCGAGAATGGCGCAGCGCTGCTGATCCCGGCGGAAAAGGTGCATGAAACCCGTTTGCGCCTCGCGCAGCAGGGGCTGCCGAAAGGCGGCGCCGTCGGCTTCGAACTGTTGGATCAGGAAAAATTCGGCATCAGCCAGTTCAGCGAGCAGATTAACTATCAGCGCGCCCTCGAGGGCGAGCTGTCGCGCACTATCGAGTCGCTGGGGCCGGTGCAAAACGCCCGCGTTCACCTGGCGCTGCCTAAACCTTCGCTGTTCGTGCGCGAACAAAAATCCCCTTCCGCCTCGGTAACGCTGACCCTGCAACCCGGCCGTGCGCTGGACGACGGCCAGATCAACGCCATCGTTTATATGGTGTCGAGCAGCGTCGCCGGTCTGCCGCCGGGCAACGTGACCGTGGTCGATCAGGCCGGCCGCCTGCTGACCCAGTCCGACGGCACCGGGCGCGATCTCAATGCTTCGCAGCTGAAATACGCCAACGAAGTCGAAAACGGCTTCCAGCGCCGCATCGAAGCGATCCTCGCCCCGGTGGTCGGCAGCGCCAACGTGCGTGCGCAGGTCACGGCGCAGATCGACTTCGCCACGCGCGAACAAACCGATGAACAGTACCAACCTAACCAACAGCCGGATAAAGCCGCCATCCGCTCACAGCAAACCAGCCTGAGCGAGCAGATCGGCGGGCCGCAGGTCGGCGGTGTGCCGGGCGCACTGTCCAACCAACCGAGCGCTCCGCCTACGGCGCCGATTGAAACCGCCAAGCCGGCGGCGGGCAATAACGCCAACGCCACCGCGCAAAACGCCGCGACCACCCGCAGCGCGGCGGCCAGCGGCGTGCCGCAAAATACCCGTCGCGACGCGACCACCAACTACGAGCTCGATCGCACTATCCGCCATACCCAGCAAAAAGCCGGCACCGTGCAGCGTCTGTCGGTCGCCGTGGTGGTCAACTACCTCGGCGCGGATAAAGACGGCAAACCGCAGCCGATGAGCAAAGAACAGCTGGCGCAGATCGAAGCGCTGGTGCGTGAAGCGATGGGCTACTCCAGTAGCCGTGGCGATACCCTGAACGTGGTCAACACGCCGTTTACCGACGCTCAGGTGACCGGTGGCGAACTGCCGTTCTGGCAAAGCCAGTCGTTTATCGATCGCCTGATCGACGCGGGCCGCTATCTGCTGGTGCTGCTGGTTGCCTGGCTGCTGTGGCGCAAACTGGTGCGGCCGCAGCTGCAACAGCGCCAGGCGGCGCAACAGGCCGCCATCGCCGCCGCCAACGCGCCTGCCGCCAAAGCGGTCGATAGCAGCAAACCGAGCAACGAGGAGCTGGCGCAGCGTCGTAAATCGCAGCAGCGCGTCAGCGCAGAAGTCCAGAGCCAGCGGATCCGCGATCTGGCTGACAAAGACCCGCGCGTGGTCGCTCTGGTAATCCGCCAATGGATGAGTAACGAGATATGAGCCTGACCGGAACCGACAAAAGCGCCATCTTGCTGATGACGCTGGGTGAAGATCGCGCGGCGGAGGTGTTCAAGCACCTCTCCTCGCGCGAAGTACAGCTGCTGAGCGGCACCATGGCCGGCATGAGCCAGGTGTCGCACAAACAGCTCGGCGAAATACTGACCGAGTTTGAAGACGACGCCGAGCAATACGCGGCGCTGAGCGTCAACGCCAGCGACTATCTGCGTTCGGTGCTGGTCAAGGCGCTGGGCGAAGAGCGCGCCGCCAGCCTGTTGGAAGACATTCTCGAATCGCGCGAGACCACCACCGGCATGGAAACGCTCAACTTTATGGAGCCGCAGAGCGCCGCCGACCTGATCCGCGACGAACACCCGCAGATCATCGCCACCATTCTGGTGCACCTCAAACGCGGCCAGGCGGCGGATATTCTGGCCCTGTTCGACGAACGCCTGCGCAACGACGTGATGCTGCGTATCGCCACCTTCGGCGGCGTGCAGCCGGCGGCGTTGGCGGAGCTGACCGAGGTGCTGAACAACCTGCTCGACGGTCAGAACCTCAAACGCAGCAAAATGGGCGGGGTGCGCACCGCCGCCGAGATCATCAACCTGATGAAAACCCAGCAGGAAGAAGCGGTCATCGACGCGATGCGCGAATACGACGGCGAGCTGGCGCAGAAGATCATCGACGAGATGTTCCTGTTCGAAAACCTGGTGGAAGTCGACGATCGCAGCATCCAGCGCCTGCTGCAAGAAGTGGAAGGCGAGTCGCTGCTGATCGCGCTGAAAGGCGCCGAACAGCCGCTGCGCGAGAAGTTCCTCAAGAACATGTCGCAACGCGCCGCCGACATCCTGCGCGACGATCTGGCCAACCGTGGCCCGGTGCGCATGTCGCAGGTGGAGAACGAGCAGAAAGCCATCCTGTTGGTGGTGAGACGCCTGGCGGAAACCGGCGAAATGATCATCGGCGGCGGCGAGGACACCTATGTCTGATCGCATTAACACCCTGCCCTGGCAGCCCTGGTCGCTCAACGATTTGGGCGAACAGAAACCGGCGTTCGAACTGCCGCCGCTGCCGGATCTCGAACACAGCGATCCGTCGCCGGACGCGCAGGCCGAATTGCAACAGCAGTTGGCGACGCTGCGGCTGCAGGCCGAGCAACAGGGCCAGCAATTGGGCTATGCCGACGGCCAGCAAAAAGGCTATGAGGCCGGCTTTCAGTCCGGTCTGGAAGAAGGCCGTCAGCAAGGGCTGCTGGAAGCGCAGCAGCAGCAACAGCCGCTGACCGCCCACTGGCAGCAGTTGGTCACCGAATTCCAGCACACGTTGGACGCGCTCGACAGCGTGATCGCTTCCCGGTTGATGCAGCTGGCGTTGACCGCCGCCAAACAGGTGCTGGGCCAGCCGCCGGTGTGCGACGGCACCGCCCTGCTCGCGCAAATCCAACAGCTGATCCAGCAGGAGCCGATGTTCAACGGCAAACCGCAGCTGCGGGTCCACCCGGACGACTACCCCCGCGTCGAGCAGCAACTGGGGGTTACCCTCAGCCTGCACGGCTGGCGCCTGCTGGCGGACGGCGAACTGCACCCGGGCGGCTGCAAGGTCAGCGCCGAAGAAGGCGATCTCGACGCCAGCCTGGCGACGCGCTGGCATGAACTGTGTCGCCTGGCGGCACCGGGAGAAGTCTGATGACCGCGCGTCTCGGCCGCTGGCTGAGCTCTCTGGATACGTTGGAAAAACGTATCGCCCGCGCGCCGACGGTGCGCCGCTACGGCCGCCTGACCCGCGCCACCGGGCTGGTGCTGGAGGCCACCGGGCTGCAGCTGCCGCTCGGGGCGACCTGCCTCATCGAACGGCACGACGCCGGTGAAGTGCAGGAAGTGGAAAGCGAAGTGGTCGGCTTCAACGGCCAGCGGCTGTTCCTGATGCCGCTGGAAGAAGTGGAAGGCATCGTGCCGGGCGCGCGGGTTTACGCCCGCATCGCGCCGGAAGGCCAAAGCGCCGGCAAGCAGTTGCCGCTCGGCCCGGCGCTGCTGGGGCGCGTGCTGGACGGCAGCGCCAAACCGCTCGACGGTCTGCCGTCGCCGGAAACCGGTTACCGCGCGCCGCTGATCACCGCGCCGTTCAACCCGTTGCAGCGCACGCCGATCGAGCAGGTGCTGGACGTGGGAGTGCGCACCATCAACGGTCTGCTGACCGTCGGTCGCGGCCAGCGCATGGGCCTGTTCGCCGGTTCCGGCGTCGGCAAGAGCGTGCTGCTCGGCATGATGGCCCGTTATACCCAGGCGGATGTGATCGTCGTTGGCCTGATCGGCGAGCGTGGCCGCGAGGTCAAAGACTTTATCGAGAACATTCTCGGCGCCGAAGGCCGGGCGCGCTCGGTGGTGATCGCCGCGCCGGCGGACGTGTCGCCGCTGCTGCGCATGCAGGGGGCGGCCTACGCCACCCGCATCGCCGAGGATTTCCGCGATCGCGGGCAGCACGTGTTGCTGATCATGGATTCCCTCACCCGCTACGCCATGGCGCAGCGTGAGATAGCCCTGGCTATCGGCGAACCGCCGGCGACCAAAGGTTATCCGCCTTCGGTCTTCGCCAAGCTGCCTGCGCTGGTGGAACGCGCAGGCAACGGCATCAGCGGCGGCGGTTCCATCACCGCCTTCTACACCGTGTTGACCGAGGGGGACGATCAGCAAGACCCGATCGCCGACTCGGCGCGCGCCATCCTCGATGGCCACGTGGTGCTGTCCCGACGCCTGGCGGAGGCCGGCCACTACCCGGCTATCGACATCGAAGCGTCAATCAGCCGCGCCATGACGTCGCTGATCGACGAGGAGCATTATCGCCGGGTTCGCACCTTCAAACAGATGCTGGCCAGCTATCAGCGCAACCGCGATCTGATCAGCGTCGGCGCCTACGCGGCCGGCAGCGATCCGTTGCTGGACAAAGCGATGACGCTGTACCCGCAGATGGAGGCGTACCTGCAACAGGGCATCTTTGAACGCAGCGGCTATGATGAAGCCTGTCAACAGCTGCAGCAGTTGATTGTTTAACGTCACAGAGGCGCAGAGCGATGAAATCACAGTCACCCCTGATTACCCTGCGCGATCTGGCGCAGGACGCGGTGGAACAAGCCGCGCAACAGCTGGGCCAGGTTCGGCAGGCGCAGCAGGCGGCGGAGCAACAGCTGTCAATGCTGCTCAACTATCAGGACGAATACCGCCAGAAGCTGAATCATACGCTCTGCGACGGCATGGACAGCTCACGCTGGCAAAACTACCAGCAGTTTATCGGCACGCTGGAACAGGCCATCGACCAGCACCGCCAGCAGCTGCTGCAGTGGGGGCAGAAAGTGGATCATGCGGTGAAGCAATGGCAAGACAAACAACAGCGGTTGAACGCTTTCGAGACCCTGCATACCCGCGCCTTAAATGCGGAGCAGCAGCAGGAGAATAAACGGGATCAAAAACTGATGGATGAGTTCGCTCAACGCAGTGCACAAAGGAATATCAACCCATGAATCTGAACGCCCTGCCCGGCCTGGCCTTACCCGGCGATGCCGGCGGCCTGGCCGAACTGACGTCGGCGCTGGATGAGAGTCAACTGTCGACGGCATTCGCCCAGCTGCTCGGCGCGCGTTTCGCGCCCGCCGCCGATGGCAAACAGCCGCCGGTCGCGCTGAGCGCGGACGATGAACGCGCCCCGGCCCTGAGCCGCAACCAGCTCAATCAACTGCTGGCCGCCTTCGGCGAGCGCGGCGGCCTGCTGCAGAACCCGGCAATCTCAGCCGATGCGCTTTCATCTGAACGCCCCGAGGCCGATGCGCCCGTCGCCGGCGATAAACCGGCGCAGCCGCCGATCGCCGCGGCCAAAGAGCTGGATGCCGCGACGCTGCAGGCGCTGTACGCCATGCTGCCGGCCGCGATCGTCGCCCAGACTCAACCGGCCGACGGCCAGCGGCCGCTGCCGGTGGAAAACGCTGACGATGCGACTGCGCTGCAGCCCGGCAACGGCCTGCTGAACATCGCGGCGGCCGGTGATAACACCGCCGCGCGCTCGTCGGCGTCAGCCGCCACGACGGTGACAAACGCTAAAAACCCTGCCCCGGACGGCGATAGCGCCACGGCGGCGCTCCCGCAGCCGACCAGCGGCGAGCGCGCCAGTGCCGCTCAACCGCTGCCGGCGAGCGATACGCAGCAGCCGACGACGCTCAATCACGCCGTCGCCCTGGCCGCCGCCAGCCCCACGCAAACGGCCGCCCCGGCCGGCGCGCTGGTGACCGCACCGCCTACGCCGCAGTTAAACGCGCAGCTGGGCAGCCCGGAATGGCAGCAGGCGTTGAACCAACAGGTGCTGATGTTCCACCGCAACGGCCAGCAAAGCGCCGAGCTGCGCCTGCACCCGCAGGAGCTGGGCGCCTTGCAGATCACGTTGAAACTGGACGATCAGCAGGCGCAATTGCACATTGCCTCCGCCCACGGTCAGGTGCGTGCGGCGGTGGAAGCGGCGATGCCGCAGCTGCGTCACGCGCTGGCCGAGAGCGGCATCAACCTGGGGCAGAGCAGCGTGGGCGGCGAGTCCACCCCGCAATGGCAACAGGCGCAGCAGCAGGCTTCCAATGGCCAGGGGCGTTCCAGCTATGCTGAACACGCTGGCGGCGAGGCTGCGGCCGCGGACGGCGTCAGCGCGCCGGTGGCGTTGCAGCGCATGGCCAGCGCGGTCAACGGCGTCGATATTTTCGCCTGAGCCGCTGCAAACGCCCAAGCTGGCACCCATTTGCGCGTCTATTCAGGCTATTGCACGCCGCGATAGACGCGATAATACCTTTACATGTCATGCGTGCGGCTTTGCCGCGCGCTATGCCCGCCGCCACGCAGGCCGCGGGTGTAACAACAGGAATTAGATTTGGCTATGTCTCAGAACTCCCTTCCGGCAGCACCGAAACGTCCCCTTCTGGTCATCCTGCTGGTATTGATCAGCGTCGTCGCCTGTGGCGCCGCGGGCTACAGCTGGTGGCTGCTGCAACAGCATAAAAACGGCGCCGAACCGGCCGCCGTCAAACAGCAACCGCCGGCCGCGCCGGTGTTCATGCCGCTCGACACCTTTACCGTCAACCTGGTGACGCCGGACAACAACCCGGATCGCGTGCTGTATATCGGCCTCACGCTGCGCCTGCCGGACGAAAGTACCCGCCGTCAGCTGAACGATTTTCTGCCGGAGGTGCGCAGCCGCTTGCTGATGCTGCTTTCCCGTCAGGAAGCGAGTCAGTTGGCCAATGAACAAGGGAAGCAACAGCTGGTGGCGCAGATTAAGGACGTGCTCAGCCCGCCGCTGGTTAAGGGACAACCGAAGCAGGTGGTCAGCGACGTGCTGTTCACCGCCTTCATACTGCGGTAATCACTATGGGCGATAGCATTCTTTCACAGGCAGAGATCGACGCCTTGCTCAACGGCGACAGCGCGGGTGATGAACCCGAAGCGGTGGTCGGCAAAGAGAGCGAGGTCAAGCCTTACGATCCGAACACCCAGCGCCGCGTGGTGCGCGAGCGACTGCACGCGCTGGAAATCATCAACGAACGTTTTGCCCGGCAGTTCCGCATGGGGTTGTTCAACCTGCTGCGCCGCAGCCCGGACATTACCGTCGGCCCGATCAAAATTCAGCCGTATCACGAGTTCGCCCGCAACCTGCCGGTGCCGACCAACCTGAACCTGGTGCACCTGAATCCGCTGCGCGGCACTGCCCTGTTCGTGTTCGCGCCGAGCCTGGTGTTCATCGCCGTCGATAACCTGTTCGGCGGCGACGGCCGCTTCCCGACCAAGGTCGAAGGCCGCGAGTTCACCCCGACCGAACAGCGGGTGATCAAGCGCATGCTGCGCCTGGCGCTGGACGCCTACGGCGACGCCTGGAGCGCCATCTACAAGATCGACGTGGAGTACGTGCGCGCCGAAATGCAGGTGAAGTTCACCAACATCACCACCTCGCCGAACGACATCGTGGTCACCACGCCGTTCCAGGTGGAGATCGGCGCGCTGACCGGCGAGTTCAACATCTGCATTCCATTCGCGATGATCGAACCGCTGCGCGAACTGTTGACCAACCCGCCGCTGGAAAATTCGCGGCAGGAAGACAGCCACTGGCGCGAAACGCTGGTGAAGCAGGTGCAGCACTCCGAACTGGAGCTGATCGCCAACTTCGTCGATATCCCGATGCGGCTGTCGAAAGTCCTGAAGCTGCAACCGGGCGATGTATTACCGATAGACAAGCCGGAACGCCTGATCGCCCATGTGGACGGCGTACCGGTTCTGACCAGCCAATACGGCACGTTAAACGGGCAATACGCCCTGCGTGTTGAACATTTGATTAACCCTATTTTGAATGCTCTGAGTGAGGAACAGCCCAATGAGTGATCCTAAGCAACCGTCTGGCGAAGGAAAGGAATCCGTAGACGATCTGTGGGCTGATGCGTTTAACGAGCAGCAGTCTTCAGAGAAATCCGGCGCGAGCACCGAAGGGGTGTTCAAGTCGCTGGAAGCTCAGGATGCGCTCGGCAGCCTGCAGGATATCGACCTGATCCTGGATATTCCGGTCAAGCTGACCGTGGAACTGGGGCGCACCAAGATGACCATCAAAGAGTTGCTGCGCCTGTCGCAAGGCTCGGTGGTGGCGCTGGACGGCCTGGCCGGCGAACCGCTGGATATCCTGATCAACGGTTACCTGATCGCGCAAGGTGAAGTGGTGGTGGTGGCCGACAAGTTCGGCGTGCGCATCACCGACATCATCACCCCATCCGAACGCATGCGTCGACTGAGCCGCTGATGACCGCCGCGGCGCCCGTTACCGTCCAAAGCACCCAACCGCCCGCCGCGCCGGCCCTGCCGGCCGGTTCGGTGTTGATGCAGGTCAGCAGCGCGCTCGGCGGCATTCTGCTGCTGATCCTGCTGGCCGGTTGGCTGTTCCGTCGGCTGGGTTTCGCCCCGCAGGCGCGCAACAACAAACTGCTTAACCTGCGCGCCAGTTGCCAGGTCGGGCAGCGCGAGCGCGTGGTGGTGGTGGAAGTCGATGACACCTTGTTGGTATTGGGCGTCACCGCCCAGCAGATCACCCCGCTGCACACCCTGCCCGCTCCGCCGAAAGACGCAGGCGAGGCCGACGCGGCGACACCGGCGGACTTCCGCCAACTGATGCAAAAAGTTCTGAAACGCCCGGAAAAATCGGCATGACCTCGACTCTTCATACCCTCGTCCGCCGCCCGGCGGTTTGGCTCCCTGCCGCCCTGCTGTTCATCAGCCCGGCGGCTTTCGCGCAACTGCCGGGGCTGATCAGCCAGCCGCTGGCCAACGGCGGCCAGAGCTGGTCGCTGCCGGTGCAGACGCTGGTGCTGTTGACCTCGCTGACCTTCCTGCCGGCCATGCTGCTGATGATGACCAGCTTCACCCGCATCATCATCGTGCTCGGCCTGCTGCGCAACGCGCTGGGCACGCCGTCGGCGCCGCCGAACCAGGTGATGCTGGGGCTGGCGCTGTTCCTGACCTTCTTCATCATGTCGCCGGTGTTCGACAAGGTTTATCAGGATGCCTATCTGCCGTTCAGCCAGGACAAAATCGGGCTGGAAGTCGCGCTGGATAAAGGCGCGCAGCCGCTGCGCGAATTCATGCTGCGTCAAACGCGCGAAACCGATCTCGCGCTGTACGCCAGGCTGGCCAATCAGCCGCCGCTGGCCGGCCCGGAAGCGGTGCCGATGCGCATCCTGCTGCCCGCCTACGTCACCAGCGAACTGAAAACCGCCTTCCAGATCGGCTTTACGGTGTTCATTCCGTTCCTGATTATCGACCTGGTGGTCGCCAGCGTGCTGATGGCGCTGGGGATGATGATGGTGCCGCCCGCCACCATCTCGCTGCCGTTCAAGCTGATGCTGTTCGTGCTGGTCGATGGCTGGCAGCTGCTGCTCGGCTCGCTGGCGCAGAGCTTCTATTCGTAACCCCTGACCGGAGAAAGCGAGATGACACCTGAATCGGTTATGGCGCTCGGCACCGAGGCGATGAAAGTCGCGCTGGCGCTGGCCGCCCCGCTGCTGCTGGCGGCGCTGATCAGCGGCCTGGTCGTCAGCCTGCTGCAGGCCGCCACCCAGATCAACGAAATGACGCTGTCGTTCATCCCTAAAATTCTGGCGGTGGTGGCCACCATCATCATCGCCGGTCCCTGGATGTTGAATCTGTTGCTGGACTACATGCGCACCCTGTTCAGCAACCTGCCTACCCTGATCGGCTGACCGTGCTCACCTTCGACAGCGCCCAGCTCACCGTCTGGCTCAGCCACTACTTTTGGCCGCTGCTGCGCATTCTGGCGCTGATAAGCACCGCGCCGATATTCAGCGAAAAGCAAATCAGCAAAAAGGTCAAAATCGGCCTTGGCGGGCTGATCGTCATCCTGATTGCGCCGACGCTGCCCGCCAGCAATATTCCCATCTTCTCCGCCGCCGGCCTGTGGCTGGCGATTCAGCAGATTCTGATCGGCGTGGCGCTCGGATTGACCATGCAGTTCGCCTTCGCGGCGGTGCGCCTGGCGGGGGAAGTGATCGGCATGCAGATGGGACTGTCGTTCGCCACTTTCTTCGATCCCAGCGGCGGCCCGAACATGCCGGTGCTGGCGCGCCTGCTCAACCTGCTGGCGATGTTGCTGTTCCTCAGCTTTGACGGCCATCTGTGGCTGATTTCGCTGCTGGCGGACAGCTTCCATACCCTGCCGATCCAAACGCAGCCGCTGAACGGCAACGGCTTCCTGGTGTTGACTCAGGTCGGCTCGCTGATCTTCATCAACGGCATGATGCTGGCATTGCCGCTGATCTGCCTGCTGTTGACGCTCAACATGGCGCTCGGCCTGCTCAACCGCATGACGCCGCAGCTGTCGGTCTTCGTGATCGGTTTCCCGGTCACCATGACCTTCGGCATCATGACGCTGGGCATGATGATGCCGATGTTGGCGCCGTTCTGTGAGCACCTGTTCGGTGAAATCTTCGATCGACTGGCGGCGGTGATCGGCGGCATGACCTTCTGAGCCCCTGCGGCCCCTTCCTTTCCCCCTCTTCCGCCTGAGACAAAATGGCAATAAAAACGCTTTCTTGGGACAAAAGCCTGAGAAACGTCTTTTATCCGGATTAAGGTCCAAATGTCTCCGGCGGCTTGAATAAATAAAACCCCGACCTAAAATAGACCCGGTAGAAAAAATATCGCCCGCACCCCGTCAGTCGCCCGCGGCGATAATATAAACTTATTGGTTAGAGAAAAATAAAATAACGCAGCCGCGCAGAGTTAAATGCGCGGCAGATAACTTACCCCCTGAATAAATGCGTCCGGCAGCCTGCCGGCTGCAGGGCGCAGCATCGACCTTTGCTAACTACAGGAGCGAGATCATGATTAAAGCGAAAAGCAACCGCAAAGCACGCCGGTTATTCGGTATGGCCCACTGGAAAAGCAACAAATTTAAAGTTGCCATCAGCGAAACGGCCGCCGGTGAAAAATGGAAAGTGGTGAGGAAAAAGAAATAGCACCGATATTTATCGTCAGGGAAATAATATCCATCGTGATTTTTCCACCGCTGATTTCAATAATGTCATCGCGCATTAAACAGGGGTGACAATCGTATTATTTCTTCCCTGATGAAAAAAAGGCGCGTCACTCAGTCAGTAGTGGGAGAACGAGCGACGCGCCAAACGAGTGCGCCCGGTTTCAAGAAGCCTCCCTCCCCGCGGGGCGGAGAAGGCGTTTTCTAAGCGCACTAAAGGGAAACCCGTCGCGGTCAGGCAACGGGGTATTGCTCTTAACGATTCATCTGGAACAACGACATGCCCTGCATATCGCTGAAGGTTTTGTACGACGCCTGCAGCGCCGCCTGCTGCATGAAGTAGGACGAGATAGACTCGGCCAGGTCGGCATCCGTCAGCGCGCTCATCTGGATCTGATTGGTCATGTCACGCTCTTTACCGATGCTGTCCAACTGATCCATCTCCTGCAGCTGGCTGCCCAGCTCGGCGCGCACGCTCAGCACGTTGTTGTAGGAGTTGTCCAGACCGCGGTTGGCTTTCGCCAGCGCATCGTTCACCTGCTGCTTGGTGGCCTCGTCGGCGCCCTGCAGCGGGGTTTTCAGCGCGTTCAGCGCAATATCGATGCTCTCGAATACGTTGCTGACCGGCGCGCTGCCGTCCGGCTCGGGCTTCGGATTGCTGGTCAACGACATGAACACCGCGTTGCCGGTATGGCCGATGGTCATGGTGCGGTTAGCGTCCACTTTCTGCTCAACCGTCTTGTCGCCGCCCTGGTAACTGACGGTGCCGCCGTTGTCGACGAACGGCGCCTTGTCGTTCACATACCCGCCGAACATATAGCGGCCGTTGCCGTCGGTGCTGTTGGCCTGGTTCAGCAGCTGATCTTTCAACCCCTGCAGCTGGGTGGCCAGCGACTGGCGATCGTTATCGCTTTCGGTGCCGCCGGCGTTGACGATCAACGCCTTCATGTCCGCGATGGTGGAGGTCGCGCCGGCCAATACCGTTTCTTCCATCGACACGTTCTGACGGGCGAAGGTGCGCGCCAGCGTGTATTGACTGTTTTCCGCCTGCGACTGCGACAGCATCACCGCGCGCGACGCCGCCAACGGATCGTCGGACGGGTTGATCACTCGCTTGCCGGAGGAAAGCTGCTCGGCGGCCTTCATGAACAGCGACTGGTTGCCCGTGATGCCGTTCATGTTTTGTTGGTACATCATGCCGGTACTCATGCGCATGCTGTGGGTTCCTTACTCTGAGCGACCGGCGCCGTTATCGGCGCCGATTAACAATGAAATCAACGAATGTTCAGCAGCGCGTCGAACAGCGAGCTGGCGGTCTGAATCACCTGCGCGTTGGCCATGTAGTACTGCTGGAAACGCAGCAGTTCACCGTACTCTTCGTCAAGGTTGACGCCGGACATCGACTGCTGTTGCGCGCCCAGCTGGGTGACGATTTTGGCCTGCGACGTGGCGATGGCCTTGGCGGCGGCGGTCTGGTTGCCGACGCCGCTGACGATGCCGGCGTAAGCGCCGCTCAGGGTCGCTTTGCCGTCCACCAGGTTTTTGGTTTGCAGATCCAGCAGTTTCTTGGCGTTCTCGTTATCGCCGCGGCCGCTGTCGTCTTTACCGGCGGCGGCGATCTTGGACGAATCGGTGATGGCCACTTTCAGGTTGCCCGCCACGTCGCTGACCGGTTTCACGGTGAAGCTGTCTTTGGCCTGAGCATTGCCGTCGATGCTCACTTCCAACCCGTCGAAGTTCAGCGTCGGTTTACCGTCGGCGCTGGTGCCCGGCGTCGCGTTAACTTTCACGTTGTCCGGCAGGCGGCTGACCTGCCAGTTGCTGCCGTCGAACTCGACGCGATAATCGTTGGCCTTCACCTTGCCGGTATCGGTGTAAGAGACCGACAGCGACGCGTCGCCGGTGTTGCGGGTGTTATCCACCACTCGGCCGCCGCTGAAGCTGAAGAAGTCGCCGCCCGCGTCACCGTTCAGATCGAAGCCGGCGCGATGCTGTTGGTTAAAGCTGTCCGCCATCGCCAGCGCCAACTGGCCCAGCTGATTGCGCACGCCGTCCAGCGTTTCGCTGCGGAATTTCAGCACGCCGCTCAGCGTGCCGCTGGTGATCTGGCCTTCCGGCACTTCGCTGGCGCCGTTGCCGCGGTTATAGCCGATGGTCAGACGGGAAGGATCGCTGCTGGAAGGCACGGCTTCCACCTGATACGTATTGCTGCCCTGCACCAGGGTCAAACCGTTGGCGAAGGAAACGGTATAGGCGTCGCCGTCCTGTTGCGTGACCTGTACGCCCACCAGCTGGTTCAATTCGGTGACCAGCTGATCGCGCTGATCCAGCAACGCATTCGGTTCGCCGCCGGCGCTGCCGCGCAAACGGGTGATCTCGTCGTTCAGCTTGGCGATCTGTTGGCCGTAGCTGTTGATCTGCTGCGCCGTATCGCTGATCTGCTGATTGACGCCGTTGTCCATGTCGCGCAGGAATTTGTCGGTGTTGTTGAACTGGTTCACCAGGCCGTTGGCCTTGCCCAGCACCGTCTGGCGCGCGGCGTCGTCACCGGCGTTGCTCACCAGGTTCTGCAGGTTGGTAAAGAAATCCTGCATGTTGGTCGACAGCGGGTTGGTCTTGCTCGCCAACAGGTTGTCGATCTGCGAAATCTTCTCGTAATAGGCGTTTTGCGCCCCGAACGCGCTTTGCGCGCCGCGCAGCTGGTTGGTGATGAACTGGTTGTACTCGCGGTTAACGCTGGTGACGGTCACGCCGTTGCCGATAAAGCCGCTCATGGTGGCCATGCCGCCGTTCTGCGCCAGGATCGCGGTCTGACGGTTGTAGCCCGCCACGTTGTAGTTGGAGATGTTGTTGCTGACGGTACTGAGCGCCACCTGAGCCGCATTCAGCCCGCTCATCGCGGTATTGATTAAGCTATTGGACATCGGAATTCCTTATGCTGCGGCGCCGGTGGCCCACAGGGTTCTTAATTGAGCTGCTGAGCCTGTTCGCTCAGCCTGTTTCGGTTATCGGCAAAAATGAGAAGAACTTGAGGAAAAAAAGCGGCAATGCGGTCAGCATCCAGCGAGCCTCCATTGCCGCCTACCCCCTAAATAATTGGCGCCGCAGCGGCGTCAAGAATGACGGGGATTTAGAACAAATCTTTCAGATCGTGGGTGTAAGCTTTCACCGCCTGTTCCCCCGCGCTCTTCATCTGCTGAATCACGCTGACCAACTTGCTGGCGTACTGGGGATCGGTGGCGTACCCGGCGCGCTGCAGCGCATGCGCCGCCTGCTCCGGGCTGCGCGCGGCGGCCACGTCGGCGTAGCGCGGGTTGTTGGTCAGCAGTTTGACGTAATCGGCGATCGCTTCGACGTACGACCCGTAAACGCGGAACTTCGCCTTCACCTTCTTCGCCGCGCCCTGTTCGAACTCGGTGGTGGTGATCTCCGTCACCGGCCCGCTCCAGCTGCCGCCGGCCTTGATGCCGAACAGGTTGTAGCTCGGCGTGCCGTCTGAGGTTGGGATCTCGCGCTGCCCCCAGCCGGATTCCAGCGCCGCCTGCGCGACGATCAGCTGATGCGGAATGCCGCTCTGCTGGCTGGCGACCTTCGCCGGTATCGACAGACGAGCGACGAAGTTGCCGTTGTTGAGCGACAGCGGCGCGGCGGCCGGCGGGGCTTTCGGCATCGCGCGGCGCACCATCTGCTCCAGCGCCTGGTTCGGCAGCGTTTGCAGCACCTCGTTGTCCAGCGCCATCGGCGACATGCCCGCAGTTTCGCTCGGCACCGCGTTGGCGTTGCTCATCTGCTTGACCATCATGTCGGCCAGCCCCAGCCCTTTTTGCGACATCTGCTGGGCGATTTGCTGATCGTACATCGAGGTATAGAGCCGCGTTTGATCGCTGCTCAACACCCCGTCCTGCGGCAAGGCGGAACGCATGCTTTTCAGCATCATCTGCACGAACATGCCTTCCACCTGCTGGGCCACCTGCTTGAGGTTGCCCTGCGGGTCGGCCGCCGCGTCGCGCTTCAGGCCGTTCAGCGCCTGGGCGTCATAGGCCGCGCCCGACATCGCCATCAGATCGCCCGCCATCAGATGATTTCCAGCTTGGCGCGCAGGCAGCCGGCGCTCTGCATCGCCTGCAGGATCGACATCAGATCGATCGGCGTGGCGCCCAGCGCGTTCAGCGCGCGAATGACGTTGTTCAGGTTGGCGCTGGCGTTCACCTTCTGCAGCGACCCGCCCTGCTGTTGCACCGAAATCTGGGTGTTTGGCGTCACCACCGTTTGGCCGCCGCCGAACGGCGTCGTCGGTTGGCTGACGGTATTTTGCCGATCGACCACCACCGACAGGTTGCCCTGGGCGACGGCGCAGGAATCGAGGATCACATCGCGGTTCATCACCACCGACCCGGTGCGCGAGTTGATGATCACTTTGGCGTCCATTGCGCCGACGTTGACGGTGATGTTTTGAATCTCCGCCAGGAAGCGCACCTGAGAGCTGTTGCCCTGCGGCACCAGCACCTGGATCGTACGGGCGTCGAGCGGCGTCGCGGTGCCGCCGCCGCGTTGGCGGTTGATGGCGTCGCTGATCTGCTGCGCCAGCGTGAAGTCTTCGTCGTTCAGCTGCAGGTTGAGTACGCCGCCGCTGCCGAAGGTGGTCGGCAGCTCGCGCTCGATGGTGGCGCCGTTGCTGATGCGCCCGCCCGCCAGTTGGTTGACCTGCACGCTGCTGCCGCCGGCCGCCGCGCCCGCGCCGCCGACCAGCACGTTGCCCTGCGCCAGCGCATAGACCTGGTTATCCACGCCTTTCAGCGGCGTCATCAGCAGGGTGCCGCCGCGCAGGCTCTTGGCGTTGCCCATTGATGAGACCACCACGTCGATGTTCTGCCCGGCGCGCGAGAACGGCGGCAGTTTGGCGGTCACCATCACCGCCGCCACGTTTTTCAGCTGCATGTTGGTGCCCGGCGGCACGGTGATGCCCAGCTGCGACAGCATGTTGCTCAGGCTTTGGGTGGTGAACGGCGTCTGCATGGTCTGGTCGCCGGAGCCGTCCAGCCCCACCACCAGGCCATAGCCGATCAGGGCGTTGTCTCGCACGCCCTGCACCGTCACCAGATCGCGGATGCGCTCCGCCGCCGCCGGCAAGCACACCAGCCCGACGCACAGCGCGATAAACCATTTTTTCAGCATCAGTCAATCCTTAGAACGGTGAAACATTTAAGAAGAAGCGCTGCAGCCAGCCCATGGTCTGCGCTTCGTTGATATAGCCATTGCCGACGTATTCGATCCGCGCGTCCGCCACCTGCGTCGAGGTGACCGAGTTGTTGCCGCTGATGGTGCGCGGGTTGACGACGCCGGAGAAACGAATGAATTCGGTGCCCTGGTTGATGGCGATCTGCTTTTCCCCCACCACGTGCAGGTTGCCGTTGGCCAGCACCTGGTTGACCGTCACCGTAATGGTGCCGTTGAAGGTGTTGTTGGCGTTGGCCCCGCCCTTGCCGCCGAAGGTGCTGTCGCCGGAAATGTCCATATCGGCGCGCGCATTGCCCAACAGGCCGTCAAGGTAACGCGGCGAGGTGGCGACGCCGAACTTGCTGGCGCCGTTGCGGCTGGCATTGGCGGAGGAGCTCTTGCTGGCGCTGACGTTTTCCTGCAGCACGATGGTCAGGGTGTCGCCGACGTTGCGCGGACGGCGGTCTTCGAACAGCGGCTGATAGCCGTAGTTCATCGGCTGCACCGTCTGGAAGATCGAGCCGTTCGGCATCGGCGCGCTGGCCGGCGCGGGCTGCGCCGTGGTCGCACCGTCCACCAGCGGTTTATGCGGAATATAAGCGCAGCCGCTCAGCGTCAGCATCACCATTCCCGCCAGCCAGCGTTGTCCCTGCCGCGGCAGGATTGCCATCGAATATGTGGTTACCACGGGTATCGCCTTTGTTTCACGAAAGAGAATGACGGGCGCGGCAAGCCGGGCCCGTCAATGACAGATTACAGTTGCGTCAGCTTTTGCAGCATCTGATCGGAAGTCGATACCGCTTTGCTGTTGATCTCGTAAGCGCGCTGAGTCTGGATCATGTTGACCAGCTCTTCCGCCACGTTAACGTTGGAGGTCTCCACGTAGCCCTGATACAGCAGACCGGCGCCGTTCAGCCCCGGCGTGCTCTCGTTCGGCGCGCCCGAGCTTTCGGTTTCCTGATACAGGTTCTCGCCCACGCTCTCCAGACCGCTGTCGTTGACAAAGGTCGTCAGCGTCAGTTGACCCACCTGCTGGGCGGCGGTTTGCCCCTGCTGGGTGACGCTGACGATGCCGTCGCGGCCGACGGTGATGGACAGCGCGTTAGCCGGAATGGTGATCGCCGGCTGCACCTGGAAACCGCTGGAGGTGACCAACTGGCCGTTCTGATCGATCTGGAACGAGCCGTCGCGCGTGTAGGCCTGGGTGCCGTCCGGCAACATCACCTGGAAGAACCCCTGCCCCTTGATGGCGACGTCTTTGCTGTTGTTGGTCTGTGACAGGTTGCCCTGGCTGTGCAGCCGCTCGGTCGCCACCGGACGCACGCCGGTGCCGATCTGCAGACCGGAAGGCAGCGTGGTCTGCTCGGAGGACTGCGCCCCCGGCTGACGCATGGTCTGGTACAGCAGATCTTCAAATACCGCACGCTGGCGTTTGAAGCCGTTGGTGCTGACGTTCGCCAGGTTGTTGGCGATCACGTCCATGTTGGTCTGCTGCGCGTCCAGACCGGTTTTGGCAATCCATAAGGATGGAATCATCGGTTATTTCCTTGCTGCTTAGCTCACTGAGAGCAGTGAGTTGGCACGCTGTTCGTTTTCATCCACGCTGTGGATGACCTTCATTTGCATTTCAAAACGGCGGGCGTTGGCGATCATGTCTACCATGGTCTCCATCGGCTTGACGTTGCTGCCTTCCAGCACCCCGGGCATCACCCGCACCTGCGGATCGTTTTGCAACTGATTGCCGCGCAGCTGTTGGGTTTCCGGCGTCAGGCGGAACAGCCCGTCGTCACCGCGCATCACTTCACGCGCGTCGGCTTTCACCAGCTTCAGGCGGCCGATCTGCGCGATGGTGTTCGGCGGATCGCCGGCGTTCAGCGCTGAAATGGTGCCGTCGGCGGCGATGGTGATCTCCGCCGACGGCGGCACCTCGATCGGCCCCCCATCGCCCATCACCGGCAGCCCCTGCACCGTCAACTGCCCGGTGGAGGAGATCTGGATGTTGCCGTTGCGGGTGTAGGCTTCACCGCCGCCCGGCAGGCTCACCGCCAGGAAACCGTCCTGCTGCAGCGCCACATCCAGCGGGCGCGCCGTATAGTTCAGCGCCCCCTGGCTCATGTCAGCGCCCGGCGTCGACGCGGCCACCAATGTGCGCGTCGCCAGGCTCGGCCCGTCAACCGGCACCGCGCGCAGCGCGGCGAGCTGGGCGCGAAAGCCCGGCGTCGACGCGTTGGCCAGGTTGTTGGCGGTAATGGACTGCTGCTCCAGCGTTTGGCGAGCCGCGCCCATCGCGGTATAAATCGCGTGATCCATAACTCGACCCTATTAGCGCAGGCTAACCAACGTCTGCAGAATGGAGTCCTGCGTCTTGATGGTCTGGGCGTTGGACTGATAGTTACGCTGTGCGACGATCATGTTCACCAGCTCCTGGCTCAGATCGACGTTGGAAGACTCCAGCGCGCCGCTGGTCAGCTTGCCTAAGCCGCCGCCGCCCGCAAGACCGACGCGCGGCTGGCCGGACGCGCCGGTTTCCTGCCAAACGTTATCGCCCTGCGACGCCAGTCCTTCCGGGTTGGAGAAGTTAGCCATGACGATCTGGCCCAACAGCTGGGTTTGCTGGTTGGAGTAGACGCCCACGATGGTGCCGTCGTTGTTGATCTGATAGCCCGTGTATTCACCGGCGGCATAACCGTCCTGCGATACCTTGCTCACCGAGTCGCTGCTCACGTTCTGCTGCATGCTGCCGGCGAAGCTCAGGGTGAAGTTTTGCGCCGGCGCGCCGTCTTTGGCGGTCATCGGGATCACCATGCTGAACTCGCCCGGCGCGCCGTTGGTGCTGGTGGTTTTCACCAGGGTACCGCTGGTGCTGAACTCCATGGTGCCGGCGTTCACTGGCGCTGCGCTGCCGTCCTGGGTGTAGACCTGCCATTTATTGTCTTCGGTCTTCACGAAGTAAGCGTTGATGTTGTGCGCGTTACCCAGCGAGTCGTAGGCGGTGATGGTATTGGTATAGTTGTAGCTGTCCTGTTTGGTCGGATCGAAGGTCTTGTTTTCCGGCACCTTATGGGTCGACATCAGGTTGGCGACCATCTGGCCGGAAGTGGACGCTTTCGCGTTCATCATGCCTTCAGGAATGCTCAGCGGCACCGGGTTGGCGCCCTGCTGAATGGTCGGCGGGGAGCCGGCCGCCGGATAGCCGGTCAGCTGCAGACCCTGCATGTTGGTCAGATTGCGGTTCTCGTCCAGCTTGAACTGGCCGTTGCGGGTATAGAAGATGCCGCCGTCTTTATCCTGCATGCGGAAAAAGCCGTTGCCGTTGATGGCCACATCCAATGAACGGCTGGTGCCGGTGGTGGTGCCGCCCTTGAAGTTCTGGGTGATGCCGGACACTTTAACGCCCAGACCGACCTGTGAACCGGCGAACATGTCGGCAAAGGAGACGCTGCCGGATTTGAAGCCCGCAGTCGCGGAGTTGGCGATGTTGTTACCGATCACGTCCAGGTTGGTTGCTGCCGCGTTCAAGCCGCTGACTGCCTGAGAAAAAGCCATGTTATTCTCCGAATAGTGGTCAGGCTATCGTCCGATTGAGCCTGATGCTTAGGGTTATAAGATCTGTCGCACGTCTTCCAGGGTGGCGTTGCCCGCCAGACCGAGATCCAGCTTGGCGCCGTTGCCGTCGCGGATCACGCCGTTCACCAGGCCGAAGTGCAGGCTGCGCGCCACCAACTGCTCGCCGTTGCCTTTGGCGTTAATCGCCACTTTGTAGGCGCCGTCGGGCGCGGTGGAGCCGTCATCCAGCGAACCGTCCCAGGTGAAGGCATGTACGCCGGCGGTCAGACCGCCGATTTCGATGGTGCGCACCACCTGCCCGCTGGCGTTGGTGATGGTGGCGGTTACCTGGTCGGCGGCGCGCTCCAGTTCCACGCCGAACGGCGTGGTGCTGACTTTGCCGTCCTTGCTGCCGACCAGAATGTTGCTGCCCGGCACCATCACGCCGTGGCCGATCAGCGCGGTGGCCTGCAGCGACTGATTGCTGTTGATCTGGCCGGAGATCGACCCCAGCGTGGTGTTGAGTTTTTCGATGCCCTGAACGGTGTTGATCTGCGCCAGCTGCGAGGTCAGTTCGTTGTTCTGCATCGGATTGGTCGGATCCTGGTTTTTCAACTGCGCCACCAGCAGCGTCAGGAAGCTGTTGTGCAGATCCTGGCTGTTGGTATTTTTGCTGTTGTTACCGATGACGGTGTTGTCCAACGACTCGTTCGTGGTTGCGGCGATAGCCATGGGAACCTCCGGTTACTGACCCAGCGTCAGGGTTTTCATCATCATCGACTTGGTGGTGTTAAGCACCTCGACGTTGGCCTGATAGCTGCGGGAAGCGGAGATGGTGTTGACCATTTCCCCCACTACGTCGACGTTCGGCATGCGCACATACCCCTTGGCGTCCGCCAGCGGGTTGCCCGGCTGATACACCAGACGCTCGGGCGCCGGATCGTCCACCACCTGGGCAACGCGCACGCCGCCGGTCGGCTGTCCCGGCGCCGCCGCGACCTGGAACACCACCTGCTTGGCGCGGTAAGGTTCGCCGTCCGGGCCGGTCACGCTGTCGGCGTTGGCCATGTTGCTGGCGCTGACGTTCATGCGCTGGGATTGCGCCGATAACGCCGAGCCGGAGATATCAAAAATATTCAGTAAAGACATGTGCCTTATCCTTGTTGCAGTACGGACATCATCCCTTTGATCTGACCGTTGAGCAGCGTCAGGTCGGTCTGATATTTCAGGCTGTTATCGGCAAAGTTGGTGCGTTCGCGATCCATGTCCACCGTGTTGCCGTCCATCGACGGCTGATCCGGCACCCGGAACAGCAGATCGAGCTGCGGCGGCTGCAGGGTCTGCGCCGGGATATGGCGCGCCGCCGTCAGGTTGAGCGCCATGCCGTTGCCGCTGACGCGCCCCTGCTCCATCACTTTGTTCAATTGGCTGGCGAAATCGATATCCCGCGCCTGATAACCCGGTGTGTCTGCGTTGGCGATGTTGGCGGCCAGAATTTCCTGCCGCTGGGCGCGCAAGTTCAGCGCCTCTTGGCCAAAGCGCAGAGCCGCGTCCAGTTTGTCGAGCATGCTCCCTCCGCGAGGTTAGAATTTGGAGTCGACAGCATAAACGCCCCCCGCGCTACCCTATCGCGGGAATAAACGCAAAATGGGGCGCTATTTATCTGCTTAGCCTGCGCGCGCTGCGGGTACACTTACGCGTATCCCGATGAAGCTTGAGAAGATGACGATGAAAGGTAAAATGCTGCTGCTTATCGGCCTGCTGTGCAGTCTGAACGCGCGCGCCGACGATCTGGCGACGCAAATCGAAAGCTTCATCCAAGGCAAGTTCAGCGGCGAACCGGTGCAGGTAAAAGTGCGGGTGCGCACGCCGCCGAACCAATGGCCCGCTTGCGAACTGCCGCAGCTGTCGCTGCCGCCCAACGCGCGGATCGGCGGCAACGTCAGCATTTCGGCGCGCTGTGGCCAGGAGCGGCGTTTTATCCAGACGCAGGTGCAGGTGTTCGGCCGCTATCTCGTTTCGGCGCGCGGCATCACCGCCGGCAGCCGGTTGACGGCGGCGGACCTGACGTTGAAAGAAGGTCGGCTCGATACCCTGCCGCCGCGCGCGCTGACCGAAGCGGGCAAAGCGTTAGGCGCCGTCAGCCTGCGCAACATCAGCCCCGGCCAGCCGCTGACCCTCGCCATGCTGCGCCGGGCCTGGATTATCAAGGCCGGGCAACCGGTGCAGGTCAATGCACAGGGCGAAGGATTCAGCATTAGCGGCGCGGGCAAGGCGATGAACAACGCCGCCGCCGAAGACAGCGTGCGCGTGCGCATGGCGTCCGGGCAAATCGTCAGCGGCGTGGTCGGGGACGACGGCGCGATTCGCATTACGTTATAAAAAAGTAAAGGTTCCGCAAACCTTGCCGATAAGACAAATCAAGCAGCATTTTATTGGCCATCAGGGCCGCAACACTTTCATTGCAGCGTCGTCGCCCGAGAGCGGTCACGGCGTAAACGGAGATGGACCATGAGTATCGATCGCACCCAGCGGTTACAGCCGGTTTCCACTGTGCAACCGCGTGAAACCCCGGCCGACAACCCGCTCCAGCCGCGTAAGGCCGCCGTGGCCGAAACCGCCGTCAGCGGTACGCAGGTCAAACTGAGCGAGGCGCAGGCGCGCCTGATGCAGCCGGGCACCCAGGATATCGATATGGGCCGGGTCGAGGCCATCAAGCAGGCGATCCGCAACGGTGAACTGAAGATGGACGCCGGCAAAATCGCCGACGCACTGCTGCAAGACGCGCAGAGCGATGTTCAATGGATCGCCGGACGCGACTGACAACGCGGCGGCGGGTAGCGGTAAAGGATAAGTCATCACTATGGAAAAGCTGGCACAACTGCTGGACAAACTGTTGGAAACGCTGCAGGCGCTCAATGGCGTGCTGGAAGAAGAGCACGATCTGTTATGCTCCGGCCAGCTGCCGGGCGTGGCCTTGCAGCGCGTAACCGATGCCAAAAGCCAACTGCTGGCGACGGTCGCCTACCTCGAGCAACAGCGCCTGGGGCAGGAAAAAACCTGCGGGCAACGCGCGCCCTATGCCAGCCACGCCCCCCTGGCCGACCGTTGGCAGCGCGTTCAATTGCTGAGCCAAACGCTGCGCGAAAAGAACCAGCACAACGGCCTGCTGCTCAATCAGCAGATCGACCATAACGCTCAGGCGCTGGCCATCCTCAGCAAAAACAACAAATCGCTGTATGGCCCGGACGGCCAGTCGCACGCCGGCAGCCTGCTCGGCAGAAAAATCGGCGTCTGACCTGACTCATTTCGCCCGGTGAGCCTATCACCGGGCATGCGTTAACCGGCTTCTGCGCATCCCGTCGCATTTTCTCCCTATCACTCTTTGAATTCACTTAAGACTTTGCGCCAGGCTGCGCATGGCGTGAATTTGGCTGTTTCTTTCCCTTTGGCCGCTTGTCACCCTGTGGTTATTTTTAAACCACTTGAAATATACCCTTAACGGGTATAGATTCGCAGGGAGAGCGAATGGTCGACATTATCTCACCAAAACCTTTCAGGGTTTTGCCGCACGCGAGCGCATTAGCGACGCCACGATAGTGAAAGCGGCGCGAGAGATGCAACATCAGCTGTACGACGCCAATCTTGGCGGTTGCGTATACAAAAAGCGCATCGCTCGGGCTGGTGCGGGCAAACGTGGCGGCTATCGGGTACTGATCGTTTTTCGCGATGAAGACCGCCTGTTTTTTATGCGCGGCTTTGCCAAAAGCGAGAGAGAAAACATCAGTGCGGATGAGTTACAGGGATTGAAACATCTGGCTGCGCTGTATCTGGATTATTCGCCATTCAGACTCTACCAACTGGTCAACAACAGGGAGTTACGGAGGCTAAGCGATGAGTAAAATTCTTGCCGAGATCCACCAGGAAGTTCAGGGCCTGCACCGCGCCGGTTTCGTCGACGACGTGACCATGCGCACTTTCGACATGCTGTGCCTGCGGCCGGTGAAGCAGTTCGGGCCGGCCGAGATCCGCGCGTTGCGCGAACGGGAAAACGTCAGTCAGCCGGTGTTTGCGCTGTATCTCAACGTCAGCAAAAAGGCGGTGCAGAAATGGGAGCGCGGCGAAGCACAGCCGAACTCCGCCGCGATGAAACTGCTGACGCTGGTGGAACGCAACGGCCTGCAAATTCTGGCCTGATCTTACTGATAATTGACGATCACCTGATTGCCAATCACTCGCAGCGGCGGATTCAGCCCGCCTTGCGACTGCACGTAATAGACAAAACGCAATTCCGCATTGGCCGGCTCGCCCTGCAGACCGATGCTGCTGCCGCTGCCGCCGCCGAGCGGAATGCAGCGGTTTACCGTGCAAAGCTGGGCCTGCAGCCCCACGGGCTCCGGCCCCAGCAAACGGTAGCGCCAGCTGACGCTGGTGATGCGCGCATTGGCATCCGGCAGCGCGTTCGGCGGCCGCAAACCGGCGGATTCATCGCGCATCCCGCCCTGTTCCAGCGTGACCCCCGCCCCTTCAGCCACCCAGGAGCCGGACACCGCGCCGGCGGCTAGCGGCGCCAGCAAACACAACAAGGACAGACAGCGTTTCATCAGGCGGCTCCAATGGTCGAGGTCATGCGAATCTGGCGATCGTCGTTGATCTCCAGGTTGGACAGCACCACGAGCTGCGGCAGGCTGCGACGCAGGAAGCGCGCCAGTAAAGGACGCAGCGCATGGTTAACCAACAGCACCGGCGGCGCGCTGAGCATCTCTTGCCGTTGCAGCGCCTGACGCGCCTGCTCCAGCAGACGGTCAGCCAGCCCCGGCTCCAGACCGCCTCCGCCCTGCAACGCCTGCAGCAACAGGCGCTCCAGCTGGGTATCCAAGCCGATAACCTGAATCTCGCCGTTGCCCGGGAACCACTGCTGCGTGATCGCCCGGCCCAGCGCCACCCGCACCACGGTGGTCAATTCGTAAGGATCGCTCTGCGCCGGGGCATGTTCCGCCAGCGTTTCGACGATGGTGCGCATATCGCGGATGGACACGCGCTCGGCGAGCAGATTTTGCAGCACCTTGTGCAGCGTCGTCAGTGACACTACGCCCGGCACGAAGTCTTCGGTCAGCTTCGGCATCTCCTGCGACACGCGATCCAACAGCTGTTGGTCTCCTGGCGGCCGAACAGCTCGCTGGCGAACTGGCCAATCAGGTGATTGAGGTGCGTCGCCACCACGGTGCTGGCTTCCACCACGGTAAAGCCCTGGATTTGCGCCTGTTCGCGCAAGGCGCTGTCTATCCACACCGCTTCCAGTCCGAAGGCGGGATCGACGGTTTTGTCTCCCGCCAGCTCGCCCACGGCATTGCCGGGGTTGATCGCCAGCCAGCGGCCCGGCTGCGCTTCACCGCTGCCGATCTCGACGCCTTTCATCAGGATGCGATAGCTGGCTGGCGGCAGTTCCAGGTTGTCGCGAATGTGCACCACCGGCGGCAGATAACCCATGTCCTGGGCGAATTTCTTGCGGATCCCGCGGATACGCCCAAGCAGCTCGCCGTTCTGTTGAAAATCGACCATCGGAATCAACCGGTAGCCCACTTCCATCCCCAGCGGATCTTCCAACTGCACGTCGGCCCAGCTGGCCTCGGCGGCCTGCGGATTCTCCGGCATCACCGGATCTTCCACCGTTTTCGGCGCCTGTTGTTCACGGCCGCGCAGCCACCAGGCGAGGCCCAGCAGAGCCGCGGTAAACAGCAGGAACACCAGGTTCGGCATGCCCGGCACCAGGCCCAGCAGGCCCAGCACCCCGGCACTCAGCAGCATCACGCGCGGATTGTTGAACAGCTGGCCCACCATCTGCTCGCCGACATCCTGATCGGTCGCGACGCGAGTGACGATGACACCGGCGGCGGTGGAGATCACCAATGCCGGGATCTGCGCCACCAGGCCGTCACCGATGGTCAGCAGCGTATAGCTTTCCGCCGCCGCCCCCAGTTCCATGCCGTGTTGCACCACGCCGACCAGCAGGCCGCCGACCACGTTCAGCACCATGATCATCAGGCCGGCGATGGCGTCGCCGCGCACGAATTTACTGGCGCCGTCCATCGAGCCGTAAAAATCGGCCTCCTGGGTCACTTCGGCGCGGCGTTTCTTCGCTTCGTCTTCACCAATCAATCCGGCGTTCAAATCGGCGTCAATCGCCATCTGTTTACCCGGCATGCCGTCCAGCACGAAGCGCGCGCCCACTTCGGCGATACGCCCTGCACCTTTGGTGATGACCATAAAGTTGATCAGCACCAGGATGATGAACACCACGATGCCGATGGCGAAGTTGCCGCCCACCAGGAAGTGGCCGAAGGCTTCCACCACGCGCCCGGCGGCGGCGGAACCGGTATGGCCTTCCAGCAAGATGATGCGCGTCGAGGCGACGTTGAGCGACAAACGCAGCAATGTGGAAAACAGCAGGATGGTCGGGAAAGCGGCGAACTCGAGCGTGCGCTGGGTGAACATCGCCACCAGCAACACCATGATCGACAGCGCGATGTTGAAGGTAAACAGCAGGTCGAGGATAAACGCCGGCAGCGGCAACACCATCATCGACAAAATCAGCAGGATCAGCACCGGGCCGGCCAGCACCTGCCACTGCGTATCTTTAAAATTGCCCGGCAAACGAAGCAGGGAGGCCAAATTAGCCATCAGAGTCACTCTCTCTCGCAAAATCCAGTGCTTCCGGCACCGGTAAACGTTCAGGTTTTTTCGGGATCAGGCCGCCCTCGCGCCGCCAGCGGCGCAGTTGGTACACCCAGGCCAGCACTTCGGCGACCGCGGCATACAGGGTGGCCGGAATATGTTGTCCGATCTCGCTGTGCCGATACAGCGCGCGCGCCAGCGGCGGCGCCTCCAGCATCGGAATGCGGTGCTCCGCACCGAGTTCGCGAATGCGCAAGGCGATTTCGCCGGCCCCTTTGGCCAGCACTTTCGGCGCACTCATTTTCTTGTCGTTGTACTGCAACGCGACGGCGTAGTGCGTCGGGTTGGTGACGATCACGTCCGCCTTGGGCACATCGGCCATCATGCGGCGCCGGGCGATCGCCCGCTGCTGCTGACGAATGCGCCCCTTCACATGCGGGTCCCCTTCCTGGTCTTTGAACTCGTCGCGAATATCCTGCTTGGTCATCTTCAGCTTTTTGAAGTGGCTCCACAGCTGATAAAACACGTCGAACGCCACCATCGGCGTCAATCCCAGCACCACCAGAAAGCCGCAGAACAGAATCATCTGCAGCGCGTTGCCCAGCGCATCGAGCGGCTGCTGAGTCATCAGATGCAGCATCGCCGCCCAGTTGTGCCACAGATAGAGGCCGGTCACCCAACCGACCAGCGTCGCTTTCAGGATCCCTTTCAGCAGCTCGGCCAGCACCTGGGTAGAAAAGATGCGCTTCAACCCGGATAGCGGGTTCAGCCGCTTCATATCGAACTTGATCGACTTGCCGCTGAACAAAATGCCCCCCAGCAACATCGGTGCGGCGAGCGCCACCAGCACCAGCCCCGCCATGATCGGCAGCAGCGCCAGCACCGCCTGGCGCAGCAACATGCCCAATTGGCGCAGCATCTGTTTATCGTTGCTGACCATGCCGTGATCGAAGTTCAGACCTTGCGTGAGCATCGCCGCCAGCTGTTGCGCCATGTTGCTGCCGGACATCAGGATAATCGCGAGGCCCGAGAGCAGCATCAGTACCGAGGTCAGCTCGCGCGAGCGCGGGATCTGGCCGTCTTCACGCGCCTTCTCCAGCCTGTGGGGCGTGGGGGCCTCGCTTTTTTCCAGATCGCTGTCTTCAGCCACGAAACGCCGTTCCTGTGTCGGGAGGGTAAAGAATGGCGGTCAGCATGCCAAAAAATTGGCGATGTCATTGGCGGAACAACGGGGAAAAAGGCGGGTTATTTAGGGGATGAGACCATCAGGGAGACGTTACAACCAATTTTCCAGCCGCAACCCCTCAACGCGCTCAAATTCGCGTCGATTATTGGTCACCAGGATCAATCCTTCGCTGCGCGCATGCCCGGCGATATGCAGATCGTTTACGCCAATAGGAGTTCCCTGGCGTTCCAGCGCAGCCCGAATGTTGCCGTAGTGCGAAGCCGCTTTAGCGCCGTAATCGAGAATGTCCAATCGGGAGACAAAATCCTCAACCACTCTGGCGTTCACCGCCGGACGCGAGCTTTTCTCCACTCCGTGAACCAATTCGCCATAGGTGACCGACGAAATGACCATTTTGCCCGCATAGCGATTGAACACCTCCAGCACTTCCAGAGGCCGGCGCTTGATGACATAGATAACAATATTGGTGTCCAGCATATGGCTGAACATCAAAACGCTTCCCGCTCACGCTGGTGTTGCCCGGCACGTTCATTGAGGAAGTCATCGCTCACCTCATTTTCCGCGCAGAAGAAACTGTCCCAGGTATTCTCCACCGGCGCAAGAATGCGCTCTTTGCCCACCACGCGGACGGTCACTTTAGAAACGGTATCGGGGAAACGCACCTCTGCAGGCAAGCGCACGGCCTGCGTCCGATTATTGGTAAAGACAGAACCTAACGTCATGGCGACCTCCTTTAACTGGAGTACAAATTATAATCACCACAGTGTATATAGCAACGCTATATACTCAAATCTTTGCGCGACGCTGCGCAACTTTCGGGGCGCGCCGTCGCGCGCCCCGAAAGGCCTCAGAAACCGAGGCTGTCGAGCAGATCGTCGACCTGCGCCTGGTTGGCGATCACGCCGACGCCGTTCTGGTCGAGCTGCGGGCCGTTCAGCAGGCTGTCGTTCGGCCGTTTTTCCTTCACCGGCTGCTCCGGCATGTTTTCCATCAGCACCATCAGCAGCTGCTTTTCGATCTCCTGCACCACGTCCATCATGCGCTTGATCACCTGACCGGTTAGATCCTGGAAGTCCTGCGCCATCATGATTTCCAGCAGCTGAGCGTTGGTGAAGGCCGTATGGCCCGGCACCTGATCCAGATACTGACGCGTGTCGTTGACCAGAGAACGCGCGTCGTCCAGTTCGATGGGATTGGCGAACCACTCGTCCCAGCGCCCTTTCAACGCGTTGGCGCCGGACTCCAGCTCCGCCTGGCGCGGTTGCGCCGCCTCCACGCAGTTCAACGCCCGTTCCGCCGCCTGCGCCGTCATGGTTACGACATAGTCAAGACGGTCGCGCGCATCCGGGATCGCCTCTGCCGCCTGGGCAATCGCCTGATCGAGCCCCAGTTCGCGCATGCTGTCGCGCAGCATTCGGGTCAGTTGGCCGATGCGGGAGATGATCTCTCCCGCGGTCGCTGCATCGCTGGCAGGCATTGGAATGTCTCTCATCGCCCTCTCCTTACATGCCCAATTTTTCAAAAATCTTGTTGAGCTTTTCTTCCAGCGTCGCCGCCGTAAAAGGTTTCACTACATAACCGCTGGCGCCGGCCTGCGCCGCCGCGATGATATTTTCTTTCTTGGCTTCCGCCGTCACCATCAGTACCGGCATCGCGGCCAGCGCGCTATCGGCGCGGATGGTCTGCAACAGTTCGAGCCCGTCCATGTTCGGCATGTTCCAGTCGGACACCACGAAGTCGAAACCGCCGGCGCGCAGCTTGTTCAGCGCATCCGCGCCGTCTTCAGCTTCTTCGACGTTGTTGAAGCCCAGCTCTTTCAGCAAATTTCTGACGATGCGGCGCATGGTGGAGAAGTCGTCCACAACCAGAAATCTGAGGTTCTTATCTGCCATTGTTACTCCTGAAATAGTTAACCGTTTAATGATGCAAAACCGCAGGCCGCCGCGCGGCGACCGTAGGTCATATCGCCGCCGGGCAAACCCTGCGGACTGAAATCAAATGCGCAATGCCTGGCCGCCGGAAATCTGCGCCAGCATGCGCTGGCTCATCCTGTCCAACTCGACCACTTCGCTGACGCCGCCGCCGGCGATCGCCTCGCGCGGCATGCCGAACACCACACAGCTCGCCTCGTTCTGCGCCAGGGTATAGGCCCCGGCGCGGTGCATCTCCAGCATCCCCGCCGCCCCGTCGTTCCCCATGCCGGTGAGGATCACCCCCACCGCATTGCGGCCGGCATATTGCGCTACCGAGCGGAACAGCACGTCGACCGACGGACGATGGCGGTTGACCGCCGGGCCGTCATGCAGCTTCACCTGATAGTTGGCGCCGCTGCGCGCCAGCTCCAGGTGGCGATCCCCCGGGGCGATGTAAGCGTGGCCCGGCAGTACGCGCTCGCCGTCCTCCGCTTCTTTCACCGTGATCTGGCACAGCTTGTTCAGCCGTTCGGCGAACGAACGGGTGAACCCCGGCGGCATGTGCTGGGTGATCAGCAGCGCCGGACTGGTAGCCGGCAGCGGCTGCAACACCTGGCGGATCGCTTCGGTGCCGCCGGTGGAAGCGCCGATGGCGATCAGTTTTTCACTGCTCAACAGCGGCGCATGGCTGAGGATCGCCGGCGCAGGGCTGCTGGATCGCTGCGGCAGGCGCGCTCTGGCGGCGGTGCGGATCTTCTCGGCAATCAGTTCGCTGTAGGCCAACATGCCCTCGCGAATGCCGAGCTGCGGTTTGGTGACGAAATCCACCGCGCCCAGCTCCAGCGCACGCAGCGTGATCTCCGAGCCTTTACCGGTCAGCGAAGAGACCATCACTACCGGCATCGGCCGCAGGCGCATCAGCTTCTCGAGGAAATCCAGCCCGTCCATGCGCGGCATCTCGACGTCCAGCGTCAGCACCTGAGGATTAAATTTTTTGATCAGATCGCGCGCCACCAGCGGATCCGGCGCGGTCGCCACCATTTCCATATCGGGATGGCCGTTCACGATTTCCGTCATCAGCTGGCGCATCAGTGCCGAATCGTCTACGCATAACACTCTGATTTTACTCATTACCTCTCCTTGGTCAGCCCATACACGGTCTGCCCACGCAAGTAGAAATCCCGGCTGATCTGGCTGAAATTCTCGGAGTGGCCGGCGAACATCAGCCCCCCCGGCTTAAGCAAGGGAACGAAGCGGCGCAGGATGCGCTCCTGCGTCGCCTTATCGAAATAGATCATGACGTTGCGGCAAAAAATGGCGTCAAATTGCCCCGGTAGCGCCCATTCCGGCGCCAGCAGGTTCAACGGCTGGAAGTTCACCCGCGCCGCCAGTTCCGGCCGCACGCGCACCAGCCCCTGATGCGGCCCGGTGCCGCGCAGAAAATAGCGCTGCATTTGGGTCGGCGTCAGGGTGCGCAGATCTTCCTGGCGGTAAACGCCCGCTTCCGCTTTTTCCAACACCTGCGTGTCGATGTCGCTGGCCCAGACCTGGCAACTGCCGGCCCGCTGCCCCAGGGCATCGCTCAGCGTGATGGCGATCGAATACGGCTCTTCGCCGGTCGAGGCCGCAGTGCTCCAGACGCTGTAGCCGTTCGGCCGCGAGCGCGCATGCTCCGCCAGGATCGGGAAGTGATGCGCCTCGCGGAAAAATGCCGTCAGGTTGGTGGTCAATGCGTTAATGAACGCCTGCCACTCCGCGCTGTTCGGATCGCTTTCCAGCAGCGCCAGATAGTCGCCGAAATCGTGCAATCCCAGCAGCCGCAACCGGCGCACCAGGCGGTTGTAAACCATCTCGCGCTTATGCTCCGCCAGCACGATGCCGGCGCGTTGATAAATCAACTGGCTGATACGGCGAAAATGCACGTCCGACAGCGGCAGGCGCTGCACCATTTGCGTCAACATCGACGCAGTATCCCGGTTAGAAGTAGACGGCGCCTGTTTCATGCCGCCTCACCGGAGAAAAACGTGCTGTTTATGCGGTTTAACAATCTTGGGCTTCCTTTACCACGGGTGAAACTGCGTTGTTGCTGTTACCTGGCGCGACGACGTTATCGTCCGCCAGACGGAATACCGCGACCGCGTCGGCCAGGGTAATGGCCTGCTCTTCCAGCGCGGTGGCGGCAGAAGCGGACTCTTCCACCAGCGCGGCGTTCTGCTGGGTAACCTGGTCCATCTGGGTCACCGCCTGCGTCACCTGTTCGATGCCGCGGCTTTGTTCATCCGAAGCCGACGCGATCTCGCCCATGATGTCGGTCACGCGAGTCACCGAACGCACAATGTCCTGCATGGTGGCACCGGAGTTTTCCACCAGCACCGAGCCGTGTTTGACGCGGCTGACCGATTCGTCGATCAGCACCTTGATCTCTTTCGCCGCCTGCGCGCTGCGGCTCGCCAGGTTGCGCACTTCACCGGCGACCACCGCGAACCCCCGCCCCTGTTCGCCGGCGCGCGCCGCTTCCACCGCCGCATTGAGCGCCAGAATGTTGGTCTGGAAGGCGATGCCGTCGATCACGCTGGTGATGGCGCCGATTTTCTGCGAACTGTTGGCAATATCGTGCATGGTGGTGACCACGTCACCGGCCAGTTCGCCGCCCTTGGCCGCGGTGGCCGAGGCGTCACGCGCCAGCTGAGATGCCTGCCGCGCATTGTCGGCGTTCTGTTTCACCGTCGCGGTCAGCTGTTCCATGCTGGCGGCGGTTTCTTCCAGCGACGCGGCCTGCTGCTCGGTGCGGGAAGAGAGATCGTTGTTGCCTTCGGCGATCTCCTGTAGGCCGATCAGAATCGACTCCGTCCCGTCGCGCACCGCGCCGACGGTGCCGATCAGCGACTGCTGCGTGCGTTGCAGGCTGGCGAACAGCATGCTGATTTCATTGCGGCCGTACACCTGAATCGGCGTCGCCAGATCGCCGGCGGCGATGCGTTCAAAGTGGCTGCGGATTTGGTTCAGCGGCTGTATCAGCATGGTGCGCAACCACCACATGGCGCTGCCGGTCACCACGATCAGCATCAATACCGCCCCCGCCAGCATCAGGCCCGCCAGCGTGAAGGAGAACTGATTAGCGTCTCTGGCCTCGCTGATGTCACCGTTCACCAACTGCAGGTACTGCACGAAGTCGGCCTCGAACAGGTCCTGGGTTTTCTGCGTCGGCTGATCCATAAACGCCTGCAGCTCGCCCTTTTCCAGGAAACCGATCAGTCGCGCAGCGCGCCGCGCAGCCGCTCGTAGCTGGCCTTGGTGGTGGCCGTCTGCTGGTTCTGCTGTTCACTGCTGCGTTCAACCGCCATAAACTGATTGAAATAGAGATCGGCCTTCTGCAGCGAACTGCGGGCGTTGCTCATCAGCTCGTTCACCTGCTCCTGCGGCAGTTTCAGCGCCGCGCGGGTGCCGGCGCGGTTCAGCGTATTGCGCGCCTGCAACAGCGACACCCAGCTCAGGCTAAGCGAATCGCGCTGCTGGCTGCCGAGGGTGATGATGTCGAGGTTGTGGTTATCGGAGCGAAACGCGGAATACGACAGGCCGCTGCTGGCCAACTGCAGAACGCAGAAGGTCATCAACAACAGGAATAAGCTGGTAGAGATACGGATTCGGTTAAACACTTGAACCTCCTTGCAGCCGGCCGGCGACCGGCCTACGTAGGGAAAAGGGCCTCTGCGAGAGAGGCCCGATACCGGTCAGAACGTTTCCCAGTTATCCTGCAGATCGCTGGCGTTCATTTTCTTATGATTGATTACCGGTGTTACCGTCGCCTTGCTGGTGACAGGCGCTTTAAATTCTTCCTGGCCTTCCTGCCTCAGACGGAATACCGCTACCGACTGGGTCAGCATGCTGGCCTGTTCTTCCAGCGCCGCCGCCGCCGAGGCGGATTCTTCCACCAACGAGGCGTTCTGCTGGGTGACGCGGTCCATTTCCGCCACCGCCTGGCCAACCTGATCGATGCCGCGGCTCTGCTCGTCCGACGCCGAGGCGATTTCGCCCATGATGTCGGTCACGCGGGTGACGGCGTTGACGATGTCGCCCATGGTTTCCCCGGCGCTCTCGACCAGCACGGAACCCATATCGACGCGGCTGACCGAATCTTCGATCAGGCCTTTGATCTCTTTCGCCGCCTGTGCGCTGCGCTGCGCCAGGTTACGCACTTCACCGGCCACCACCGCGAAGCCACGGCCCTGTTCGCCGGCGCGCGCCGCTTCCACCGCGGCGTTCAGCGCCAGGATGTTGGTCTGGAAGGCAATGCCGTCGATCACGCCGGTGATATCGGCGATCTTCTGCGAGCTGCCGGCGATGTCATGCATGGTCTGCACCACGTTAGCCACGACCTTGCCGCCTTTCTGCGCGGTTTCAGAGGCGCTCAGCGCCAGCTGTGAAGCCTGACGCGCGTTTTCGGCGTTCTGTTTCACCGTCGCGGTCAGCTGTTCCATGCTGGCGGCGGTCTCTTCCAGCGATGCGGCCTGCTGCTCGGTGCGGGAAGAGAGATCGTTGTTGCCCGCGGCGATTTCGGACGCGCCGCTGTAGATGGCGTCTGCGCCCTGGCGCACGCCGCTGACGGTTTCAATCAGTTCGCCTTGCATGTGTTTCAGGCTGGCCGCCAGCACGCCCATTTCGTTGCGGCTGTTGACGACGATCTGCTGAGTCAGGTCGCCGGCGGCGATCTGTTTGATGTGCTCGATCATGCGGTTCAGCGGACGCACCAGGATGTGATGGATACCGGTCCAGACCAGTACGATCACCGCCAGCACCACCACCAGGATCACGATCAGCGTCCAGATGGCCGAGTTGTAGGAGCTGTTGCTGCCGTCGACCGCGATTTGGTACAGCTTGCCGTTTTGCTCCAGGTAAACGTTGTAGCTCTGCTCAAAGTTGTCCTGGTAACTCTGCGTAGGTTGATCGAAGAACGCGTTGATTTTGCCTTCGCCCAGCAGTTGGATCAGTTCGGAGAGCGCGCCGTACAGCACATCGTACTGATGCTTGAGGCGTTCCGCCGCCTGAGGATCCTGACGCGGGTCCTGAGGGATTTTCTCGTACGCGGCGTAGTGTCTTTCCGCTTCGCCCAGCTCTTCCTTCGCCTTGGCCAGCAGTTCATCAATGGTGGCGCCGCTGCCGATCTTGTTGGTATCCATCATGTAGCGAATACCGGCACGGTTCAGGGAGTTGCGCGCCTGCAGCAGGTCAACGCGGCTTTCGCTCAGCTGCAGCTGCTGCTGACGAATAGTTTGCAGGACGGTAAAGTTTTCCTTATCGCTTTTCAGCGAGGAGAAAAAGAGTCCGCCCGAAATCAACTGCAAGGCGCCAAACAGCACCAACACCAGCAACAGGCTGGTGACCACCTTCATACGATTTAACATGATTTCCCTTGTTGAAGCCCGCGCAGACAGGCTCTGATGACGTTGAATGTGAGAGTTATCGGCGCAGCGCGGCAAAACTTTATGCGGGAAAGTAACTATTTTTAGTGGGGGTTCCGGGCGCGGCGGGCGGCATCGCGACAGGTCAGGGAACGTGAAGGTTGAAGGGGGCAGCGCCCTGCCCCCTTGAGTCTTGGATCAGACGCTTTTCGCCACGCTGTCGACCAGCGACATCTCTTCGCTGCTCAGCAGCTTTTCAATATCCACCAGGATCAACATGCGCTCGCCCAGCGAACCGAGGCCGGTGAGGTATTCGGTCGCCAGGGTCACCGCGAACTCCGGCGCCGGACGGATCTGCTCGGCGGTCAATGACAGCACGTCGGAGACGCCGTCAACCACGATGCCCACCACGCGCTGGCCAAAGTTCAACACGATCACCACGGTGTTCTCATCGTAGGAAACGCTCTGCTGGGAGAATTTCACCCGCAGATCGATGATGGGAACAATCACGCCGCGCAGGTTGGTGACGCCCTTGATGAACGCCGGGGTGTTGGCGATGCGGGTCACCTGATCGTAGCCGCGAATTTCCTGCACCTTGAGGATGTCGATGCCGTACTCCTCGTTGCCCAGGGTAAAAATCAGAAACTCTTGCCCTACCGTTTCGCCAGCCAATTTGCTGACGGCTGCCAATCCTGCCATATCATTCACCTTTTAAATCAATAAACTCATTATTATGCGGCGGCGTCCGTCAGACGCTTTTCACGGTTCAAGGTTTGCAACGCCGAGACATCGACGATCAAGGCCACGCTGCCGTCGCCCAAAATGGTCGCGGCGGAAATGCCCGGCACTTTGCGGTAGTTGCTTTCCAGATTCTTCACCACCACCTGATGCTGGCCAATCAGCTGATCCACCAGCAACGCATAGCGGCGGCCGGCGCTTTGCAGGATCACCACAATGCCCTGGGTGGCGTCGGTTTTGGCGCCTTCCACTTCGAATACCCGATACAGTTCCACCAGCGGCAGGTATTCGCCGCGCACCTGCAGCACGCGTTCGCCGCCGGCCAACGGATGCAAATCCTCCGCCTGCGGCTGCAGCGACTCCATCACCGCGTTCAGCGGCAGAATAAAGACTTCGTCGTTCACTTTGACCGACATGCCGTCGAGGATCGCCAGCGTCAACGGCAGCAGAATGCGGATGGTGGTGCCTTTACCGGCCTGCGAACGGATCTCGACGTGGCCGCCCATCTCCTGAATATTTCTTTTCACCACGTCCATGCCGACGCCGCGGCCGGAAACGTCGGTCACCTGCTCGGCGGTGGAGAAGCCCGGCGCGAAGATCAGCATGCCGACCTCTTCGTCGCTCATGCTGTCGCTCACCGCCAGCCCTTGCGAAGCGGCCTTGGCGAGAATTTTTTCGCGGTTCAGACCGGCGCCGTCGTCGATGACCTCAATACAGATGTTGCCACCCTGGTGTTCGGCCGACAGCACCAGATTGCCCACCGCCGATTTACCGGCGGCGATGCGGGTAGCCGGCTCTTCGATACCGTGATCGAGGCTGTTGCGCACCAGGTGCGTCAACGGGTCGATAATCCGTTCGATCAGGCTCTTATCCAGTTCGGTCGAGCTGCCCTGCAGCGTCAGCTCCACCTGTTTGTTCAGCTTGCCGGCCAGATCGCGCACCAGACGCGGGTAGCGGCTGAAGACGTATTCCATCGGCATCATGCGGATCGACATCACCGATTCCTGCAGATCGCGTGCGTTACGTTCCAGCTGGCTCATGCTGTTCAGCAGATCGCCGTGGTTCACCGGATCCAGCGTGCCGGAACGTTGCGCCAGCATCGACTGGGTGATCACCAGCTCGCCCACCAGGTTGATCAGCTGATCCACCTTTTCCACCGCTACGCGAATGCTGGTGGATTCGCTCGCCTTGGCGCGCGCTTTCGGCGCTTCCGCCGCTGCGGCCGCCGGTTTGGCGGCAGGCGCCGCAGCGCTGGCGATCGGCGCCGGCGCCGGTTCCGGTTCCGGTTCCGGCGCAGCGACCGTCTCCGGCAAGTTCGCCTCCGCGACGGCCGGCGCGCTTTGCGTCGGCGTCGAGAAGCTGATTTGTTCCGGTTCCAGCACGAAGCACAGCACGGCGCTGATGTCGTCTTCGCTGGCGGAGGTGAGCAACGTCACGTCGAGGCTGTGTTCCGTCTGATGCGGGTCTTTAACTTCGCCGAGGTTGCCCAGCTCTTCCAACATCAAGGGGATTTCACTGGCTTTCAGCCCGTTCAGGCTGATGCGCATGCCGCCTTCAATCGCCGCCGGCGCGGCCGATGGCTGAGCGACCGGCTGCTGAACGGCGGGTTGAGCCGCAGGCGCCTCCTGCTGCTGTTGCGCTTCCAACGCCAGCTGACGCAGCGCCTGGCAAATGTATTCAAAGCTTTCAGCGTCAGGCTGTTGCGAGGTTTTATAGGCGTCCAGTTGCTCCTGCATAATGTCTTTGGTTTCCAGAAACAGGTTGATAATCTCGGTGCTCAGGCTCATTTCCTGGCGTCTAGCACCGTCCAGCAGGTTCTCCAGCAGGTGGGTGGTTTCCTGCAGCACCGAAAAACCAAAGGTCGCCGCGCCGCCCTTGATCGAATGCGCCGCGCGGAAGATGGCGTTCAACGGCTCGATATCGGGGGCCAGCGGATCCAGCTCCAGCAGGTGTTGCTCCATGTCGGCCAGCAACTCGTCCGCCTCATCAAAGAAGGTCTGATAAAAATCGCTAATGTCCATGCTCACGGGGTCACCTCTGGCTGTGAGTCGCGGTTAGTCGGTGCGGGTGCGGCCGCCGGTGGTTCCGGCGCCTGGTCGGCCGGGGCTATCGCCGGGGACGCCTGCGGTGGAGCGTTCGGCGTTGGCGCCGCGGGTTCCGGGGCTGTCGTCGAGGATTCCGGCGTTTGGCTGGCCGGCGCGGTCGCCGACGGCGCCAGCTGCTTCAGGCTGTCCGGCTGGGCAATATCCAGCGCGTTGCTTTCGGCATTTTCGTGCTCGATGCCCTCTTGCGTTTGCTTGTTCAACACCAGCACGGTGATGCGGCGGTTAATCGCATCATCGGCGCCATGCTGTTTCAGGCTCATGGTGGCCGCCATGCCTACCACCCGCAGCACTTTGCCTTCCGCCAGGCCGCCGGCGATCAGCTCGCGACGCGACGCGTTGGCGCGATCGGCCGACAGTTCCCAGTTGCTGTAGCCGCGTTCGCCGGTGGCGTAAGGGATGTCATCGGTGTGGCCGGACAGGCTGATTTTGTTCGGCAAGTCGTTAAGGATCGGCGCTATCGCGCGCAGAATATCGCGCATGTAGCTCTCGACCTGCGCGCTGCCGGTTTTGAACATCGGCCGGTTCTGGCTATCGATAATCTGGATGCGCAGCCCTTCGTCCATCATGTTGATCAACAGATGTGGACGCAGCGCCTTCAGGCGCGGATCGGACTCAATCAACTCATCCAGCTTTTCGCGCAGCTTGTTCAGGCGCAGCTCTTCGGCGCGCGAGTCCGGCGAATCGACCTGTTTTTTCACCAGGCCATGCTGTTGCGTTGGATCGTCGCCGCCGCCTGGAATGGGGCTGCTTTCGGAACTGCTCTTGTCGCCGCTGGTCAGGGCAACCTTGAGCGGCGTGCGGAAGTATTCGGCGATTTGCGTCAGCTCCTGCGGGCTGGCGATCGCCAGCAGCCACATCACCAGGAAGAACGCCATCATCGCCGTCATAAAGTCGGCATAAGCGATCTTCCAGGAGCCGCCGTGATGGGCGGCATGATGCGACTTGCGCTTTCTGACCAAAACGACCGGATGATTCTGTTTCATGCTTCTTCTTCTTCCGTCGCCTGCTGCGCCGGCGCTTTCACGCGGCGCACGTGTTCTTCCAGCTCAACGAAAGAAGGACGTTCGGTGGTATACAGCGTTTTACGGCCGAACTCGACCGCGATCTGCGGCGCGTAACCGTTCAGGCTCGACAACAGCGTGACTTTGATGCACTGCATCATCTTGACGTTTTCGGCGCTCTTCTGACGCAGCAACGTCGCCAGCGGCGAGATGAAGCCGTAGGCCAGCAAAATGCCGAGGAAAGTACCGACCATGGCGTTAGCGATCAGCGCGCCCAGTTCAGCGGCCGGACGGTCAGCCGAAGCCAGGGCGTGCACCACCCCCATCACCGCCGCGACGATGCCGAACGCCGGCAAGGAGTCGCCCACCATCGCCAGACTGCCGGCGGGCACTTCGCTTTCCTGCTCGTAGGTTTCGATCTCTTCGTCCATCAGCGCTTCGATCTCGAACGCATTCATATTGCCGCTCACCATCAGCCGTAAATAGTCGGTAATGAACTCCACCAGGGTGTTATCGGCAAGGATGCGCGGATAATTAGAGAAAATTTCACTTTCTTGCGGATTATCGATATCGAACTCGAGCGACAGCATGCCCTGCTGACGCGATTTGGCCAGCAGACGGAACAGCAACGCCATCAGATCCATATACAGATCTTTGTTGTATTTGGAACGGCGCATCAGGCGCGGCAGGGCGCGCAGCGTCGCTTTGATCGCCTTGCCGTTGTTGCCGACGATGAAAGCGCCGACCCCCGCCCCGCCGATAATCAGAAACTCCGCCGGCTGATAGAGCGCACCGAGATGACCGCCCACGATCAGGTAGCCGCCAAACACCGCACCCAATACCACGAGATAACCCAAAATAACTAGCACACGCATTCCTTAAATTAACAATGTGGATGGAAGGTGGGGCAAACGCGCCCTGGCGCGACAGACCAGGCTGCATGTCTGGGGGCGGCATGCCGCCCCTGCGTATCACACGTCGGTATTCATTGCCGAGAGCCGGCAACGTGGCGGCTCAAATGGCGCGTTTGACCTGCTCGTCCAGCAGTTGAGGAATAATATCGGCCAGTTGCGGCGAAAGTTTACGTCTTTTTACGGCGCGGGATGGGGGTTGGCATAAACTGCAGATGAAACCGTTCAGCGGCTGGTGCGCGTGGGTGATAAATGCGCCGCCGCAGCAGCTGCAGGCGGAGAGCTGCAACATGCCGCTGTCGACAAAGCGCACCAGCGTCCAGGCGCGGGTCAACGCCAGCAACGGCGCCTCACCGGCCTGCTGTGGGCACTGCTCCAGGTAGAGGCGATAGGCTTTGATCACCGCTTCCACCCCGCTGCACTGTCCGCTTTTCATCAGAAACAGGTAGGCGTTATAAAACATCGAGGAATGAATATTCTGTTCCCAGGTCATAAACCAGTCGGTTGAGAACGGCAACATTCCTTTTGGCGGCGGGCTGCCGCGCAACTCCTTGTAAAGTTTAATCAAGCGCCCGCGGCTGAGCTGGGTTTCACTCTCCAGCATCTGCAAACGGGCCCCCAGCGAAATCAGCTCCATGGCGAGCTGAATGTCCTTGGCTTCTTGAACAATGCTTTTCTCAACCATCATCAGGCTCTTTTCTTCGTCGGGCTAGCGTCTTTACTCGATAGCTCTTGCAGTAAATGGCTTGATAGCAAAATGCCGGTATGGATTTGTTGCAGATCGTCGACGCGCGACTCTTTAGTCAGGCGTTCGATGGTCTGGTGATCGTTAAAGCGGAAGTGGCAAACCAGCTGGTTGGTCTCGGCCAGTTTGACCATTTGCGGCAAAGTCAGCTGCGCCAACGCATCGGCCATGGTCTCATCAATACCAAGGCGGAACATCGCGGACGCTTTTTCATCGTTGATCAAACGCTGTGCTAAAAGTAAATATGACAAATTGATGTCATAAATATGCTTAAGTAATTCAGACGTACCCATATTCCCCATCCCGACAGACTATGTTTAAAAACATACGCTGGGTGATAAATTTTATCGCCCGTGACCTGGGTTGTTTCCCAAAGTTGGCAAATTAATCTCTCAAAAACGACTGCTATAATTTTCGCCAATCGCTAAATTCGACCACTGTTCAGTATTTGCTACGAGCGTAAACCAACGTGTATGGATGTACAGCATTCTGCTTCGATAGTGTTTAGTCACCATGAAACTATTTTTACAAATTTAATAAGATTATTCCTAAAGCAGCGCAACTCTACCCCCGAACCATTAGCACACACAATGTAAGTGAGAGGCAATTTTAAATACAATGTGACATAGATCACAAAAATAAAAAATAATTAAGCCAAATACCCCTAAATTCGCACATTTTATGACCCGCATTTTGCTCACAAAATCGCCTTAGGTAAAAAAACGTCTTAAAAACAATGTTTATCAGCCAAAAAATTATCTTTTTTAGATCAATTCGAACAAAACCATCACCAAACCAAAATAACAGAACAAAAATCTGCATATAGGCAACAATCTTAGTATAAATAACCATTTGAGCCGCTAAAAAATATCCGAGGTGAAAAATAACCAATGTAAACTATAAGGTTATTAGCTATCGGATTTGACTTAAACCCTCCGCAGAGGGTTGTTCTAATTTTCAACATCAGGTGATTATGGCTTATCAATGATTCGCTGGCGTAGTGAACAAGCCAATAGACGTAACGATATGTTTCCGTATTAGCGCGGCGCAAGAATGGTTTTTTAACGTTAAATTGCCCCAAAACGACATATCGGCAGCACATCCTAAAGCTTTAGCGTTTTTTTATTTCTTTTTTGCCGGCGCATTAATTACCACGCCGTTCCAGACGTTATTAAAATTCCCGCGCCCCATCGTTTCATTGCAATAAAATAAAACGCAGTTTTGTTTTACTTGCCATAATCGCGCAGGCCAAACAGGCGTAGTTTCAATGCCGACAGCGGCAACATACATCGCCTCGTGCTGCGACCGCCCTCCGGACAGGTGAAAAAAACGCCGCCAAAGGAGAGCGAGCACGGCTTCGCGCGCTTGCACGCAGCGGAAACGTCGACGCTTAAGCTCCTCGTTCGTGACGCATCGCCCTGAGACTTTCCCTATTTCTTCATTTATCAGCAGGATGAGATTGCTGATGCCGCACTTGCATATTATGATTTATCCCAGCGCCGCCACGGGCGGCGTCACATTATTACCCAGTGCAATTTATTCACTTGAAATGATTTTTGTCAGGTCGTACATCGCTGCCTCGACGGCGTCGCCGTGAGCCGCTATGTGTTATTCACCCGGCTTTAACTATTAACAGGCTATATTTTAATCATGACCGATACGCTCGAATATCTGCTGACATTCCGTAAATGCTCCTCTTTGGACAGCCTGGAGAAGGTGTACGACAAACTGAACTATTCCATTGAAAACGATACAGAAATGAGCAATATGTACCGCGCTGCCGACCACCGTCGCGCCGAGCTGGTTGCCGGTAAATTGTTCGATCTGGGCAAGGTGCCGAAAACGCTGTGGGCGCAGGTGCTTTAATTCAGTGAAATTACGTGCGGCAACGGTTTTATCTTTTATTGCTATATAACCGGAGCAAACTCAGCTTTTATTGCCGCGCGTGATGCGAAACACATTTATTCCCCCCGCCAGGTTCTACCCTTTATCCGAGCGCAGCATTTCATCCAAGGCCCCGACGCGGCAGCCTGAAACACGACGGATGCAACAAGGAGTGGAATATGGGGTATCAAAACGTTCTGGTTACCGTCGCCGTCGCGCCTGACAGCCATCGTCTGGTGGAAAAGGCCGTCTCTATCGTCCGCCCCTACGGCGGCAACATCACCCTGTTAAGCACCCTCGCCAATCCGGAAATGTACAATAATTTCGCCGGGCCGATGCTGGCCGATTTGCGCACGCTGATGGAAGAGGAAACCCGGCTGTTTATGGAGGAACTGCGCCAACGCGCCGGCTACCCGATCGCCGATACCCTTATCGTGCATGGCGAGCTTGGCGACAGCCTGGAATTCGCCAGCCGCCGTCAGCCGTTCGACCTGCTGCTCTGCGGCAATCACCGCGACAGCATGATGAACAAAGTCTCCTGTTCCGCCGCCCGCTTCATCAACATCAGCCATATCGACGTGCTGATCGTTCCGCTCTGAGGCTAAGCACATTCGGTAACGTTGCCTTGGCGCCCCTGGACTAGGCTTAACGAACCTTGTTTGTCGCAACACAAAGGAGCTTTCGATGCCCCCTTCTCAACAGAACCGCCGCTTTCTGCTGGCCTCGCGTCCGCACGGCGAACCGACGGCGGCGAATTTCCGCCTCGACACGGTCGCCGTGCCACAACCCGAGGCCGGCCAGCTGCTGCTGCGTACCGTATATCTGTCGTTGGATCCTTATATGCGCGGACGCATGAGCGATGCCCCCTCCTACGCGCCGCCGGTGGAAATCGGTCAGGTCATGGTGGGCGGAACGGTCTCTCGCGTGGCGGCCTCACAGCATCCCGATTTCAACGTCGGCGATTGGGTATTGGGCTATGACGGTTGGCAGGATTACGCGCTGTCCGACGGCAGCGGCCTGCGCAATCTCGGCCCACACTTGCCGCACCCTTCCCGCCTGCTCGGCGTGCTGGGCATGCCCGGTTTTACCGCTTACATGGGGTTGCTCGATATCGGCCAACCGCAGGCGGGTGAAACGCTGGTGGTCGCCGCCGCCAGCGGCGCGGTCGGTTCAGTGGTCGGCCAAATCGGCAAACTGAAAGGCTGTCGCGTCGTCGGCGTTGCCGGCGGTGCGGACAAATGCCGCTATGTGGTGGAAGAGTTGGGTTTCGACGCCTGTATCGATCACCGCGCCCCCGACTTTGCCGAACAGCTGGCCGCCGCCTGTCCGCAGGGCATCGACATCTATTATGAGAACGTCGGCGGCGCCGTATTCGACGCCGTGTTGCCGCTGTTGAACGCCAAAGCGCGCATTCCGGTCTGCGGCATCATCGCCCATTACAATGCCACCGGGTTACCCGCCGGGCCGGACCGCTTACCGCTGCTGGAAGGGCTGATCTTGCGTAAACGTATCCGCATGCAGGGCTTTATCATCTTCGACGATTACGGTTCACGCTTTGATGAATTCCTGCAACAGATGAGCAGCTGGGTCGAGCAAGGAAAGATCAAGTTCCGCGAGGACATCGTCGATGGGCTGGAGCAGGCGCCGCAGGCCTTTATCGGCCTGCTGCAGGGCAAAAACTTCGGCAAACTGGTGATCCGCGTCGCTGACGAATAACGCGCATCAGGGCGTGGCGCGCCACGCCCTGCTTGTCAATGCACGGCACCGTCGCCGAATTGCACATCTTCCTCTACCGTGAGCGTCACCTGCACGAGAGTGCGCACCGCTTCCACCATCGTCGCCAGCGCCATACTCGGCTTGCCCGGATGCGCCGCCGCCAGTTCATGGCTGTACGGAATGTGCACGAATCCGCCCCTGGCCCGCGAATGCTGCGTCTCCAGATAGTGACGCAGACCATAAAAAATATGGTTGCAGTTATAGGTGCCCGCCGTGTAAGAAACGCCCGCCGGGATCCCCTGCCGGCGCAGTTGCTGCACCGCGGCCTTGACGGGCAGCGTACTGAAATAGCCCACCGGCCCGCCGGCAACCACCGGCACGTCAATCGGCTGTTTACCGGCATTGTCGGGAATGCGGGCATCGATCAAATTGATGGCTACCCGTTCCAGGGATATTTCGGCTCGGCCGCCGGCCAGCCCCAGACAGATCACCGCCAGCGGCTGCAATGCCTCAATCGCCGCGATCAGCTGCTGGTTGGCCACGCCCAATACGCACGGCAACTCGAGCACCGCGATCTCCGCGCCGGCGATACGCTCTCCGGCCAATGCCTGCGCGACCTGCCAGGAAGGGTTCACCGCGTCACCCTCGAACGGCTCAATGCCGGTGATTAACACTTTGTTCATCATTTCCCCTGATTGAAGGCTAAATTCGTGTGCTACCAGCCTAGGGAACGCTGTAAGATTCTGGAAATGGATTATCTGTATATAGAGTATTCATAAAATGAATTTGGCCAACGTCGATCTCAATTTACTGGTGGTGTTTGAAGCGCTGTATCAGACTCGTAACGTCACCGCCGCGGGCCGGCGTCTTAACCGCGCGCAACCTTCCGTCAGCAATGCATTGGCGCGACTGCGCATTCTGCTCAACGATCCGCTGTTTGTCCGCAGCGGCGGCGGCATGGCGCCCACGCCGCGCGCCCACCAGCTTATGCCGCAGATACAGCGGGTGCTTGAGCAAATCCATCTCGCGCTGGCGCCCCCTGCTCGTTTCGATCCGGCCACCGCCGGGCAACGGCGTTTTACGCTGGCCGCCGGCGACTATGCCGATATCTTGCTGCTGCCCGCCATCATCAGCCGTTTGCGTCAGGCGGCCCCCGGCATCGATATTCGCGTTTCGCGTCTGGATCGCCGCAATATTTACCGTCAGTTGGATAGCGGGGAGGTGGATGTCGCGCTGGGAGGGCATCTTTCCGGGGCGGAAAGTCACTATGTGCGCACGTTGTTTGAAGAGCATCTGGTCTGTATCGCCAGCCGTTCACACCCGCAATTGGCGGATGGCCGCTGGGATCTGGCCCGCTACCTCAGCTTGCCGCACGGGCTGTACGCGCCGGCTGACGACGGCTCCGCCAGAGGCTTGGTCGACCGCCGCCTGGCGGAAATCGGCGGCCAGCGGCGCGTCGCCGTGACCTTTTCACACATTGTCGCCCTGCCGGCGGTGGTCGCCGACAGCGATCTGATCGCCACCCTGGCCGCCAGCGTGGCCCGGCGTTTTTCCGATCCGCAACGCGTACGCATTCTCCCGCTGCCTGAGGAGTTGGCCATCGCGCCTTTCCCCATTGAGCTGATCGCCGGCCGACAGGCGCAACGCGACCCGGCCTTAATCTGGCTCTGTGACCTGATAAGCCGGATTTCCCTCGATCCCCTTCCGCGCTAACCGCATCAATTGCTGCTTTATCAACCATTCAGACTCACCGTCGGAGGCCCGCACCGCGGGCTTTTCACGCCGGCCAAATAGGAATCATCCGAATTAACATTCGGTAAATTTATATATTTGATCATCTTTAACTAACGAATGGTAAGGATAAAAAATACTCAGTGACTTTTTTCACGGAAAAAAAGAGTTGTTTTATAAACACGTTGACTTAAGTGTTACAGATTTATTATTTGGTATTACCATTTTCCCAATAATTTGGGATAAAAAAAGATCTGGTCGTATCTATATGTTTTAGATAATAAAAAACCAGATCGTGAGCGAGTTAACGAATTGAGCATTGATCCACAAGGCTATTTTGCAAATGCAGAGCTCTATTGTAGACTGCACAAATCGTGCCTTTGTGTAAACTTTGTTAAATCTTTCGTCAGCCCCTGTCTCAATTCGTGACAGATACGCCATCGGGATCGCGCGTCAAATCTCGTGCGGTAGCTATGCCTAAACCGGGGATATAGTATGGATCGCCTTATCATTGCGCACACGCCTTTGCCCGCCCATCAGCTGTTGTTCAGAAGCCTTTCCGGTGAGGAAAGACTGGCCGGGCTGTTCGAGTTCGACGTCGAGCTGCTCAGCCCTGACAATCGCCTCGATCTGAAATCGCTGCTGGGACAAAAAATCACGCTGGAGCTGCGGGGCAACCCGATGGCCCCGCGTTATCTCAACGGCAATATCACGCGTATGACCCTCTCCGGACGAGAAGCCGGCGGCAACCGCTACTATATCTACCGCGCCGTGCTGCGCCCCACGCTGTGGTACCTGACGCAAAACCGCGATTTTCGCATCTATCAGGAAAAGACCGTTCCCGACATCCTGACCCAGGTGCTGGGGCAGTATCAGGTGAAGATCGATAACCGTCTGAGTTACGACTACCGCATCTGGGGGTACTGCGTGCAGTACCAGGAGAGCGATTTCGATTTCATCAGTCGTCTGATGGAACATGAAGGCATCTATTACTATTTCACGCACCAGCAGGACGGCCATACGCTGGTGCTGGCCGACGCGCCGGCGGCGCATCAGGAACTCGCCGGCTATGCCAGCATCCCCTATCAGCTGGCGGAAGGCGGTCTGGTGGAAAACAAGGACAGCATCAACAGCTGGAGCGTCTCGGACGCCATCACGCCCAGCCTGTATAGCCTGGATGACTACGATTTTCGTAAACCGCGCGCACGGTTGCTGGAGGCCCGGCAGAATCCCGCCTCGTTCGCACAGGACAAAGCCGAGGTGTTCGACTGGCCCGGGCGTTATACCGATCACGCCCACGGCCAGTTTTACGTCAAGGTGCGCCAACAGGAGTTCGAAGCGCAGCATGAGCAGATGAGCGGCGAAGGCAGTTCGCAGGGCATTGCGCCCGGCTACCGTTTTCAGCTGATCCAGGCGCCGCGCATGGAAGACAACCGCGCCTATCTGGTGGTCAGCGCGCGTTACTTCATGCAGGAAAACAGCTACGCCAGCAACGATAACGACGTTGGCGAGCAACATACCGAATTTCAGGTGGTGCCGGCGGACATCAACTGGCGCCCGGCGCGCACCACACCCTGGCCGAAAACCCATGGCCCGCAAACCGCCGAAGTGGTTGGCCCGGAAGGCGAAAGCATCTGGACCGATAAATATGGCCGGGTGAAACTCAAGTTCCGTTGGGATCGCCACGGCAGCGGCAATGAAACCAGCTCCTGCTGGGTGCGCGTCTCCAGCGCCTGGGCCGGCTGGAAATACGGCGGGATCCAAATCCCGCGCGTGGGTGAGGAAGTGGTGGTCGACTTTATCAACGGCGATCCGGATCGCCCCATCATCACCGGCCGCGTTTACAACGAAGACAGCATGCCGCCTTGGGATCTGCCCGGCGACGCCACCAAAATGGGCTTTATGAGCCGCAGCAAAGGCGGCGGCGTCGACAACGCCAGCTTCCTGTTCCTGGAAGACTCGCCCGGCAACGAATCTTTCGACATGCACGCCGAACGCAACATGAACATGACGGTGGAAAACGACAAGAACGTCAATATTGACGGCAGTCGTTTCACCCGCATCGGCAAGACCCAAGACCATCAGGTTATCGGCAATGCAACTTTCCTTTTCGGATCAATGCGTAATACCACCGTGACAGGACCTGAAACCGCCACTTTTAACAGTGGGCAACAGGTGGGGATCAAAGCCGGGCGTAAATTCACCATTCACGACGGCGGCGATAACGTCAACATCACCGGCGATCAAACCATTCTGCTGAAGGGCAATCGCCACCATACGATTGAAAACAAGCAGACCCAACTGATTAAGCAAGGCCAAGACACCACCATCGAGCAATATGGCCAGTCCACGAAAATCGAAACCGGCGATAAGAAGCTGGAGATTACCAGCGGAAACCAGAGCACCAAATTGGCGGGCGGCAACAAGAGCCTCGATATCACCGGCAACCTGACCTCCACCGTCAGCGGCGAAGAAACACGCTCTCAGAATAAATTAACCGTCACCACCGCCACAGACTACGTGCAGAAAGCATCGAAGATTAAGATCGCCACTGTCGATGGCGAAGGCCCCAGTGGATCGGATATTTACATCCACGGCAACAAGGTGACGGTAAAAAGCGACAGCGAGCACATTATCATCCGCCCCAAGAACATGACCTGGACCAAGTGGTTGGATGTCGGCATCAAGACTGGCGCGGCATTCTCCATTACCGGCGGGCTGACCGTCGATGTTAAAACCGCAGCGGTAGTGAAGTTCGAACCTCAGTTCATCTTGTATAAGAAAGGTCCGGAAGCCGATTTCAACGATCTGAAAATGACTTATTGTTCCATTAGGCTCGCGATTGCGATCCTGACATCCATTTCATAAGGAAAGCGTCACGATGGGTTCGTTTATTGACTTTGCGACACAGGACAGTCTCTGGGGTAAAATCGTCTTTACCCTGTTCGGCATTTTGGTGGGTGGCGTGCTGATCGCCGCGATTTGCAAAAATATTTTGCCGGCAAATAAACCTCTGTCTTTCCCTGCACGTCTGCTCATCTTTGTCGTGCTGATGCTAGCGCTCCTTAAATACAACCAGTACGTGATGTCGGCGGTGAATTACCCTGCAGAGTTGATCGGTTTCCTAATCCTACCCGGTTTCCTGATGGTGTACTTGGGCGTCACCACTCCCGGCGGCGCGCTGTCCCTGATGGGAGAGCTTGGATGCTTCGCTTTGCTCGCCGCGCTGCTGGTGTTGGCATCCGCCGCAGTAGGTTTCTTCGCCCCCTATCACCTGGAGAGCGCAGTGCAATTTGCAGCCAAGGCAATCGCTGCCGCGCTGTCCGTAGCGACAGTCCTGCTGGTTCGCAAAGGGCTATCTATATAACTATTTATAATCACTTGCATTTTTATCTTACTCGTCGTTTTTATTTGGGGAGCGTTACCTTCCCCTGAATCCAACCGCGGGTGAATATTTTCATCTGATGTGACTTTGCCTGATATCCAATAAAGCGAAAAACGGGATTGTTTTTGTGCGGCGCAACATGTTGCCCGCAGGTATCTACCGGAAGCCTTGCACACACAATGAAAGTCGTAAAACCTTTGCGTCTGAGCACGCTTCATCGCCCCTACCGTTGGCAGGGGGAAAATTATCTGGGCGTTTCCGTTTTGGCGTTAGCCGACATGGGGGCGTCCCCACGTCTGCGCCCCGAGCCTGAACTATGGCAACTCGCCAGCGAAGAGCTGACCTTGAGCGGCGGCGTGCTCGATCTCGCCTTTCCTAAAGTCTGTGCAGAATTTCTTGCCACCGGCTACGCCTATACCCATCATCAAGCTGATAAAACCGCTTGTGCGGTTAAAATCCAGTTGGATACGCTGGAGAAAACGCTGGTGGTCTTCGGCGATCGTCACTGGATCAATGATCGCCCCTCATCCCCACTCCCCTTTGATGAAATGCGTCTGGATTGGAGCCGCGCTTTCGGCGGCCCGCAATGGGTTGAAAACCCGCACGGCCTTGGCGCTAACCCAGAAACATTTCCGCGGGGTTCTCGCTGTCCCCTCCCCAATATCGAACCGCTTCACAATCGACTGAGCTCGCCGCGCCAGACTGCGCTCCCCGTCAGCTTTGACGCGTTGGACATCAATTGGCCACGCCGTTTCAGCCGCATCGGCAAAAAATACGACGCCAACTGGCTGCAAAATGAGTTCCCAGGGCTGGCCAGCGATACTGATTGGCGCCTGTTTAATATGGCGGATCACGATCAGCAATGGCCGCAGCGTGATGCACTTCCGAGCGGCGCCACCTATCGTATTTGGAACATGCATCCGCAGATCCCCTGCCAACAAGGACAGCTACCAACGTGGATAGCCCGCTGCTTTATCAACCGGCTGCGACACGGCGAACCCGAGATCGAAGAAATCGCCATGCGGCACACGACAGTCTGGTTCTTTCCGCATCGCCAACAGATGTTGTTGATTTATCACGGCAGCGTACGTATTGACGAAGACGACGCCGCTGACGTTCTGCACCTTATGCCGGCGCTAGAACTGTCCGGTGCCGCTCGCTCAGCCAATCATTATCGCAAGGTATTGCGCCAACGCAGCGATACCGAGAAAGGCGGTTTATTCGCCTTTCGCGAAAAAGAGCTGGTGCCTGAATCGGCCATCGGCCCCTGGTTGGATACGAAGCAAGCGACAGAAGAAAGCCCGGCGGTGCGCAACCTCACTCGTTATCAGCAACACCTGCAACAACACTATCGCGATCGCCGACTCTCGGAAGGTCAGGACATCGATGAAGCACTTCCCCCGACGGAACGCCCCGCATTGGATGAGTTGCCCGACTATGTCGAGCGTCTTGAACAGGAGGCTGAGCAAAGACAACAGGCTCTGTATGACGAACTACGGGCCCAGGGGGTTGATCCTCAAAGCGTCGTCGAGGCGCCGCCGTCAAGCAGCGGGCATGAAAATTTCCAGCAGATGCGGGATCTGCTCTACCAACATAGCGATCCCGCCGATCGTCGCCGCCTGGAAGAACAGGAACAAGCGCTGTATCAGGCCTACCTGATGACCGCACAATCACAAGGCCCTGCGCTGCGGCTGAGTGGCGACTTAGCGACGATCATACGTAACCGCGCGATGGCCACCCAACGCGGCGATAAAAACTTTAGCGGTATCGATCTGACCGGCGCCGATCTTTCCGGTTTGGATCTCACCGGTGCAGACTTCAGCCGTTGTCTGCTGGAAAACGCCAATTTCAGCGGTTGCCGTCTCGACCATGCTAATTTTGAACAAGCGATGTTGGCGCGTGCAGACTTCACCGGCGCCCGCCTGCAAGGGGCTAACCTGAATCACGCCTCCCTGGCGTTGGCTCACTGTGAGAACGCTGACTTTTCTCATGCAACCCTGGTGGAAACCAATATTCAGGAAACGCTGTTCAAAAACTGCAATTTCACGGGAAGCAGACTGGAGCAGTTGGCGGGATACCGCACTTTTATGACGCAATGCGATTTTTCTCAGGCCACGCTCTGCGTCATCACGATGATGGCTTTGACATTGAGCCAGCTGAAATTTCATCAAGCCAAGCTGGAGAAAGTGACGTTCATTCGCTGCCAACTCGAAGGGTTCGACTTCAGTCATGCTCGGCTTGATACCTGTTCGTTGGTCGAAACCCGTGCGGAAGGCTGCTCATTTCAGGGGGCCAGACTGCAAACATGCTCTTTTGTCGCACAAAGCGCGATGCCCAGAGCGAACTTCAGCGAAGCGACGCTCAAGCAATGCAATTTGCGTCAGTTACCGCTGCATCAGGCCTGTTTTCGTCTTGCACGGATTGATAACAGCGACTTCTCCGAGGCCCAGCTCACTGCCGCCAACCTGCAGAAAGCGAACGGCAATGGCAGCTTGTTCATCCGCTGCGACTTCAGCAACGCCGATCTGACTAACGCCAGTTTTGTCAGTGCAGTGATGCAAAAAAGCCTGTTCAGCGGCGCCGATTTACGCGGCGCTAATTTGTTCCGCGCCGACCTGTCGCAATCGCGGATTGACGGCTCAACAAAAATTGATGGTGCTTATACCCGACAAACAAAAACGCTGCCTCGCACCGTTCAGGAGAAATTATGACGCTTGAAGCAGAAAGCGTTCGGCAGCAAATAGAGCGCGGTGAACCTCTGCAGGAATGTGACATCAGCCATTTGGATCTGCGCGGTTGGGATCTGTCCGGCGTAATTTTTTCACGAGTCAATCTGCAAGGTATAGATTTCAGCGGATGCAATCTGCAGGAGACCACCTTCAGTGAATGCTGTCTGGATCGGTGCTGTTTCGCCCGGCAAACCTTGCATCAGACCACCTTCAATCAGTGCGCCCTGGCGGGGGCCGACTTCACAGAGTGCCGGCTGGAGCAAAGCATTTTCAATGAATGTCGGCTTAACGATGCCAGTTTCAAGCAGGCCGTGCTCGACCAAACGCAATTTATGCGCTGCCCACTCGAAGGCGGTGATTTTGGCGCGTCAATCCAGGATCGCGTGACCTTTTACGAAACGGCATTACAGCAGGTTAACCTGGCTCAAAGTCAGTTGTCACTTGTCACCTTCTTTCGTCTTGACCTTCGTACTACTGATTTAAAAGGCTGTTCGTTCGACCGCGTCACGTTTTTCGAATGCGACCACCGCAGCAAAAGTTACGCCGGGCAGCGCCTGATCGCCTGCCAGTTTACCGATAACCAATTGGACGACGTCGACTTCAGCCAGGCGACGCTGCGCCAAAGCAACTTCAAGGGCGCTTCGCTGCGGCGCGCCAACCTGACGGGCGTGCAGGCGCAGCAGTCGCTGTGGCTGGAGGCCAACCTGACTCAGGCACAGTGCAGCGGCGGGCAGTTCGATCAGGCGATTTTCAGCGAAGCGACGCTGGACGCCGCCAACTTCAACCAGGCGCGTCTGTATCAGGGCGTGTTCCAGCACAGCCGCGCGGCGCGCTGTGATTTCAGCGACAGCGACCTGACCTACGCCGATTTTTGTTATGCCGACATCGGCGCCGCCGATTTTCGGCGTGCGCGCTTCATGCGCACCCGCATGCACCGCGCCCACCAGCAGCAAACGCGCTGGGGCGACCGCAGCGGCATTCTCGAGCGCGACGAAGAGCTGTACGCCGCCGAAATCTGGAGCGCACAGCGCCAAAGCCGCATTTGAACGTATTGACCACTTCACGAGGGGATCACCATGAGCGTTGTCAACACTACTCGCGCCGTCAACATCGCGCCGCCCCAGCAGGCCGCCGGCCAGGTCGTCAACCTGTTGCCGGACGGCAGCCTGGTGGTGGAATGTGAAGGCCGCGGCTGGCATTGCCGCCGTGCGGCCAGCTGCCTGCTGACGCCGGCCCTCGGCGATAGCGTGCTGGTCGCCGGTTGCGGCCACCAGCTGTGGACGATCGCCGTCCTCGAGCGCGCGGAACCGCAAAATGCGGCGCGGCTCTGCGTCGCAGGCGATCTGCACATTGAAACGCTGCACGGCTCGCTGTCGCTGCACGGCGCGCAGGCGCTGAACCTGAGCGGCGACGCCATGACCCTGCAAGCGAACAGCGGCGACTGCCACGTCGACAAGATGAAATACAGCGGCGAAGAGCTCTCGGCTTTCGTCAGCATCAGCCGCCTGGTCGGCAAACGCTGCGAGTCACTGTGGCATTCGGTCAGCCAGATCAGCCACTCGCTGTTTCGCAAAGTGCGTCAGACCGAGCACGTGCGCGCCGGGCAGCTGGATTATCAGGCGGAAGATTACGCCCGCATTCATGCTCGCAACACGCTGATTACCTCGAAAGACATCACCAAGCTGGATTCGGAACAGATCCACGTCGGATAACCTTGCGGAGGCCTTTTATGTTTGCCAACAGCCAAATGATCGGCGTGGACCTGGCGTTTCCCGACGTCTGTCTGACGCCAAGCCCGGCGCCGGTGCCCATTCCCTACCCGGATATCGCCCTGGCGCCGACCGCCATCCCGAACGCGTTCAACATTCTGTTCGTCGGCACCCCGGCGCACAACATGGCGACGGTGACGCCACTGACCAACGGCGACAACCCCGGCGTGGCCACCGGCGTCGCTTCCGGCACGGTGATGGGGCCGTCCCGCCACCTGACCGGCGCCTTTACCGTGCTGCTCAAAGGCACCCCGGCCACCCGGCTGACCAGCCTCAGCCTGCAGAACTCCACCAACGCGCTCGGCATGCGCATCGTGCCGAGCCAATTAAAAGTGTTGCTGCTTGCGCCCTGATGACGGCGCTTTATTACACAGCCATTCAATCAAGAAAAAGAGGACATTGTGAAAACACGGATTACCCTGACGTTGTTGACCGCCCTGACGCTTGCCGGTTGCTCCACCCCACCGCCACCGCCGCCGGCGCTCAATAACGACGCCATCGTCAGCAGTGAAGTCAGCGGCGTCACGCTAAAGCACCGCGCCGCGGTGAGCGCGCCGAAACAGTTCAAACCGATCGGTGAGGAGTACCGCAGCCTGTACGCCGCCAGCATCATGAGCAGCCCGAATTATACCGGCACCGCCGTCGGCAGCCTGGACAACGCCGCCGCGTTCTACGCGCTGGGCGAAGTGGAAAACAACTGGCTGGCGATCTCCGCCATCCGCGGCGGCGATCTGGTGGGGTATATCCAGGCCAACGCCGGCGTGCCGGAAGCGCGCTACAAAGCGACGCTGCGCAAAGATCTGCCGCGCCGCGCGCGCGCCGCCAAGCAGGACTGCGTTAAAGTCGGCGGCGACAGCAAGGCGTGCAAAAACGCCGGCTCAGCCACCTGGATCCTCCAGTAGTCAGCACGCCTGCGGGCGACGAGATTCCCATGACGACGACCCCTATCGCTTCCCGCTGGTGCGGGATGCTGTTTCTGCTGCTGGGCGCGCTGGCGCTCGGCGGCTGCATGTCTTCCGCGAAAAGCGTGCCGGCGCGTTACAGCCTGGTCTTCGACGCTGACCGCCAGGTCAACGCCGCCGCCGGCGCGCAACCGGCGCCGATCAAAATTCGCGTGCTGCTGCTGCGCTCGGATGCGGAATTCATGGAAGCCGACTTTTTCAGTCTGCAAAACGACGCCAAAAGCGTGCTCGGCAACAGCCTGCTGGACAGCGATCAGTTCTTCCTGACGCCGGGCCAGACCGGCAAAAAGCTCGGTGGGCAAAGCACATTGGATGCACGTTACATCGGCGTGATCGCCGAATATCAAAATCTGGACGGCAAGACCTGGCGTATTTCACTGCCGCTGCCGGAACCCACCGAAACCAATTTCTACAAGGTATGGCAATTCTCGCCGGATGAGCTGGAAGCGCATATCGTCGCGGGCGTGAGTGGCCTGCGCCCCGTAAAAAAGGTCGACTGACCTACCGCTGCGCTGAAGCGAAGTAACTATAGGTGTGATGATGAAAGATGCTCATAAGGTTGTCTGGACTGAGGGGATGTTTTTGCGCCCTCACCATTTCCAGCAGGCGGAAAACTATCTCGAAGGCTATATGCGCAACTGGGGCCAGGCCCACAGCGGCTGTTTCTGGGGATTTCTCACCCTGGATCTGGACCAAACGCTGCTGCGCCAGGGCAAGATCGCGCTCAACGCCGCCAGCGGCATCATGCCCGACGGCACGCCGTTTCGCTTCTCCGGCGCCCAGCAGGCGCCCGCGCCGCTGGCCATCGCCGACAACAAGACCGGTGAAAACGTGGTGCTGGCTCTGCCGACCTATCGCGCAGGGCGTGAAGACGTGATCTTTCAGGAAAGCCCGGAAGCGCTGGCGCGCTATCTGGCTTACGAGACCGAAGTCGACGATCTCAACGCCGTCTCGGTGGGCAGCGCGGCCTTGCAATTCGGTCGCCTGCGCCTGCGGCTGATGCTGGAGAGCGAGCTGAACGCCGAATGGACGGCGCTCGGCGTCACCCGCGTGCTGGAAAAGCGCGGCGACAACAGCCTGCGTCTCGATACGGCGCAAATCCCGCCGATGCTGAACTGTCAGGGCAACCCGGTACTGAAGACCTTCATCAACGATCTGCAGGGGCTGCTGCAACAGCGCAGCCAGCAGATGAGTCAACGCCTGCTGCAACCGGGCCGCGGCGGCAGTTCCGAAATGGTCGATTTCATGCTGCTGCAGCTGATCAACCGCCATCTCGGTCAGGTGAGCCATGCCTACCACCTCGACCATCTGCACCCGGAGCGCCTGTTCGCCGATTGGCTGCAGTTCGCCACCGAACTCGCCAGCTTCTCGGCGCAGCGCACCCCGGAAGGCCGCCTGCCGGTGTATGACCACGACAACCTGGCGCTGTGCTTCGGCAAGCTGATGCTGTTGCTGCGTCAGGGCCTGTCGGTGGTGCTGGAGGACAACGCCATTCAGCTGACGCTGGTCGAGCGCTCCCACGGCCTGAACGTCGCCACCGTGCAAGACGCCAAAATGATGCGCGACTTCGGCTTCGTCTTGGCAGTGCGCGCCGACGTGGCCGCCGAGGTATTGCTGACCCACTTCCCGGCGCAGATGAAGATCGCCCCGGTCACGCGCATCCGCGATCTGGTGCAGCTGCAGCTGCCAGGCATCGGTCTGCGCACCATGCCCGTTGCGCCGCGTCAGATCCCTTATCACGCCGGCTACACCTATTTCGAGCTGGAAAAAGGCGGCGACCTGTGGAAACAGATGGAAAAATCCAGCGCCTTCGCCCTGCACCTGGCCGGCGAATTCCCGGGGCTGGACATGGAATTTTGGGCGATTCGCAGCCATACGGACCGGTAACCTATGACTCAGGAAAATAGCATGGCGCCGGCGGCCAACCCGCTGGTGGACGCCGCCAACCCGCTGCTGAACGCCATTTCGCAGATCCGCCAATCGGCCACGCACGCCAACCCGGCGCAGCTGCGCCAACAGCTGATCGACGAAATGCGCCGCTTCGAGATCCGCGGCCAACGCGCCAACCTGCCGTACGAAGTGATCATCGGCGCGCGTTATTGTCTGTGCACCGCGCTGGATGAAGCGGCGGCGCTGACCCCGTGGGGCAGCAACAGCGTGTGGTCCGGCAGCGGGCTGCTGGTGACCTTCCATAACGAAACCTGGGGCGGCGAGAAGTTCTTCCAGCTGCTGGCCAAGCTGTCGCAGAGCCCGCGCGAGCACATCAATCTGCTGGAGCTGATCAATTATTGCCTGCTGCTGGGCTTTGAAGGCCGCTACCGGGTGATGGAAAACGGCCGCTCGCAGTTGGAAACCATGAAGCAGCGCCTGCTGCAGCTGATTCGGTCGGTGCGCGGCGGCTACGCCCCGCCCCTGTCGCCTCATGCGTTGGATCTGCCGGTACAACAGAAACTGTGGCGTCCACTGGTTCCGCTGTGGGCCTGCGTGGCGCTGACCGGCTTCCTGGCTTCGCTGCTGTTTATCGCCCTCAACTGGCGGCTGGGCGACAACACCAGCCCGGTGCTGGCGGCGATTTACCAAACCAACCTGCCGCAGGTGGCGATCGGTAATCCGGCGCCGGCCGCGCCGCCGACGCTGAGCCTGAAAAGTTTCCTGCGCAAGGAGATCGCCGAAGGATTGGTGGTGGTGCGCGACGAAGCGCAGCAAAGCGTGGTGATCCTCAAAGGCGACGGGCTGTTCGACTCCGCCGCCACCACGGTGCGCGCCAACTATATTACGGTCATCGACCGCATCGCCGCCGCCATGAACGGCGTCAGCGGCAAAATCCTGGTCACCGGCTACAGCGACAACGTGCCGATCCGCAGCGCCCGCTTCGCCTCCAACTGGGAGCTGTCGCTGGCGCGCGCCGAAGCGGTCAGCGCCCGCTTGCAAAAACACCTCGCCAACCCGCAGCGGGTCAAGGCCGAGGGCCGCGGCGAGAGCAACCCCGTCGCGCCGAACGATAACAAAGTGAACCGCGCGTTGAACCGCCGGGTAGAAATTACGCTGTTGGTCGCCCCGGAAAACACCCAGGCGGAAATCAACGGCTTGCCGCAAGGAACCGGAAAGTAATGCTCAGTACGTTATTCTCCATCATCACCAGCCGCCTGCTGTGGGGCTTTGTCGGCATCACCGCGCTGGCGTTCATCATCTGGACGATCGGCCCGCTGGTCGCCATCGGTGACTATCGCCCGCTGGAGCCGGAACTCAACCGCCAGATCGCCATCGGCGCTATCTACCTGATTTGGTTCCTGTGCCGCCTGATCCCGCGCCTCTACAGCGCCTGGTTCAACAGCCGTCTGCTGAGCAATCTGCGCGCCGCCGAAGCGGTGCCGGCGGAAGACGGCAAGCCCGAGATCAAACCAGACGATCCGCTGGCCCAGCGTTTCGACGAAGCGGCGCAGCTGTTGAAAAAGGCGCGCTTCGCCCCGGGCCAGGGCGACGGCAAACATCGCTGGATGACCCGCTTCAGCCGCCAATATCTGTATCAGCTGCCGTGGTATGTGATCATCGGCGCGCCCGGCGCCGGTAAAACTACCGCGCTGGTCAACTCCGGCCTGCATTTTCCGCTGGCGGATCGCTTCGGCAAGTCCGCGCTGCGCGGCGTGGGCGGCACCCGCAACTGCGACTGGTGGTTTACCAACGACGCGGTGCTGCTCGACACCGCCGGCCGCTACACCACCCAGGAAAGCCAGCGCGAAGAAGACGCCGGCGAATGGCAAAGCTTCGTCGCGCTGCTGAAAAAATATCGCGCCCGCCAGCCGATCAACGGCGTGATGGTCACCATCAGCGTCGCCGATCTGCTGAGCGACAGCGCGGAAGCGCGCGCCGCGCAGGCCAGCGCGCTGCGCAAACGCCTGATAGAACTGCACGAACAGCTGGGCATTCACTTCCCGGTCTATGTGCTGGTGACCAAAACCGACCTGCTCAACGGCTTTATGGCCTATTTCGGCAGCTTCGACAAAGCGCAGCGCGACCAGATCTGGGGATTCACCTTCCCTTACGAGCGCTCGCGGCAGCCGGACTTCAACCTGAACGCCGCCTTCGAACAACAATACGCCCTGCTGCAACAACGGCTGGATGCGGCGCTGCCGGATACGCTGCTGATGGAGCACGACGCGCGCCAACGCGCCGAAAGCTACCTGTTCCCGCAGGAGTTCGCCGCGCTGCGCCCGCTGCTCGGCCAATATCTGGAACAGGTGTTCGCCACCTCCAGTTTTGAAACCCGCTTTACCCCGCGCGGCATCTACTTCACCAGCGGCACTCAGGAAGGTCTGCCGTTTGACCGAGTGATGGGCGAACTGAACCGCTACCTGCAGCTGCCGCCGGCCAACTCAGGGGCGCAGGCCAACGCGGCCTGGGACAGCGTGGGCCAGGAAACGCCGATCCCGGCAGCCAAAGGCCAGAGCTTCTTCCTGAAAGAGACGCTGGAATCGGTGGTCTTCCAGGAGTCCGGGCTGGCGGGCAGCAACCGCTGGTGGGAATACCGCAACCGCGCCCTGCACTGGGCGGGGTACATCGCGCTGGCGGTGATCCTGGCGGTGCTGGCGATGTTGTGGTTCACCAGCTACGGCAACAACAAGGCCTATCTGGCGGAAGTGGCCGCCAAGGTGCCCGGCGTCGAGCGCCAGGGGCAAAGCCTGACCCAGTTGGGCAACGGCGATATGTTCTCGCTGCTGCCGTTCCTCAACAGCCTGCTGCATCTGCCGGACAGCCAGAACTTTTCGCTGGACGATCCGCCGTTCACCTATCGCATGGGATTGTTCCGCGGCGATCAGGTCGGCGACGCCGGCAATGCCCTGTACCAAAAAGCGCTGAAAGAACTGCTGCTGCCGCAGGTGGCGCAACAGATCGCCGCCACGCTGCGCAACGATAACCACGGCGACGCGGACTTCAGCTATGAAGCGCTGAAGGCCTACCAGATGCTGTATCTGCCGAAGCAGTACGACGGCAAATTCCTGCGCGCCTGGGTGATGCTCAACCTGCAGCGCAACCTGCCGCAGGGCAGCACCCAAAAACAGCTGCAGCAGATCGAATGGCACCTGAGCCAACTGCTGGATACGCAGATCCAGGCCTCGCCTTACGCCAAAGACGAGCCGTTGGTGGCGCAGGCGCAGGCCGCGCTCAATCGGGCGCCGCTGTCGCAACGCGTCTACGGCCGCCTTAAGCGTCTGCTGCTGAAACAGACCGACATCAAGCCGGTCAGCCTGGTCGATTTGGCCGGTCCGCAGACCGAACTGGCGTTCAGCCGCAAAAGCGGCAAACCGGTGACCGACGGCGTGCCGGGTCTGTTCACCTCACAGGGGTATTGGAAAGCGTTCAACGACAACATCGATCCGGTGACCGATACCCTGCGCAAGGAAGACGTCTGGGTGTTGAACAGCCAGACGCCGGAGCAGAAAAGCGCCGATCTGACCAAGACCATCCGCCAGCTGTACATGCAGGACTTTATCAGCGCCTGGGATGAGCTTCTGGGCGATATCCAACTGGCCAACATCGGCAACCTGACCCAGCGCATCAGCAGCGCGCGCCTGCTGTCCGGCAATCCGTCGCCGATGCGCAATCTGCTGGTTAACGTCAGCAAAAACGTCACCCTGCGCGACGAGAAAAGCGACGCCGATTCCCGCTCGCTGCTGGCCAAAACCGAAGACAAGCTGAATCAAAACGCCAACCGCACGCTGGAGGCGCTGTTCACCAACCGGCCGGCCAACGCCGACGGCGACGTGTCGGCCCAGCCGGAACAGCTGGTGATGGCGCACTTCGCGCCGCTGCTTGAGCTGGCGCAAAGCCAGGGCGAAGGCAATAAGGCGATCCCTTTCGACAGCGTGCTGAAACAGGTCGATGAGCTGTACAGCTACCTGACGGCGGTGCAAGGCGCGGCCAACAGCGGCATGTCGGCGCCGCCGAGCGACATCATCCCGCGCCTGCAGGCCGAATCCGGCCGCTTGCCGGTGCCGTTCAAACAGATGCTGCTGTCGCTGGCGATCGGCGCCAGCAGCGACACCCAGCGCAAAGAGATGGAGAACGTGAAAAAGCGCATCAGCTTCGAGGTCGGCAGCTTCTGCCGCCAGGCGATCGCCGGGCGTTATCCGTTGGTGGCCCGGGCGCGCCAGGAAGTGACGCCGGACGATTTGGCGCGCATGTTCGCGCCGAACAGCGGGCTGATGGACAGCTTCTTCCGCGACAACCTGCAGGGCAAGGTCGATACCACCCGCGCCAACTGGCGTTTCACGCCCGGCGTGGACGGCAAGACGCTGCCCGGCGGCGAAGGCATCCTGCGGTCGTTCCAGCAGGCGCAGCGCATCCGCGACGCCTTTTTCGCCAACGGCACGGCGACGCCCTCTTACCGCGTGACCGTGCGGCCGGTGCGGATGGATAACGACATCCTCAACCTGACGCTGGATATCGACGGGCAGCTGTTCAAATACAGCCACGGCCCGCAGGTGCCGCTGGTGGTCAGCTGGCCGGGCACCCGCAATACCAACCAGGTGCATCTGCAGCTGGCGCTGGCCAACGGCACCACCGCCAGTCTGGTGACCAGCGGGCCGTGGGCGCTGAACCGCCTGGTGGATATGGCGCAGTCTTCGGGCACCGGCGGCCTCGGCCGTCAGGCGACGTTCAATCTCGACGGCCACCGCGTCACGCTGGAGTTCACGCCCAACAGCATTCGCAATCCGTTCCAACTGCCGGCCTTCTCGTGCCCGTAGCCCCGAAAGGACATGACCATGAGCACTGATTCAAGCGCCCCGACGAGCATCGGCTGGTACGGCAAACTTCCTTCCGCCGGTGACTTCCTGCAACGCCGTTTGCCTGACCCGGTGGTCAACAACTGGGCCCACTGGTTCCATAACGGGCTGGTGAATTTGCAGCGCGATGCGCAGGGGCCAAACGATCACCCGTTCAGCAACGCGCCGGTGTGGAACTTCGTGATCCCCGCCACGCTCGGCAGCCAGTACGTGCAGATGGGCTGCCTGTTGCCGGCGCGCGACCGCGTCGGGCGGCGTTACCCCATCTGCGCGCTGCGCCTGTTCAGCCAACAGGATTGGCGCCCGCAACAGCTGAACATGGCGGCGAGCTGGTACCAACAGCTCGGCCATACCCTGCTGAACGGCGTGCGCAACGGCTTCTCCGCCGAACAGATCGACCGCACGCTGCAGGCGATCCCGGCGTTGCCCAGCCCGCCGGCGGAAGCGGACTCCGAGATCTTGTCGATTATCGGTTTCCAGCATCCGGACGTACCGGGCCTCGGCTGGCAGCAGGCCGCCGACTGTTTCGATCCGGCGCAGTACACCAGCTTTTGGTGGACCAATCAGGCCGACGGGCACCCGCTCTACACCCACGTGCACAGCGGCAACCTCACCGTGCAGCTGTTTTCATTGCTGTTCGAACCCAACGGCTGGGCGCGCCCAGGCCGCGGCGGCCAGTACCCGCAAATGTTTGATTAACATCGCTCGTTGAAGGAAATCTTATGGCTATCGACACCGATACCCTGCTGGCCCCGGTTGACGCGGACACGCCCTGCGGCGACAACCTGGAATACGACGCCGACTTTCTGGCCATGGCGCGCGCCGCCACCGGCAAAGCCGAACAGCAATTCGGCAGCACCATCATTCCGGAAGAGGCGCCGGATTGGGTGCAGGTCGAGCGTCTCGCAAGCTCGCTGCTGGCGCGCACCAAAGACCTGCGCGTCATGCTGTATCTCACCCGCGCCTGGACCCAGCTGCGCGGATTGCCGGGCTATGCCGACGGGCTGACGCTGATCCACCAGGCGATACTCCGCTACTGGGATGCCCTGCAGCCGCCGCTGGAGTTCGACGGTGAGGCCGACCCGCTGTTTCGCATCAACGCGCTGGCCGACCTTGGCGACAAGGCCGCGCTGGCCGCCAGCGTGCGCGCCGCGCCGCTGCTGAAAAGCGCCGCCGGTGAAATCTCGCTGCGCGATGCCGGCGCCCTGCTCGACGGCAGCAAGCAAGAGTGCCCCAACTTTCCCGGCGGCCGCGCACGGCTGCAGGATGAGCTGGCGCAACAGGATCGCCCCGAAGGCGCGCTGGTGATGCATATCGCCAACACCCTGGCCGCCATTCGCAGCGAAGTCACCCGCCATCTGGGTGAAAGCGCGCTGCCGGAAATGAGCGCGCTGACCAAGGTCTTTTCGCTGGTGGCGCTTGCCGGCCAGAGCGAGGCCCCGGCCGCCACCGAAGCGGACGCCACACAGGAAACCGCCGCTGAGCAGCCACCGGCCGCCGTGCAGAGCGCCTCTGCCTCACTCAACTGGCGCAGCGCGCAGATCCAGTCGCGCGATGACGCCCAGCTGATGCTGGACAAGGTGAAAAACTATTTTCGTCTTCATGAGCCAAGCCACCCGGCGCCGCTGATGATCGATCGGGTACAGCGACTGATTACGCTGGACTTTATGCAAATCGTCCGCGATTTGGCGCCCGATGGGCTTAACCAACTGGAGACCATTCTCGGTCGCCCCGACAACGAGGAGAACAGCTAGCCGCCGACTTTTGTTCTCTTGACGACACCCGATACCGTCTGCCCCTGCGCAGACCCGAATCAGAACCTGACTCTCCCAGCCGGACGAGGCGCGTTCCCAATCGCCATTAGATGGAGTAAATCATGTCAAACTCGAAATCCCGCAGCGGGCAGAAATTCATCGCCCGCAACCGCGCGCCGCGCGTACAGATTGAATACGATGTCGAAATTTATGGCGCAGAGCGCAAAATCCAGCTGCCGTTCGTGATGGGCGTGATGGCGGATCTGGTGGGGAAAGCGGTCGATCCGCAAGCCAGCGTGGAGGAGCGCAAGTTCATGGAAATCGACGTCGACAACTTCGACGAGCGCATGAAATCGCTGAAGCCGCGCGTCGCTTATCAGGTTGACAATACCCTGACCGGCGAAGGCAAGCTGAACATCGATCTGACCTTCGAAAGCATGGAAGACTTCTCCCCCGCCGCTATCGCCCGCAAGGTCGACGCGCTGGACAATCTGCTGGACGCCCGCACCCAGCTTTCCAACCTGCTGTCCTACATGGACGGTAAAAACGGCGCCGAGGAGCTGATCTCCAAGATCCTGCAAAACCCGGCGCTGCTGAAATCCCTGACCGACGCGCCGAAGCCGGCGGTTAACGATGACAACAACGAGCGTGAGGATTAATCGATGAGCAACTCGCCTCAGCAACAGAATGCGTTGCAAACCACCGAGACTTTTTCCAGCGATGAGTTCAGCGCGCTGTTGAACAAAGAGTTCCGGCCGAAGACCGATCAGGCCAAAGAAGCGGTCGAGAACGCGGTGAAAACTCTGGCGCAGCAGGCGCTGGAAAATACCGTCACCGTTTCTTCCGACGCCTACCGCACCATCCAGGCGCTGATCGCGGAAATCGACGAAAAGCTGTCGCAGCAGATCAACCAGATCATTCACCACGACGATTTCCAGAAGCTGGAAGGCGCGTGGCACGGCCTGCACTACCTGGTCAACAACTCTGAAACCGACGAGATGCTGAAGATCCGTTTCATGAGCATTTCCAAACAGGAGCTGGGCCGCACGCTGAAGCGTTATAAAGGCGTGGGCTGGGATCAGAGCCCGATCTTCAAGAAAATCTACGAAGAAGAGTATGGCCAGTTCGGCGGCGAGCCCTTCGGCTGCCTGGTGGGCGACTACTACTTCGATCACAGCCCGCAGGACGTGGAGCTGCTGGGTGAAATGGCCAAGATCGGCGCCGCCTCACACTGCCCGTTCATCGCCGGCACCGCGCCAAGCGTGATGCAAATGGAGTCCTGGCAGGAGCTCTCCAACCCGCGCGATCTGACCAAGATTTTCCAGAACACCGAATACGCCGCCTGGCGCAGCCTGCGCGAATCGGAAGACGCGCGCTACCTGGGCCTGGTGATGCCGCGCTTCCTGGCGCGCCTGCCGTATGGCATCCGCACCAATCCGGTGGACGAGTTTGACTTCGAAGAAGATACCGACGGCGCGACCCACGGCAACTACACCTGGACCAACGCCGCCTACGCCATGGCCGCCAACATCAACCGTTCGTTCAAAGAGTTCGGTTGGTGCACCGCCATTCGCGGGGTGGAATCCGGCGGCGCGGTGGAGAACCTGCCGTGCCATACCTTCCCGAGCGACGACGGCGGCGTGGACATGAAGTGCCCGACCGAGATCGCCATCAGCGATCGTCGCGAAGCCGAGCTGGCCAAAAACGGCTTTATGCCGCTGGTGCACCGCAAAAACTCCGACTTCGCCGCCTTTATCGGCGCGCAGTCGCTGCAGAAGCCGGCGGAATACTACGACGCCGACGCCTCCGCCAACGCCCAGCTTTCCGCGCGCCTGCCATACCTGTTCGCCTGCTGCCGCTTCGCGCACTATCTGAAGTGCATCGTGCGCGACAAAATTGGCTCCTTCCGCGAGCGCGACGATATGGAGCGCTGGCTGAATGACTGGATCATGAACTACGTGGACGGCGATCCGGCCAACTCATCGCAGGAAACCAAGTCGCGCAAACCGCTGGCCGCGGCGGAAGTGCAGGTGGAAGAGATCGAAGACAACCCGGGCTACTACAGCGCCAAGTTCTTCCTGCGCCCGCACTACCAGCTGGAAGGCCTGACCGTCTCCCTGCGCCTGGTGTCGAAGCTGCCTTCGCTGAAACAAAACGACGCGTCCTGATGGACTGAAGTCAGGCCGCGGTAGTGCGGCCTGATAAATAAAACATGGAGGTAAATCATGGGAACAAGACCCCGTTTTCTGGCTGCCTGGACTGCGGCTAAAAATATTTATGACCCAAACGATCCTCTGGGAAAAGTTAAAAATACGATTGGCGGTGCCGTAAAACGAAACTTTGAGATACCCGCCGAATCAGGTGGCTGGGAAAACAGCTGTGCCGTAAGGATGAGTTACGTGCTCAATTACACAGGCCATCCAGTTCCCAGAATAGGTCAGTTAACCGTCTCAGGCGCAGATAAAAAATGGTACTTTTTCCGCGTGCGGGATTTGATTCCCTACCTGACTAAAACGTGGGGAAAACCTGACATGATTGTTAATTACCCTCAATTACCTGTTACGCAACTGGCCAACAAAAAAGGATTAATACTTTTTGAAGTATCAGGTTGGGGAAATGCGGGCGGGCACGCCACTTTCTGGGACGGAAACAGTTGTTCAGATCATTGCTATTTCAATGAGCCCGGAACCAATTACTCTACTCCGCGAGCCAATTTTTGGGAGTTGCCATGAACAAGTTAATCACAATCGGATTGGCAACTACCTTGTTGGGGCTCTCGCAGTCATCGCTCGCCAAGGACATTCAAGATCCGGTGGCATTTATCAAACAGATGCCTTATCACCAGGTCGTAAAAGAACTGGCATTGTCACGCTGCCTGGCACAGGTCTCCGATTCGGATAAAGCGTTCTCTCTTGATGCAGCCAGAACGGCGAATGCGATGAGAGAATGGATGCCATTCGATATCGAATCAGGTGATGAGAAAATCAATGCTCTCATCGGCAAATATAAATCCAGAGTCAATGAGTTTCACAGTGAAACCAAAGGCAAGAGTCAAGGTGTCACCTTAAACTGCCTGCGGTTGTACCATAGTCCGGAATTGGACAAGCTTTCCCGACAGCTCATTGCAGGCAATCCAGATCGCACGTGGAATCAAGATAACGCGAAATAATTAAGCATTGAGCCATTATCATTTTAATAATGGCTCGGTAACCCGTACCGATAGTTTTCGGTATTTAAGAAGGTGCATGGCACAAGGATATAAATTGGTAATGCATTACCACACTTGCAATTCCTGCTGCTATTACCTGAGTTTTTCAACGTAACGTTAATACTACTGTTAACCCTTAATAAAGAGTGAAGAAACTATGGCTATTGATATGTTCCTGAAAGTTGAAGGTGCCAGCGGCGAATCCAAAGATTCGAATCACAAAGGCTGGACCGACATTACTTCTTTCTCCTGGGGCGCCTCTCAACCAGGCAATATGGGCGTTGGCGGCGGCGGTGGCGCCGGTAAAGTGTGCTTCAACGATCTGCACGTCAACGCGCTGATCGACAAGTCAACCCCGGCCTTGCTGAAACACTGCTCAAGCGGCAAACACCTGACCAAGATTGAGCTGTCGGTTTGCAAGGCGGGCGGCACCCAGGTTGAATACGCAAAAATCACCCTGGAAGACGTGCTGGTCACCGCCGTGCAGTACACTGGTGCAGGCGGCGAAGACACCGTGGGCGTCACCTACTCCTTCCAGGCGGCGAAAGTGAAACAGCAGTACTGGGAGCAGAGCGACAAAGGCGGCAAAGGCGCCGAAAGCAGCGCAGGTTGGAACATCAAGGAAAACCGCGAAGCTTAATTGTTATACAACCTCCCCATTATGGGGAGGTTTATTAGCAAACTAAGGACAGTATTTTGCAGAGATAAGGACATCACTCAATTGAGTAAACATCAATTTCTCATCAGTAGCGTCTTATTATCGTTCAGTACATACGCAGCAGAAAAAAACGTTAATGCCCCAACATCATCAACTATTGATGGCTTATGGCAAGTGACTCAGGTCAACATAGACAATGAGACTACCCGCACGCTTAGCTATCAACTTAACGACCCTCGATTACTAGGAAGGGTAATCAATATTTCCACTAAATCAATAGAAAACAATCTGCCGGAAAAAGACGTCTGCACAGCGCCAACCTTAAGTATTGAGAGAAGCACGCTAAATCAATTCATCGGTAAGTCGATGGGCGGAGATAAAAGCATCTCGGCTAAAAACTATGCATTGAAAGAAAACGGCCAAGCAGAAGTCTCTCTTTTCAAGATCGCTTGTCACTCCGGATCATTCGGCCCATCCGATAATGGTGCAGGCTCCAGCTTTGCCGCTCTCAATCCAAAAAAATGCTGGTTAATTGGTACGATGGTTCGCTACTGCAATTAGAACGGTTACCGAAAGATCCTAAACCTGCAGCGTCTTTCGACTGTGCCAAATCTACAAGCGTTGTTGAAAAAACTATCTGCTCAGACTTCAATTTATCCGCCTATGACAAAAGCGTTTCCCAAGCTTGGCTGTTGGCAAAAAAGCAGGCGACCGATGTAGGGGATAAAAAACTGGCGGCTTCTTTAAACAGCACGCAAAGATCTTGGTTACTGCAAAGGGATAAATGCCGAGATGACAAAGATTGCCTGGCCGATACGATGCAAAAACGAATCGATGCACTTACGTCACACGATTAAAACTGCGTTCCTACTCATGTTGGCGGTATTGAATACTGAAGCTTCCGCCAACGAAAAGTACTCCTCTGCCGAGTACCTCAAAAACTACGCGCTTAGCGTTTGTATCGCCAAGGGGTACTCAGCAAAAGAAGTCAAAAACGATGCCGCCGCCGCTGCTCGGGGTTATATGGAGTTCGGCGATTATTCTCTGGAGGCGCATACCGCCGTCAGGGCGCTGGCAAAAGAATTTCTGGCAAAGCCCTATGACAGTATGTCAGGGGAGCCGATGACGATGGCAAAGTGCATCGATCTTGTACATAGCCAAGCGTTGCAAGCCATCATCAAGAAGAACCAAGGGAAAGACGACAACTGATATCAGAGTTGCTCAAACGACGGCTCATATCAAAGGTTATCTCGGATGAGAAGATACACGTACTTTTTAATGTCTCTGCTGCTCGGAAGCCATGTAGCCCTTGCTGAAAACTCACTCAATATTTTATCGCAAGAGGCACTATATAAAAATTGGTTAGTCAGCCGCTGCATTGGGAAGTCCACTGACTCAGAAAAAACCAAGCAAGACGCCTTCCGTTCCGCTTCCGCCTATTTAGAATTGAGTAAACTGCCGATGGATGCATTCGAACAAGGCGAAAAGCTGGCTGAACAGTACGCCAATAAAAATAGCCAAGGCTCAGTTAAAGGAAGTTATCATATTTTAGATTGCCTTTCACTGCAAAGCTCCAGTGATGCTAAAGCCATCTTTGAACGTTACTCTAAGTAATAGTCAGGATTATCGAACTCAATTTCATAAAGCTTTCAACTCAAGTAAATTTATTGATTATTAACATGACTCCAGACGTCACGCTATCAACTTACTCATATGGATTCTTATTTTCCTACTTTTCATTGTCACTCATAATTTTAGTGGCATTATATTACTTAAAAAAATTATCGGCTCGCAAACACAATTATCCATTTTTTGTTTTCAACTGTCTCATTGTGGTTCTTATGGGTGTCATACAGCTCTCAATTTTTGCATACGGGAATGGTTTTCTTAATCTCTTCTACCCACTAGGCAACAATGACTATGACTCTATACACTATGGCAGTTTGATATTTACCTTTATCTACTTAACTCAACTACCAAAAAACATCTATTACAAAAAAGAAAAGAATCGAAGTTAACCATCAGATTAGATGACTAAATCAACATACGCCCAAAGCAGTCTAAAATCCCTATCAGCAGGAATGCCTTATGCGATTTTCCATTGTAAAAAATAAAAGCGGCCAGGTTCCGCCGCAGAGCAGTTGCGATTTTCTGCCGCCGGGCGGCACCATCGGCCGCAGCGTGGACAACAACCTGGTGCTGCCGGACGAAGAGCGCGCCATTTCCCGTCTGCAGGCGATCGTGCACATTTCCTCTGACGGCGAATGCCGCATCACCAATCGCGGCAACGTCACCCGCGTGCTGCTGAACGATATTCCGCTGGAGCGTGGCCGCCAGGTTGAACTGCAGGATGGCGACGTGCTCGGCATCGACGATTACCAGATTGAAGTCAGCGCGCTGCAACAGCACGCCGCGCCGCAGGCTCAACCGGTGGCCAAGGCCGTTGCCGCTGCTGCGGCCCCTGCAGCCGCCGCCAAAGAAAAATCCGCCGCGCCGATCCCCAACGAAATCTGGGACAGCCTGGTGGAAGAATTTACGCCAAACGCGCCGACCGCCGTCACACCGCCGCCGATCGCCAATCCGGACAATCATCCGCTGCTGGATACCCCCGCTCGCGAGCTGAACCCGGCCGATCCGCTGGCGCAGCTGGCGGGCGATGTCGATCTGCGCCAATTGCAGCAACAGCAAACCGATCCGGCCGCCTTGTTCAACACCGACTCCACTTTTGAGCGTGAGCATATCCTGGCCGACACCACTCCCAGCGCGCTGCTGGCGGAGCAGGCTGCGCCACCGCGTCCGGCTCCCTCCGTCCAGAATGCGCAGCAACCGGAACAAGAGCTGGATCCGCTGGCGCTGTTCGGCGGTTCATCCGCGCCCGCTTCGCCAGAGACGTTAAACAGCAACGACCCGCTGGGGCTGCTGATGGGCGGCGCCGTGCCGCTGGCTCAGCCGGAGGAACCGGCACAACCGCCGTCCCCACCACCGGCGCCGATCGCCGCACAACCGCAAGCGCTGCGCCCTCAACCGACGCCGACGCCGCCGGTGCAGAGACCCGAGCCGCAACCCCAACCCGCGCCGCAGTTCAGCCAGCAGGAACCGCCTGCGCAACCTCCGCGCCCGCGCCAGGGCAACCGCTTGGGCATCGATCCGGTCGCCTACCAGTCCGCCCAGCGGCAGCACGCCGCCGCGCCGAATGGCGACACCTTGGAGGGGCCGCTGCTGACGGCGCTGTTGCAAGGCCTCGGTCTCGACGATCTGCAGCCGCAGCCGCATTTCGACGAACAACAGATCCGCCAGGCCGGCCGCCTGCTGAGCCTGTTCTCGCAAGGCACCGTCGCCCTGCTCTCATCCCGCTCGATCCTCAAGCGCGGCGTGAAGGCCGAGATGACCATGATCCTCGACGAGGCCAACAACCCGTTTAAACTGCTGCCTTCGGGGAAAACGGTGCTGATGCAGATGTTCGGCAGCCAGATGCCGGGCTTTATGCCGCCGGAACAGGCGGTGCGCGATGCGCTGATCGACCTGCAGGCGCACCAGCTGGGGATGATCGCCGGCATTCGCGCCATCATCGCCGCCATGCTGCAGTCGTTCAACCCGGAGCGCCTCGAAGAGGAAGCGCGCAAGGAAGGCGTGGCGCCGCGTCTGTCGCTGCCCGCCAACCGCAAGGCCGCGCTGTGGGACTACTTTGTGAAGAACTATCAGCAAACCTCCGGCGAGATCGAGGACGATTTCCACACCCTGTTCGGCGAAGCCTTCCTGCACGCCTATGACGTTGAAGTGAATCAATACAAAGACTCACAGACCAAACCGGACGCGTAATGAATATCACCATAGCCTCTACCTCCAATCAGGGCGGCCGCGCCTCCAACCAGGATCAGACCGGCGAGGTGCTCGGCAACCGCGCCGCCTGCTTCGTGGTGTGCGACGGCATCGCCGGTTTTCCGGGCGGCGATATCGCCGCCAAACTGGCGCGCGACACCATTTTGCAAAACTTCGACGGCGAAAAGCACCTGAACGCCCAGAGCATTCGTCAGCATATTACGCGCGCCAATGCCGCCATCCACCAGCAGCAGCGGCAGTCGGACGAATACAGCAAGATGGGCACCACGCTGGTCAGTCTGTTTATCGATCGCGATTACCAGTGGCCTACTGGGCGCACGCCGGCGACAGCCGCCTGTACCTGTTCCGCCGCGGCTACCTGCATGCCGTCACCACCGACCACAGCCTGATCCAGCAGATGCAGGACGCCGGTTATCAGACCAACGGCATCAACAGCAACCTGCTGTATTTCGCGCTGGGGCTCAACGAAGAGCGCGACGCCACCTACAGCGACGTGCTGCAGTTGGAAGACGGCGACGTTTTCCTGCTGTGCACCGACGGCTTCTGGCACAGCTTCAGCCAGGCCGAACTGGAACAGTCGCTGCACATGGTCAACTCCCCCAGCGAGTGGATCGCCCTGATGCAGCAGGCATGGAAGAAAAACAATAACAGCGATAACTACAGCGCTATCGCCGTCTGGATTGGCTCACCGCAGGAAACCACCCTGCTGCATTCGCTGGCGGATGCGGAACGGTTTCTCATCCGCGACTGAGTCGGCGCACATTCACAGCAAGGTTCACTATGAAATACTGGATGCCGGGGCTCGTCGCCCTGATGGCGGTACCGACCGCACAGGCGATGAACTATCGCCTGGTTTACTCCCCCAGCCAGAAGCTGGAAGTGTTTATCGATGACGTCAAGAACAGCAATCCGGAAAGCTGGTGCGGCAAAAGCATCCCGCTGCGCATCGTCTCGGCGCAAGGCAAAGATCCGGCCGTGTTGAACGACTTTCTGCCCCGCGTCGGCAATCTGCTGGAAAAGCAGTGCCCAAAAGCCGGTCATCTGCCCTGGACGCTGACCGACAAGCGCGGTGAGAAGCTGGCGACCGGCGAAGCCGCCAAAGCGCGCGGCTGGAAACCGGTGGTCAAACAAGAAACCGCCGAGCAGCCGCAAACCCCACCGCCGCCGACCATTCCTGCGGCGGTGGCCGTCACCTCTGCGCAGGCGGACACCGCGCCGCCACAGCGTTTCAGCCTGCCGCAGGGCTGCCACTTCCGCACCTTCTGGGGTGACGAAGCCACCGGCGGCGCGCTGTTCATTCCCGCCGGCGACGCGCTGCGCTGCGGCGAGGACGGCTGGCTGCAGGGCAGCGGCGCGGTCACGCTGCAACACGGCGGGCAAACCCTCTCGCCGACGCTGTGGTTCCTGCAAGGTTACCCGCTGGCGAAGATCAACGGCGGCGATCGTGCGCTGACCGTCGTCAGCGCCAACGCCCAACGGCTCATTTTGGGCGGCAACCCGCAGGCGCCGGGCAGCTTCCTGCTGCTGACCTTCGAACCGCAGTTGCATGCCTGGGCGTTCAACGGTGAAGCGATCGTTGAAATGCCGCGTGTCGACGCCGCCGACGAGACCAAGATCACACAGCGCGTGCAGCAGGCGCAAACCGCCTGGCAGCCGCTGCTGAGCGCCGCCGCCCCGCTGACCTTCAAGCTGGTGGAACAGTTGGCCGCAGACCGGGTCGATCCCGCCAGCGGCAGCTACCTGTCGGTTAACGGCGCCACTCACTGATTATAAGGAAAGCCTGTGAAATCATTAGCAAGCATGCTGCAAGGCCAGTCGATCGCCGCGGCCATCACCGCCGTCGAGAACGATATCAAGGCAAAACCGGCGGATGCCGACCTGCGCGCCGCGCTGGTGCAACTGCTGTGTCTGAGCGGCAACTGGACGCGCGCCAACGCGCAGTTGAAATCCTGGCAGGCGCTGAAACCGATCGCCCAACCAACCACACTGCTGCTGATGCAGTCGGTCAACGCCGAGCTGCAACGCCAGGCGGTATTCGCCGGCACGGCCGCGCCGACGCTGCTGCGGCAGGCGCATCCCTGGCTGAAACTGATGGTGCAGGCGCTGCATCAGGATGCGCAAGGGGCGGCCGAGCAGGCCCAGACGCTGCGCGATGAGGCGCTGGAGGCCGCCCCGGCCGGCGCCGGGCGGTTAATGTTGGCCGAAGGCGACCAAGAGCGGCAGCTGAGTTTCGACTGGCTGACCGACGGTGACGGCCGCCTCGGGCCGGTGTGCGAGCTGGCGCTCAACGGCGTTTACTACTGGGTGCCGTTTGCCGACATCGCCGCGATCCAGTTCCAGGCGCCACAGAGCGCCATCGATCTGGTGTGGAGCCATGCGCTGGTGCGCCTGACCGACGGCCGCGAACAGGTATGCCAACTGCCCGCCCGTTACCCGCTGCCCGAAGGCAGCGACGACGCGCTGCTGCTCGGCAAACGCACCGAATGGCAACCGCTGGGCGACGGCGCCCACTATGCGGGGCTGGGCCTGAAGACCTGGCTCAGCGAAAGCGACGAATTCCCGCTGCACAGCCTGCGGCAGTTGAGCTTCGACGCGAGCGCCTGACCATGAACGACAAGCGCCCCCCCCACTATGACGGCGGCGATCTGCGCCGCCAGGGCTATCGCTCTCGTCAGGACAGCGAACGCCTGACTTCACGCGACAAAATGCAGCCGGTGCTGCTCGATATGCTGACCGACGACGAACCGCAGAAAAAGCAGGAGGCGCAGGTGCGCAACCTGGTGTCGCACAGCGAGCTGCGCCGCCGGGTATTGCGCGATTTGCAGTGGCTGTTCAACTGCGTCAACAGCGAATCCAATCTGGATCTCGGCGATTTTCCGCAGGTGCGGCGTTCCACCCTGAATTACGGCATCGCCTCGCTGGCGGGCAAGCGCATGTCGGACATCGAATGGCTCGACATTCAGCGCGCGCTGACCGATTCCATCCTCCATTTCGAGCCGCGCATTCTGCCCGACGGGTTGCAGGTGCGCTGCATTTCGGACACCGGCTCGCTGGATCTGCACAACGTGCTGTCGATCGAAATCAAGGGCCGCCTGTGGTGCGTGCCCTATCCGCTGGAGTTTCTGTTCCGTACCGACGTGGATCTGGAAAACGGCCACTTCGATCTGAAAGACATAGGGTAAGGCGATGGACAGTAAACTGTTAGATTATTACAACCGCGAGCTGGCCTATCTGCGTGAGATGGGCGCCGAGTTCGCCGAACAGTACCCGAAGGTCGCGGGCCGTCTCGGCATGCGCGGCATCGACGTGGCGGACCCTTATATCGAGCGTCTGATGGAGGGCTTCGCCTTCCTCACCTCGCGCGTGCAGCTGAAAATGGACGCCGAGTTCCCGCGCTTTTCTCAGCGCTTGCTGGAGATCATCTACCCCAACTACCTGTCGCCGACGCCGTCGATGGCGATCGCCGAGTTGCAGCCGGACAGCAGTAAAGGCGATATCAGCAACGGCTTCGTGGTGCCGCGCGGCACCATGATGGACAGCCAGACGCTGAAGAAAAGCGGCATCACCTGCAGTTACACCACGGCGCATGACGTCACGCTGCAGCCGGTGCGCATCGCCGGCGTCGAGCTGGGCGGCATTCCGGCCGATATTCCGCTGGCCTCGCTGGGGCTGCAGCACAGCGGCTGCGTCAGCGCGCTGCGCATTCGGCTCGAGTGCTACGAAAGCGTGACGCTCAACAACCTGCAGCTGGACCAATTGATGTTTTACCTGGCCGGGCCGGACATGCAGGCGCAGCAGCTGCTGGAGTTGCTGATGCAGCACAGCGTCGGGCTTGTCTGCCAAACGGTGGAGGCTCAGCCGCAGCGGCGGGCGCTGGCGTTGGATGGGCTGCGACAGGAAGGCTTTGCCGCCGATCAGGCGCTGCTGCCCAACGATCTGCGCAACTTCGAAGGCTACCGGCTGCTGCAAGAATATTTCGCCTTCCCGGCGCGCTTCCAGTTCTTCAGCGTCAACGGCCTGCGCCCGCTGTTGCAAAGCGTGCGCGAAGGGAAAAAGGCGCTGCGCCAGTTCGAAATCGTGGTGCTGCTCGATAGGCACGACGCCGCGCTGGAACGGGTGGTCGACGTTGCCCATTTGGCGCTGCACTGCACGCCGGTGATCAACCTGTTTCCGAAAGTGGCCGAACGCATCGCGATCAACGAAAAGAACCACGAATACCATCTGGTGGTCGACAATATCCGGCCGCTGGATTACGAAGTGTTCTCGGTGCAGCGGCTCGGCGGCAGCGCCAGCGAAAAACGCTACGAGCAAGAGTTTCGGCCGTTTTACAGCACCCTGAGTGCGGACGATGGCAACTATGGCGCCTACTTCTCGCTGCGGCGCGAACAGCGCACGCTGTCGGAACACGCCCGCCGCTACGGCACCCGCACCGGTTATGCCGGTTCGGAAGTGTTCGTATCGCTGGTGGACGAACGGCAGTCGCCGTGGCACAGCGATCTGAAATACCTCACCGCCGACGTGCTGTGCACCAGCCGCGACCTGCCGTTGATGCTGTTGCAGCAGGATCAGGGCAATTTCGTGATGCCCGATTCAATCCCGATCAAGCAGGTCTCGCTGCGCAAAGGCCCTACGCCGCCGCGTCCGGCGCTGGCCGAAGGGATGATCACCTGGCGGTTGATCAGTCAGCTGCAGCTGAATTACCTCAGCATGATGGACGGCGATCCGGAACAGGGCGCTGCCAGCCTGCGCCAGCTGCTGGGGCTGTACGGCAACCTGAGCGAGCCGGCGATCGCTAAACAGATCCAGGGCGTGCGCCACTGCAACCTGCGGCCGGTCTATCGGCGAGTGCCTGAACCCGGCCCCATCGTGTTCGCGCGCGGCATCGCCATCGATCTGACGGTCGATGAGCAGGCGTTCTCCGGCAACAGTCCTTACCTGCTCGGCAGCGTGCTGGAGCGCCTGTTCTCGCGCCTGGTGGCGATGAACACCTTCACCGAGATGACGCTCTCCAGCCAGCAGCGCGGCGAGATCGCCCACTGGCAGGCGCGCATGGGCAAAAGGACGCTGATATGAACGCGGAGATGATCGCTACCGAACTGGCGCCGCCGCAGATCAACGCGCTGTATCGCCTGCCGGACGACTTCTGGCCGCGGCTGCGCAGCGCGCCTTACAAGCACGATCTGTTTCAATTGCTGCGGCGCATCGACGCCCAGGGCGGCCAGCCCTACCTGCTGGGGCGCGCGCCGCTGCCGCGCCACGAGATGCTGCGCCTGGGCCAGGAACCTTCGCTGTCGTTCGCGCCCTCCACGCTGGCGCAGGTGACGCCGCGCGCCAACAGCCCGCTGCACGACGTATCGATCTTCAGCTTCGGCCTGTTCGGCCCCAACGGACCGCTGCCGCTGCACCTGACCGAATACGTGCGCGAACGGGTGTACCACCATCAGGACACCACCCTGCTGGCGTTCACCAATCTGTTCCATCACCGGCTGACGCTGCTGTTTTACCGCGCCTGGGCCGACGCGCAGCCGACGGTATCGCTGGATCGCCCGGACAACCGGCGCTTCGACGAGTACCTGTCGAGCCTGATCGGCATCGGCCAGCCGGCGCAGCAAGAGCGCGACAGCATCAACGCCCACGCTAAACATTTTATGGCCGGTCATCTGATTCGCCACAGCCGCGATCCGGAAGGCCTGAGCAAAATTTTGCAGCAGTATTTCAAGGTGCCGGTGCGCATCGTCGAAAACGTGCCGCACTGGCTGCGGGTGGAGCCGCGCGAGCAGGCGCGGCTCAAGGCCGGACGCAGCGCGCCGCGGCTCGGCGAATCGGCCTTTCTCGGCATCGCGGTGCGGGATATCCAGCACAAGTTCCGCATCGAGCTGGGGCCGATGCCGCAGCAGGACTATGACCGCTTTCTGCCGGGCGCCGAGCTGTGCCGGCAACTGCGCGACTGGGTGCGCCAATACCTGGGCATCGAGTTCGTCTGGGAAGTCCGCCTGATCCTGGCGAAGGAACAGGCGCACGGCATCCAGCTCGGCGGCGCGCAGCGATTGGGCCTGAGCAGTTGGCTGGCCGACCATCGGCGACAGCGCGATCTCGACGATCTGATCTTCAGCCCTGAACCGCTGGAAAACCCGTTCTGACCCTATTTCGGCCGGCGCCCTGCGGCGCTAGGCCACTCTAAGACCTGAGGAAAACCATGTCTGAAATCAGCCGCTCGGTATTATTCGGCAAACTGGATAGCCTGTTATTCACCTCTCTGGAAAGTGCGACGGCGTTTTGCAAGCTGCGCGGTAACCCCTACGTCGAATTGGCGCACTGGCTGCATCAGCTGATGCAATCGCCGGACGGCGATCTGCAGCAGATCGTTCGCCACTTCGCGCTGGACGAGGCGCAGCTGGCGCGCGACATCGTCGAGGCGCTCGATCGCCTGCCGCGCGGTGCCAGCGCCATCTCCGATCTGTCCGAGCACATCGACAGCGCGGTAGAACGCGCCTGGGTCTATGGCTCATTGAAGTTCGGCGCGGCGCGCATCCGTGGCGGCCACCTGCTGCTTGGCATTCTGAAAACCTACAGCCTGCGCCACCTGCTGAAGGCCATTTCCCCGCAGTTCGAGCGCATCAACGCCGATCTGCTGATGGAACAGTTCGCCGCCATTACCGCTCACTCGGCGGAAAACGCCCAGGACGCGGCGGCGCAAAGCGGCGCCGAGCCCCTGCCCGGCGCGGCGCGCAGCGGTGAAAGCGTGCTGGCGCAGTATGCCCAGGATCTGACCGCCAGAGCGCGCAACGGCGAGATCGACCCGGTGGCCGGCCGCGATGAAGAAATCCGACAAATCGTCGATATTCTGATGCGCCGTCGCCAGAACAACCCGCTGCTGACCGGCGAGGCCGGCGTCGGCAAAACCGCCGTGGTGGAAGGCCTGGCGCTGCGCATCGTGGCCGGCGACGTGCCGCCGCAGCTGCGCGACGTGAAGCTGTGCCTGCTGGACATCGGCATGCTGCAGGCCGGCGCCGGCGTCAAGGGCGAGTTTGAAAAACGGCTGCAGGCGGTGATCGACGAAGTGCAATCCAGCCCGACGCCGATCATCCTGTTTATCGACGAAATTCACACCCTGATCGGCGCCGGCGGCGCCCAGGGCACCGGCGACGCCGCCAACCTGCTGAAACCGGCATTGGCGCGCGGCCAACTGCGCACCATCGGCGCCACCACCTGGTCGGAATACAAGAAATACATCGAGAAGGATCCCGCGCTCACCCGCCGTTTCCAGGTGGTGCAGGTGCACGAACCGAGCGAAGACAAAGCGCTGCTGATGCTGCGCAGCACCGTCAGCCCGCTGGAGCAACACCACCGCGTGCTGCTGCTGGATGAAGCGGTGGACGCCGCGGTGCGGCTGTCCCATCGCTATATTCCGGCCCGCCAGTTGCCGGACAAGGCGGTGGCGCTGCTGGATACCGCCTGCGCGCGCGTGGCGGTCAGCCAACATGCCGAGCCCGCCCAGGTCGAAGACTGCCGCCACCGCATCGATGCGCTGCAGATAGAGTTGGATATCGCCCGCCGCGAGGCCAAGGTCGGCATCGGCGATCCCCTGCGCCCGCAGGAGATTGAAGCCCAATTGACCGCGCTGCGCCAGGAACTCGAACAGTTGACCGAGCGTTGGCAGCAGGAGCTGGCGCTGATCCAGCAGATCATCACGCTGCGCGCCCAACTGCACGCCCAAGAAGAGGCGAGCACCGACGAAGAGACGCAAACGCGCCCTGATGCCGACGCGCTGCGCGCCCAATTGGGCGAACTGCAGCAGCAGCTGAGCGCGCTGCAGGGCGAAGCGCCGCTGATCTTCGCCGCCGTCGACGCCAACATCGTGGCGGCGGTGGTGGCCGACTGGACCGGCATCCCGCTGGGCCGCATGGTGAAAAACGAGATTGAAGCGGTGCTGCAGCTCTCCGACACCCTGAATCAGCGCGTCATCGGCCAACGCCATGCGCTGGATCTGATCGCCCGCCGGGTGCGCACCTCACGGGCGCGCCTGGACGATCCGAACAAACCGGTCGGGGTATTCCTGCTGGCCGGGCCCTCCGGCGTCGGCAAAACCGAAACCGCGCTGGCGCTGGCGGAAACCCTGTACGGCGGCGAGCAGAACGTCATCACCATCAACATGAGCGAATTCCAGGAGTCGCACACCGTTTCGACGCTGAAAGGCGCGCCGCCCGGCTATGTCGGCTACGGCGAGGGCGGCGTGTTGACCGAGGCGGTTCGCCGCCGTCCTTACAGCGTGGTGCTGTTGGACGAGATCGAAAAGGCGCACCCGGACGTACATGAAATCTTCTTCCAGGTGTTCGACAAGGGCTGGATGGAGGACGGCGAAGGCCGTCATATCGATTTCCGCAACACCATCATCATCCTGACCTCCAACGTCGGCACCGATCTGATCGCCGGGTTGTGCAGCGATCCGGAGCTGCTGCCGGAGCCGGAGGCGCTGAGCGGCGCGCTGCGCCAACCGCTGCTGTCGGTGTTCCCGGCCGCCTTGCTCGGCCGCCTGCTGGTGGTGCCGTATTACCCGCTGACCGACGCCACGCTGGGCAACATCGTGCGCCTGCAATTGGGCCGCATTCAGCGTCGCCTGGCGGAGAATCACGACATCGTCTGCACCTTCGACGACGCGGTCATCGAGCAGATCGTCAGCCGCTGCACCGAGGTGGAGTCCGGCGGCCGCATGGTCGACGCCATCCTGACCAACACCCTGCTGCCGCAGATCAGCCACACCCTGCTGACCGGCAGCGCCAACGACCAGCGCTATCGCCAGCTGCATATCGCGCTGCAGAACAACGAATTCATTTGTCAATTTCAGGCATAACGCCGCGGCCGCCGAGAGGGCGGCCCTTTGAACACAGAGAGTCATCACTATGTCGGGAACCGGGATAACCAAACCGAATTCGAACAGCCTGCCGAGCGGCTATCGATTCAATGAATTCGAGATCCAGGAAGCGATCGGCGAAGGCGGCTTCGGCATCGTCTACCGCGCCTACGATCACCAACTGGAACGCACCATCGCCATCAAGGAGTACATGCCAACCTCGCTGGCGAAACGCAACGACGATCTCAGCATCGGGCTGCGCGGCGAACGCTTCGGCAAAACTTTCCAGGCCGGGCTGAACAGCTTTATTCAGGAGGCGCGTCTGCTGGCGCGCTTCTCGCATCCCGGTCTGCTGCACGTGTTGCGCTTCTGGGAAGAGAACGGCACCGCCTATATGGGCACCCAGTTTTACAGCGGCACCACGCTGAAAAACCTGCAGGCGCAGCAGCCGGAGAAAATCGACGAGGCGTGGATCCGTCGGCTGCTGCCGCCGCTGTTCAGCGCCATCAACACCATCCATCAGGAAGGCTATCTGCACCGCGACATTTCGCTGGATAACATCCAGATCCAGGAGAGCCAGCTGCCGGTGCTGCTGGACTTCGGGTCGGCGCGCAAAGAGATCGGCAACCTGTCGGACGAAACGGAGATCATGCTCAAACCGGGCTTCGCGCCGATCGAGCAGTACACCGAGAACAGCGACGGCGAACAAGGGCCGTGGACCGATATCTACGCGCTCGGCGCCGTGCTGCACACGCTGATCGTCGGTTCGCCGCCGCCGGTCAGCGTGGTGCGCAGCATCGAAGACAGCTACCAGCCGCTGACCGAGCGCCGCCCCGCCGGCTACTCGCCGGAGCTGCTGCGCACCGTCGATCGCGCGCTGGCGCTGAAGCCGGAAGACCGCCCGCAGACCATCGACGAAATGGCCGAGCTGTTGCATCTGCCGATCGCCGATGAAAACGAAATCATCAGCACCCCGGCCGCCGCGCCGGAGAACTTGCTGGTCGCCGCCAACCCGGCCGCCGCTGCGGCTGCAGCCGGCACCGTTACCGCGCGCGGCACCCAATTCTCGCGCCCGATGATGGCCGGCGCCGGCGTCGCCGCGCTGCTGGTGATCGGCGCGATCGCCTGGCTGAGCGGCGGCAAGGACGATGCCCAGGCCGTCGCTCAAAACAGCGAGGCGTCACCGGCGCAGAAAACCCTGACGGAGCAGCCGAGCGCGCCGCAAACCGCGCAGCCTGCGGCGGCGGAACCTGAAAAAGCGGCGCCGCCGGCGCAACCGGTGGCGTTGGTGTACTTCAAACTGCAACCGGGTGAGCAGGTCAGCCTCGACGGCAAGCCGCAGCAGGTGACGCCGGGCGAAAACGGCTTCGCCAGCCTGAACCTGGCGCCGGGCCGCTATCAGCTGGAGATCCGTCACAACGATCGGCTCCGCCGCCAGCAGCTCAGCATCGACACCGCCGGCACCTGGCTGGTCAACCCGGCCACTGCCGGCTAATCCCGTTCTGAAACTCCGCCTCGGCGGGGTTTCCCCTGTTTCATGAGACTGACGAGCAACTGCCCCCTCATTGGCCGCGCGGCAAGGCCGCTGCAACGCCGGAGTATGCAGGGCATGACGTCAATCACAGAGGACGTTCTCATGTTGGATCGCATTATTGCGCACACGCCGCTGGGCCAGGAGCAACTGCTGTTTCGCTCGCTGGACGGTATCGAAGCGCTTTCCACTCCTTTCGACTTCTCTATTGAATTGCTGAGCACCGACGCGCGCCTCGATCGCAAAGCGCTGCTCGGCCAACCGCTGACGCTGGAAATTCCGACCCAGGGCTTTCTCAGCGCCCCGCGTTACCTGAACGGTAAGATCACCGCCATCGCCGTCAGCAGCGAAGAGATCGGCGGCACGCGCTACGCGGTGTACAACCTGCACGTGCAGCCGGATCTGTGGCCGATGACCAAAGACCGCAATTTCCGCATCTTCCAGGAACAGACGGTGCCGCAGATCGTCAAGACCCTGCTGGCGGAGCACAACGTGCAGCTGGAAGATCAGCTGACCGGCGACTATCGCCTGTGGGGCTACTGCGTGCAGTACAACGAAAGCAGCTTCAACTTCATCAGCCGCCTGATGGAGCTGGAGGGCATCTATTACTATTTCAAACACGAAATGGGCAAACACACGCTGGTGCTCGGGGACGCCCCCCACCATCACCAGCCCTATCCCGGCTATGAGATGATCCCCTACCACCTGACGCCGTCGGGCGGCAGCACCAGCGAGGAAGGCATCAGCCAGTGGACGTTGTCCGATCGCGTCACACCGGGCATCTACAGCCTGGACGACTACGATTTCCGCAAACCGAACGCCTGGCTGTTCCAGGCGCGGCAAAACCCGGTCTCGCCGACGCCGGGGCAAATCGACGTTTACGACTGGCCGGGCCGCTATACCGAGCATCAGCAGGGGGAGTTCTACGCCCGCGTGCGCCAGGAAGCCTGGCAGGCCGAGCATCAACAGATCCGAGGCACCGCCACCGCCATGGGCATCGCCCCCGGCAGTACCTTCACGCTGTATAACGCCCCGCATGCCGACGACAATCGCGAATATCTGACGCTGCAGGCCAGCTACCATCTGAAAGAGAATCGCTACGCCAGCGGCGACGATCAGAGCAGCGAACACCGCATCGACTTCATCGTCCTGCCGGCGGACGTGCCCTGGCACCCGCCGCAGCAGGCTACCTGGCCGAAAACCCACGGACCGCAGACCGCCCGGGTGGTCGGCCCGGCCGGCGAATCGATTTGGACCGACAAATACGGCCGTATCAAGGTGAAGTTCCACTGGGATCGCTTCGGGCCGAAAGACGACGGCAGCTCCTGCTGGGTGCGCGTCTCCAGCGCCTGGGCCGGCCAAGGCTACGGCGGCGTGCAGATCCCGCGCGTGAACGACGAAGTGGTGGTGGACTTTATCAACGGCGATCCGGATCGGCCGATCGTCACCGGGCGCGTCTATAACGAAGCCAGCATGCCGCCGTGGGCGCTGCCGGCCGCCGCCACCCAGATGGGCTTTATGAGCCGCACCAAGGACGGCACCGCCGACAACGCCAACGCCCTGCGTTTCGAAGACAAGGCCGGCGCCGAACAGGTGTGGATCCAGGCGGAGCGCAACATGGACACCCAGGTGAAAAACGATGAAAGCCACACCATCGCTAACGACCACACGCATCTGGTGGGCGGTAACCAGATCAAACGGGTGGTGCTTAATCAGGCGACCGGCGTCAAAGGTGAATCCTCCGCGCTGACCGGCAAAACGCGCAGCGACGCCGTGGTCAATGCCTTTACCCTCGGCTCCGGCGAATCGCTGCGGCTCGAGTGCGGCGAAAGCGTGATCGAACTGCTGGCGGACGGCCAAATCAACATCACCGGCACCAGTTTCAATATCACGGTAAAAGAGGATGGCGCGATCAACACCGGCGGCCAGCTGGATCTCAACCAGCCTGGCGGCGCCGCGCGCACCGCCGCACCGGGCGGCGGCCATCAGGCGGCAATCCAGAGCGCCGTCGATCAGCTGTTCCCTAAAGAGTAGGTAATTGGTACGCCGGGAAAGCCGGTTAACGCCGCCCCTCGGGCGGCGGCAGCGGCGCCAGCATCTATCACGCAAAATGCTCAATCGACAACAAAACCCGGCAGAATTGATAATCGGGTTGTTGAATCGGTCATGGCCTCTGAAGGGAGTGCTGGAGAACAAGGTGGGCGCCGTGAGTTATACGGATTCAGAAAAGGAAATGGCAATGCTTATGACAAAATCCTTGCTGCTCGTAACCAATACGGCCAAGGCAGCGCTGAAGAGTTTGAGGAAGTATCCAAAGCAATGAGCGCATCAGCGAAGTCTGCAGGTGCACTGAACTTTTCTGATCCAGGAAAACAAGGGGCAATAACTTCATTGGCACATATGCGTGGCTCATCTGGCGCACAAGCGATCCTGAACTCCATGGAGTCCGGACGAATAGTTAAGGCTGATACCTTAACGTCGGAGGCAATAGCCAAAATTGAAAGTATGTCGGCGGAAAGCTTTCAGGATAATTTACTTAAAGCTCGGGTAGAATACGATAGAGCAATATATGGAGATACCATCACGACGCAGGGTGGTAAACAGTACAACTGGTGGGCACGTTATGGTAATGGCCTTCAAAAGCGGTATGCCCGGGAAGCAGAAGAATTTTTAAAATTATCAAACGAGTGATTTATGTTCAAAAAAATCTTATTACCTACATTGTTTGCTGCTTCTTTGCTTTGCTCCATTGAATCCACATCAGCGATAGACCTGTTACAATATAACAAAACCAACACAGTAAGCGGGCTGGTCAACGATAAAGCGGTCACTGACAATCTTAAAAGCATACTGGGTCAAGACTATGAAAAGTACATCAACAACTTTGATGTGTTCGGTGAACCTCATTCAACCCCAGGTGGTGGGTTATTTGTTGAAGGGTGGCTAAAAGATCTTTATCTGGAAAATGCCTCTGCTCTGGTCATCAATCCCGATGGGAAAATTTATGCCGCCTGGGTTGTACCTGATTCTGATATCATAAATTACAAATCATCTGATAAAGATTCCCCTATTAATAATGATATTCTGCATTGGGCTGCACGCTTCAAAGACATGCATTTTTCCTCAGACAGCAAAAGAAATAAGGTGAGGACTGAGGAAGAATACTTTGACACACAGTCATTCTCTATCAAGCTCATGACTGTTTGCATCAGTAAAGGAAACTGTAATGATGCTACTTATTATGGAGAGCGTAAAAAAGATGGTGCTGCTGTAACTTTGCAGGGAAAAGTGACACGTGCTGATTGCAATACAGCCCCATGCCCAATAATCAGTTATGAGTTTAAAAATGCATCGACGACCTACATGCTCAGTAAAATTGATAACACACTGACAGTTATAAAGAACGGTAAGATATTAATGAATCAAAAAGGAACTTGGGGGAAATAGCCACCACAACCGCCACCGAGTGATTCCAAGGCACTTGATTCCAAGGCGCTAAAGTGAGACTTGGCCTATCTACCTACACCGTATAGATATCAAACGGCCTATACGTCAGTGCGAGTGACACTCCCTCCTCTTGTCACCGCTCCTAAACCGAACAGGAATGACAATCACAGGCTGAATCGATATCCCCTATCGATTCAGCCTTCTTTATCATTTCCCCTTCACCACTTTTTCACCGTCTGGTAAATCTCGAGGTCGAAATAGCCGTCGGCCTCGCAATCGTTGAGATAGTGTTCGTAGCTCACCCCCTCAACCGGCTGATAGCCGCTGGCCGGCAGCAGCTTCTGGTAGAACTCGCCCCACACCCGCTCGAAATCGCCATCGCTGATGCGTACGCGGTAAACCGCGTACTGCCCAGCGGGCAGCGTCTGCACGGTCACGCCCGCGCTGCCCGTCGGCAGCGCGAAATCGTCCGCCACGCTCATCACCACGTCGGCGCGCAGCTTTTCCGGCGCCACTTCTGCCGGATCGTCCCAGTACAACACCAGCCATTTGCCGAACGGCACGTCGTGGCGCTGCCGCCATGCCAGCAGTTGCTGCGAACCCTGCGGGATGGTCTGCGGATACGGCCCCACCACTCTTACCCCCACCACCTTCTCCGCCGCCTTATCGATAATCCTCACGCTCATCGCCCTTCCCCCTCTCAGTGTCTCAGGCACCGATTTCGGTACGCACGTCCAGCAGTTCGGGGAAAAAGGTCAGGTCCAACGCCTTTTTCAGGAAGCTGACGCCGCTGGAACCGCCGGTGCCCGACTTAAAGCCGATGATCCGCTCCACCGTTTTCATATGGCGGAAACGCCACAGATGGAAACTCTCTTCGATATCCACCAGCTTCTCCGCCATTTCATACGCTTCCCAATAGGTCTGCGGGTTGTCGTAGATCACTTTGAACGCCGGCAGCAGATCCGGGTTGCGCTGATAGGGCTGCGTCCAGTCGCGCTTGAGGCACTCCTGCGGGATCGGCAAACCGTGGCGCGCCAGGTACAGCAAGTATTCGTCGTACAGGCTCGGCGCTTCGAGGATCGCCTTCAGCGCCGCGTGTTTTTCCGCATCGCTGCTGAACACCGCCAGCATGGCGGCGTTCTTGTTGCCGAGCAGAAACTCGATTGACCGGTATTGATGCGACTGGAAGCCCGACGAACTGCCCAACACATCGCGAAACTCGACGTATTCCGACGGCGTCAGCGTTTCCAGCACCGCCCACTGTTCGAACAGCAGCCGCTGGATCTGTTTGACGCGCGCGAGAATTTTAAAACAGTGGCTGAGTTTGTCCTGCTGCACCAGCCGCAGCGCGGCCTGTAGCTCGTGCAGCATCAGCTTCATCCACAGTTCGGAGGTTTGGTGCTGTATCACGAACAGCATTTCATCATGATGCGGCGGATTGGAGAGCGGGTGCTGGCAGTCCAGCAGTTGGTCCAGGCACAGGTAGTCGCCATAGCTCATGCGTTTGGAAAAATCGGTGACAATCGCGCTTTCTAATTCCCGTTTGTTCATCTGTGATCTCCGTTGCGCCCAGCGCCCCATCGGCCTGGAACGTGCCGCAAAGAGAAAACAATAGTACAGAACCCGCCGCCCCGAAGGGCGATAAACGAGAGATGCTTCGCAGATCTCACTCATCCGCGTCACCCCATGGCCGCCGCCCTTTGCTGTTTAGTAAACAACCAGCCCTGCGCCTGACGACTCTCACAAATGCGCAATCCCGTGCGGGTTTCGCCCCGGTTGCGGCTTGCCTGCGCCCGCCTTCCCTTATAGATTGCAGGCTAACGGCAGGCAGCAAGGGATCGGCAAATGGCAAATATTCGTGATGTCGCGCGGTTGGCCGGCGTGTCCATCAGCAGCGTGTCGAACCTGCTGAATAATCGCAGCCACCAGATGAGTGCACAGACCCGTCAGCGCATCGAACAGGCGATGGACACCCTGGGCTATCGTCCGGCGCGCACCGCAGTGAACCTCGCGCCACAGGCGAAGATCATCGGCCTGCTGCTGCCGTCGATCGTTAACCCGAGTTTTTCGGCGCTGGCGCACGCCGTCGACAGCGCGGCGCGCGCTCACCGCTACCGCGTCTTGCTCGGCAACGCCTACCGGCAGGAACAGGAGGAAGCCGCGTTTATCGACGATATGTTTCTGCATGGCGTGCGCGGCATCATCGTGGCGGCGAGCGACATCCGCCAGACCCATTTTGTCCGGGCGGCCGAGCGAGGCATGAAGATCGTCAGCTATGACAGCCCGTTCGCCGAGCCGATGGCCGCCGACAGCCGGTTGTTCGACAGCGTGTCGATGGACAATCTCGCCGCCGGGCGTCTGGCCGCGCAGCACCTGCTCGAACGCGGCTGCCGACATATCGTGTTCGCCACCGAAGCGGCGCTGACCGTGGGGCGCAGCCACAAGATCGACGGTTTTCTGAGTGCGCTGGGGCACAACTTGAGCGAACGCCAACGGGTGATCGAAGGCAAAGCCACCAGCGCCTACGGCGACACGGAGATGTTCGAATTGGGCCTGACGCTGGCATCCCGCATCCTCGAGCTGACGCCGCGCCCGGACGGCATCGTGGCGATTAACGATGCGCTGGGCATCGGGCTGATGGTGGGGCTGCGCGCCGCCGGCGTCCAGGTGCCAGCAGAGATTTCGGTGGTCGGCATCGACAATATCGCGCTTGCCGGCCTGGCCGAACCGGGGTTGACGTCGATCGGCCCGCCGCTGGCCGAGATGGCGCAGCTGATGGTCGAACGCCTGATCGGCCGCATCAACAATGATTCACAACCGCCCGGCGAGTTTCTCTTCCCGCCGACGGTCATCAGCCGGCGTTCCGTCAAAACCGCCGGTTAATACGGTAAAAACGGCTTACCCAGGCGATGCGCAGATAGCATCGTCCGGCTCGCCGCAGCCAAAATCAGAAAAAACAGCGTCGTCGCAATAAATAAACGGCGCGACGCTTTATGCACGCAACGTCGTTATTCAGCACGCCGCTCATGACTTTGGGCTGGGCCGCTATTATTCCGATTAACCACATGGGAAAAACCATGATGAAAAAAACAATGCCAAAGGATATTGAACGCAGCGCCATCAGGAAATTGACGCTGCATATTGTCCCCCTCATGATCTTGTTGTATTTCCTGGCCTTTCTCGACCGCAACAATATGGCCTACGCCGCCAAAGCGTTGGAAGATAATCTGGGATTGACCGCCTCGGCTTTCGGCTTCGCTTCCGGAATTTTCTTTATCGGCTATTTCCTGTTTGAAATACCCAGCAACGCCGGCACCATTAAATTCGGCCCGCGCATCTGGTTCGCCAGAATATTAATTTCCTGGGGCATCTTCGCGACCCTGCTCGGTTTTGTGCGCACGCCGCTGGAGCTGTATATTTGCCGTTTTATGCTGGGCGTGTGCGAGGCCGGTTTCTTTCCCTCGGTGGTGTATTACTTCACGGTCTTCTTCCCGGAAAAATACCGCACCAAAATTCTCGGCATGTTCATCATCGTCCAGCCGCTGTCCAACGCGGTCGGCTCGCCGATTTCCGGCTTTATTCTCAATATTCAGCATGACTGGTTCGGCTTCGCCCCCTGGCAGCTGCTGTTCATCCTCGAAGGGCTGCCGCCGATCGTCATCGGCCTGCTGATCCCCTTCCTGATCAAGAATTCGCCCAAGGACGTCGGTTATCTGAACGTGGAGGAAAAAGCCTGGCTGATGAGCAACGCCGGCCGCTCCAAATCCGGCTCAAAAATCACGCTGGGCGACTTCCTCAAGGGCATTAAAAACAGAAAGTACCTGCTCTACGCGCTGCTCAACTTCGGCATGGTATGCGGCATTTACGGCTTCGGCACCTGGCTGCCGTCGATCATCAGCGCCATTTCCGGCAGCGATATCTTTCGCGTCAGCCTGCTGGCGCTCATTCCCTACGGCCTGGCCGCGCTGCTGGTGTATCCGTGGAGCCTGTGGGCCAGCAAAACCAAAAAGCTCGGCGTGTTCGCCGGCCTCAGCATGGTGCTTGCCGCCATCGGCCTGATGGGCGCGGTGACGTTTTTTAAATACGACCCGTTCGTCGCGCTGTCGTTCCTGTGCATTGCCGCCATCGGCATCTACACCGCCGTGCCGCCATTCTTATCCATGCCCGCCAATATCTCCACCGGCGCGGCCGCGGCCGCCGGGCTGGCGGTGGTGAGCTGCATCGGCAATATCGGCGGTTTCGTCGCCCCCTATGCGGTGGGCGTGCTGAACGATCTGACCGGCAGCAGCGCGCCGGGGCTGTTTTTCCTGGCCTCGTGCCTGCTGGCGACCGGTTTGATCTGCATTTTCTACTGCGCCAAACAGCGTGAAGGCGTCATCAATTCTTAACGAACCAATAAGGAGTCAATCATGGGCGATCTTGCGGGCAAAAAGGTCTTTATCACCGGGGCGGAACAGGGCATCGGCCGCGCCACCGCAGAGCGGCTGATCAAGGCCGGGTGCGACATCTATTTTCACTACCACAGCGACGAAAGCGGCCCCAAGGCGCTGGTGGCGCTGGCCCATTCACTCGGACAAAAGGCCGCCTACGGCTACGCCGATCTCATCGACACCGACGAAACGCTGCGCTGCGTCTCGGCCGGCGCCGAGTTTCTCGGCGGCATCGATATTCTGATCAATAACGTCGGCGGCATCGTCGGGCGCAAATGGCTGGGCGAGATCGATCGCGCCTTCTGGCAAACCGTGATCGACGTAAACATGACCACCATGCTGAACGTGACCCAGAGCGCGCTGCCGCACCTGAAGGCGGCGCCGAACGGCGCCAGCATCATCAACCTGGCCTCGCTGGCCGGCCGCGCCGGCGGGCACGCCGGCTCGCTGGTCTATTCCGCCACCAAGGGCGCGGTGCTCACCTGGACGCGCTCGCTGGCGGCGGAGCTGGGCGAGCACGGCATCCGGGTGAACGCGGTGGCGCCCGGCCTGATCCTCGGCACCCGCTTTCATAATCGCCATACCACCCAGGCATCGGCGGAGGAAACCGTTCGCGCCATCCCGCTGGGCCGCGCAGGCACGCCGGACGACGTGGCCCGCGCCATCGCTTTCCTGGCGGCGGAATACGACGGCTTCATCTCCGGCGCCACTCTCGACATCAACGGCGGCATCTTCCGCATGTAGTTCAGCTGGGGACGGCACGGCCGCCCCCCTATTCAGGAATCGCTTTATGATCAAATCCGCCATCACTCACCCGCCGCTGCTCGCCGCGCTGGCGCAATGCGGGCATAAAACCCAGGTGCTGATCGCCGACGGCAATTACGCCTGCGTGACGCACGCGCCGAAAGACGCCACCGTGGTCTATCTGAACCTGGCGCCCGGCACGCTCGCCGCCCCGCCAATCCTGGAAAAACTGCTGGCCTGCATCAACGTGGAAAGCGCGGCGCTGATGGCCTGCCCGCCGGACTTCACCAACACTATCGAAGCCGAATACCGGCAACTGCTGCCAAAACATTGCCCGATCGAGCACCTGCCGCGCGAGGCGTTTTACGCCGCGGTCAAATCGGATCGGACGCTGCTGGTGATCGCCTCCGGCGAACGGCGCCGCTTCGCCAATCTGCTGCTGACGGTGGCGCCGGTGGTGTGAAAGAGGTAGAGGGTGTGAGGGATAAAATGAGGGGGCTAGCCCCCTCATGCCGTTACAGGTCAGCGACCCACTTCTCCAGCTCCCCCGCACGTTCCGCATCGATATAGCTGGTGGCCCAGCCAAACAGGTAAGCGAAGGCGAAAATGCCCACCGTCGACGACACCAGCGTCGGCGCGAAAAACGCGGCGATAGCGGAAAGCGTATACCCTGCGCCGATCGACAACCCGAGCGCTTCGAGCTGGTTGCGGAACGCTTTCCAGTTGCCGGTTGAGAAACCTTCAATCGCGGCGTTTACCAGATCCGCGCCCTTGATCGCCCAGTCCACCCCGGTGAAGACCTTGCCCAATACCCGCGCATTGCGGGCATACTGTTCCGCATCGATCATTTTCAGCCAGGCGACAATCGCCGCTTTGTCCTGCGCCTTGAGCTTTTTGTTCAGGCCCTTCGTCAATTGCTCGTAGGTTTTCTCCGCATCTTGCACGTTGCGGATATATTTTCCTTGAATTCCCGCCTCCAAATCCTTGGCGAGTTTGGCGTATTTCGCGCCGATCTTTTCCGCGATATCTTTATTGATACCTGCGGCCAGGCTGACGCCATCCTTGATGGCTTTTAATTCCGCATTTTGATATTCGACGAATTCCTTAACGATCGTTTTTACCGAGCCGGGTGATTTTACCGGCTTGCCGTTGGCATATTTCACCTCCATGGCATTCAGGTTATCCCCTCTCACCACGGCGATAAACGCGGGTCGGTTCTTATTGGCCTTATAGTAGAGGTTGTAGGTCGCCACTCCGTCTTGCTTTTCCACCTTCAAATGATGAAAACCGTAGTAACTCCCGGTGGTGCGGGTCGTCGAGAATTCGCCGGTTTTGCCGTTGCCATGCCAGCCGCTGACGGGCCGATCGCGATGCGAGTCTGTCACGAAACTGCCTAACGAAGAGGCGCCGATCTGCCCGGCATTCAGGCCATTGTTGCCGCCTTTGCCAGGGGGTGAGGGTTTGCGCGCATGGCCGGTTTCGATATCCCCGATCGCCACTGTCCCCCCCTTGGCGTTGACCCCCATCACCAGCCCCCCCAGGCCAATGTGCTTCGCCTGATCGGCCGTCAAACCGGTGGCGGAAAGGCTCAGCGTGCCGGATGGGCTGACGCTTTCAATATGCAATTTCGCATCCGGGTTAATTCTGCGCGCCGCCTTAATCACCGCCTCCAGCTTCATGCGCAGCGCCGGATCGTTTTGGATCGCCGCTATCTGTTGCTGTTCCGGGCTGTTGCCAACGCCGGCGCCGCCGCGATCGCGATCGCCGGAATGGCCTTTATCGCCGCCCCCCGGCTCAGGGCCCGTACCGCGTTCAGAACTCCAGTTAGTCCCATCTCCTTTACCACCATAATTAAATCCAGGCATATGCTTTCATCCTTATTTCGTTTTATTTTTAAGATGCCGATATTCTCGTTTAACGCGGATTGACACGCGCATTATCCCTATCGGCAAACCGTTTTTAGCTGCCCGTCATTTATAAAAAACCGCAGAAATAAGGACAACGGATGGCGGCTGTCTGGTCGGTGAAACAAATAGGATCGCGTCGGCATAACCTGAATATATCGCCGCGGGTCACGCCTGGATGGCTGCGACCTGTTCAGAAGTCATTGGCACACGCCATGAATTGCAATTACAATCATCGCACTTGCAACTTAAAGGGAATGCTCCGCATGTCGCCTCAACGTATAACAATGCCTGCCGCCTCCGCCAGGACCAGAACCCTGGCCGAAGCCTGTATCCGCAAGATGGCCTCCGTCAGCCAGAACGCCGGCGCGGCGCTTCCCTCTTCCACCGCCTGGACGGCGGAAGCCTTGAGCGAACTAAACGCCAGTGGCAACATCTGGCTCATCGACGGCAGAAGGCGCGCCGAACCGCCGAGCTCCCGCTACGCCACCGCCTGGCCGCTCTGGTTTGGCCATCAATCAGAACGTTATGAGAAACCGTTGTTTTACGTCGTCAACACCCCTTCGGTAGACATGCTCCGCGGGCTTGAGCCGGAAACCAATCGCAAGGGGATTTTCATCAGCGATGCGGATACCGGCAGTACCGACTTGCCGAAAGGCGTGCAGGCCTGGTTCCCGCTCCAGCTCACCGCCATGCCGGACTGGCTGCCTTTCGATCCGGCCAATGCCCGGGAAACCGGCGCGATACTCCATCACGCCCTGCACGCGCTCTATCTGGAGGGAACGAGAAAGATGGTGTATCTCGCGACCAACGCAGACAATGATGCCCCCGCTTCCGGTGAGCCGTTTGTCGCAGAGCAGGCGTTCAAGGGGATGTATCGTGTCGCGGCGGCGGCGGACTCGCCGTTGCAGGTTCGCCTGTGCGGCGCAGGCAGAGCGCTCGCCCGCGTTCAGCAGGCGGTTGAGGTGTTGAAAAATTGGGGCATCGCGGCCGAAATCTGGAGCTGCCCCAGCTACACGCGGTTGGCGCAGGATGCCGAACTCGCCGACATGCAGCGCCAGGACAGCGGCGGCGAATGCCATCTGAAAACGTGTCTGGGCGCCGGGAATGCCCCCGTCGTCGCCGTCACCGACTATTCGCATCTGCTCGCCAACCAGCTCAAGCGGTTCATTCCCGCACGCTTTGCCGCGGTGGGTTCGGATTCTCGCACCCGGGGCGAAATTCACTATCCGCAGGCGGAATGGATTGCGCTATGCGCCCTCAAACTGCTGGCCGACGAGCAGAAAATTCCCTCGACGCTGATCGCCGATGCGCTGCGCGTTCTGCACATCACGCCCGATGCCTGATCACGCTCTGGCCAGCTGCATCGCGTTGTCCAACGCATCGGAGAAGCGTGCGATCTCTTCTTCGCTGAACTGATTGAGAAAGTGGGTTTTGACCACCGCGCGGTAGATCTCCCACATTTTTTTCCGCAGGGCCTTGCCTTCCTCGGTGATGGTGGCGAAGGAGGCCCGACGGTCGTCATCCGAACGAAAACGCGTGACCAGCCGCTCTTTTTCCAGGCGATCCATCAGGCGGGTCAGGTTATAACGCTCAATCACCAACACGTCCGCCAGTTCATGCATGCGACGCGTGCCGTTTTCCCCGCTTTCCAATCCCCATAACACGTCATACCAGGCGTACGCCGGCAGCCCCGCCTCCGACAATTGCGTTTCTATCTTTTTGATGATTGCCCGGTGCGCGCGCACGAAGGAGAACCACAGGTCGGGTTGTTTATCTGTCATGTCAGTTTTCTCGTCAAAAGCGGTGAGTTGCAATTGCAATTGTAAAGGGATAGAGTGGCTTTCGCCATTATTGCATTTGCAACTCTTGCATATGCAATTCAATAAATTCCTGTATCGCTCAGCGCCTTATCAGGTAAGTACATTTGGAGCTTTTATGAACCAACCCGCGGTAAAAGCAGATCTTGACCCACAAGAGACGGCTGAATGGCTTGAGGCATTTGAAGGTGTCGCCGACATCGACGGCCGTGAACGCGCGCATTTTTTGTTGGAAAGAATGGCCGAAGCCGATCAGCGAAAACACGGCGATTTCTTCAGCATGGTCACCACGCCGTACGTGAATACGATCCCGGTCTATAAGCAGCCGACGTATCCCGGCGATCTGGCCGCGGAAGCGCGCATCAATGCGTTTATTCGCTGGAACGCCATGGCGATGGTGCTGCGCGCCGGCAAACATTCCAACGTCGGCGGACACATCGCCACCTACCAGTCGGCCGCGGTGCTTTACGACGTGGGATTCACGCACTTTTTCCGCGGACGCACCGATGAGTTTGCCGGTGACATGGTGTATATCCAGGGTCACTCCGCCCCCGGCATTTACGGCCGCGCCTATCTCGAAGGCCGCATCGACGAGGAGCAGCTCGACAACTTTCGCCGCGAATCCGCGCGCCGCGGCCTTTCTTCCTATCCGCACCCCAGGCTGATGCCGGATTTCTGGCAATATCCCACCGTTTCGATGGGGCTGGGGCCGCTGACCGCCGCCTATCAGGCACGCTATATGCGCTATCTGGAATACCGCGGGTTGAAACCGCATCAGGGGAGAAAGGTGTGGGCGTTTCTCGGCGACGGCGAGATGGATCAACCGGAATCGCTGGCGGCAATTGCGCTGGGCGGGCGAGAAAAGCTCGATAACCTGATCTTCGTCGTGAACTGCAATCTGCAGCGGCTGGATGGTCCCGTGCGCGGCAACGGCAAGATCATTCAGGAACTGGAAGGCACCTTCAAAGCCGCCGGCTGGCAGGTGATCAAGGTGATCTGGGGCAGCGGCTGGGACAAACTCCTGCAAAAAGATCGCTCCGGGCTGCTGATGCAGCGCATGATGGAGTGCGTCGACGGCGATTACCAGACCTTCAAGTCGCAAAGCGGCGCCTATGTGCGGGAGCATTTCTTCGGCAAGTACCCGGAGTTGCTCGCGCTGGTCGCCGATCTGAGCGACGATGAGATCTGGGCGCTGCACCGCGGCGGCCACGATCCGCAAAAGGTGTACGCCGCCTACCATCAGGCGATGCATACCCCGGGCAGGCCGACGGTGGTATTGGCCAAAACGGTCAAAGGGTTCGGCATGGGAGAAGCCGGTGAAGGGCAGAACATCAACCATCAGCTGAAAAAAATGAGCCAGGATGCGGTGAAAGCCTTCCGCGATCGTTTGGGGCTGACGCTCCCCGATGCGCAGCTGGAAGCGATCCCTTATCTGAAGCCCGAGCCCGACAGCGCGGCGGCGAAGTACATCACCGCGACGCGCACCGCGCTGGGCGGCTACATCCCCGCCCGCTTCGGCCAATCCGCCCCGCTGGCGATACCGGCGTTATCGCGCTTCGACAGTCTCCTTAAGGGCAGCGGCGAGCGCAACATGTCAACCACCATGGCCTTCGTCAATATCCTCGGCGCGCTGCTCAAAGACCCCAACATCGGCAAACTGATCGTGCCCATCGTGCCGGACGAGTCGCGCACGTTCGGCATGGAAGGCCTGTTCCGCCAGATTGGCATCCATTCCTGGCTCGGCCAGCTGTATACCCCGCAGGATGCCGGGCAGCTCAGCTACTATAAAGAGGCCAAAGACGGCCAGATTTTGCAGGAAGGCATCAACGAATCCGGCGCGATATCGACCTGGATCGCCGCCGGCACCGCCTACAGCAACCACGATGTCGCGACGATCCCGTTCTATATCTTCTACTCCATGTTCGGGCTGCAACGGGTGGGCGATCTCGCCTGGGCGGCGGCCGACGCGCGCACCAAGGGTTTCCTGCTCGGCGCCACCTCCGGCAGAACCACCCTGATGGGCGAAGGCTTGCAGCATGACGACGGCCACAGCCACGTGCTGTCTTCCGTGATCCCCAGCTGCGTCTCCTACGATCCGACCTATGCCTATGAACTCGCAGTGATCGTTCAGAGCGGCATGCGCAGGATGTTCGTTGAGCAAGAGGATATTTACTACTACATCACCTTGCTCAATGAGGGATACCCGCAGCCGCCGATGCCGGCGGGCGTAGAGGACGGGATTATCCAGGGGGCGTATTTGCTCAAACAGAGCGCAGCGACAACCCAAGAGAGCCCGCGCGCTCAGCTGGTCGCCAGCGGCGCCATCATGCGCGAGGCGCTGGCGGCGGCGGAGCTGTTGGCCGTGGACTTTGGCGTCGCCAGCGATATCTGGAGCGCCACCAGCCTGAGCGAGCTGCGCCGCAACGGCATGGCGGCCGAACGCTGGAACCTGCTGCATCCGGAAGATCCGCCGAAAGTCCCTTATATACAAAGCCTGCTGGCGGCGCATCCCGGCCCGGTGGTGGTAGCGACGGACTATATGAAGATCGTCGGCGATCAGATCAAACCGTTCTTGCCCGACCGCACCTTTATCGCCTTGGGCACCGACGGCTTTGGCCGCTCGGACACCCGCGAGGCGCTGCGTGAGTTCTTCGAGGTCAACCGCCATTTCATCGCGCTCGCCGCGTTGAAACTGCTGGCAGACGAAGGCCGTATCGCCCGCAGCGAGGTCAACCGCGCCATGGCGCTGTACGGCATCGCCCCCAATAAGCCGGATCCGCTGCGGTGAAGTAACACTCAGCCTACCCACGCCGCCGGTTGTCACCCGCGGCGTTTTTCTTCCTTCGATTCGGCAGCGCGCGGCGCCCGCTCCCCCAGCCGCACCACGGGAATGTCCGCCAGCCGGGTGGTGTAGGCCGGCGACAGCATGTCGCGCTTCATTTGCCACGGTTTGACGATCCCCTGCCCGGCGAACCATACGCGCCCGCGCCCTTCCTGATTCAGGCGATCGAGGGTCGCCATCAGGCGCTCGCTGTTGCGGCGCGGCGGGCAGTCGTCGAACAGGTCGATCTGTGCCATGGCGGCGGCGCTGAAATCCCCCAGCATCACGCCGCCCTTCAGATAACGCCGCCCCTCCTGCCAAATGCTCTCCAGCGCGCGCACCGCCATGGCGATGATGTCGCGGCTGTCGTTACTCGGGGTTTGCAGCCGGGCGGTGCCCATATTGCTGTAATACCCTTCACCCGCCGAATGCGGGCTGGTTTTGATAAACACCGACACGTTGCGGCAATAGCGCTTTTCCTGTCGCAGTTTTTCGGCGGCGCGTTCGGCATAGCTGCAGATCGCCTCGCGCATGTGCGGGTAGTGCGTCAACCGCTGGCCGAACGAACGGGAACAGATGATCTGCTCTTTGGCGGCCGCCTCATCTTCCCACTGCAGGCACGATTCGCCGCGCAGCTCACGTATCGTGCGCTCCAGCACCACGCTGAAGGTTTTACGCGCCAGCCGGGTATCGCAGTCCGCCAGCTGCAGCGCGGTGTGAATGCCCATCGCCTGCAGCTGGCGCGTCAGGCGGCGGCCCACGCCCCACACTTCTTCCACCGGAAGCAACGCCAGCAGTTTGCGCTGGCGCGCCGGATCGGATAAATCCACCACGCCGCCGGTGCCGCGCCATTTCTTGGCCGCGAAGTTGGCCAGCTTGGCCAGCGTTTTGCTCGGCGCAATGCCAACCCCGACCGTCAAATGCAGCTCGCGCCGGATGCGATCGCGCACCCGCTGGCCGAACGGTTCCAGCGCCTCGCAGCGCGCCACGCCGTCCAGCCGCAGAAAGGCTTCGTCCAGTGAATAGATCTCCACCGCCGGCGCCATCTCCTCCAGCGTGTCCATCACCCGGCGGGACATATCGGCGTACAGCGCGTAGTTGGAGGAGAACACCGCGACGTTGCGACGGCGCATCTCCTCTTTGATCTTGAAATAAGGCGCGCCCATCGGCACGCCCAGCGCCTTCGCCTCGGCGCTGCGGGCGATCACGCAGCCGTCGTTGTTGGACAACACAATCACCGGCCGCCCCCGCAGGTCGGGCCGGAAAATGGTCTCGCAGGAAGCGTAGAAGCTGTTGACGTCTACCAGGGCGAACATGGTTACAGCGCCGCGTAGACGATAAAGGTCACCACGCCGAAAATCTCCAGCTGCGCTTCGTCGTCGAACACGATGGGCGCGTAGGCGGGATTCATCGGCAACAGCCGCACGTCGGGGTGGCGCTGCAGCTTTTTGACGGTGAATTCACCGTCCACCGCAGCGATCACGATATTGCCGTGCTCCGGCGTCAGGGCGCTGTCGACAATCAACAGATCGCCATCCTGAATATTGCCGTCGATCATCGACTCGCCGCTGGCGCGCACGAAGTAGGTGGCGTTGGGGTGCCGCACCAGCAGCTTGCCGATGTCCAGCCGGCCTTCGACATAGTCCTGCGCCGGGGAAGGAAAGCCGCAGGCCACGCGATCGGCAAACAGCGGTAACGTTAGGGGTTCACCTGGTGAAAAAGCATACAACCTTGAATTGCTCAGCATAATCATAACCAAACTGTATATTTATACAGTTAAGCATAAACAAAACGCGAACGCGTGCAACCCCCAATCCCCCTGCGGATCGCGCTTTCCCGCGTAATATAATAATTTTCTGAGCGATTTTTCCTGCAGCTTTTGGCGTTCTTCACGTGTGTTTGCACACATGATATCCACCAAAACTGTGGATAATGCGGCACTCAGACCGTTGGCGTATCGATGGGCAGGATGAGTGAGGGATTGTCATTGCGAACGGCGCCGACGGCGGGCGATACCGGTTGCCAGACGAAATCCTCTGCCTGCAGGCTGTACACGTCAGCCTGCATTTGACCAGAGGGCGGGACTAAGCGGGAGTCGAGCCAGTCGCGCGCGGCCGTCGGTCTCTGCTGCGTACAGCGCCGCAAAGAACAGCGGCAGGCCTTGCCTCAGCAAGAGCCCACGGGAGGAACGGCGGACGGCCTTACAAAATGACGCCAATAAAATTGCGACTGGCAATGGCATCAATGGGACGGCCAGAGACGAAAGTCAGTACGTTATGCCAGGAGCTTGGGATAACCCGACAAACGCTGTACCGCCACATTTCCCCTGATGGTCCACTGCGAGCTGACGGTATAAAGCTGCTCAACCGGGGATAATTTTAGCGGACGGAAAAATCTGGGGTTCCGGCGTAGAACCCCGAATAAGGAATAATCCTTAATTCATTTCAGGATTATTAATTCCATCTAAAACCTCTCGGCAATATTCTTTTTTATAGGCTTCATCATTACTTAATGACTTAACCAAAAAATCAGCATTTTTCCAACCATTATCCCAATGCGTATCGAATCCTGACTGTTCATACTTTAATGTTCTAGTTAATGAGTCTTTTATTTGTTTTTTATATTTATCAATTTTCTCATTGGTTGCCCCACAAACATCATGTGCAACACGAGCATTTGAGCCAGAAAAACCTATTGCTGAAATTGCCATCGCTTCATTTGATTTGTCGAAATCATTCGCATATGCCACAGCATTAGATAAAGCGAATATGACAAGAGCAGGTATGATTTTTTTGTATGAAATCATCTTTCACCTCTAACTCATTGATTGTTCATGGGGTCAGTTTGGATATCGAAAATTATTGTACATTAAGGCTGCTTTTTAATCAGTCTCAACTTCTTTATAGAAGGCCTGAATGCGACAAACTTGGGAAGTACTGTAGCCTGTCGCGTCTGCTGTTTCTCGGATGCTCAGTTTCTTAATCTGTCGGTAGTACAGGACTTTCTGATGTCGTTCCTGATCTGCCTGCTTTCCCCGGTATCTACCCAACGTATGCGCCCGTTCAATTCCCTGCTTTTGCCGTTGGCGGCGACTTGATCGTTCCGTCCGCGCGCCACAGCAGCAGGCAGGGGGCGCGCAGGTTCGGCCAGCACAATCAGCATCCGTCGCTACAGCGGCGACGGCCGGCGGACGTTAACCGTTGCCACGATGTCACTCCTCTCTCTTATAGATGAGGACATGCAGGCGCAGCCGGTCGGCATCAACACGTTCATCCATTATTGTGCCCGGATAGCCCTGCAGCGCCAGACCGTACCAGAAACTCAGAATGACAGAAGCCTTACCCAACTCTAGGGTGTAACCCATCCCGCCCTGGTTCAGATTGCATTTTTTAATCGCATCTTCTGCTTCCCGGATCAGCTGCGCATAGCTGAGTGAAAAATTCAGTGCCTGATCCATCCTGCTCGCTCCATCTCACCGCTGGCGCGCACGAAGTAGGTGGCGTTGGGGTGCCGTACCAGCAGTTTGCCGATATCCAGCCGGCTCTCGACATAGTCCTGCGCCGGGGAGGGAAAACCGCAGGCCACGCGATCGGCAAACAGCGGTAACGTTAGGGGCTCACCTGGTGAAAAAGCATACAACCTTAAAGTACTCAGCATAATCATAACCAAACTGTATATTTATACAGTAATGCATAAACAAAACGCGAACGCGTGCAACCCCCTATCCCCCTGCGGATCGCGCTTTGCCGCGTAATATAATAATTTTCTGAGCGATTTTTTTTTACGCCTGCTAACGGTTTCACGCTGCCTTGCACACACGTTATCCACTAAAACTGTGGATAACCTGCAGGGCGTGATTCCCTACGCGAGCGGGATCAGAATCCTGTATAATGTCCACACCTGCTCAATAAGCATTCATCCCCGTCGGCGCCTCGTCACCGACGGTCACGAGAACGTTATGAACAAGCACCTACTCCTCGCAGAAACCGACGACATCGAACAGGCCTGCCTGTCTCGCCATGCGGTCTGGCAGCGCACCGATCTGGCTGAGGCGCAGCAGGATTGGCTGGCGGAAGAAGTGCCGGTCGCCCTGGTGTACAACGGCATTTCCCACGTGGTGATGATGGCGACGCCAAAAGATCTGGCGGCCTTCGCCATCGGTTTTTCGCTGTCCGAAGGCATCATCACCTCTCCCGACGATATCTACGACATCCGTCAACAACCGGCCTGCAACGGCATTGAAGTGCATGTAGAGCTCTCGAGCCGCCGCTTTATGCAGCTGAAAGAGAAGCGCCGCAGCCTGGCCGGCCGCACCGGCTGCGGCGTCTGCGGGGTCGAGCAGCTGCAGGAGGTTGCTCAGCCCATCGCACCGCTGCCCTTCACCCAACGTTTCGATTTGGCCCAGCTCGACCGGGCGTTGGCTCAACTGCAGGAAGTGCAAACGGTGGGAAAACTGACCGGCTGCACCCATGCGGCGGCCTGGATCCAGCCGGACGGCGCGCTCAGCGGCGGATGTGAAGACGTCGGCCGCCATGTGGCGCTCGACAAACTGCTGGGTTACCGCAGCCAACAGGCCTGGTCGCAAGGGGCGGCGCTGGTCTCGAGCCGCGCCAGCTATGAAATGGTGCAAAAGTCCGCCATGTGCGGCGTCGAGATCCTGTTCGCCGTCTCCGCCGCCACCCGTCTGGCGGTGGAAGTGGCCGAGCGCAGCAACCTGACGCTGGTGGGCTTCAGCAAACCGGGGCGCGCCACCATCTATACGCACCCGCAACGGCTCTGGCAATCGACAACGGCGGCATAGCGCCGCCGGATAAGAATCGACTATTCTCAATAGCAGGACACCAGGAAGCACCCACGTTATGATAATTCGCCCGCACCAGAACTGGTTTTTTCGCCTGTTCGCCTGGCACGGTTCCGTGCTGTCAAAAATTACCTTTCGCCTGTCGCTGAATGTGCTGATGTCGATAGTGGCGGTGATCAGCTACCAATGGTACGAACAGCTCGGCGTGCATTTGACCATCGCGCCGTTCAGCCTGTTGGGCATCGCCATCGCCATTTTTCTCGGCTTTCGCAATAACGCCGGCTACAGCCGCTTTGTCGAAGCGCGCAACCTGTGGGGCTCGCTGCTGATTACCGAACGCACCCTGCTGCGCCAGATCAAAAGCCTGCTGCCGGACGAACCGGCGGTGCAGCAAAAGGTCGCCAAGCTGCTGATCGCCTTTAGCTGGAGCCTGAAGCATCAGCTGCGCGGCACCGACCCCACCGCCGATCTGTACCACAATCTCACCGGCAACGAGCTGGCCGAGGTGATCGCCAGCCCGATGCCGACCAACCGCATCCTGCTGATGCTGGGCCAGGAAATCGGCAAATTGCGCCGTCAGGGCTTGCTGAGCGACATCACCTTCGGGCTGATCGACGATAAGCTGAGCGAACTGTCTCACACCCTCGGCGGCTGCGAACGGCTCGCCAGCACCCCGGTGCCGTTCGCCTATACCCTGATCCTGCAGCGCACCGTTTACCTGTTCTGCAGCCTGTTGCCTTTTGCCCTGGTGACCGATCTGCATTACATGACACCGTTTGTTTCGGTGTTCATTTCCTATACCTTCTTATCCTGGGACTCACTGGCCGAAGAGCTGGAGGATCCGTTCGGCGTGTCGGCCAACCATCTGCCGTTAAACGCCATTTGCAACACCATCGAGCGCAACCTACTGGAAATGAACGACCAAAGCCCGCTGCCACCGCCGATGAAACCCGACGAGCACTTTAATTTGATCTGATCTATTTCACCCGAACACACTGGAGCCGAATGCAATGAATGCAAATAACACCCCGCCGCAAGCCGTATTCACGCCGGTCACGCGCCATGCCATTTTCATCGTCGCCACCCTGTCGCCCGTTCCCGCCCATCTGGCGGCGGTGCGCGCCTGGTGCGGCGATATCGCCGCCGTGGTGCGTTCGGTCGGCAAACGCGCGCCGGCGGGCAATCTCACCTGCGTCTGCGGCTTCGGCTCCGAGGCCTGGGATACGCTGTTCGGCGCGCCGCGCCCTCGCCAGCTGCATCCGTTCAGCCCGATCGGTAGCGGGGAGCGCGTTGCGGTCGCCACGCCTGGCGACATCCTGCTGCACATCCGCGCCGATGAAATGGATCTGTGTTTTGAACTGGCCTCTCAGTTGACCGCCAAGCTCGGCGACGCCGTGACGGTGATCGAGGAGGTGCACGGCTTCCGTTATTTCGATCAGCGCGCCATGATCGGCTTCGTCGACGGTACGGAGAACCCGGAGGGGCACGAAGCCTTCGACTACACGGTGATCGGCGACGAAGACGCGGCGTTCAGCGGCGGCAGCTATGTGCTGGTGCAGAAATACCTGCACGACATGCAGGGCTGGAATTCGCTCAGCGTGGAAACGCAGGAGAAGATCATCGGCCGCCATAAACAGTCCAACATCGAGCTGGATGAAGCGGTCAAACCGTCGTCGTCGCACAGTTCGTTGACCACCATCACCGACGAGCAAGGCAACGAGGTGAAAATTCTGCGCGACAACATGCCGTTCGGCCGCCCCGGCCTGCGCGAGTTCGGCACCTACTTTATCGGCTATGCGCGCTCCCCGCAGCCGATCGAGCAGATGCTGGAAAACATGTTTATCGGCCGCCCGGCCGGCAACTACGATCGGCTGCTCGATTTTAGCCACGCGGTGACCGGCACCCTGTTCTTCGTGCCTTCCGCCCCGCTGCTGGAAGCGCTGGCCGATCGCAGCGGCGCCGAACTGCACTGATTGGATGAAATGCGGGGCCGCAGCGATTAGCCGTTGGTTATCCTGTGGCCCTGCGCATCAATCACCGGCTCCCCGTCCTCTTTGCTGAAGGCGCCGCGCTGCGGATCCGGCAGAATCTCCAACACCACCTCCGACGGACGGCACAAACGCGTGCCGAGCGGGGTCACCACAATGGGGCGGTTGATCAGGATCGGCTGTTGCAGCATGAAATCGATCAGTTGATCATCGCGCCAGTCGGCTTCGTCCAGCTTCAGCTCGGCGTAAGGCTCGACGTTTTTGCGCAGCAACGCGCGCGGCGTCATGCCCATTTCGGCCAGCAACGCAATCAATCGTTCGCGGCTTGGCGGCGTTTCCAGATACAAAATCACCTCTGGCTCAACGCCGCTGTTGCGGATCAACGCCAACGTATTGCGCGACGTGCCGCAGGCCGGGTTATGGTAAATCTTGATGTCGCTCATGACGGTTTCTCCGGTCAGGGCAAAACGGACAGCCGCAATGCCAGCGCGGCCAGGGTGACAAACAAAATCGGTAACGTCATCACCAGCCCCACGCGGAAATAATAGCCCCAGGTAATGACGATGTTCTTTTGTGCCAACACATGCAGCCACAGTAACGTCGCCAGGCTGCCAATCGGGGTAATTTTGGGGCCGAGATCGCTGCCGATAACGTTAGCGTAAATCATCGCCTGTTTGATGACGCCTTCCGCACTGCTGCCGTCGATAGACAACGCCCCCACCAATACCGTCGGCATGTTATTCATGATGGAAGAGAGAAATGCGCTCAGGAAACCGGTGCCAAACGTCGCCGCCCACAGCCCCTGCCGTGCCAACGCGTCCAGCACACCGGAAAGCCAATCGGTCAAACCGGCGTTGCGCAACCCGTAGATCACCAGATACATGCCCAGTGAGAAAATGACGATCTGCCAGGGCGCCCCGCGCAACACTTTACCGGTATCGATCGCTCGCCCGCGTTTCGCCACCGCCAGCAAAACCAGGGCGCCGCAAGCGGCGACCAAACTGACGGGCACACCGAGCGGCTCCAGGGCGAAAAAACCCATCAACAACAGCGCCAATACGGCCCAGCCGGTCCGAAACGTCGTGCGATCGCGAATCGCTTCCCGTGGCACCGGTAAACGCGTCAATGCGTAGCGCTGCGGAATATCCTTGCGGAAGAACAGATGCAACATCACCAGCGTCGCCGCGACGGCGGCAAGGTTGACCGGCACCATCACCGCCGCATACTCCGTAAAGCCCAGCCGGAAGAAATCCGCTGAAACGATATTTACCAGGTTGGACACCACCAGCGGCAGGCTGGCAGTATCGGCGATAAAGCCCGCCGCCATGACGAAAGCCAGCACGGCAGCAGGACGAAAACCGAGCGCCGACAGCATGGCGATCACGATCGGCGTCAGAATCAACGCGGCGCCGTCGTTCGCGAACAACGCTGCCACTACAGCCCCTAGCAGCAACATGTAGGTAAACAACCATCGACCTTTGCCGTTGCCCCAACGTGCGACATGCAAGGCGGTCCAGGTGAAGAAGCCGCTTTCATCCAGCAGCAGGCTAATGATGATGACGGCGATGAAGGTCGCGGTCGCATTCCAGACTATCTGCCACACCACGGGAATATCACCGACGTGCACCACGCCGCTCACTAATGCCAATCCCGCCCCGATCGACGCACTCCAACCGATGCCCAGCCCTTTCGGTTGCCAAATCACCAAAATCAACGTCAGAATAAAGATTGTCCCCGCCACTATCATCGCCGCCTCGCTGCTTCTTCAAGTTTACATATATGGTTTTTCGAATATGTTAGGGCAAATTTTTTATCGTTACGGGCAACCTTTCGCCGCGCGTTGTGCCAACTCCATCATCTGTTCTGATCGGCACTGATAAGCCTGCTCAATAATAGCCGCCGCCCAGACCGGCATATGCGGCGACAGGCGATAATGTATCCACTTGCCATCGCGCCGATCGAGCAACAGCCCGCTTTCACGCAGCATCGCCAGATGTCTTGATATTTTTGGCTGCGGCAGCGCCAGTGCGCCCGACAGCTCGCACACGCACAGCTCGCCGGCGTGGCGCAGCACCAGCACCAGCGTCAGACGCGTCTCATCCGACAAGTTTTTAAACAGCTTCAGCGGCGTCAATGACGTCATGTCGCACTCCCGTTAACCTTTATCTGCTCGACAAATCGCTCGTGAAAATATCACCTTCATATTCGAAAAAGCAAATATAAAACGCAAGGCGTTATCCCCAGACCAACAACTTATACTTATCTTACGCTGTTTTTATGGGAAGGAGGCGCCATGCCGCTCACATTCAAACCGTCGGAAAGACTCTCCATCGGCACCGAAATAGAGCTGCAGCTGGTCGATGACGAGCACTACGATCTTACGGATCGGGCTGACCGGGTGGTCAGCGCGGTCGGCGACCGCCGACGCGTCAAACATGAGCTCACCAAGTCGATGGTGGAACTGAACAGCTCGGTGCACCGCGATCTCGATGCGCTGCACGCCGAGCTGCGCGCCCTGACCGATACCGTCCGGCGCAGCGCACGGCGCCAGGGCTGTGACGTCTGCGGCGGCGGCCGCCACCTGAGCAACGACTGGCGCAAGCAGGTCATCAGCGACAACGCGCGCTACAGGCAGCTGGCCAGCCGTTTTGGCTATCTCTCCAAGCTGGCCTGCGTATTCGGCCAACACATCCACCTCGGCGTCAACGACGGAGACGAGGCGATGTACCTGTGCCATGCGCTGACGCCCTATTTTCCGCAGCTGATCGCGCTCAGCGCTTCGTCACCGCTGTACCAGGGCGTCGATACGCGCTTTGCCAGCTCCCGTTTCAGCGCACAGAATTCTTTCCCCAATTACGGGTGCCTGGAACACATCTACAGCTGGCGCGAATTCAACGCCTACTATGACCGGCTACATGCCGCCGGCGTCATCGACAGCGTCAAGGATATTTACTGGGATGCGCGGCCGAAACCGGAGCTGGGCACGGTAGAGATCCGCATCTGCGATACGCCGCTGCGCCTCGCGCACGCCACGCTGCTGGTCGGCTACTGCCGTCTGCTGGCCGATTTTCTGTTGCAACACCGCACGCCGATCGCGCCGGAGTACGATGCCTTCACCAACTACAACAAGATCAACGCCTATCGCAGCGGTTTCGCCGCCGAATACGTCGATCCCGCCACGCTGCGCCGCTGCAGCCTGACCGCACATATCCTGCACACCCTCGACTCGCTGAGCGGCTTCGCCGAGCGGCAGGAGGATCGGGCCGTGCTGCAGGCGGTCGAGCGCCATGTGCGCCGGGGCATCAGCGATTCGGAGCATATACGCCAGATGTTGCACAACGGCCTGCCGCAAACCCAGGTCATCAAACGCCTGTGCGATGAGCTGTTGCAACCGGCAAGTTAAGTTTCGGCTATCGATTCCATACGCCAAAGCGGCTATTCATTATGTGCTCTTTCGCTACAATCGTGAGCACTGACATTCACCGTATCGAGGACACTATGTACAATTTCTCCCGCTATCAGGCAAAAGAACTGGCGCTGGCTTACATGAGCGGCAAAAAGCACGATCTGTCGCCGCAGGAGTTTTTGCAGCAGCTGAAAAGCAGCGAAAGATCGTTTGAGCACCTGCTGAAACACGGCAGTGAAATGCCGCGTGACGTGCTGGTCAAAAGCTTCTGAACGGCCGGTCGCCGGCCTCTTTCCGTCTACGCCGCCGGTGGCGGGCCTGACAGGTCCGCGCATTCCCGGCCGTCTCTCTCCCTTTCTCTTCGCCCCCGACGTTTCGCCTCCACCGACCAACACCCGGAAAATTCGCCTTTAGAGACGAATTGTTGACATATTCGTATTCAGGTGCGAATTTATAGTCATCCCCCATCCACAACGGATCACGCCATGCCGACGCCAATCAGCGTAATCAGCGGCGATCTGGTCGATTCTCGCCGGTCAGACACCGTCAACTACCTCAACGGGCTGCACAGCCTGCTCGATCGGCTGCAGCGCGACGGGCGGCTGCGACAGGTGGAAATCTTTCGCGGCGATGCCTTCCAGGCGCAGGCCGCGCCGGAGGACGGGCTGTTGCTGGCGGTGTATGTTCGCACTGCGCTGCGGGCGATGGGCGCCGCGCACTGGGATGCGCGCATCGCCGTCGGGCTGGGTAGCCAACGGCCCGACGCCGCCGGTTACGGCAGCGCCTTTATCAACTCCGGCAGCGCGCTGGACGCCATGACGAAAAATTGCCGCCTGGCTCTGAAAACCGACAACGATCGGACAAACGCCATTGTCAGCGATCTGCTGCCGATGTTAGATCATGTCATTGGCCGCTTGTCGCAGACCGAAGCGCGCATCGTCCAGGCGAGAATGTTCGCCGACAGCGGCGCGGCCGTAGCCGAGCAGCTGCAAAAAGCCGCTTCCACGGTCTCCGCCACGCTCAAACGCGCGGCCTATGAGGAGATCATGCGGTTTATTCACGCCATTAACAGGATCGTCTGACTATGGATCTGACCTATGCGCCTTTACTGGCCTGGCTGTTGATCGTCCATCTGCTGGCGGATTTTCCACTGCAGCCGCTGAGTTGGGTGGAAGATAAAATCCAACATCGCGCGCGTTCGCGTTTTCTGCTGTTGCACGCGTTGCTGCATGGGGTGCTGGCCGCCTGGGTGGTGGCCGGTTTCGGCCTGCTGCACGGCGGACTGTCTTCACTGCAGGTGCTGGTCAGCCTGCTGGTTATCGCCGTCAGCCACTACCTGATCGATTTGCTGAAAGTCACGGCCATGAACCGCCTGAGCCCGGCCCGCAGCTTTCTGCTCGATCAGGGATTGCATCTGGCGGTGATCGCCTTGCTGTGGCTGGGGCTGACGCCGAATGCCGGTGAACTGCTCGCGGCGTTGGGACGGCAACTGGGGAGTTGGCAAACCGGCCTGGTGCTGGTGGCCTACAGCCTGATTTATCTGCCGATGAGCCTGCTGATTGGGCAACTGCTGGCGCGCTGGACGCCGCAAATGCCGCCTTCGGCCAAGGCCGACAACGATTCGCTGCTGCGCGCGGGCAAACAGATTGGCTATCTGGAAAGAACGCTGATCCTGACCTTTGTGCTGCTGGGGCAAATTCCGGCGATCGGTTTTTTGCTGGCGGCCAAATCTATCTTCCGTTTCGGCGATCTGCGCCAAAGTGACGATAAGATGCGTACCGAGTATGTGCTGCTCGGCACGCTGTTTTCCTTCACGCTGACCATCATGCTCGGCCTGCTGGTCAACAAACTGCTGTAGCGGTGCGGGGGCGAAGAATTTCGCCCCCGAAGTGAACGCCGAGGCGGCTTAGAGCCACTCGCCGAAGCGGCGGATATAGAAACGCTTCATCAACTGTGCGACCACGCAGTAGCTGACCAGCGTAGCGGCCAACCACGGGAAGTATTCCCACGGCAGCGGCTGCAAGCCAACCAGGGCGCCGAGCGGCGAGAACGGAATGTAGATGCCGAGCGCCATCACCAACCCGGTGGTCAGCAAGACCGGCAGCGCCGCCGTGCTCTGAATGAACGGGATCTTCTGGGTGCGCAACATATGCACCACCAGCGTTTGCGACAGCAGCCCCTCAATGAACCAGCCGGACTGGAACAGCGCCTGGTGTTCCACGCTGTTGGCGGCGAATACGTACCACATCAGCGCATACGTCGTGATATCGAAGATTGACGAGGTCGGCCCAATCCACAGCATAAAGCGCCCGATGTTTTTGGAGTCCCACTTGCGCGGTTTGCGCAGAAACTCTTTGTCCATCTTGTCCCACGGCAGCGACAGCTGAGAAATGTCGTACATCAGGTTCTGAATCAACAGGTGGATCGCCAGCATCGGCAGGAACGGGATGAAGGCGCTCGCCACCAGCACCGAGAACACGTTGCCGAAGTTGGAGCTGGCGGTCATGTTCAGGTACTTGATGATATTGCCGAAGGTCTCGCGCCCTTTGATTACCCCCTCTTCCAGCACCATCAGGTTCTTTTCCAACAGGATGATGTCCGCCGACTCCTTGGCGATATCGGTACCGGTGTCGACCGAGATGCCGACGTCGGCGTCGCGCAGCGCCGGCGCATCGTTGATGCCGTCGCCGAGGAAGCCGACGGTATGGCCGTTGGCCTGCAGCATTTTTAGCACCCGCGATTTTTGCAGCGGCGTCAGCTTGGTGAAGACCGTGCGCTGCTCCACTTCGCGCGCCAGTTCTTTGTCATCCATCTGTTCAATCCGCAGCCCGGAAAGCGGCTCGCCCGGCTCCAGCCCGACGTCGCGGCAAATCTTGCAGGTGATCACCGGGTTGTCGCCGGTCAGCACCTTCACCGTCACGCCATTTTCCTGCAGCGCGGCGATCGCCTGCTGAGCGCTCTCCTTCGGCGGATCGAGGAAGGTCAGCAGCCCTTGCACCACCATATCGCGCTCGTCGGCCACGCTCAGCGCTTCGGCCGGGCGCTGCGCATCCAGCTCGCGCGTCGCCAGCACCAGCACGCGGAAACCGTCTTCGTTATATTCGCGGGCCAGCGCCTGCAACGCCGCACGGCGCGCGTCGTCCAGCACCAGCGTCTGATCGCCTTCGCGCACGTGGGTGGCGATCTCCAGCATCTCCTCCACCGCGCCCTTACAGATCAGCTGCTGGCGGCCATTCTCATCCGCCACCACGATCGACAAACGGCGGCGCACGAAATCGAACGGCAGCTCATCCACCTTGCTGAAACGCCCCAGGGCTTCAATCCCCGGTTTGCCGCGGCCAAAGCGGATCACCGCCTGATCCATCAGGTTCTTCATGCCGCTCTGATGGAAGCTGTTCAACCAGGCCAGGTGCAGCACCTCGTTATCTCTGGCGCCGTTGACGTCGATGTGGTGCTCGAGAATGATGCGGTCCTGGGTCAGCGTGCCGGTCTTGTCGGTGCAAAGCACGTCCATGGCGCCAAAGTTCTGAATGGCGTTCAAACGCTTCACCACCACCTTGCGACGCGACATGGCGATCGCCCCTTTCGCCAGGTTGGAGCTGACGATCATCGGCAGCATTTCCGGCGTCAGGCCGACCGCCACCGCCAGCGCGAACAGCGCCGCTTCGCTCCAGTCGCCTTTGGTGAAGCCGTTGATCAGCAACACCACCGGCACCATCACCAGCATGAAGCGAATCAACAGCCAGCTGACGCTGTTCACCCCGCGATCGAACGCAGTCTGCGCCCGTGTCCCGACGATCGACTTGGCCAACGAGCCGAAGTAGGTGCGCCCGCCGGTCGCCACCACCACCGCCGTAGCGGTACCGCTGGCGACGTTGGTGCCCATCAGACAGATGTTGGAGAGCTCAAGCAGCGCGTTCTCGCTGGACACTTCCCCTTCGCTCGACTTCTGCGCCACGTTGCCCATCGCATCGTATTTCTCGATAGGGATCGCCTCGCCGGTCAAAATCGCCTGGCTGATGAACAGATCGCGCGAGGCGATAAGACGCACGTCGGCCGGCACCATGTCACCGGCGGAGAGCTGGATGATATCCCCCGGCACCAGTTCGCGGATCGGCACTTCCAGCGTCAGCGGATGCGCGCTGTAGCTGCTGCGGCGCAGCACCGTGGCGGTAGTGCGCACCATCGATTTCAGCGCTTCCGCCGCTTTGTTGGTGCGGTATTCCTGCCAGAAACGCAGCAGCCCGCTCAGCGTGACCATGGTCAGGATGATAATGACGCCGGTGAGTTCAGTTTCTTCACCGCTCTGGAGCGGCAGCCAATAATCGGTAAAGAAACTGATCGCAGCCAGCACCATCAGCACGAAGATAAACGGGTTGTTGAAGGCCTTGATCAGCTGGATCAGGGCATGCGGCGCCTTGTCATGGGCGACCTGGTTGGCGCCGAACTGCTCCAGCCGCTCATCGGCGTCGTCCTGGGTCAAGCCGTTGCGGTTGCACTTCAGGTTCGCCAGCGTTTGAGCGATGCTGTTGGTGGCCTCTTGCGCAATGGCGTAGGTCACCGCGTCTTTATCACGGCGACGCGTTCTTTCATTAATCTGAGTCATAACGCTATTCTCTTATTTTAGTTCTGCGCACAGCGAAGCCCCGCCCGATAAACAGGTGACTATGCGCAGCTTGGAATTTTTTATTAGCGTGACTAAATGGCGGAATTACCCTGTCAGCCACGCTGGAATCATTTTCCTTCCGGGGTCATCGTCCATAACGCCTCCTTAATGCTCAGCGTTATTCAAGGCGTGCATGAATAAACCTGAACATATAATCAAGTTAATCAATATTTATATCATTAATCAGACCGGTAATTCGGACGCGACGCGCCAGCGAACGGCGCTCACGCTTTTTTCCAGACTGACGCGGCAGACAATACCTTCGATTTCTTTTTGCGCGGCCGGCGTAGCGGTAATTTCCGCGCACACTTCCAATTGTCCCGGGCTCGAAATATCGGCGCTGCGCAAGGATTGCAGCCGCAAGGCGACGCCGTTCAGCGCCTGCAGGATCAGGTGCGCACCAGAATTTCGTCCTGCTCGCCGCAGGTCACCTGAATGCGATAGCACAGTTCCAGATCGGTCGCCTGCTGATGCGGCTGCAGATTGATGCGCTGCGCGGCTTCGCGCAGCAGGATATTGGCGCACAGGATCACCAGCGTAGCGACCACCGCATCCCAATGCTGGCCCAGGCCGCACAGTACGCCGATCCCCGCCGAACACCACAGCGTGGCGGCGGTATTGAGGCCGCGAATATTAAGCCCTTCACGCATGATCACGCCGGCGCCGAGGAAGCCGATACCGGATACGATCTGCGCCGCCACACGGCCGGCGCTGGCCGGATCGGTGGACATGGAGCTGAGAATAAAGACCGCCGCGCCGGTCGCCACCAGCGCATTGGTGCGCAGGCCGGCCATGCGTTGGCGCCACTGGCGTTCGGCGCCAATGACCGCGCCCAGGCACATCGCCAGCAATAAATTCAAAACGAAAGGAGTCATAGCCATGACTGTCCCCTTAATTAACCGCAGGAGATAAAATCATGTGCTGTTTAGCACACGCGAAATCGCGCTGAAAATAAATCAGCGAATCAGCGTGCTGTGCCTGGAGGGAAAAGGCTGTGGCTGCAGAATACCATAATAACGTCCAACTCAATTCACCTGAAACCGTCAGGCATCAGGAAACGTTTCTTATTCGGGTATGCACAGCTCAGAAATAACTGGAGAGGGGTGCTGCCCGCCGATAACGGCAAGCAACAAATCAGAAGAGAATTGGTCAGCTTGCCTTATTTGTTTTATTACAACTACAACTGTCCAATTGGGTTTCTCCACTGAAATTTTGGCTGAGTATAGTGACGTCGGGTAATGAAGTAAAGGCTAATTTATTAAACGAAAAATAAACTGGAATACGGCGTTTATATTTCGATGTCACAAATAGAAGATGGCGACATTGGGTGACAGTGCGCTTATCGGTAAACTGCCCTCTTTCATCTTCCAAGGACGCCCCTGATGAAACAACGGTTTTCCCCGCTCGCGCTGGCGCTGCTCATCAGTTTTCCCGCCGATGCCTTACTGCTGCAGCAAGGCGACGTGCAATTTGAACTCGACCCTGCCACGCTGCATATCGCCGCAGGCCCGGTGCCGATCAATCTGGCGCAGCCTGCGCAGCAGGTAACGGATCTTACCGCAACGCCACGACGCGCCAGCTGGCGATGGCCGCAACGCGCAATCAACGTCAGCGCCCGTCTGGAAGGCGGCGATCTGCGCCTGAGCTTCAGCAGCGATCGGCCGCAAACCCTGAACTGGTATCGTATGCCGCAGGGGGAAACGCTGCTGTTGCCGATCGGCGAAGGCAGCCGCATCCCGCTGGACAACGCGGTCTGGCGTCATTACCTGACGACGGAAATGACGCCGCTGGATACCAACTGGGATCTGAAACTGCCGCTGTGGAGCCTGCAACACCAGGGTAAGGTCTACAGCTGGCTGATGTTGACGCCGTTCAGTAACCAGATAGCCTTCGCCACCGCGCAGGAAAAGCTGGCGATGCGCGCCAGCCACCAATTCAATCGCTTCAATCAACAACAGGCATTCGAGGTGCTGCTGCACGTCGGCAACGCCCCGCTGTCCGGCGCCCGCCGTTACCGCGACTATCTGCAACAAAACGGCCGGTTCAGCAGCCTGCGCGAGAAGATCCAGCAGGCGCCCGAAGGCGAAAAGTTGATCGGCGCTACCCATATCTATCTGTGGGGCGACCAATTGCTGGCGGCGGAAGATGTCAAGGATTGGCCGGGATTACTGCACTACTTCGCTTCTCCCGCCGCCGAAGCGCTGCGGCAGAAGATGGACGCCGAGAGCAGAAGCTTGCTGCTGCGGCTGGCGGGAAAAACGCCGGAGGGCTGGCAACAACAGCCCCTGATCGACGGCATCAACCGGGCGTTGACGGCGCAGTTCGCGCTTGGCGCGACGCCGGATGACGCCGACTTTCTGCAGGCGCAGCAGCGCCAGGCCGCCGCAGTGCGGGCGCTGGCGCAACGGGAGCTGGGACGCTGGTTAACCCCAGCGGACGGTTGGGGGCAAGGGTTGGCCAAACCGGTGATCGACGCGCTGCGCCAGGCCGGTTTGCCGCGCCTGTGGTTGGGCACCGATAACTGGACCGCCGCCTTCCTGCACCCGCAAGCGGTAGCCGCCGCCAAAGCGGCCGGTTATCTGATCGCCAGCTACGACTCCTACGATACCGCCATCGCGCGCGGCGTCAACGACAGCTGGCTCACCGCGCAGTTGCCGACGACGCTGCGGGAATCCTGCGCCATCGTGCGTGCAGACGGCAGCAGGAAACCCGGCTTCGGTAAACAGGGTTATTACCTCAATCCAGGCTGTGTCCTGCCCTATTCTCAACAGCGCATGCGCGAACTGGTGCAATTGGCCGGGTTGAACAGCCTGTTTCTCGATGTGGACGGCACCGGCATGGTGTCCGACGACTATCAGCCCGACCACCCAACCGGCGCGGCGCAGATGGCCGAAGCCCGCAACGCCCGGCTCGCCTGGTTCGGCGCCACCCTTAAGTTGCCGCTGGGCTCAGAGGACGGCAACGCAGTGACCGCGCGCAGCCTGATGTTCGCCCACGGCATGGAAACCTGGGGATTCGGCTGGGGAGATAAACAGATGAATCAGGATAAATCCTCGCCCTATTATCTCGGCGCTTGGTGGCCCAACGCCCAACCGGCGTTTTTCTTCCGCCCCGCCAAAGTGAAACAGCCCTACCGTACCGTCGAATTCGATCCGCGTTACCGCCTGCCGCTGTACCAGGCCGTTTTCCACGATGCTATCGTCAGCAGCCACCACTGGAATTACGACAATCTGAAGTTCAGCGACGTTCAGACCACCCGCAGCCTGCTCAGCCAGCTGTACAACACCGCGCCGATGTTCCACCTGAGCCGCACCACTCTGGCGGCGCGCTTACCGGCGATAAAACGCGCCGATGCCGCCTTCCGGCCGCTGCATCAAGCCTTGTGGGATAAAGCGTTAACCGACTTCCGCTGGCTCGATCGGGACGGCTGGGTGCAACAGACGACGTTCAGCGACGGATCGACCCTGACCGCCAATTTCAGCGCGCAACCTTTCGGCGGCGTGGCGCCCCACAGCGTACACGCCAAACTGGCCGACGGCCGCACTCTCGACGTCGCACCTTAGCAAGGCCGCCGACAGTGGGCTACGCTAGGCTATATTTCCGTTTACCCACAAGGAGCGGCCGATGACTCCCCTGATCCACACTCTGCTCGACGAGATTTGGCAAAGCCTCGGGCAATGCCCTGCCCCCGCCGATCGCCTCACCGTAAGCGGCACCGGCGCATTGCCTTCGGCTTTTCCCGTGACCGAATTGGCCACCGCCGCCTGGAGCGCCGCAGGTTTAGCCTGCGCCGAGCTGCTGCGGCGCGAGGGCGCCGCCGCGCAGCAGGTTTGGGTCGATCAACGCCTGGCCTCGCTTTGGTTCGGCTGGACGCTACGCCCGCTTGGTTGGACGCTGCCCGCCGCCTGGGACGCGCTGGCCGGCGACTACGCCACGGCGGACGGCTGGATACGCCTGCATACCAATGCGCCACACCATCGGCGAGCGGTGGAACAGGTGCTGGGCCCGGCATCGAAGAAAGGCGCGCTGGCGGAACGTGTGCTGGCCTGGAAAAAAAGCGAGCTGGAGGAAGCGGTGATCGCGGCCGGCGGCTGCGCAGCCCAAATGCGTTCGGCGGCCGCGTGGCGACAACATATTCAGGGTAAAAGCGTGGCGCTCGAACCGCTGATCCACACCGCATTGCAGCCGGAAGCGCCATCGCCCGGCTGGACGCTGCCCGTCGCCCGGCCGCTGCACGGCGTGCGGGTGCTGGACCTGACGCGCATTCTCGCCGGGCCGATCGCCACGCGTTTTCTCGCCGGCTTGGGCGCCGACGTGCTGCGTATCGACCCTTACGGGTGGGATGAGCCCGGGGTCGAACACGAAGTGATGTTGGGCAAGCGCAGCGCGCGCCTCAATCTGACCAATGCGCGCGATCGCCATACGTTTGAGCACCTGCTGAGAAACGCCGACGTGATCGTGCACGGCTACCGCGCCGGCGCGCTGGAGAAACTGGGCTATGGCGCGGAGGAAAGGCACGCGCTGGCGCCGGGCCTGATCGACGTCTGCCTGAATGCCTACGGCTGGAGCGGGCCGTGGCGCACCCGGCGCGGTTTCGACAGTCTGGTGCAGATGAGCTGCGGGCTGGCGGAGGCGGGCATGGTTTGGCGCAGCGCCAGTTTGCCGGTGCCGCTGCCGGTACAGGCGCTGGATCACGCCACCGGCTATTTGATGGCGGCGGCGGTGCTGACCGGTATGACGCAGCGTCTGAGCCGCGGCACCGGCTATCGCGCGCGCTTGTCGCTGGCGCGGACGGCGCAGCTGCTGCTGGCGCATCCCTACCCGACGCATTATCGGCCGGAACCGCTGACACCGGCCGGAAGCGCCGACGAGAACCCTGAAACGGAACTGACTTACTGGGGGGCCGCGCAACGCCTGCGCGCGCCGTTGAGTCTGCAGGGCACGGCGCTGCAATGGGCGCTGCCGGCGACCACGCTCGGCACCTCGCAACCGGAATGGCTACGCCGCTAAATCGCCGCCAACTGCTGCTGAAGCCACTGCAGCAAGCGGGTGACCGCCGGCGTCAACCCGGCGGTCTGCGGCCATGCCAGATAAACGTCGTCATCGCTCAGGCGACAGGGCGCGGCCAAGGCCACCAGCCTTCCCGCGTCGAGGGCATCCTGCACCAGCAGCTTTTTCGCCAACGCAATGCCAAACCCTTGCTCCGCTGCGCGAATCAATAATCCGGCATCGTTGAACAACGCCTGTTGCCGCCCGCATAACGGGCGCCCCTGCGCGTTGAACCAGTCGCGCCAGGGACTGACGTCGTGCTCGAGTAACGGAATATCGCCACCGTTCTCGAAAGCCGCCCCCCATTCTCGCGCCATATCCGGCGAAGCGACAGGCAACACGTCCCCCGAGGCGATGCGCTGCGCCTGCAGCCCCGCCCATTGACCGCTGCCGATGCGGATCGCCGCATCGAACCCCCGCTGCGACAGATCCTGCAGCGCCAGCGACGCATCGATATCCAGCGCAATATCGGCACAGGCCTCATGAAAAGCCGACAGACGCGGCAGCAGCCAGTAATGGGCAAAAGACGGCAACACGCTGATGCGCAGCGTCTGGCTTGCCGCCGCTCGCCGGGCGCGGGCGACGCCCTGCTGCAGCGCCTGCAGCGCCGGCTCTACCGCCGCCAGCAACTCTCGCCCGGCGGCATTCAGGCGCACGCCGCGCCCGCGCCGTTCAAACAGCGGAGAGCCGACCGCCTGCTCCAACAGCTGAATTTGCTGGCTGACCGCGCCGTGCGTCAAATGCACCTGTTGCGCCGCAGCGCGCAAATTTTCCAACCTGGCGGCGATAGCAAAGGTCGGCAAGACATGCAAGGGAATGCGTTCACTCATTATTGGTTAACCAGGCTATCCAAAAAGGTTATTTTTTATCGATTTTGACCGGCAGGCAAATGTTCTATGTTTACCCCATCATCCCTGACGCTTTCGGAGCCGCCATGCACCCACGTTTACAACAGGACCTCGCACAGTTTCCGCAGATCCTCGATCACACCCGCCAACTGGCGGAAGATTTCCTGGCTGGGCTGCAGCAACGCTCGGTCTGCCCACCGCTCGAGCATCAGCAGCTGCAACCGGGCGACGATCGGCTCGACGAAAACGGCGAAGGCGCCCTGGCGGCGCTGGAGCGTTTTTGGCAACGTTATCAGGCCGGCATTTCCGCCAGCGCCGGCCCGCGTTATTTCGGCTTCGTCACCGGCGGCGGCACCCCGGCGGCGGTCGCAGCGGACTGGCTGGTTAGCGTGACAGACCAAAATAGCCTGCTCAGCCATGATACCATCGCAGCCACAATCGAGCTGGCGGCCGTGACGCAATTGAAATCCCTGCTGGGCCTGCCGGAAACGTTCAGCGGCAGCCTGGTCAGCGGCGCGACCATGGCCAATTTCACCGGGCTGGCCATTGGTCGGCAGTGGCTGGGGCAACAGCGCGGCGTGGATATCGCCCAACAAGGCCTGGCGGCGCTGGGCCCGATCCGGGTTCTGGGAGCCAATCCGCATTCCAGCAGCGTGAAGGCGCTCAGCATGCTCGGTATCGGCCGCGAGGCGTTGACGATCGTCGCCAGCCTGCCGGAGTCTGAAGCCATGGATATGGCGGCGCTGGAGCGGCAGCTCGCCGCCGGCGCTGGCCAGCCAACGTTGGTACTGGCCAGCGCCGGCACGGTCAATACCGTCGCTTTCGACGATCTGCCGCAACTGCTGGCGCTGCGAGAGCGTTATCCATTTTGGCTGCATGTCGATGCGGCATTCGGCGGCGTGGCGGCCTGCTCGCCGCTCTACGCCCCAAGGCTCGAGGGCTGGCAGCATGCCGATTCCATCACCGTCGATGCGCACAAATGGCTGAACGTGCCTTATGACAGCGCGATCCAATTTACCCGCCATCTGGATCTGCAGATGCAGGTATTTCAGAACCATTCGGCCTACCTGGAAGCACCGACGCTGCGGCCAGACAACTATCTGCATCTGACGCCGGAAAATTCGCGCCGCTTCCGCGCCCTGCCGCTTTGGCTGACGCTGAAAGCCTATGGCCGCAGCGGCATACGAGATATCGTCGAGCGCAATGTCGAACTGGCGCAGGCGCTGGGAGCGGCGTTAGCGGCCGAGGACGGTTTCCATCTGTTGGCGCCCGTGAATATGAACGTGGTGTGCTTTGCCCTCAGTCATCCACAGGGCGACAGCGAAGCGGCGCGCGATCGCTTTCTCGAACGCCTTAGCCGGCATGGGGTGGCGCGTTGCACCCCTACGCGTTATAACGGCCAGCCGGGGATCCGCGCCGCGCTGGTCAACTGGATGACGGAGGAACAGGACATTCGCCTGACGCTGGACTCGCTGCGCCATTGCCTGGCGGAGACGGCCTAAACGCCTGGCGCGTCACCCGGGCTGGAAGGCCTGCAAACGCCGTTCTTGCCGCCCGTCGTCGCCGATGTTATCCGGCGACAGCCAGGCGGCAAACGCCGAGCGCAGCGCCGGCCATTCTCCATCGATGATCGACAGCCAGTCGGTGTCGCGCGTGCGTCCTTTGACGACGACCGCCTGACGGAACGTGCCCTCATAGCGAAAGCCAAAACGCTCGGCGGCCTGACGCGAAGGCAGATTGAGGCTATCGCATTTCCATTCGCAGCGCCGGTAACCCAGATCGTCAAACAAATGGCGCAGCATCAGGAAAATGGCCTCGCTGCCGAGCGCACTGCGCTTCATCAGCGGGGACCAGTTGATGGTGCCCAGTTCAGCCGCACCGTTGGCGGGATCGATGCGCAAAAAAGCGCAGGTTCCTACCGCGCGCCCGTTCGCCTGATCGATCACCACCATCGTGCGCCTGTCGGCGCTGGACGCCAGGGCCTGCAGGTAATGCTGAAAATCCTCGCGCGTCTGCGGCCGCGCCCAAAACAGATAGGTCCAGTCGCGGTCGTCCTCGGCGGTTTGATAAGCCTGATAAAGCTCGTCGCCCCAGCGTTCGAGGTTCAGCGGTTCCAGGCGGCAAAACCGCCCTGACAGTAACGCTTGCCCGGGCATGCCTGCCGGCTGCCAATGAGGGAGGGCATCGCCTATCGGCTGCCCATATTGATTTTGTCTCACCGCGACATCCTGTTTTTGAAAGGTGCAAGAGCAAATTAAAACCGGCGCGGGTCAGAAACAACTCCGACCTGCCGCCGCCCCTGCCGACCGGCTGGCAAGACGATAGTTTAGAAAAATCACTCAATCACCGATAAACATTCACACAAATGATTTCATATGAAATAAATATCCACATAACCTATTGTAAAATGGTGATTTATGGCAACAATTAAGCTACACATTCCAGCAATAATGTTAACTTTTGTTTGTTGTTATGATAAAAACAGAAGCGCTTATCATTAGCGAAAGGTGCCAAGACAATCATAACGCAATGATTTTTATGATTAAAAACAGAAGAGCCTAGAAGCGAGTGCTTTTTGAGCACTTAAAAAGCACGCTAAAAGACTTCAAAAAAAAGACACATGAATTTTTTTTAAGACTTTTCCTAGCAAACTAAAATTTTGTTTCGTGACATGATGAACAGATTATCAGCAGACAATGCCGGCAGGCGCGGGCGCCAAGCGCGAATCAGGCCCATCATGCCGACGCCGGGCGAGTAGCGGATCGCTCTGACTTAAGCCAAACTTATAGATTCATGCGATTAATAAGTTTAGTATGAAAATATCATTGAGTGCCGTCGTGTTTATTGATAGAACACTCGCTACACTGAATTATTGTTCCATTTTGCCTTTCGGCTTTTTAGGCTTTTTCTCATATTACCGCAGTAAAACGGATTTAAGTGGGGGTGCGATATGCCAACGATTATCATGGATTCATGTAGCTATACCAGATTGGGGTTAACCGACTATCTGACTTCGCATGGCGTGAAGAAGCGCCATATTAATGCCATCGAGGACATTGACAGCCTGCATGAAAAATGCAGTAAGTTGAATCCTAGCCTGGTGTTTATTAACGAGGACTGCTTCATCCATGAAGCAAACGCCACGGAGCGAATAAAACGGGTGATTTCACTGCACCCGGATACGTTATTCTTCATCTTCATGGCTATTACCAATGTACATTTCGACGATTATTTATATGTTCGCAAGAACGTCATCATATCGTCAAAATCCATCAAACCAGAGACTATGAATCAGCTACTTAGTCATTATCTCGAGAAAAAATCCCTACGGGTGGAGAAATCCTCTCTGGATCAAACGCCGGTGACGCTGAGCCAAACTGAATCGAACATGTTACGCATGTGGATGTCAGGGCAAGGCACCATCCAGATATCAGACCAGATGCAAATAAAGGCCAAAACGGTCTCTTCCCACAAGGGAAACATCAAGCGGAAAATAAAAACGCACAACAAGCAGATCATTTACCACGTTGTCCGTTTGACCGACACATTGACTAGTGGAATATTCGTCAATAGCCGCTGAACCGTAGAGAACGCCCCCACTTTGTTTACCCATCGTTAATTTCCGGTGATAACGTAATCCGGTTCTCAAACGCTGGGATAACCAAAAGAATACCTGCTGCGTTATCCCCCGCTAGCGCAACGGGTATTTTTATGTCGTCGATAAAAAAATTCTTACCGCATTGAAATAATCTCAAAATAGACAGTTTCGTTAGCAAATTAATGAGATTATTCGAAGTTACTGCCCGGGCGCGCCGCAAGGCTCCACAAAAGTGCCGTCACGGCTGTCGATTTCATTAAAAAACCACACGCCCGCCGGGTAGTCCTCAAGAGACACCAGATACATGGTACCTTCGTTGAAGACCTCTACGGCCAGAATGACGCCTTCGCGCCGTGGGCCGCCATCTGTTTTTACCGTCACTCGATCGTTAACCTGCATACCCTTCCCCATTCTTTGCGATTGGCATCAGTGTATTACAAAACCCCAGGTGAAGGACACCGCCCCAGCCCTGCCGGTCTCTGCTATCAGCGTAGCAGCCGCCTGGATTTTCACTTTCTTAACGGTTTGACCGCAGAATCTTAAGCCGGCCTCGCGTAACCTGTCTTCAGGCGTTTCCCCCCCAGAGAAGCGCTTGCAAATGAAGAAGTAACAAGGAACTTTTGCCCGCAGACTTGCGGGCTTTTTTTTATGCGCCGTCAAATTGCAGGCATAAAAAACCCGCCTCGGCGGGTTTTATTCAATCAGCGGTAGACGCCAATTAGATAGCGGTAACGTTAGCCGCAGATGGACCTTTCGCACCGTTCTCGATAGAGAACTGTACGTTCTGGCCTTCAGCCAGGGTCTTGAAGCCTTGATCCTGGATAGCAGAGAAGTGTACGAATACGTCTTTGCTGCCGTCTGCTGGGGTGATGAAACCAAAACCTTTAGCTTCGTTGAACCACTTCACTTGACCTTTGATCATGTTGGACATGTCTAATTTCCTTCAATAATAATGTTAGCCGCCATGGGCGAGATAGCCGGTCATCAGTTACTTATGGAGGCACTGGAAAGGAAATTCGTCAGAGAAGGGCTATCCGGGATAACGCTTTAAATTTGAACTACTTTACTCAAAATGTCGTGCATAAATAGGTCTGTACCACAGGCCGACATCATTAACTCACGAGCGAGCGGCAATAGCAACCTTTTTCGCCGTGCAGGGGCGTTAATCTCGGCTAAACGCACAGGATTTGACCCCGTCTGCCTACGGGATCGCCAGCTGAATCCCCATTACGCCGCAGGCAAATGATAGTAATTCTCGTTTTACTGTTTTATAGTTGCCCGGCGTAATCATCCAGGGAGACTCACCATGCCGAGATGGCTCACATTACCGGCCGCCAGCGCCGCCGCCCTGCTGGCCTTTGCCGCTTACAGCGCCCCGCTTGGCGCGCTGGAGCTGAATTATCAAGCCCCCGATCCCAGCGTCGCCCCCGCGCCCAAGCCGCCGACGTCGCCTGGGCCCGCGCCCAAGGCCGAGAAACCGCCGATCACCTGGGCAGAGGCGCGAGATAAAAACGGTTTTCGCGTCGACATCGAGTGCGATCATCCGGGCTGCAGCAAGCCGCGCACCAAACCTTATCCCGCGTATGACGGCCCGGTGAAGAAAACCGATCGCCGCCGCCAATCCGATCCTTATTCCACCAACCAGGATCCCGATTACAACATTCAGTTAGGCTATGAGTGGTAATGACGCTTTCGGAGAATACCTATACCTCCCGCAATCACGGCCGCTTAGAATGGCGTCAGTTCACCACTCCTCCTGGTGTTGAACATGACAAGCTGTGTTGCAAATCTTTATGCGCCTCCCTATAGGCGCTTTTTTTTGCCCTTCTCGCATCTCGCCTTTCCGATTACAGATTGGTCTCATTGCCCTGCAAAGTGATGAATGTCACAAATACGCCTCCTTGCCATTCTTATTCGGAGGTGATGTTCATGGCCACAGGATCTCTTGCCCTCCTGGCCGTCTTGGCCGGCATTGCGGGCTATGCGCTCTATAAACACTTCAAATCTCAGAAGAAAAGCGCATTCGTTCGCCCGCACGATCGGTAACCGACAACGCATTTTCACCGCAAAGGCGCGGCACGCCGCACGCCGCGCCTGCGGTTACCGTCATCCTTTCATCACAAAACTGTCACAATATGGCCATATGATGATTAGCGATTATCCGTTCTGGCTTAACACCAAGGATTTCGCCCATGACCATAATTAAAGCTGCAAACCACCAGGAAGCAGAAAAGCTCATCCGCGCCGGCACAGCCAAGAAAATCGAACTGGCTTACGACATCGGCAGCGACGATTTCTTCCAGCTTGCCAGCCTGTGGTGCGATAAAGGCGCCAAGATCTCCAAAGGAAAAGAACACTTTATCGTTTCATTGAAAGGGTTCCGCATCCCCCCTAACGATTGATGCCCAGCCGCCCATCGCGGCGGCGTCTCCTCCTCTTCCTCGCAAAACCGCTCTATTCGACCACGCGTACCTCATTCGATTTCGCTAAGCTAACAGCAGACTTTATTGTGGACGCGCCACCTGATAACCGCGTCCGCCACGATGAGGAGAGTAACCATGTCAACGAATGCACCGCTGCCCGACACGATGAAAGCGATTGAGATCAGCCAACCCGGCGCCCCCGAGGTTCTGGTCGTCGCCGAACGTCCGGTGCCGGTTCCGCAAGCGGGCCAACTTCTGGTGAAAATCGCCGCCGCCGGCGTTAACCGCCCCGACGTGCTGCAACGTCAGGGGAACTATGCGCCACCGCCCGGCGCCTCGGATATTCCCGGCCTCGAAATTGCCGGCGAAGTGGTGGCCATCGGTGAAGGCGTGACCCGCTTCGCGATCGGCGATCGGGTTTGCGCCCTCATCGCCGGCGGTGGCTACGCGCAATACTGCGCTGTGCATGAAAGTAATGCGCTGCCGGTTCCGGCGGGCCTGAGCCTGACCGAGGCCGCCGCGCTGCCGGAAACCTTCTTTACCGTCTGGGTCAACGTGTTCCAGCGCGGTCACCTCAAAGCCGGCGAGACCGTGTTGATCCACGGCGGCACCTCGGGTATCGGCACGGTCGCCACCATGCTGGCGAAAGCCTTCTGCGCCCAGGTGATCACCACCGTCGGTTCAGAAGAGAAGCGTCAGGCGAGCCTGGCGCTGGGCGCCGACGTGGCGATTAATTACCGCAACGAAGACTTTGTCGCCCGCACCAAAGACGCCACTAACGGCAAAGGCGCCGACGTGATCGTCGATCTGATCGCCGGCGACTATGTGGCCAAGAACTATCAGGCCGCAGCGATGGAAGGCCGTATCGTGCAAATCGGCACGCAAAACGGCGTGGTAAAAGAGCTCAACCTGATGCCGCTGCTCTTGAAACGCTTGACCCATACCGGTTCGACGCTGCGTTCGCGCAGCGTCGCGGACAAAGCGCAGATTGCCGCCGAGCTGCACGAGAAAGTTTGGCCGCTGCTGGAGCGCGGCGTGCTGAAACCGCAAATCTTTAAAACCTTCCCGCTTGAAGAGGCGGCCGCTGCGCATGCGCTGATGGAATCCAGCGAGCACATCGGCAAAATCATGCTGACGTTCTGAGACCTTTCCCCGCAGCGGGGCTGCGGGGACATTTATGCCGCATTCAGGGAATGATGCGGCGACGACGGAATGCATCGAACAGCGAGAAAAACATGGCTTCGGTTTCGACAAACTGATGGAAACCGAAACGCCGCGCCTTGCTGCCGTCCGCGAACATGTCGTAGTCCCAGGAAAAGACGAAATCGGCGAAACGCCAGCCGGCCACCGCCCGGTAATCGGGCTCGGTCAAGGAGTGCCGTTGCGCCAGCTCACGCCACAGCGGCGCTTTGTCCGCCATCATGTTTTCCAGCGTCATCGGCAACGGCGGCGCACATTCCAGCCCGAAGTACGCGGCGATTTTCGGCCACATTTCGCTCCAGCGAAACAGATCGCCGTTGTTGATGTTAAACGCCTGATTGGCTGCCGCAGGTTCGGTCGCCGCCCAGAGCGTGGCGCGCGCCAGCAGTCCGGCGTCGGTCATTTCCAACAGGCTGTGGTAAGCGCCCGGCTTCCCGGGAAAGCGCAGCGGCAGCCCGAGCGCTTTACTGATCGAGGCGTAAACCGCGATGCTTAACGCCAGATTCATCGGGTTGCCGAGCGAGAAGCCCCCCACGACGCTCGGGCGAATGGCGCTCCAACGCCAGCGCTTGCCTGTTTGGCGCTGCTCCAGATACTGCTGCTGCGCCACGTTAAACTCCGGCGGCATATGCCCGGCATCGCTTTCACGCGCCGGCGTTTTAAACGGCCCCAAATGCGCGCCATAAACTTTATAGCCCTGCATCAGGCTGATATGTTCCAACGCCGGCGCAATCGGCTCCAGCCCTTCGACAACGTGTTGCAACATTTGCAGGTTCGGCGCCACCAGCCCCGCCCAATCCGGAGCATCCTGATAGGCGGCATAGAAAACGTGGCTAATCGCGCTCAGCGGCCGCAGCGCGTCCCGCGTCGCCGCCGCATCCAGCAGGTCAACCTGCAGGTGGCGCACTCCAGGCGCCGGTTCGCCGCCCCGGCGCGAGACGCCCACCACTTGCCAACCTTGGTCAATCAGCTCCTCAATCAATCGGCGCCCAATCACGCCATTGGCGCCGATCACCAGCGCCTGTCGCTTTGCGTTCATTTTGTCACCCCTCGGATTATCGATACCCTGAGTGTTATTGATTAGCGATGCTTGCGGTAGAGGAGGGTTTCCACTAACACTAATAAGAAATATCTATAGGCAAAATCGACATGGATAAGCTGAACGCAATGAAAACCTTTATGCGGGTGGCGGAGCTGGGCAGCCTGTCTGCCGCCGCGCGCGATCTGCGTTTGACGCAGCCGGCGGTCAGTCAGCAAATCGCCGGTCTGGAACAGCAGTTGGGGGCGCAGCTGCTGTTTCGCAGCACGCGTGCGGTCACCCTGACGGAGGCCGGCAATGATTACTATCAGCGCCTCAAACCGATTATGGCGGCGGTCGACGAAGCGGAAGAGGCGTTGCACGGCCAGCACCACCAGCTGCAGGGCAATTTGCGCCTGCATGCGCCGACCGGATTCGGACAACGGCATATCACCCCTTTGGCCATCGCGTTCCAAAAACGTCATCCGGATCTCACCATCGAGCTGCTGCTGGACGATCGCCGCGCCGACGTCATCGGCGAAGGCATCGACGTGGCGCTGCGCTTCGGCGAATTGCATGCGCCCGGCATGGTGGCGAAACGGTTGGGTGAGCTGCAACGCCTGCTGGTCGCGTCGCCGGCCTATCTGGCCAGGCATGGCGCCCCTCGTTCGCCGGCGGATCTGGTGAAACATGCGCACATTCGCTACAGCGGCCTAAACGATGGCGATACGCTCACCCTGCTCGGCCCCCACGGCGCCGAGATGGTCGCGCTGCGGCCCACGTTTCGCGCCAACAATACCTTATCGCTGCTGGCGGCCATCGAGGCCGGGGCCGGCATCGGTGGCGCTCAGCGGCCGCTGATCGGCGAACAGCTGGCGACGGGCGCGCTGGTTCCCGTCTTGCCGGAATACCGCTACCCGCCCATGGCGCTGCATGCGGTCTATCCCGCTTTACGTTTTATTCCGCAGAAAGTGCGCGCCTGGGTGGCGCATTTGCAACAGGCGTTGACGGCGATCGAGGGAATTAGCGGAGTGAATGCCCCCGGCCAGACGCCGGGAGCATAATCATTATTTGAACAGTTTGCCGACCATGTCGCCCAGTTCATTGCTGTCTTGCTGCACTTCACCGTTTGGCGAAGCGGCATCCGCTACCGTCGGCAAGAACTGTGCAATGGTGCTGGACGCCTGGGCCGGATCGACGCCCAGCTTTTCAGCCAGTTGATTGATCGCATCGCTGCCCAACGCCTGCTGCACATGATCGCCGGTAATCGGCTGGTTTTCGCCGTTACCGAGCCAGGAACCGACGATATCGCCGAACTGCCCCTGGCGGAACTTGTCCAAAATGCTGCAGGGCGCCTTGTTGCTCGACCCACTGCATAATGGCGATGTAGTCGATGCCTTTGCCGTTGGCGCCGCCGCCCAGAATGTTACCCAATACGCTATCGAACAGACCCATGATATTCCCCTTTCAGCCGCTGCGGCCCGCGCCGCACAGCCGGATTGATTTCACGAAAAAGGGCCGCCGCGGCGACCCTGTTGAGCAACGGCTGCTTAGCCTTTGATCTTCCTGTAGACAAAAAGCACCACCAGGGCACCGATGACCGCCACCACGAAGCTGCCCAGGTTAAAACCGTCAACGCGTCCCATACCGAAGAAGGTGCTGATATAGCCGCCGACGACGGCGCCCACGATCCCCAGTATAACGGTAACAATAAAGCCGCCGCCGTCTTTGCCCGGCATAATCCATTTAGCCAGGATACCGGCGATTAAACCAAAAATGATCCAGGAAATGATGCCCATTTTTACTCTCCCTATTGCCTTTTGCCTAACAGAAATCCTATTACCAGGCCCACGACGGCGCCGGCGCCTACCCCTGCCCAAGGGTTATCCTTGATGCAGGCACATGATTGCTCGAGCGCTGCCTTTACGCCGCTGCGCACTTCGCAGGCGGTGGTTTTAACGTAGTCGCTCGGTTGCTCAACACCGCTTAGATCGTCATTTTCATATGACATGTCAAATCCTTACAGACCCGCCCTCTGAGAACTTCGTCACCTGTTTCACGTCCGGCGCCGCCCGTTCCGCGATCTTGCTCTGGACACTCTGCCCACAGCCGTTCAAGACGGGGCGTACGGCGACAAACGCACAACATCACACTATGACTATAGTAAAAAATCAGCGGTTTACCCATTTCCGTCCGTCTGAATTTCACCGCGTCAAAAGCGATCGCATTTCATCCCATTGTCATCTGGACAGGCTAAACTTTAAACACATCCTCCTGGAGGAAACGCCGATGTTCAATGCCCCTTTTGTCCTGATTCTCGCGCTGCTGTATGCGCTGGCTGCCGTTTGGGACGGTTCCGCCGCGTTGCTGTTTCTCTAAGGTTACATAGCGGTTGTCACTTTTGCGATGCGCTGAATTGTGTCCTTATTTTTCAATGTCGCCAGCCGGTTGAAATAGCGGTGAATATCCGCCCTTCCCTCGGTAAAAATCTCATTTCGTTCCGTTTCCCGTCTGCGCTTAAATAAAGCGTAAAAAAAAGCATGAATGGAAAACCCGGTCTCACAAAAAATGCTCTATCATTTCGCACATAACAATTTGGGTTAAGGTCCCATTGCGAAATTAAAGGAAGAACAGAAAAAATGATTTCAAACCAACGCTTTGAGCGCGAATTCTTGCGCCCTCGTTATTGGTTGCTGTGGATAGGGCTGGGAATACTCTATCTATTGGTGTTATTGCCCTACCCGCTCATTTATCGGCTTGGACACGGCCTTGGCAGAATCGCCATGCCCCTGATGAAACGCCGGGTAAAAATAGCGCGCCGTAATTTAGAACTCTGTTTCCCTGAGATGCCCGCCGCCGAACGAGAGGCGCTGATTGTCAAAAATTTTGAGTCCGTCGGAATGGGCCTGTTCGAAGTCGGCATGGCCTGGTTCTGGCCTGACTGGCGCATCGCCCGTTGGTTTAAGGTGAGCGGCATGGAAAACATGCAGTTGGCGCGTCAGGACGGGAAAGGCGTGCTGCTGATCGGCCTGCATTTCCTCACTCTGGAGCTGGGCGCGCGCATCTTCGGCATGCAAAACCCCGGCATCGGCGTACACCGCCCACACAATAACAAGCTGATGGAATGGGTGCAGACCTGGGGCCGGCTGCGCTCGAATAAATTCATGATCGATCGTAAAGATATCAAAGGCATGATCCGCAACCTGAAGCAGGGTGAAATCCTGTGGTACGCGCCGGACCACGATTACGGCCCGCAAAGCAGCGTGTTCGCGCCGTTCTTCGCCGTGGAAAACGCCGCCACGACGACCGGCACCTATATCCTGGCGCGTATGGGGCGGCCGTCGATCGTGCCATTCGTGCCGCGCCGTCTACCGAATGCCCGCGGCTACGAGCTGATCGTGCAGCCGCCGCTGACGGACTTCCCGCTGGACGATGAAACGCGCGCGGCGGCCATGATGAACCGCGTGGTGGAAGAACAGGTGCTGCTGGCGCCCGATCAATACATGTGGTTGCACCGCCGCTTTAAAACCCGCCCACCCGGCGAACCTTCGCTGTATTAACCGCCTTCGCGCCTTCGCCCGCCCTGCCGGCGGCGAAGGCGCTCACCTAGCACGAGCATTCTACGTCAGGGGGACTACACTAATAAGTCACCGACGGCAATTATTGCCGCCAGCAATCATTTCTTCCCGCCCGAGGGCCGGTCGTTGCCTGTCGGACCACAACCGAGGTCAATGTCATGCTGGTACAACCCTATTTGTTCTTCAGCGGTAACTGTGAGCAAGCGATTAACTTCTATGTACAGCAGTTGAATGCCAAAATTGAAATGGTCATGCGTTTTAAAGACATGCCCGAAGAAGCCCGCCAAGGCGGGCCGCAGGATGTCAATCCTGAAGCGATCATGCATGCGCGTCTGCTGATTGGCGACGGCGTGCTGATGGCCTCCGACGGCTGTCCGCAGGATGACAGCGGCGGCGCTTCCCACAAAGGCTTCTCGCTGTCGCTGAACCCCAGCGACGCGGAACAAGGACGCAAACTGTTCGATAATCTGGCGCAGGGCGGCCAGGTGACGATGCCTTATCAAGCCACCTTCTGGGCCAAAGGCTTCGGCATGCTGACCGACAAATTCGGCGTCAACTGGATGATCAACGTCGAATAACCCCGCATGGCGCCGCTAGCTGTAGCGGTGCCAGTCATACGCCGCTTTGGCGAACAGCACGAACAACACCGTCAACAGCGCCAGCCCCAACCGCCAATAAGGCGACCGTCGCCGCCGCCAGGCGAAGAACATCATCACCGCCAGCGCCCCCAGTGTGAGGGGGTAATACACCGCCAGCGTCAGTAAAGCGATAATGATGTAATCCGACATGGCTCTTTTACTCCTTCGCGTTCACACCGCCGCAAATGCGGGGTGCGAGGCGCCTTTCTCCCTATCGCCACGTTAAGGGCTAGAGGTCTGGCGCATTTATGCATAAAATATAAGATTGCTCTTAACTCAAATTGAATAGTAATCAAACAACAAGGGTGACATGACTCAGCAGCAACCCATACAGGATGCCGCGGCGCCGCGCAGCGTTAAAAGCTCCCCATTATTATTTCAGGCCGGCGTGTTTGTCATCATCGTTGCCGCCACGCTGATCCTCTTTAACAGCTGGCAAATCTGGAACGCGCACCAGCGGGATCTGCGCAGCGCCGAGCATGAATCCGCCAACCTCGCCCGTTCGCTGGCGCAGCATGCCGACGATACCTTCATGCAGGTAGACGGCAATCTGCTCGATCTGACCGAACGTCTCCAGAACGACGGGCTGGGGCCCTCGCAATTGACCCGGCTGCAACGGGTGATGCAAACCCAGGTCGGCAACCTGCCGCAGCTGCACGGGATGTTTATCTACGATGCGAGCGGCCGCTGGCTGGCGACCTCCTCGGGCAAATTCATCAAGAACGCCAACAACGCCGATCGCGATTACTTCAAATATCACCAAAACCGCGATGGCGGCGGTTTGTATATCGGCGAGGTGATCCGCAGCCGCACCACCGGCGATCTAATCATCCCCGTTTCGCGGCGCTTCAACAACCCGGACGGCAGCTTTGGCGGCGTGGTGCTGGCGACGCTGTACGTCGATTATTTTCGCCAGTTTTACGACAGTTTCGCCCTCAACACCGACGCCTCGCTAAATCTGCTGCTGGCGGACGGCACCATCCTCTACCGCCGCCCTTACTCGGCGGCCTCGATCGGTAAAAATATCGCCAAGGGCGTGTTGTTCAGCGAAATATTGCCGCATTCGGAATTCGGCAACGCCACCATCACCTCGCTGTACGACAAAGTGGAGCGCATCTACGGCTATTCGCGGGTCAACCGCTTTCCGCTGGTGATCGCCGCCGGGCTGTCGAAACGCGACGCGCTGGCGGACTGGCGCACCGACGCCGGCCTGTTCGCCGCCGGCGGCCTCTCTCTGCTGATGATCCTGCTGGCGATGGGCGCGGTGCTGCTGCGGCAAATCAAGCACAGCATGCAAACCGAAGCCGAGCTGATGCGCACCCGCGATCAGCTGACCAGCATCAACCAGATGCTGGAAGAACTGGCGCTGCTGGACAGCCTGACCGGCCTGGCCAACCGCCGCCAGTTTGACATTGCGCTGAAGAACGAGCTGGCGCGCGCCTCGCGCAACTACCGCAGCGTGGCGCTGCTGATGCTGGATATCGACTACTTCAAGCAGTACAACGACAGCTACGGCCACGTCGCCGGCGACCAGTGCCTGCAGCAGATCGGCCAGACGCTGAAAGGGTTGGCGTGCCGCAGCAACGATATTCTGGCGCGCTACGGCGGTGAAGAGATGGGGATTATCCTGCCGGATACCGACGTGCAGGGCGCGCTGATTTTCGCCGAACGCGTCATCCAGGCGGTGCGCGATCTGAAGATCCCGCATCAGGGTAACCCGCACGGCATCGTCACCATCAGCATCGGCATCTGCGCCAAAGTGCCGCATATGTATAACGATACGCCGATCAGCTTTATCAATGAGGCGGACAGCGCGCTGTATCAGGCCAAGAAAAAAGGCAAAAACTGCATTTACGGCGCTTAATCACTCATCGGGCCACCAAAATTGGGCGGCCCGATTTATTCCCACGACAAAAATGAAATAATTTCCTGCCGAAACATTATTTCCCCAATTTGCCCCGCTCTCGGAATGAAATAACGCCAATAAATAAGCAGCATATTTATTTCCATTACAATTCAATAAGATAAAAAATGCGCTATTCAGCGAACAATTCGTGCCATTTTTGATTATTCGTGCCCACGCCGAACCTCGTTTAGCCTCCGTTTACTTTTCATTGGCATTGCCGGTGATACCCTTAGCAGGACTATTCTATATATCAGGAAGCCATCGCACGCTTCGGCGCACTGCGCCCTGCTGATACATCCATAATAGAACCCATAAATTTCACGTTGCATTTGGGCGACCGACGCAAAGACTTTTGGCGTCGCTCCAGCCAGCCACGGCGCAAGCCAGTGCAGCCAACCACGCGGCAACCTGAAAGGCGGGAATAAAGCGATATAGATTTGCGAGGAGATCTCATGCCTACTGGCGATATTATGCGTGAACAGGCCGTCCTGACGCTGCCGTTGCGACAATGGGCGGCAGCGGAAGCATCCAGCGCGGTCAGCGAACTGGAACAGGGCAAGGTGCTGTTTCTGCCCGAACTGGCCTTCACCCTGTCTGAGCAGGAAATGCCGCTGCTGGATCCGGCGCTGGTCGATCCGAAGCGCAAAAACATCAGCTATCAACCGCTGTCCGGCAAGCTGACCGGCGTCGCCGTCGCGGAGCGCCGGCAGCAGGTTCAGCAACTGCTGGAACGTTATTACCAATCTTGCCGCCAGCTGATCGCCGGGCTGTTGCCCGAGTATCGGGAGGCGCTGCACCATCCGACCGGCAGCCTGCGTTTGCATCCGGTTTCGGCCTGGCGCGCAAGCAGCTCCTGGCGCAAAGACGACAGCCGGCTGCACGTCGATGCTTTCCCGTCGCGCCCGAACTACGGTGAACGTATTCTGCGCATTTTCACCAACATCAATCCGCACGGTGAACATCGCCAATGGCGCGTCGGCGAACCGTTCCCTGAGCTGGCGCAACGCTTCATGCCGCATCTGGCGCGCTACTCCGCCTTCAGCAGCTGGCTGCAGCACCGGGTACGCATCACCAAAACCCGCCGCAGCCATTATGACCACCTGATGCTGCAGTTGCATGACGCCATGAAGGCCGATGGCGATTATCAACAACAGGGGCCGCAGCTGGCGCTGGCGTTTCCGCCGGGCAGCAGCTGGATTTGCTTCTCGGATCAAACGCCGCACGCCGCGATGGGCGGCCAGTTTATGCTGGAACAGACCTTCTTGCTGCCGGTGAACAAGATGCAGGATCCGCAGCGCTCGCCGCTGAAAGTGCTGGAACAGCTGCGCGGTCAGCCGCTGATCTGAATAGATTGCCGCCGCCGGCAGCTCCGGCGGCGGCAAGCGCGCATCACGCCTCGAAGTCCCCCTGTTGGCGCGCCACCAACGTCAGGATGCTGTACAGCGCCACCGGCTGCTGTTCCTGATTCAATACTTGCACATCCCACACCACCACGCCGTGCGGCCGATCTTCGGCGGTTTTCTGCGGCTTGCGGATCTTCTTCTTGCAGGTCAACCGCACCTGAATGGTGTCGCCGATCTTCACCGGTTCGATAAAGCGCAGATTCTCCATGCCGTAGTTGGCGATCACCGGCCCGACGGCGGCATCGACAAACAGCCCGGCCGCGGCGGACACCACAAAGTAACCGTGCGCCACCCGCTCGCCGAACAGCGAATCGGCGGCGCCGATCTTGTCCATGTGCGCGTAGAAATGATCGCCGCTCAGGCAGGCGAAGTTGACGATATCCGCTTCGGTCACGGTACGGCGCGCGGTCAACAGGCTGTCGCCCAGCTGCAGCTGCTCGAAGTATTTCCGGAACGGATGTACCGGGTGCTCGGCGACCGGCGCGCCGCGCACCCATTCGCCGCCGATGGCCGCCAGCATTGCCGGGCTGCCCTGGATCGCCGTGCGCTGCATATAGTGCTTCACCGCACGCAATCCGCCCAGCTCTTCACCGCCGCCGGCGCGCCCCGGGCCGCCATGCACCAGCATCGGCAGCGGCGAACCGTGGCCGGTGGACTCCGCCGCCGCCTGTTCATCCAAAATCAACATGCGGCCGTGGGCGCACGCCGTCGCGCGAATGAAGCGCTTGGCCAATGCCGGATCGGCGGTCACCAGCGAGCCCGCCAGGCTGCCCTGCCCCAGCAACGCCAACGCGATCGCCTGCTCGGTATCCGCATACGGCATCAGCGTCGCCACCGGGCCGAAGGCCTCAGTGCCGTGCACCGCCTGATGGGTGAACGGATCGGCGCAATACAGCAAGGTCGGCGGATAAAACGCCCCGCCGCGCGCGCCGTCGCCCAGGATTTCCAGCTTATCCAGCGCCGCGCCGCACAGCGGCTCGCAGCCGTTGCGCAGCAGGAACTCCACCTTGCTTTGCACATCATCACGCTGCTCGTGGCTGACCAACGCCCCCATGCGCACCTGCTCCAGCTGCGGGTCGCCCACCGTCACCCCAGCCAGGCGCTGCAACAAGGCCTGACGCACCGCAACCACCTGCGCCGCCGGCACGATGATGCGGCGGATCGCCGTGCATTTCTGCCCCGCCTTGGCGGTCATTTCACGGCACACCTCTTTGATAAACAGCGCAAACTCCGGCATCTCCGGCGTTACGTCTTCCGCCAGCACGCAGCAGTTGAGCGAATCCGCCTCCATGGTGAAGGCGATCGATTTCTCCAACAGCCGCGGGTGCGCGCGCAGCCGCTGCCCGGTCTGCGCCGAACCGGTGAACGTCACCGCATCCTGATAATCCAGGTGCGCAAACATGTCGCCGACGCCACCGCATACCAACTGCAGCGCCCCTTCCGGCACCAGCCCGCTGTCGACGATCAGCCTGACCATCGCCTGCGTCAGCTGCGCGGTGGCGGTGGCCGGCTTGATGATGGCCGGCATGCCCGCCAGCCAGGTCGGCGCCAGTTTTTCCAGCATGCCCCAGCAAGGGAAGTTGAAGGCGTTGATATGCAGCGCCACGCCCGGGCGCGAGGTCAATACGTGGCGAGCGGCGAACTGCGCCTGTTTCGACAACGGGATCAGCTCATCCTCCGGCCACAGGGTATCATCCGGCAGATCGCGGCCGGCCATGCCGGCATAGGCGAACAGCGTGGCGATGCCGCCTTCGATATCGACCCAGCCGTCGCTGCGCGTCGCCCCGGTTTGATAGGAAATCTGATACAGCGCCTCTTTGTGCGCCAGCAGGTGTTTCGCCACCGCTTTCAGCATCTGGGCGCGCTGCTGGAACGTCATTTGCGCCAGCGCCGGCCCCCCGTGGCGGCGGGCATAGCTCAGGCTCGCCGCTAACGGCAGGCCGTCGGAGCAGACCTGGTACAGCGCCTCGCCGGTCACGGCGTGGCGGATCTCGCGGCTCTCTCCCTGCCCATACACCCAGGCGCCAGAAAGATAACTGTGTAACTGCTGCATGTGCCCTCCAAAATTCATAAATTTTCACCCTACAGCTTAATTACGTATCACATAAATGCCAGTTTACGCCAAACTCAATTTTAACAAAAAGAGAACAAGAAGCGCGTTCAAGCCGCTTTCCCTGTCGTTAACACAGAGTTGTTGACTTTATTTATCAAGTAAAATCAACAGTATAATCAATTCACTTGTGAGTGCGCTCGCAAAACCACATGAATCTCGTTTGATCTTTTTGTTATCAGTTTGTAGCCTTATGGTTAGTTAAAGTGATTCACATTTTTATATTCAATGTGAAAAATACGAATCACCAAGAGGCAAGCATGACAACTGAAGCACAGTATCAGCAGCATTTCGACGCCAAGATCGCGGCGGATATCGCTATCGAAGCCAAAGACTGGATGCCGGACGCTTACCGTCAGAACCTGATTCGGCAGATTGGCCAACACGCCCATTCGGAAGTCATCGGCATGCTGCCGGAAGCCAACTGGTTGACGCGCGCCCCCACGCTGCGCCGCAAAGCGGTGCTGCTGGCCAAAGTGCAGGATGAGGCCGGCCACGGCCTGTACCTCTACAGCGCCGCCGAAACCCTCGGCTGTTCGCGCCAGGACATCTACCAAAAGATGCTCGACGGCAAAATGAAGTACTCCTCGATCTTCAATTACCCCACGCTCAACTGGGCGGATATCGGCGTGATCGGCTGGCTGGTCGACGGCGCCGCCATCGTCAACCAGGTGGCGCTGTGCCGCGCGTCCTTCGGCCCCTACGCGCGGGCGATGGTGAAAATCTGCAAAGAGGAAAGCTTCCACCAGCGCCAGGGCTACGAGGCGGTGATGGCGATGGCCCACGGCAGCGATGCGCAGCGCGCGATGTTGCAGGACGCCATCGATCGCTTCTGGTGGCCGGTGCTGATGATGTTCGGCCCGAGCGACGCCGACTCCCCTCACAGCGCCCAGAGCATGGCCTGGAAAATCAAACGCCACAGCAACGATGAACTGCGGCAAAAGTTCGTCGACAACACCGTGCCGCAACTTGAGGCGCTGGGCATGACGGCGCCGGACCCGAGTCTTACCTGGGACGAGGCCGCCGGCCACTATCGCTTCGGCGAGATCGACTGGAGCGAACTGCATGAAGTGATCAAAGGACGCGGCCAATGCAACCACGAACGCCTGCAGGCCAAACGCCGCGCCTGGGAAGACGGCGCCTGGGTACGCGACGGCGCCATGGCCCACGCCGCGAAAAACGCCGCTTCCGCCGCATAGCCAACATAAGGAACCGAGATCATGAGCCACGTTGAATGGCCGCTGTATGAAGTGTTTATCCGCAGCAAACAAGGGTTGGCGCATCGCCACGTCGGCAGCCTGCACGCCGCAGACGACCAAATGGCGCTGGAAAACGCCCGCGACGCCTACACGCGCCGCAACGAAGGCTGCTCGATCTGGGTGGTGCAATCGCGCCATCTGATCGCCTCGCAGCCGGAAGATCGCGGCGCGTTCTTCGATCCGTCCGAAGACAAGATCTACCGTCATCCGACGTTTTACACCATCCCTGACGGCATCAAGAACATGTAGAGGCGACCATGACGGTTAACGATCCGCGCATCAGCTATTTGCTCCGCCAGGGCGACACGCCTTTGATCCTCGCCCAGCGCCTGTGCGCCTGGTGCGGCCACGCGCCCGAGCTGGAGATCGATCTGGCGTTGGCCAACATCGGTCTCGATCTGCTCGGCCAGGCGCGCCACTTCCTGGGCTACGCCGCCGAACTGGCCGGCCCGCCCTGCAGCGAAGACAGCCTGGCCTTCGGCCGTGACGAGCGCCAGTTCCATAACCTGCTGCTGGCGGAACAGCCGAACGGCGGTTTCAACGACACGTTGGTGCGCCAATTCCTGCTCGACGCCTACCACGTGCAGCTGCACCAGGCGCTAAGCCGCAGCCGCGATGCGCAGATCGCCGCCATCGCCGCCAAATCGTTGAAGGAAGCCGATTACCACCTGCGTTTCAGCCGCGGCTGGATGATCCGCCTCGGTGACGGCAACGATATCAGCCACCGCAAGATCCAACAGTCGCTGGATAACCTGTGGCGTTTCACCGCCGAACTGTTCCATGCCGACGCGCTGGAGCTGACGTTGGCAGAACAAGGCATCGCCGTCGATCCGCGCGAGCTGCAGGCCCCCTGGCAGGCGCTGGTGGCGGAGACGCTGCGCCAGGCGACCTTGACGCTGCCTGCCGAGCAGGCGTTCCGTCACGGCGGCAAGCAAGGTCAGCACAGCGAACACCTCGGCCCGCTGCTGGCGGAGATGCAGTTCCTGCAGCGCGCCTATCCAAACAGTCAGTGGTAGGAGGCCGCGATGAACGTCACTCGTTTGCAACCCGCCGAAATCCCGCAGATTTGGCACTGCCTGCAGCAGATCAGCGATCCCGAACTGCCGGTGCTGTCGATCACCGATTTGGGCATGGTGCGCGACGTGGTGCGCGACGACAGCGGCTGGCGCGTGACCTTCACCCCAACCTATTCCGGCTGCCCGGCCACCGAATTTTTGCTCAACGCCATCGAGCAGCGGCTGACGGCCGCCGGATTCAGCCCGGTGCGGGTGGACATTCGCCTCAGCCCGGCCTGGACCACCGACTGGATGAACGCCGACGCCCGCGAGCGGCTGCGGCAATACGGCGTAGCGCCCCCGCAGGGCCACACCTGCGATCGGCCGCACGCCCACGGCCCGGTCGCCTGCCCGCGCTGCGGCAGCACCCACAGCGAGAAGATCAGCGAGTTCGGCTCCACCGCCTGTAAAGCGCTGTACCGCTGCTGCGACTGCCGGGAACCGTTCGACTACTTCAAATGCATATAGGAGCGCTGACACCATGACGGTCTTTCATCGCCTGAACGTCGCCGCCATCGAGCGCGAAACGCCGGACGCCGTAGCCATCACCCTGCGGGTGCCCGAAGAGCTGCAAAACCAATACCGCTACACCCCCGGCCAGCACCTGACGCTCAAAGCGCGGGTCAACGGCGAAGAGCTGCGGCGTTGCTATTCCATCTGCAGTTCACCGCAGGAAGGCCTGCTGCAGATCGGCGTAAAAGCGATTGATCAGGGCCGTTTCTCCGGCTTCGTCAACCGTATGCTGAAAGTCGGCGATGCGCTGGAAGTGATGGTGCCGCAGGGGCGCTTCGGCTATCAGCCGCAGGCGGAACGCCGCGGCAATTACCTGGCGATCGCCGCCGGCTCCGGCATCACGCCGATGCTGTCGATCATCAAAGCGACGCTGCAGCTCGAACCGGGCAGCAGTTTTACCCTGATCTACGGCAACCGCAACAGCCGTTCGATGATGTTCAAAGAAGCGCTGTCGGATCTGAAAAACCGCTACCCGCAGCGTTTTCAGCCGCTGTACCTGTTCAGCCAGGAGAGCCTCGACAGCCCGCTGCTCAGCGGCCGCATCGATCGTGAACGCCTGACGGCGATCGGCGGCGCGCTGCTGGATTTCCGCGACTATGACCACGCCTTCATCTGCGGGCCGGAATCGATGATGGACGACGCGCAGACCGTGCTGGAACAGGCCGGCGTCCCGGCCAACCACATCCACAGCGAACGTTTCAACACCAGCGGCCTGGTCGCCCGACCGCGCCACAGCGGCGATCGCAACGCCGCCAGGGTGACAATCCTGCTCGACGGCCGCCGGTTGGATATCGAGCTCGGCGAACAGGACGACAGCATTCTCGACGCTGCGCTGCGCCAGGGCGCCGACCTGCCCTACGCCTGCAAAGGCGGCGTATGCGCCACCTGCAAATGCCGTCTGAAGGCCGGCCAGGTGGAGATGGGCGTCAACTACAGCCTGGAGCCGGATCAGTTGGCGGCGGGCTATGTATTGAGCTGCCAGTCGTGGCCGAAAGGCGACGGCGTGGTATTGGACTTCGACGTCTAGGAGCCGCGATGGATACCCCCTTTATTTTGCGCCAGCAGCAGCACCGCGTGGTCACGCTGACGCTGCACCGCCCGGAGGCGCGCAATGCCCTGAGCACCCCTTGCCTGGAACAGCTGGTGTTTCTGCTGGAGCAGGCCGATGCCGACAGCGGCGTGGGCGCCGTGGTGATCGCCGGCGCGGCGCGTTTCTTCGCCGCCGGGGCCGATCTGCACGAGCTGCAACGGCAGGATCTGCCGGCCGCGCTGGCGGATCGCCGTCCGCAGCTGTGGCAGCGGCTGTCGCAGTTCAGCAAGCCGCTGCTGGCGGCGGTGAACGGCTATGCCCTGGGCGCCGGCTGCGAGTTGGCGCTGGCCTGCGACATCGTTATCGGCGGCGAAAGCGCCCGCTTCGGCCTGCCGGAGATCACCCTCGGCCTGATGCCGGGGGCCGGAGGCACCCAGCGCCTGATCCGCTGCGTCGGCAAGTCGCGCGCCAGCCAGATGGTGCTGACCGGCGAAGCCATCGACGCCCGCACCGCGCTGCAGGCTGGCCTTATCAGCGAAGTGTGCGTCGATGCCCTGACGCTGGAGCGCACGCAGCAGATTGCCGATCGCATCAGCCGTCAGGCGCCGCTGGCGCTGCGCGCCGCCAAGCAGGCGCTGAAACAGGCCGAGGAAACCGGCCTTAGCCAAGGGCTGGCGATGGAGCGTCAGCAGTTCGTCACCCTGGCCGCCACCGACGATCGCCGCGAAGGCATCGCCGCCTTTTCGAAAACGTACGCCAAACTATCAGGGACGCTGATTTATGGATAACGCATTGATTCTCAGTCATCTCGAGGCCGGCGTGTTGACGCTGACCCTCAACCGGCCGGATCGGCTCAACAGCTTTAACGACGAAATGCATCGCCAACTGAGCGAAGCGCTGACGCAAGCCGAACGCGACGACAACGTGCGCTGCCTGCTGATCGCCGGCGCCGGCCGCGGTTTCTGCGCCGGGCAGGATCTCAACGATCGCAACGTCAGCGCCGATCAACAGGCGCCGGACCTCGGCCTGTCGGTCGAACGTTTCTACAACCCCCTGATCCGCCGCCTGACCGCCCTGCCCAAACCGGTGGTGTGCGCGGTCAACGGCGTGGCGGCCGGCGCCGGCGCCGCGCTGGCTCTGGCGTGCGACATCGTCATCGCCGCCGACAATGCCGGCTTTATTCAGTCATTCTGCCGCCTGGGGCTGGTGCCGGATTCCGGCGGCAGCTGGTTCCTGCCGCGGCTGGCCGGCCACGCCCGCGCGATGGGCATGGCCATGCTGGGCGACAAAATCAGCGCCCAACAGGCGCTGGAGTGGGGCATGATCTGGCAGGTGGTGCCGGCGGATGAATTGGCCGACCGCACGCAAACGCTGGCGCGCCATCTGGCCACCCAGCCGACTTACGGTCTGGGGCTAATCAAGAAAGCCATCTACAGTTCGGCCACCAACAGCCTCGATCAACAACTCGATCTGGAGCGCGATCTGCAGCGATTGGGCGGCCGCAGCGACGACTACCGCGAAGGCGTCAGCGCGTTCTTCGCCAAACGCACGCCAAACTTCAGCGGGAAATAGCCATGAACGCGTCCCTTCTTAACGGCCAGGTGGCGGTGATCGGCGCCGGCACCATGGGCATCGGCATTGCGCAGGTGGCCGCCGCCGCCGGTCACCCGGTGCGGCTGTTCGATATCGCCCCCGCCGCCGCCCAGCGCGCGATCGACGAACTCGCTCGCCGCCTGCGGCAGCGGGTCGACGGCGGCAAGGCCGACGCAAACACCACCGAGGCGCTGCTGGCGCGTCTCGAACGCGCCGATTCGCTCGAGCAAATGGCCGACAGCGCGCTGGTGATTGAAGCGGTGGCGGAAAATCTGGCGATCAAGCAGAGCCTGTTCCGCGATCTGGAAGCGATCTGCTCGCCCACGGCGCTGTTCGCCAGCAATACTTCTTCGCTGTCGATCACCGCCATCGCCGGCGCCTTGCAACACCCACAGCGCATGGCCGGGCTGCACTTCTTCAACCCGGCGCCTCTGATGAAGCTGGTGGAGATCGTCAGCGGTCTGGAGACCGGGGCCGAGACCCTCGCCGCGCTGCAAGCCCTGGCTCAGCGCTGGGGTAAGCAGAGCGTCGTGTGTCGTTCGACGCCGGGATTCATCGTCAACCGCGTGGCGCGGCCGTTCTACGCCGAAACCTTGCGCGCACTGGAGGAACGGGTGGCCGACGCCGCCACCCTGGATGCGGTAATGCGCGACGCCGGCGGTTTCGCCATGGGCCCGCTGCAGTTGACCGATCTGATCGGCCAGGACGTCAATTACGCCGTGACCGACTCGGTGTATCAGGCCTTCTACCAGGATCCGCGTTTCACCCCCTCGCTGGTGCAGCAGGAGCTGGTGGCCGCCGGGCGCCTTGGCCGCAAATCCGGCCGCGGCTTCTACCGCTACGACGCGCAACGCCCCACCGCAGAGATGATCGCCTTTGCGCCACCGGCGCAGGCCGCGCTACCGCAGCGCGTTACGCTGCACGGCGACTGGTCTTCGCTGGCCGATTTGGCGCAGCTGTTAAGCGAAAATGCGGGGGCGATCAAACAACCTGGCCAGACCAGCCCGCACGTCACGATCGACGACGTTACACTGATGTTAACCAATGGTAAAACCGCCGGCCAACTGGCCGACGAACGTGGAACGCCCGTGGTGCTGTTCGATCTCTGTGCCGACTATGCGCATGCCTCCGCCATCGCCATCAGCTGTGCGGCGCAAAACGGCGCGCAACACAATGCCAAAGCGATCCGTCTGCTGCAGTCCCTCGGCAAACGCGTCATCCCGTTGCCGGATTACCCCGGCCTGCTGACGATGCGCACCCTGGCCATGCTGGCCAACGAAGCGCTCGACGTGGTGAACAAAGGCGTCGCCGGCGCCGAGGATACCGATCTGGCGATGCTGCGCGGGGTCAATTATCCGCGCGGCCCGCTCGCCTGGGGCGCCGCGCTCGGCTGGCGCCACATCCTGACGACGCTGGAAAACCTGCAACGCTATTACGGCGAGGCACGCTATCGCCCGATGCCGCTGCTGCGCCGCTACGCTTCCCCCGCCGCTTTCCCAGGAGCCGAACAATGAACGCCAATACGCCGCGCGCGCTGGCTCAGCGCTGCGCCGAACAGATGTTCCAGCAAGATACCTGCGCTCAGGCGATGGGGATGCACATCGATGCCGTCGACGTAGGGTACGCGCAGGTCAGCATGACCGTCGGCCCGCAGATGCTCAATGGCCACCAGACTTGCCATGGCGGCCAGCTGTTCAGCCTGGCGGATACCGCCTTCGCCTACGCCTGTAACAGCCAGGGGCTGGCGGCGGTGGCTTCCGGCTGCAGCATCGACTTCGTCCGCCCGGCGCTGGCCGGCGATCGCCTCACCGCCAGCGCGCAGATGCGCCATCAGGGCAAAGCCACCGGGCTGTATGACGTCGAAATCGTCAATCAACAGGGCAAAACCGTCGCCTGGTTTCGCGGCCGCGCGCACCGCCTCGGTCACAGCATTTTAGGAGATCGGGCATGAATCAGGCATTTATCTGCGACGGCGTGCGCACCCCGATCGGCCGCTATGGCGGCGCGCTGGCCCAGGTGCGCGCCGACGACCTCGCCGCCCTGCCGCTGCGCGTGCTGCTGGAGCGCTATCCACAGGTGGATTGGGCGCAGCTGGACGATGTGATCCTCGGCTGCGCCAACCAGGCCGGGGAAGACAACCGCAATCTGGCGCGCATGGCGCTGCTGCTGGCCGGATTGCCGGTCGGCGTTTCCGGCACCACGGTGAACCGCCTGTGCGGTTCGGGTCTGGACGCGCTGGCGATGGCGGCGCGCAGCATCAAAGCCGGCGACGCCGGGCTGATGCTGGCCGGCGGCGCGGAATCGATGACCCGAGCGCCGCTGGTGATGGGCAAGGCCGACAGCGCCTTCAGCCGACAGGCGCAGCTGTACGACACCACCCTCGGCTGGCGCTTCGTCAACCCGCGCATGCAGGCCGAGTTCGGCACCGATTCGATGCCGGAGACCGCCGAAAACGTCGCGGCGCAGTTCAACATCAGCCGCGCCGATCAGGACGCCTTTGCGCTGCGCAGCCAGCAGCGCGCCGCCCGGGCGCAGGCGCTGGGATACCTGGCGCAGGAGATAGCGCCGGTCAGCCTCACCGGTAAAAAAGGCGCAGTCACCCTGTTCAGCCAGGATGAACACCCGCGCGCCGATACCACCTTCGATCAGCTGCAGGCGCTGAAAACCCCGTTCCGTCAGCCCGGCAGCGTCACCGCCGGCAACGCCTCGGGGCTGAACGACGGCGCGGCCGCGCTGATCGTCGCCTCCGAAGCGATGGCGGCGCGCCAGGGCCTGACGCCGCGCGCGCGCATCCTTGCCACCGCCACCTGCGGCGTGGAGCCGCGGCTGATGGGCATCGGCCCGCTGCCCGCCACCCGCAAGGTGCTGGAGATCGCCGGGCTGAGCCTGGCGCAGATGGACGTCATCGAACTGAACGAAGCGTTCGCCGCCCAGGCGTTGGCGGTGATGCGCCAGCTTGGCCTGCCGGACGATGCCCCGCAGGTCAACCCCAACGGCGGCGCGATCGCTCTGGGGCACCCGCTGGGCATGAGCGGCGCGCGCCTGGCGCTGGCCGCCCTGTTTGAACTGGAACGGCGAGCCGGCCGCTACGCTCTGTGCACCATGTGCATCGGCGTGGGCCAAGGCATCGCCATGATCATTGAGCGTGTCTGACCCCTGAGGCTAACCATGACAATAAATCCACAGCCCCTCGAAACGATCGAATTCGCCTCGCGCGATGAGATTGAAGCGTTGCAGTTGGCGCGTTTGAAGTGGACGCTGCACCACGCCTACGACAATGTGCCGATGTACAAGCGCAAGTTCGATCAGGCGGGCGTACACCCCGACGATCTTAAGCAGCTGAGCGATCTGGCGCGCTTCCCCTACACCACCAAGCAGGATCTGCGCGACAACTACCCGTTCGACACCTTCGCGGTGCCGATGGAACAGGTGGTGCGCATCCACGCCTCCTCGGGCACCACCGGCCGCCCGACGGTGGTGGGCTACACCCAGCGCGACATCGATAACTGGGCCGATATCGTCGCCCGCTGCCTGCGCGCCGGCGGCGCCACCGCCAAAGACAAGGTGCACGTCGCCTACGGTTACGGCCTGTTTACCGGCGGCCTGGGGGCGCACTACGGCGCGGAGCGGCTCGGCGCCACGGTGATCCCGATGTCCGGCGGCCAGACGGAACGCCAGGCGCAGCTGATCCTCGATTTCAAACCCGACATCATCATGGTGACGCCGTCCTACTGCCTGACGCTGATCGATGAACTGGAGCGCAAAATGGGCGGCGACGCGCGCGGCTGCTCGCTGCGGCTCGGCGTGTTCGGCGCCGAACCCTGGACCGAAGCCCTGCGCCACGAAATCGAAACCCGCATGGGCATCAAGGCGCTGGATATTTACGGCCTGTCGGAGGTGATGGGGCCGGGCGTGGCGATGGAATGTCTGGAAAGCGGCGGCGGCCCCACCATTTGGGAAGACCACTTCCTGCCGGAGATCATCTGCCCGGAGACCGGCATCGCCCTGCCGGACGGCGAGCACGGCGAACTGGTGTTCACCACCCTGACCAAAGAGGCGCTGCCGGTGATCCGCTACCGCACCCGCGATCTCACCCGGCTGCTGCCGGGCGACGCGCGCCAGATGCGCCGCATGGGCAAAATCACCGGCCGCTCCGACGACATGCTGATCATCCGCGGCGTCAACGTCTTCCCGTCGCAGGTGGAAGAACAGATCATGCAGTTCGAGCAGCTGTCGCCGCACTATCAACTGCAGGTCAGCCGCAGCGGGCATCTGGACACGCTGGCGGTGCGCGTCGAGCTGAAAGAATCGGCGCTCAGCCTCAGCCATCAGCAGCGTTGCGATATCTGCCACCAGCTGCGCCACCACATCAAATCGATCGTGGGCGTCAGCACCGACGTCAGCATCGCCAACTGCGGCGATATTCCGCGCTCGGAAGGCAAGGCGCAGCGCGTGGTCGATCTGCGGCCGCGCTGAGGCGCACGGCGTCACGGATGACGCCGCCCCAAATTATGGTAATGTTGTGGCTCATCGAAGGCTAACCCATGGAAAAATATGGAACATAAACTGGATGAGTTCATTCGCCATGCCGTCGACGCCCAGCCGATCAGCGGCACGTCGCTGATCATTTCGCTGTACGGCGACGCGCTCAGCCACCGCGGCGGCGAAGTGTGGCTCGGCAGCCTGAGCGCGCTGCTGGAGGCCTTCGGTTTCGGCGATCGCTTCGTGCGCACCTCGGTGTTCCGCCTTCAGAAAGAGGGGTGGCTGGCGGTGGAGAAAATCGGCCGCCGCAGCTTCTACCGCGTGACCGAGCAGGGCATGCGCCAGTTCCGCCACGCCGAATCGAAGATCTATCTGCGCGAGCAGCCTGCCTGGGACGGCAAGTGGGAGCTGTTGCTGCTGGAATGCGCCGAAAAAAACGCGCGCGCGCGGCTGAAAAAAGAGCTGGGCTGGCTCGGGTTCGGGCAGATCGCCAACAACCTGATGGCCGCCCCCACCCATGCGCAAACCGACGTGACGGCGCTGCTCGGCGAATTGAACGCCAGCGAGCAGGTGATCTACTTCCGCGCCGATTACCCCTACAACCGCTCCGAGCAAACGCTGCAGAAACTGGTGGCCGACTGCTGGTCATTGAGCGAGGTGGCGGCCGGTTATCATGAGTTTATCGTCTCTTTCCGGCCGCTGATGGCGCTGCTGCGCGAAGTCGACCCGGCGGCGCTGACGCCGCTGCGCTGTTTCCAGATTAAGCTATTATTGATTCACTTCTTCCGTCGCGTGGTGTTGAAAGATCCGCTGCTGCCGGACGCGCTGCTGCCCGCCCAGTGGGAGGGCCAGATCGCCCGCAATCTGTGCATCAATCTCTATCAGCAGGTCGATCGCGCCGCGACGGAGTACGTCAGCGCGCTGGCGGAGACCACCATCGGCGCCCTGCCCGCGCCGGCCGCCGGCTACTATCGGCGCTTCGGCGGCCTGCCGCGCGACCCTACATGTTAAGGAACTCACGCTATGCCTGTGTATCAGATTGACGGCCTGACGCCGGTCGTTGACCCCAGCAGTTACGTGCACCCGACGGCGGTGCTGATCGGCGACGTGATCGTCGGCAAACACGTGTATATCGGCCCGAACGCCAGCCTGCGCGGCGATTTTGGCCGCCTGGTGATCTGCGACGGCGCCAACATTCAGGACAACTGCGTGATGCACGGCTTCCCGCAGCAGGACACGGTGGTGGAAGAAGACGGCCATATCGGCCACGGCGCCATCCTGCACGGCTGCCGCATTCGCCGCAACGCGATGGTGGGCATGAACGCGGTGGTGATGGACGGTGCGGAGATCGGCGAGAACACCATCGTCGGCGCGATGGCGTTCGTCAAAGCCGCGGCGGTGATCGAAGCCAACAAGCTGGTGGTCGGCAGCCCGGCGCGCGTGCTGCGCGATCTGACCGAACAGGAGCTGGCCTGGAAGATCGCCGGCACCCGCGAGTATCAGGATTTGGTGCAGCGCTGCAAATCCTCGCTGCACGAAGTGGCGCCGCTGACCGAAATCGAACCGGGCCGCCGGCGCCTGAGCTTCGGCGACCACCTGATCCCGAAAAGCCAGCTTTAATCCCCGGGGCTGAGATGCGCCTCAGCCCCTCCCCTTATTACTCCACCTCCGGCGCCTTGAGTGGCGACGGCGCAACCGCGCGGCGGCTCTGGAAGTGATAAACCGCCACCAGCAGCAAGGTGAACGGAATACCGAACCACAGCGTCATGCGGAAGAATTCGGTAAACGCCGTCGAGATCATCAACGCTGCCATCAGCCCGGCGCCGAGCAAGGTGGTATAGGGAAAGCCCCACATGCGAAATTTCAGGTGGGTCTGCCGATGCCGGCGGCGGAAGAACAGGTGGGTGACGAAAATCATCAGCCAGGTAAAGCAGGCGCCATACACCGAGATAGACATCATGGCGGCGAACGAGGTTTCCGGCGCCACCAGGCTCAGCACGATAGACACCACGATACCGATGCACGACATCGCCAGCGCATTGACCGGAATACCGCGCCGGCTGACGCGCCCCAACGCCGCCGGCGCCTGCCCGGCGCGCGACAGCGAGAACATCATGCGAGTGGTGATATACAGCTGGCTGTTCATTGCCGACAGCGCCGCCACCAGCACGATAAAGTTGAAAATACCGGCGGCGGCGGGCAGATGGATCACGTTCATCGCCATCAGGAACGGGCTTTCGCCGGTGCCGGACTGGCGCCAGGGCACGATGGCCAGCATCAGGGCGATCGACAGCATGTAGAAGATGAACAGCCGCACGATGGTGCCCTTGAACGCCGCCTTCACCGCAATCACCGGATTCTTCGCCTCGCCGGCGGCCACCGCGATCATTTCAATGCTCAGGTAGCTGAAGATGGACACGATCACCGCGAACCACATGCCCTTGACGCCAAACGGCATAAAGCCGCCGGCGGTCAGGTTGCGCAGGCCGTAGGCCGGGTTGCCCGAGAACGCCAGAATGCCGATGCCGATCAGAATAAACGCCACGATCGCCGTCACTTTGACGGTGGACAGCGCGTATTCCACCTGGCCGAACGATTTCACGCCGATCACGTTAACGACGATCACCGCCGCCGAGAACAGCAGCACCCACGGCCAGGTCGGCGTCGCCGGGAACCAGAACTGCATGTACATGCCGATGGCGGTGACTTCGGTGCCCACCGCCAGCACCACGCAAGACCAGTAAGAGTAACGCACCAGAAAACCGAACAGCGGGCCGAGATAGAATTCGGCGTAGTCGCCGAACGAGCCGGGCGTCGGGTGTTCGGAGGTCATTTCCGCCAGGCTGCCCATCAGCAGCAGCGCAATGACGCCACCGATCAGGTAGCTCAGCAATACCGACGGCCCCGCCATCTGAATGGCGTAGGCGCTGCCGAGAAACAGCCCGGTGCCGATGGCGCCGCCGATCGCCAGCATCGACATCTGCCCGGCGGTAAGATGCTTGTTCAACCCGCCCTGGCGGCGGGCGATATGCTCAAAATCATTCATCTGTGGCATGGCTGTGCTCCCGGGCGGAGTTAGGCGGTGCGGGTGACGTCGAGGATCGCGGCGGTCACATAGTCAATGTTGCCGGGGTTAAGCCCCGGCAGACACATGCGGCCGGGCGAGACCAGATAGATGGCATAGCGCTGCCGCAAGGTCTGCAGCTGCGCTTCGTTCAGGCCGGTATAGCTGAACATGCCGCGCTGATCGCGTATGCGCCGGTGATCCAGCGAAGAGCCGCCCTGCGCCAGCCCGGCGGCCAGCTGTTCACGCATTTGCTTGATGCGCGAGCGCATTTCCGCCAGCTCATTGCGCCAAAGCTCGCCAAGTTCGGCGTCGCCGAGCAGGGTTTCCACGATCTGGCTGCCGTGCGTCGGCGGGCAGGAGTAGCTGCGGCGGATCAGCGTTTTTAACGCCCCTTTGACGTTGGCGGCATTTTCCGCGTCGGCGCAGCGCACCGATAGCGCGCCCAGACGCTGGCCATACAGCGCGACGTTTTTGGAAAACGAATTGCAGACCAAAAACGGCAGATCGGTTTTCAGCGCTTCGCGCAATGCAAAGCAGTCCTCCTCCAGCCCGTCGCCGAAGCCCTGATAGGCGATATCGAACAGCGGCAGCAGACTGCGTCGCTGCAGCACGGCGAGCGTGGCGCGCCACTGCTCCGCCGTCAGATCGGTGCCGGTTGGGTTGTGGCAACAAGGGTGCAGTAAGACCACGCTGCCGGGCGGCAGGCTGTCCAGCGCGTCGAGCATGGCGGCGAAACGCAGGCCGCCCGCCGCTTCATCAAAGTAGGGATAGGTATTCACCCGCAGCCCGGCGCCTTCGAAAATCGCCCAATGATTGGCCCAGGTAGGATCGGACACCCAGATTTCACCGCGCGCCAGAAAGTGGCGCAAAAAATCCGCCGCCAGCTTCAACGCGCCGGAGCCGCCGACGGTCTGCACCGTGGCGATGTCGGCCGCCTGTTGCTCACCGAACAGCAGCGCCTGCACCTGACGGGCGAACTGCGGCGAACCTTCGATCGGCGGATAACCGTGCGGGCGGCGCAGCGCCAGCAACCGCTGCTCGGCCGCCTCAACCGCCTGCATCAGCGGAATATTCCCCTGCCGATCGTAATACAGCCCAATGCCTAAATTCACTTTTTGTGGATTGGGATCCTGCAAATAGGCTTCCATCAGCGACATAATAGGATCGGCGGCGGAAGGTGCAATCTGTTTAAACATGACGCATCCTTAACTCGTTATTGAATTAATATGAAGACAGGCTTAAGGAGAAATTAAATCAGGCGATGGCGCTGACGGTAATTTCTATTTTCATTCCGGGCACCACCAATTTCTCGACGATAACCGTGGAGCGATTGGGATAAGGATAATTAAAGTATTTCCGGTAAATATCATCGAGCCATTTAACGTCGTTAACGTCGGTAAGATACACGATCACCTGCAGCACCTTATCGCTGTGGCTGCCCGCCGCCTTCAGCGTCTGCGCCAGGTTATCGAAGGTCAGCGCAATCTGTCGCTCCGGCGCGCCGGTGTCGATGCTGCCGTCCGCCCGCACCGGGCCGTGGGCGGTAAACAGCATGCCGCCGCCCCGGGTGGCCCAGGAAAAAGGCTGGCCGATATCCGGCAGCCCGGTCTCTACAATCTCGCGCATGTCAGTGGTTCCCGTGGTGGTCAAGTTGGCGAAGCAGCGCGCCGTCGGCGGCGAACAACGCATCCAGGATGGTGAAATGGTTGGCGCCTGGCACCGCGACCAGTTCAGCCGGCAGCCCGCGTTGGCGCAGCGCCGCATGATAGTGTTGCGACTGACCTCTCAGTTCCGGCAGCTCCAATGCGCCGTAATACAGCGTAAGTGGCTTGCCGCGCGTCGGCAGGCGGCGCGCCGGGCTGAGCGTTTCAATTTGCCGCGTGGTCAACTGCAGCGCCCGATTGACATAGCTTTGTTGCAGCGGCGCCAGCTCGAACAGGCCGCTGATGGGAAAGACGGCATCCACCAACGCATGCTGCTGCCAGAGCGCCGCCAGCTGCCCGCCGGCGGAATGGCCGCACAGATAAACCGGATGGGCGTAGTGCGGCGGCAGGCGGCGCTGAATGGCATCCAGCGCCATTCCGATCTGTCGGCATATTTCGTCGAGATCCACCGCCGGCGCGAGCGCATATTCCACCAACACCACGTCAAAACCCAACGCCAGCGGCCCGGCGGCGATAAAGGCGAAATCCGCCTTATCGCAAAATTGCCAATAGCCGCCGTGAATAAAAATTAACGTCCCCTGATGCTGCTTTGCAGAATAGAGCCAATCAAATGTTTCGCGTTCACCGTTGCCATAAGCAATATTATTTTCATGGCGCGTCTGTTTATAAACAGCCGCGCTGCGGGTTTGAAATGAAGTCAAAATAGCCGCTTCATTATCCACCGTGGCGCCGTTGTCATAACTCCCCGCAAGTGGTTTCATATATTAAACTTCGTTTATTATTTAAGATGTGAATTAACTATTAGCACCGACAAAATTATTGTCAAGACGGGCGCATCAGCAATGCGCGCCCGGTAAAATAAAACCTGATGAATAATGAAAAAGTTTAACCCATGAAACTTTTTGCGTTTATTTCCCCCGCCCGTCCGGCTGAATTTGCGGCAAGGCGCTGAGCCGTTCAAATGCATAATCCCAAAAGGCGCGCACCTTCAGCGGCATGTGCTGCGCCTGCTGCGCCACCAGCTGTACCGGCATCGGCAACGGCTCATGATCCGTCAACAGCCGCACCAGCGTGCCGGCGGCCAAATCGTCCGCCACCTGATACGAGAGCAACCGGGCGACGCCCTTGCCGGCGCGCACCGCCAGCAGTTGCGCTTCCACGTCGTTGAGCAACAGCCGGGGCGTCAATCGCACGCGCTCGCCGTTTTCCTGCGGGCCGAAGCGCCATTCGCGCAGCGACGGCCGCTGGGTGCCGACGATGGTGGCGTGCTCCGCCAGCTGCGCCGGCGATCGCGGTTCACCGCAGCGCGCCAGGTAATCCGGGCTGGCGACCGTCACCCGGCTGACCTGCCCCAGGCGCCGCGCCACGCGGGAAGAGTCCTGCAGATGACCGATGCGCACCGCGATATCCAACCCTTCGTCAATCAGATCGAGATTGCGATCGTTCAATACCATTTCGATCTGCATCTGCGGGTAATCATCGAGAAAAGCCATCCCCACCGGCGCCACGTACCGGCGGCCGAACTGCACCGGCGAGGTAACGCGCAGCAAGCCGCTCAGCTGCGCTTCGGCGGTATCCTGCACCACCGCCTGATAATCCTGCAGCAGCCGTTGCGCGCGCTCCAACAGCCGCGCACCCGCTTCGGTGGGCGCCAGCCGCCGGGTCGTGCGCTCCACCAATCGGGTGCCGAAACGCTGTTCCAGCGCGGCGATGGCCCGGGTGATCGCCGGCGCCGAACGCCGCAGTTTGCGCCCGGCCGCCGCCAGGCTGCCTTGCTGCACCACCGCCACGAAAATCGCCAACTCGTCTAACCGATCCATATATTCTTCCGAAAAGTGAAATTATCAATTTCCACATTGCCGGATTTCGCTCGTTCAACGCAAGAGTATGCTGACAAAAAGCACTGAGGAGAAACGCCATGTCCACCATCACACTCTACGGCACCCCGCTTTCCGGCCACGTTCATCGCGTGGCGTTGCTGCTGCACATGCTGGCGCTGCCCTATGCATGGGTCGAAGCCTCGGCGGACGTACGGCAGAGCGCAGCCTTCCGCCGGCTCAACCCGTTCGGCCAGATCCCGGTCTTGCAGGATGGCGATCTGACGCTGGCCGACAGCAACGCCATTCTGGTCTATCTGGTGAAGCGCTATGCGCCGGACAGCCACTGGCTGCCGGAACAGCCGGCCGCGGCGGCGCGAGTGCAGGCCTGGCTTTCCAAAGCCGCCGGTGAAGTCCGCTACGGCCCGGCGGCCTGCCGACTGATCGCCCAATTCGCCGTGCCGGAGGACTATCAGGCGGCGCGGGCGGTCAGCGATCGTTTCCTGCCGCAGATGGAACAGCATCTGAGCGAGCGGGACTACCTGGCCACCGAACACCCCACCATCGCCGATCTGGCCTGCCACAGCTACGTGGCGGTCGCGGCCGAAGGCGGCATTTCGCTGTCGCCTTACCCTGCGATACGTCGCTGGGCGGCGCGCATCGCTGCACTGCCCGGCTTCTTTGCCATGCCGGCCCTGCCGGAACCGGCAGGGAGCTGACGCCATGATCCCGCAACTGTTCCATCCCGATGAGCTGCGCGCACAGACGCTGGCCGGGTTTGGCGGCGTAGGCGGCGGCATCTACCCCGCGATGCCGGATCAGCACCGCGCGTTTTTCGCCGCGCTGCCCTACCTGTTTGTCGCCACGCTGGATGAACAAGGCTGGCCCATCGCCACCCTGTTCACCGGCCCGCCCGGATTTTTACGCACGCCGGACGACACGCATTTACGCATCAGCGCGCCGCGCCGCAGCGACGATCCCGCCCAGGCGCTGTTGCTGCCCGGCAAGCCGGTCGGCGCGCTGGGGCTGGATTTCAGCAACCGGCGGCGCAACCGCGCCAACGGCGCCATCGGCCGCACCGACAAAAACCGGGTGGAAATCCTCGTTCAGCAAAGCTTCGGCAACTGCCCGCAGTACATTCAGCGCCGCGAACTCTACCCGGTGGACAGCCGGCCGCAGCCGGTTGAGCATTTGGCCGTGCTGGATGCGGCGGCGCAGGCGCTGATCCGCGCCGCGGACACCTGCTTCGTCGCCAGCTGCGCGCACCTGGCACTGCCGCAGGGCGGCGTGGATATTTCCCATCGCGGCGGCCGCCCCGGCTTTATCCATCTGGAAGGCGACACGCTGTGGATGCCGGACTTTCGCGGCAACCGCTACATGAACACGTTGGGCAATCTGCTCGCCGAACCGCGGGCGGCGCTGCTGTTCATCGATTTCGATCGCGGCGACGTGCTGCATCTGCAGGGGGAAACGCAAATCCTCTGGCAGGCGGAAGGGGATCCCGGCGTCGAAGGGGCGGAACGCTATTGGCGATTTGACGTGCGCCGCGCCTGGCGTTTTGCGGCGGCGCTGCCGTGGCGAGGGCGCAATCTGGAGTATTCGCCGGCGACGCTGGCGACCGGGGTGTGGCGCCGCTGAGCTGAAATGAAAAGCCCCGCGGCGGCGGGGCTGGATCGGAAATTACAGGCTGTGTTCGGCCGCCGATGCGGCCTGATAAAGCTGACGAAAATAATTCAACCGCGCAAAGAACAGGCGGCTTTGCTGCTCCGACATATTGCCGGCCACCTGCCCGGCGTCAATCTGCCGCCCTTGCCATTCCATCAGGGCGATGCTCGACGCCAAAAAATCCATTTCGCTGCCGTAGGCCGCGAGATGTCTGTCCACTGATTTCATCATTCGCACACTCCTTTTAATCACATCGAAAAGGGTCATATGCCTGCTCTTTCAGTATCGACCCGACGGCGGATATTTTTTGTACAGAAGATGCGCAGTGAGAAAACGGCCATCTTGTCGTCGCGTTGGCAAACGGCGGCGGCAAAGTTTGCTAGGGTAAAGGGGAGCCGTATGGAATAGACCACTCCGTTGAACTCAGCAAAGGAAGAGACTCATGAGCATCAGTATCCGCGCCACCCTCAAGGATCCCACGCTGTTCCGCGAGGCCAATTACATCGACGGGCAATGGTTGCCGGCCCAGGAAGGCCGCACGATCGCCATTCATAACCCCGCCAACGGCGAGCGGATCGGCCACGTGCCGGCCTTCGGCGCCGAAGAAACCGCTCGCGCCATCGCCGCCGCCAAAAAAGCGCTGCCCGCCTGGCGCGCGCTGACCGCCAAAGAGCGCGCCGGCAAGCTGCGGCGGCTGTTTGAATTGATGATGGAAAATCAGGAGGATCTGGCGCGCATCATGACGGCGGAACAGGGCAAACCGTTGGCCGAAAGCCGCGGTGAAATCGCCTATGCCGCCTCCTTTATCGAATGGTTCGCCGAGGAAGGCAAGCGGGTGTATGGCGACACCATTCCACAGCCGCAGGCCGGTCGCCGCATCATCGTGCAAAAAGAGCCGATCGGCGTGTTCGCCGCCATCACCCCGTGGAACTTCCCGGCGGCGATGATCACCCGTAAAGCCGGCCCCGGCTGGGCCGCCGGCTGCACCGGGGTGATCCGCCCCGCCAGCCAAACGCCGTTCTCGGCGCTGGCGATCGCCGTGCTGGCGGAGCGCGCCGGGTTGCCCGCCGGGGTGTGCAACGTGATAACCGGCCCCAGCAAAGGCATCGGCGGCGAACTCACCGCCAACCCGGACGTGCGTAAACTCTCCTTCACCGGCAGCACCGAAGTGGGGGCGCAGCTGCTGGCCCAGTGTGCGCCCACCATCAAGAAAACCAGCATGGAGCTGGGCGGCAACGCGCCGTTTATCGTGTTCAACGACGCCGATCTGGACGCCGCCGTGGCCGGCGCGGTCGCCTCGAAATACCGCAACGCCGGCCAGACCTGCGTCTGCACCAACCGTTTTCTGGTGCAAGACGGCGTATACGATGCCTTCGCCGCCAAACTGAAAGCCGCCGTCGCCAAGCTGAAAGTCGGTAACGGCCTGGATGACGGCGTCACCATCGGCCCGTTGATTAACCCGGACGCGGTGGAGAAAGTGCGCGAGCATATCGCCGACGCCGTCGAGCACGGCGCCTCGGTGCTGCTGGGCGGCAAGCCTGACGCGCTGGGCGGCAATTTCTTCAGCCCGACCATCCTGACCGACGTGCCGCGCACGGCGAAAATCTTCCGCGAGGAGACGTTCGGCCCGGTGGCGCCCCTGATCCGCTTCAGCCAGGAAGCCGACGCCGTCGAACTGGCCAACGACACGCCGTTCGGCCTGGCCGCTTACTTCTACAGCCGCGACATCGGCCGGGTGATGCGCGTGGCCGAAGCGCTGGAGTACGGCATTGTCGGCATCAACGAAGGGCTGATCTCCACCGAAGTGGCGCCGTTCGGCGGCATGAAACACTCCGGTTTGGGCCGTGAAGGCTCAAAATACGGCATCGAAGACTATCTCGAGATCAAATACCTGTGCCTCGGCGGCCTGGGCGCCTGATGCGGTCGCTATCCATATCGGCTGCCGCTGACGCGCGCAGAGGAAAGCGACCGCGTTAGCCCTCGCCTTCCTCGGCCCCTGCGCCGCAATGCCTGGCTTGCCGGCTCCGCCTGCCTGTACGGAGCCGGTGAGCCAATCAGGCGTCCTGATTGAGTACGTTGCCGATCGCCTCCTCACACTGCAAGATATTATGGTGGTGACAAGCCAGCGGGATAATCTTGAGCTGCGCGCAAACCGCGCCCAGCCCATTATCTTCCAGCGCCAGCAGCGGCGCCGTTATCGCCTCCGGCAACTGCGGATTACCCTCCGTCGCCTTAAACAGCGTCACTTTCGTGGTCTGCAATCGGCGGCTCAGTCTTCCCTCTGACAGCCGCCGCTCCGCCTGCCCGGCGGCCATGGCGCGTGTCGCCGCCTCCCCCTCGATGCCCAGCGCAGGCAGCAGTTGCTCCAGCGGCAGCTCCGCCGTGGTCTGCCGGTAGAAGCTGTCCAGCAGATACAGCCGCACGTTACGGCAGCCGCGCGCCTCCAGGCGAGCGGCGATCTCCAGCGCGATGATGCCCCCCAGCGACCACCCGAGAATGCGCACCGGCCCGGCGTCTTGCAGCAGGCCGGCGGCAATCATGTCGTTTAAATACCGTTCGGCCAGCTCGCCGAGCGAGTCGATGGTCGGTTGATGGTAAAGATTATGGTTATCGACGCCATAGCAATTGAGTCGCCCTTGCAACGGCTGAGCGAAAGCATGAAACGCCTCCGCGCCCACCAGCGCCGGGTGGATCATCCACACAGTGGGCACGCCGTCTGTCCGGCGGTTAAGCGGCATGACCAAACGGCGCTCGTTGGCGGCCAGCAGATTTTTCAGGGTGCGGCTTTGCAACAGCTGCACCACCGGCACCGGCGCGGCCATCAGTTCGCCCATGCCGACGCACAGGGAGATCGCCTTGATCGAGGTGCCGCCCAGCAGGAAGAAATCGTCCGTCATGCCGACCTGCTCGCACTGCAGCGCCTCCTGCCACAATGCGCACAACTGCTGCTCCAGCGCGTTCGCGGGAGCGACATAGGCCTGCGGCTCATTCGCCGTCGGCGCCGGCAGCGCCTTGCGATCCAGCTTGCCGCTGGAGTTGTACGGCAACGCTTCCAGCCGCACCAGCGCCGCAGGCAGCATGTATAGCGGCAATTGCCCGCTCATAAAGGCCAGCAGCGCCGACTCCTCCAGCGGCGCCTCACTGACGTAATACAGCGCCAGACGCTGCCGATGCGCCTCTGACAGCACCACGGCGCAGCAGGATTTGATCGCGCCGAACGCCAGCGCACATTGCTCGACCTCCCCCAGCTCGACGCGGTATCCATTGATTTTCACCTGAAAATCCATACGGCCGAGGAACTCCAGATTGCCGTCTGGCAAATAGCGCCCGGCATCGCCGGTGCGATAAAGCCGCTCCCCCAGTTCCGGATGGTAGATGAATTTTTCCTCGGTCAGCGACGGATTGCGGTAATAGCCGCGCGCCACGCCGGCCCCACCGATGTACTGCTCCCCCGGTAAGCAGGGCGGCAACACGCGCAGATGGCGATCCAGCACATAGAAACGCTGATGGGCCATCGCCCGGCCATAAGGCACGCTGGGCGCCAGGATCGGCGTTTCCGGAATGTCGTACAAAATCGACCAAATGGAGCTCTCGGTCGCGCCCCCGGCGCTGACTACCCGGCACCCTGGCCGCCATTGGCGAATGCGCGCCGGCAGTGAACGCGAGATCACCTCGCCCACCAGCACCACATTGCGCAAATGCGGCCACTGCGCCTGCGATGCGGCGGACTCCAACTGCTCCACCAGTAGCGTCATCACCGAAGGCGCGGAATTCCAGAAGGTCACCCCCTGAGTCATCAACAACCGATGCCACGCCTCCGTCTGATAGCGTTCGGTTTCGGACGGCATCACGATGGCGCCGCCCACCGACAGCAGGCCGAAAATATCGAACACCGAAATGTCGAAGCTCAGCGCGCTGAGCGCCAACCCGCGATCGTCCGCGCCGAGTTCCAGCTGGTGCAAGGTATCGATGATGCTGTTCACCGCGCCGCGATGTTCTATCGCCACCCCTTTCGGCGTGCCGGTAGAACCGGAGGTGAAAATCACATAGGCCAGCGCGGAAGGCGCCGGCAAGACCGGCTCACCCGGCGCCGCCGGCGGTAACGCGTTGACCGCACCTTGCGGATCGATCGTCAACAGTCTGGCGTTACCGTGGGCCGCCCACGCCCGGCTGCTGAGGATAATCCGGGTCTGCGACTGCGCGACGATATCCAGGCGGCGGCGTTCCGGCCAGGCGCCGTCCAGCGGCAAATAGGCCTTGCCGGCCATCAGGATCGCCAGCACCGCAATGATTTGCGCCCGCCCTTTGTCCACCATCACCGCGATGGTGTCGGCGCGCATATCCGCATGCTCGCGCAGCTGCAACGACAGCGCCAACGCACGCCGATACAGCTCACCGTAGTTCAGCTCACCCCATTCATCGACGATCGCCACCCGCTGCGGATCGCGCTCGGCCTGACGGATAAAATCATGATGGATGGCGCGTTCGAAATCGTAGGCCGGCGGACAGGATTGACGGAAGGCGCGCTGCCGCGCCGTTTCACTCGCCGATACCAGCGCCAACTGACTGACGCGCTGCTCCCCGTGATTGACGATCTGCGTGAGGATCGTCAGATAATACTCACCCAACAGCGCCAGCGTGGCCGGTGCAAACAGGGCGGTGGCATAGTTGAAGATCGCCCTGCCGCCTTGCGGCGCCGACTGTATGCTCAGCGTCAAATCGAATTTGGCCGCCTGATAGTGTGTCAACAGATCCTGCGGCGCCAGCCAGGCCGGCGCTTCACCCGCCTCTTCCAGCGCGAACAGCGTCTGAAACAGCGGATGGCGCGACAGATCACGCGGCACCTGCAGCAGCTCAATCAACTGATCCAACGGTAAATTCTGATGCCGCTGCGCCTGCAGCACGCCATCAAAGACCCGATGCACATAATCGTTCAGCGACGCCGCATCGTCTATTTGCGAGCGCAGCGGCAGCGTATTGACGAAGAATCCGATCGCCGAGCGGGTCTCCGCCACCGGCCGGTTAGCGACCGGCGTGCCGACCAGAATGTCTTGCTGGCCGCTGAAGTAACCGAGCAGCAGATTAAAGGCCGCAAGATACAGCGCAAACGGCGTGACGCCTTGCCGCCGGGCGAACTGCGCCGCCTGCATCGTCAGGGCCTCCGGCAGCGCGATGACGTGATTGGCGCCGCGATGATCGAAGCGCGCCGGCCGCACGAAATCGAGCGGCATCTCCAGCGCCTGCCACCCATCCAGCGCTTGTCGCCAATACGCTTTCGCCTCATCCGCCAACGCGGAGTCCAGCCAGCGCCGCTGCCAGACGGCATAGTCGCCATATTGCAACGGCAACGCCGCCAGCTCAGCCTCCCGCCCTTGCCGCTGCGCCTGATACAGCGCATCCAACTCCTGCAGCAGCACCGGCTGCGACCAGCCGTCAAACGCCAGGTGGTGCACCAGGATCAGGCTGTAAGTCACCCGCCCGCCATCAGGCTGCACCACCTGGTAAACGCTCGCTCTGATCGGCAACTCCGCCTCCAGGGCAAACGGCCGATCGATATCCTGCCGCAGTCTGTCCGGCCAGCGCGCCGCCTCCAGCGCCACGCGCTCCAGCGAAAGCGTTTGTTCACAGGCCCGGGCGACGGCAATTTGGGACGGCTTCTGGGCAATCAGGCTGTGCAACACCTGATGCCGGGCGACGACCGCCTGCAGACTGCGCTCGTAAGCCGTCAGACAGACATCGTCGCCGAGACGGAACAGCATCGGCACATGATAAAGATTGCCGCCGCCGTTCAGGTTCTCGATAAACCACAGCTGCAGCTGTGAAGCGGAGAGCGGATACTCGCGTTGCCGCAGCGGCGGGATCGACATCGGCGCGGCGCCCTCCCCCTGCCGCAGCAACGCACGGCACAATGAACGGATCGTCGGGAACCGGCCCAGCTCGCTCAACGTCACCTCGCTCCCCAACCGCTGACCGATCTGGTAACAGGCCTGGATCGCCAGAAGGGAATTGCCACCCAGCGAGAAGAAATTGTCCTCCACGCCGATATCCTGCCGCTGCAACAGATCGCGCCACACCGCCAGGCAAGCGTTCTCCCGCTCGTTCTGCGCCGCGACAAACTCGCGCGCCGTCCTTTTCGGCGGCGGCAACGCCTGTCGGGCTATCTTGCCGTTTTCGGTCAGCGGCAGCTGTGCCAGCTGCATCAGCGCCTGCGGCACCATGTAAGGAGGCAGTTGGCTGCTCAAATGCTGCGCCAAATCCTGCGGGGCGATCGCCTCATCGGCAGCGAAGTAAGCGGCCAGACAGGGCTGAGGGTCGGTGACGAGCACGCAACAACAGGCGGTCACCCCCGGATAGGCAAGCGCGGCATGCTCTATTTCACCCAGCTCGATGCGGTAGCCGTTCAGCTTGACCTGCTGATCGAGACGCCCCAGGAACTCCACATTGCCGTCCTCGAGCCACCGGCCCGCGTCGCCGGTGCGATACACCCGCTCCTGCAGCTCCTCATGCCAGAAGAAACTCTCGGCGGTGCGTTGCGGATCGCCGTAATACCCGCGCGCCAACCCTTCACCGGCCAGATAGATCTCCCCGCGCACGCCCGGCGCCGCGGGCCGTCGTCCGGCATCCAGAATGTAGCAACGCTGGTGCGGCAACGGTTTACCGTAAGGGATGCTGACCGAGCGAATTTTCTCGCCTCGCGACACCTCATACAGCATGGTGAAGATCGCCGCCTCCGTAGCGCCGCCGGCGCTGCAGAAGCGGACGTGCGGCGCCCAGGCCAGGCAGCGTTCCGGCAGCGAGGTGGCGATCCAGTCGCCCCCCACCATCACAGCCCGCAGCGCCGGCGCAGGCCCGGCCGCCAGCCCCGCGCCGTTTACATAGTCCAGCAACAGCTCCATCAGGGCCGGTGCGCTCAACCATTGCGTCACTCGATGTGTCATCATCAGCTGATACCAGGCTTGCGGATTGACCCGATCTCGCTCGGCCGGCATCACAACCGCACCGCCCGCGCTCAACGGGCTGAAAATATCGAAGATCGCCAGATCGAAGCTCAACGCGCTAAGCGCCAGGCTGCGATCCCGCTCGTTGAACCCGAAATACCGCCGAACGCCTTCCAGCATGTTCACCGCGCTGCGATGTTCGATCGCCACGCCCTTGGGCGTGCCGGTCGAGCCCGAAGTGAAAATGATATAGGCCAGGCTGTCAGGACCGGCCTCCACCGCCGGCAGGCGCCTCTCCGGCAGCGGCAACTGCGCCGCCAGCCCGTCGGCATTCAGTTCGACCAGGTTGATCTCGTCGCAGGCCCAGGGCGCATCGCTGAGCAACGTATTGATGCCGGCCTGCGCCATCACCTTCAGCCGCCGCTGCGGCGGCCATGTCGCCTCCATCGGCAAAAACGCCTTGCCGCACATCAGCGCCGCCAACAGGGCGATCGGCTGCCGGCGCCCCTTGTCGGCGACGACGGCGATGGCGTCGCCGGTCATCTTGCCCTGCACACGCAGTTGAGTGGCCAGCGTTAACGCCGCCTCGTGCAGTTCGCCGTACGTCATTTCCCCCTGCGCGTCGATCACCGCGACGGCCTGCGGATTGCGCTGCGCATGCCGCACGAAATCCTGTTGCAGGCAACGTTCAAACGCATAGCTAAAGGCCGGCGCCGCAGGCAGCGCCGGGCTCTGCGGCTGCAGACGAATATTTTCCAGCGGCCAGTCATCGTGGCGCGCCATCTGTTGCAATAGGGCGAGATAGTAGCCGGCCAACCGATCCATCGACGCTTTGCTGAACAGCGCCGACGCGAAGTTGAAGCGCGCGCGCATCTGCTCCCCCTGCGGCGTCAGCGTGAGCGTCAGATCGAACTTGGCGGTGCGCTCATCCGCGCTCAGATCGACCACCGACAGCCAGTCCGGACGCGTCGGTGCGCCGCTCTCGCCCTCCAGCGCGAACATGACCTGGAACAGCGGATGCCGCGAAAAGTCGCGCGGCAGCGCCAGAGCGTCCACCAGCGCCTCCAGCGACAGCGTCTGATGCTGCTGCGCCCGCAGCGTCGTGGCCGCAACCTCTCGCACAAACTCGGCGACGCCCTGACGGGGGTCGATCTGCCGGCGTAAAGGCAGCGTATTGACAAAGAACCCGATCAGATTCCCCAGCTCAGGGCGATTGCGGTTCGCCAGCGGCGTGCCCACCATGACATCGTTCTGACCGCTGTAGCGGGCAAGCAACAGCATGAACCCCGCCAGCATCACGGCATGCAGCGTCACGCCCTCTCGGCGCGCCAACGCCTCCAGCGCCTTCACCAGCGCCGCCGGCAGCGGCACTTCGCTGTTGTCGCCGCATACGTCGAAGACCGCCGGCCGCAAAAAATCCACCGGCAGCGAGAGCGGCTGCCAGCCCGCCAGCTCTCGTTGCCAAAAGGCCAATTCGTCGGCCCGGCGCTGCACATTTTCCGGCGCGTGTTGCCAGCACGCATAGTCGAGGTATTGCAGCGCCGGCTCTGTCGCCTTACGCCACGTTCCCCGATAGCGCGCGTCCAGTTCCTGCAGCAGCACCTCAAGCGACCAACCGTCAAAGACGATGTGATGGAATACCAACAGACAAACGGCCGTTTCCCCGCCCGCCGCATCGCGGTAACGATAGCGCGTGGCGCGCAGCGGCAGCTCGCGCGTCAAATCCATCGGCCGGCTGCAGGCCTGCGCCAGCGCCATGTCAAACTCAGCGCCGCTCACCGTCAGCAAAGGCACCGGCAGCACGGCGTCGCTGACCCACTGGCTGGCTTCGCCCCGCTCATTCTGGCGAATCAGGCTACGCAGGATCTGGTGGCGCTCGACGATCGCCTGCAGACAGTCCGCAAAACGTTGGTCATCGATGTCCGGCGCCAGCCGCAGCAGCACCGGCGACAGATAGTGCGTGGCGTCCGCCGACAGTTGCTGAACAAACCACAATCGCGACTGCTGAAGCGACAGCGGCCCCTCCCGCAGCTCGCCGGGGAGGATGGGCGGCTCATCCGACGGCGCCTGCCGTTGAGCGGCGATATGCTCGCTCAGCGCGGCCACCGTCGGATGCTGATTCAACGTCAGCACCGAGATCTTCGCCCCCGGCAATTTATTCACTTCGTGACACAGCCTGATGGCCATAATGGAGTTGCCGCCGAGGCGGAAGAAGTTGTCGTCCATGCCGACATGGCCGCCCAGCAGCCGATTGAACAGTGTAGAAAGCTGAGTCTCCAGCGGCGTGCCCGGTTGGCGAAACGCCGTTTGCCGCTCCACCGGCAGCGGTTCCGGCAATGCCCGGTAATCGACCTTGCGGCTCACCGTCAGCGGCAGCGCCGACAGCGCCGACAGCGCCGACGGCAACATATAATGCGGCAGCTGCGCCGCCAGGCGTTGCAAGATGTCGCCGGCCTGCGGCGTCGCGCCGGGCTTCGGCACATACCAGGCCGCCAGTTGGTCCGTCGTGCCGGGGCGCAGGGTCACCACCGCCTCGGCCACCTCGTGCAGCGCGCGCAGCTGCATTTCGATCTCGCCCAACTCGATGCGATAGCCGTTGATCTTGATCTGCTGGTCGTGTCGCCCAAGATAGTCCAGGCTGCCGTCGGCCAAGCGCCGTACCCGGTCGCCGGTGCGATACAGGCGCCGGTAAGGCTCACGCAGTTCAAAAGGATTGGCGACGAATGCGGCTTCCGTCAGCGCCGGCAGGTTCAGGTATCCGCGCGCCAGGCCGGCGCCGGCCAGACACAGCTCGCCCTCCGCCCCCAGCGGCAGCAGATTGTCATGCTCGTCAACCACATAACAACGCATATTGGCGATGGCGTGGCCGATATTGCGCGCGCCGTTGCGGCGATAAATATTCAGACTGGCGCTGACCGAAGCCTCGGTCGGGCCGTACAGATTGGCAACCTGCATGCCGCAGGCCAGGTAATGGTCGAGCGCCTCCTGCGCGGTCGCCTCGCCGCCGGTCGCGAGATAGCGCACCGAAGCCGGCAGGTCAGGCAAAGTGCCAAGCAGCGCCGGCGGCAGGAAACAGGCTTCGATGCCCCAGGCCGCCATTTGGCCGCACAACAGCGCCGGATCGCGCCGCTGCGCCTCGCCCGCGATGAACAGCCGGTGGCCGTTGCTCAGGGCCATGAACACTTCAAACACGTGCGCGTCAAAGGCCAGCGACGCGAACTGCAGGCAGTTGAGCGCGCCCGATTCATTGCGCAGCAAACGCTGCGTATGGCCCCTTACCATGTTGGCCGCGCCCCGGTGTTCACACAGCGTGCCTTTCGGCCGCCCGCTGGTGCCGGAGGTGTAAATCACGTAGGCCAATTGCCGGGCTTCGACATTCGGCAGGCTCGCGGCATCCGCATCGGCAAGCGGTTCATCCGCCGCCAGGCAAACACCGTCCGGCGCCAGTCGCTGCGCCGCCCCTTGCAATGCGCTTTCCGTCAGGACGATGGGGCTGTTCACCTCTTGCAGAATATATTCCAGGCGCTGCGCCGGCGCCGCGGGATCCAGCGGCACATAGGCGCCGCCCGCCTTCATGATGGCCAGCATCGCCACCACCGCTTCCGCGCTGCGCTGCAGATACAGCGGGATCAGCGTCTCTGGCGGCATGGCGGCGCCGCGCAACCGGCGATATTCTTCCCTCAGCCGTATTGCCAGGCGATCGCTGCGCTGCGCCAGTTGGCGGTAGCTGAGCGAACCGTTGGCATCGGTTACGGCGATGCGTTCCGGATGACGGCGCGCCTGGCGGGCCACGCCGTCGAGCAGTGTCGCCCCTGGTTCGGCCGTGTCCGGCTCGCTCTCCCAGGCGTCGCGGCAGCGTAAAACCTGCTGCGCCGTGAGCTGCGGCCACGCGGCTATCGGCGCGTCCGGTTCGGTTAGCGCACGCCGCAATAGCCCGAGATACTGATCCGCCATCTCCGCCATTTGCGTGGCGTCGAACAGATCGGGCCGATAACGCAGGCGAAACTCAAAGGCCTGCTCGGTCGGCTGATACTCCAGCAGCAGTTCCGAACCGGCCAGATCGACGTTGTAACGGTGATTGACGCCGATGCGGCAACCGTCAAGCGCCAGCGGCGCATCTTTCAGGTAAGCCTGAGTGAAATTGACGTTCAGCTCGCGCACCGGGCTGAGGTTCAGCATGTCATAAACCGGCAATTGGCTGTGCCGCAGCTTGCCCGTCGCCTTGAGCGCTTTGCTGTAGGCCAGCGTCGCGCGGTACAGCTGGTTGAACGTGGCTTGCGGGGCGAGCGTTAAGGGAAACACCGCGGTGTTGACCTGGGCGCCGAAGAACAGCGGCTCGCCGCCGTCCGGCGCGACGGGATAACCGATATGCACCGTGTCCTGCGCGGATTGCCGGACGATCAGCAACGCCCACAGCGTTTTGAATATCAGGAATGGGTTGGCATACCTGACGCCGGACTTCAGCGCCTGCCACTCGGCGAACGGCAACGTAAAGCGCACTTCGCCGGCGCCGGGGGCTTCGGGGGCTTCGCCGGGGAGATAAGGCAACGCTACGCGCGGGGCGCATTCGGCCAACCGGTCGCCCCAGAATGACGCGGAAGCGAAGTCCTGCTTCAACGCCGCGATATCCGCCTCATAGCGCCGGTACAATCGACAAATGTCCGTTTCATCCGCCTGCGGCGGCGCCACGGCCGCCCCGCGATTGTAATAGGCGGAAACGGCGTTGTAGAACTCCTGGCCGGACAGGCCGTCGATCAGGATGTGATGAACGACAATGATCAAATTATAGCGCTGCGGCGCCAGCTCAATCAGGTAAAAGCGGCACAGCGGCCCCTCCCGGAGATCGAACGGCGTATTGATTAATTTACCGGCATCGCAATCGGCATCAAGCGTTTCCAACGCAATTTTCTTCTCCGTCTTTACCCAGCGTAATTGCGGCGAGCTGTCGTCGAGGACATGGTGAAACAGAATATAGTCCCGGCACACCCCGTCGACCGCCGCGCGCAGTCGATCGACGTCCAGCGCCCCCTCAATGGTCTGATCCAGCACCAGGTTGTACTCGCAGGAGTGTGGATTGAGGACGTATTCATTCCAAAACGTGTGGGTATAGGGTGAAGCGATGATCGCGCCCATGAATCAATTCCCTTTTAATATATTCCAATAATATATGAATAGATATTTATGCATGACATAAATACCGTGATGGTTATGCGATTGAGCTGTTAGGCGAAAACTTAAAAAACATAAGAGCGAATATTATTTTATTTTTATAAAAAATAAAGCCACAAAAACACAAATAAACTAAAACCAATAAAAACAATGATATAAAAAATAATTTATCATTTAAAAATGAATCCTGGCTTTTCATTCATAAATAAAATAACTATTGTAAATAAATTAAAATCAAGGATGGGAATATATTTAATATAAATAAATCTAATTTAAAGGTATCGCGGAAAAATCGATAAAAAAGAGAATCTTCTTAAATTAAAACACGCATCTTTCAGTTGCGCTATTCCAAAGCGTACGGTGTCGGAATATCCTATACTCGTTGCAGGATGCAGTTTCCCTCCCATTGAATGCCAGTACAGGGAGTCACAAATGGCTATTTTCGCCCACTTGCGGGCAATTTTTTCAGCATTATTGGCAGAATTATCTGATGAATAAAAAACGTCCCGTCTTGACCCCGGCAACCCTGTTATTGCTGCAGCCGGTCTGCATCGGTTCGGCCCTGGCGGCGGATCAGAAAGACAGCGATACGCTGGTGGTAATGGCGCAACCCATCGGATTGACCGAGCTGGGATCGCCGGTGTCCGTCAGCGTGATCGACGGCCAGGACCTGCGCAACGCCGCACCGCAGATTAACCTGTCGGAAAACCTTGGCAGCGTGCCGGGTCTGCAGCTTCAAAACCGACAAAACTATGCGCAGGACCTGCAGCTGTCGATACGCGGATTCGGCAGCCGTTCGATGTTCGGCGTGCGCGGGGTGCGCATGTACGTCGACGGCATCCCCGCCACCATGCCTGACGGCCAGGGACAAACCTCCAACATCGACATCAACTCCGTCGAGCGCATCGAGGTGCTGCGCGGCCCCTATTCCGCGCTGTACGGCAACGCTTCGGGCGGGGTGATCAACGTTGACACCCAGACCGGCGCCCAGCCGCCAACGCTGGAGGCCGGCAGCTATTTCGGCAGCGACAACACCTGGCGCTACGGGGTGAAAGCGACCGGCGCCACCGGCGACGGCACCCAGGCCGGCGACGTCAACTACGCTATCTCCGGCACCCGCTTCACCACTCAGGGCTATCGCGATCACAGCGCCGCGCGGAAAAACCTCGGCAACGGCAAGCTCGGCGTGCGGTTGGACGACGTCAGTACCCTGACGCTGATGTTCAACAGCGTCTCCATTGACGCCGGCGATCCGGGCGGCCTGACCGAAGCGGAATGGAAGGAAAACCCGCGCCAGGCGCCGCGCGCGGATCAATACAACACCCGCAAGTCGCTCGATCAGACTCAGGCCGGCCTGCGCTATCAGCGCCAGATGAGCGAGCGCGACGAACTGACGCTGACCGCCTACCACGGCGAGCGCCACACCACACAGTACCAATCCATTCCACGCGGGCCGCAGCTCAACCCTACCCACGCCGGCGGGGTGATCGTGCTGGAAAGAAAATATCAGGGCATTGACACTCGCTGGAAGCATGAGGATACTCTCGCCTCGTTACCGGTAACACTGATCGGCGGTCTGGATTATGAAACCATGACCGAACGCCGGCAGGGGTTTGAAAACTTTATTCTGCGAGACGGCACAGTGGACTACGGCGAGAAAGGCGACCAGCGGCGCAACGAGAAAAACCGCATCTGGAACCTGGATCCTTACCTGCAAACCTCCTGGCAACTGACGCCGCACTGGACGCTGGACGCCGGCCTGCGCTACAGCACGGTCAGCTTCGACTCGACCGACTACTACATCACGCCGCGCAACGGCGACGACAGCGGCAGCAAACGCTACCACCAGTGGCTGCCGATGGGCTCGCTCAACTATAAAATCAATCCGGCGTGGAACGTTTATCTCTCAGCCGGCCGCGGCTTTGAAACCCCGACCATCAACGAACTCTCCTATCGCCCCGACGGCCAGGCCGGCCTGAACATCGGCCTGCAGCCGTCCACCAGCGACACCGTCGAACTGGGCAGCAAACTGCGCCTCGGCAACGGCCTGGTGAGCGCCGCCCTGTTCCAGACCGATACCGACAACGAGCTGGTGGTGGCGGAAAGCAGCGGTGGGCGCACCAGCTACGCCAACGCCGGCAAAACCCGGCGGCGCGGCCTGGAACTGGCGCTGGATCAAGAGTTCGCGCTGGACTGGCGCCTGCATATGGCCTGGACGCTGCTGGACGCCACCTACCGCAGCGAGATGTGCGGCAAAGCCGTTTGTACCCCGGCCCAAACCATTCCCGCCGGCAATCGCCTGCCGGGCATCGCCCGCAACATGGGCTACGCCTCGCTGGCCTATGCCCCGCCGGAAGGCTGGCACGCCGGCGCGGAGCTGCGCTACATGAGCGACATTCAGGCCAATGACGCCAACAGCGCGCAGGCTCCCTCTTACACCGTGGCCGGCGTAAACGCCGGTTATCGCTTTACCTGGAACCGCTGGGCGCTGGACGTGTTCAGCCGGGTGGACAATGTTTTCGATCGCCGATACGTCGGTTCGGTGATCGTCAACGAAGGCAACGGCCGCTACTTCGAGCCGGCGCCGGGGCGCAACTGGGGTGGCGGCGCCACCTTGTCTTATCGCTTTGAATAAGGCAAAGCACCTTAAGGTTAAAAAACGGGATGGGTTTTACGTCACCCTAGCGGCTTCTCGCTGAAATAATAGGGAGAAACCGCGTGTTTTTTCCGATTTGGCTTAATCTCTAAATCGGGGACTTTCATTTTTGGTAAGGGTATTGCTATGCAAAATAAAGCGTCACTATCGCCGCTTATCGTCATAACGGCGCTGTTTGCCGCGCTGAGCGGGCTTTATCTGCTCGGCGGCGGCATCTGGCTGGCCAAGTTGGGCGGTTCGCTGTATTACATCATCGCCGGGCTGGTGCTGCTGGCGACTTCCTGGCTGCTGTTCCGCCGCCGCGCCACCGCGCTGCTGCTGTACGCGGTATTCCTGCTGGGCACCACGATTTGGGCCCTGTGGGAAGTGGGCCCGGACTTCTGGGCGCTGACGCCGCGCCTGGACGTCACCTTCTTCTTCGGCCTGTGGCTGGTGTTGCCGTTTATCTACCGCAAGCTGGTGGCCAACGGCAAATTCGCCTACGGCGCGCTGAGCGCGGCGCTGGCGATCACCGTCATCGCGCTGGCCTATGCCGTGTTCAACGATCCGCAAGAGATTAACGGCACCCTTGACGCCGCCCAGGTACAACCGAAAGACGCCACCGGCGCCGACTGGCCGGCCTATGGCCGCACCCAGGAAGGCACCCGTTACTCGCCGCTGAGCCAGATCAACGACAAAAACGTTGGCCAGCTGCAAGAGGTTTGGCGTTTCCAGACCGGCGATCTGAAGACCGCCAACGATCCGGGTGAGATCACCAACGAAGTCACGCCGATCAAGATCCGCGATACCCTTTACATGTGTACGCCGCACCAGAAGCTGTTCGCGCTGGATGCCGCCACCGGTAAAGAAAAATGGAAGTTTGATCCGCAGCTGAAATACAACCCAACCTTCCAGCACATCACCTGTCGCGGCGTGTCTTACCACGAAACCGCCGCAGCCGCAGGCGCCGCCGGCGACGCCGCTCCGGCGATGTGCGCACGCCGCATCATTCTGCCGGTCAACGACGGCCGTCTGTTCGCACTGGACGCCGAAACCGGCAAACCCTGCCCGGACTTCGCCAACAACGGTGAGCTGAACCTGCAGAGCAATATGCCGTATGCGACGCCGGGCAACTACGAGCCGACCTCGCCGCCGGTGATCACCGATAAAGTGATCGTCGTCGCCGGTGCCGTGACCGACAACTACTCCAACCGCGAGCCTTCCGGCGTGATCCGCGGCTTCGACGTCAACAGCGGCAAGCTGCTGTGGGCCTTCGATCCGGGCGCGAAAGATCCGAACGCCATCCCGGCGGACGAGCACCACTTCGTGCCGAACTCGCCGAACTCCTGGGCGCCTGCCGCCTATGACGCCAAGCTGGATATCGTTTACCTGCCGATGGGCGTTTCCACTCCGGACATCTGGGGCGGCGATCGCACCCCGGAAATGGAACGCTACGCCAGCGGCCTGTTGGCGCTGAACGCCTCCACCGGCAAACTGGCCTGGTTCTATCAGACGGTCCACCATGACCTGTGGGATATGGACGTGCCGGCGCAGCCGACCCTGGCGGACATTACCGACAAGAGCGGTAAAAAAGTGCCGGTCATCTATGTGCCGACCAAAACCGGCAACATCTTCGTGCTGAACCGCACCAACGGCGAACTGGTGGTGCCGGCGCCGGAGAAACCGGTACCGCAGGGCCCAGCCAAGGGCGATCGCCTGTCACCGACCCAGCCGTTCTCCGAGTTGACCTTCCGTCCTGAGAAGAAACTGACCGGCGCCGACATGTGGGGCGCGACCATCTATGATCAGCTGGTCTGCCGCGTGATGTTCCACAGCCTGCGTTATGAAGGCACCTTCACCCCGCCTTCCGAGCAGGGCACGCTGGTGTTCCCGGGTAACCTGGGCATGTTCGAATGGGGCGGCCTGGCCGTCGATACCGATCGCGAAATCGCCATCGCCAACCCGATCGCGCTGCCGTTCGTCTCCAAACTGATCCCGCGCGGCCCAGGCAACCCGATTGAGCCGCCGGAAGGCGACAAAGGCGGCAGCGGTACCGAGTCCGGCGTACAGCCGCAGTATGGCGTGCCGTTCGGCGTCACCCTGAACCCGTTCCTGTCGCCGTTCGGCCTGCCGTGCAAACAGCCGGCCTGGGGTTACATTTCCGCCGTGGATCTGAAAACCAACGACATCGTGTGGAAAAAACGCATCGGCACCGTGCGCGACAGCTCACCGTTGCCGCTGCCGTTCAAAATGGGCATGCCGATGCTGGGCGGCCCGGTGACCACCGCCGGTAACGTGTTCTTCATCGGCGCCACCGCGGACAACTACCTGCGCGCCTTCAGCGTGACCAACGGTGAAAAACTGTGGGAAGCGCGCTTGCCGGCCGGCGGCCAGGCGACGCCGATGACCTATGAGGTCAACGGCAAGCAGTACGTGCTGATCTACGCCGGCGGCCACGGTTCCTTCGGCACCAAGCTGGGCGACTACGTGGTCGCTTACGCCCTGCCCGATCAGAAGTAACCACCGCCGTTAGTACCCCGCAAAGCACGCCGCAAGGCGTGCTTTTTCTTTTCCCGCCCCGCCGGCTGCCCCCTCACAATACCCTTAATTTTTTCATTTCCATTATTGATAATGGTTATCATTCGCAATATTATACCTCTGCGGCCCCGGCAGCGGCTGCGATCCTCTCCAGCTTAATGGGCAATACAACGATCGGCCGCCTTCGGGCGGCCCTATTCGGAGGCGCATGGTCGACCATACTCGGAAGCATCGAAAGAAGATTTTGCAAGCGGCGGTGAAAACGCGACGCGCCGGCCTGACGTTCGCGCCGGCGTCGCCGGCCACGTCGCCCTTTATCGGCCAGCACCGCCAGACGCAAGCCGTGCTGATACACCTGATCGGCCATGATGACGCCCAGGAGGAACATGAATGAACCTGCAGCCCTTTACCGCCATGCTGATGTTCGCCTATGTGCTGCTGATGGTGCCGCTGCTCTACGTCATCGATAGCCGCCTGAGCGCCAGCAAACTGGTGCGCAAAGCCACGCAAAACCTCATCATCATCGCCTTGACGCTGTTGTTCTTCAGCGCGATGACGCTGCTGTATTGACCTTGCCGCGGCTGTCGGCGGCGGATCGTCACCCGGCGTCCGAGCGCCTGGCTCGCGGATATTTCCACAGCCAGCGCCCGCTGACCATGCGCCAGTAGAATAAGGCGCCGCGCACCGCCCAATCGAGGAACATCCCCAACCAGACGCCCACCACGCCCATGCCCAGTTCGATGCCCAACGCGTAGCCGGCCACCACGCGGCACCCCCACATGCCGAGCATCGTCACCCACATGGCGAAGCGGGCGTCGCGCGCGCCTTTCAACCCGGCGGGCAAGACCCAGGAAGCGGCCCAGATCGGCATAAAGGCGGCGTTGAGCCAGATCAGGGTTTTCACCACCGTTTTCACATCATCCTGCGAGGTATAAAACGCGGCGAACACCCCGGCCAGCGGCGCGGTGCCCCAGGCGATGGCGGTCAGCCCAAGGGTCGACAGCCAGAAAATATGGCGCAGCTGCCGCTCCGCCTGGCCGATCTCGCCTTTGCCGAGCCGCCGACCGACGATAATGGTCGAGGCCGATCCCAACGCGTTGCCCGGCAGGTTGATCAACGAAGCGATGGAGAAAGCGATAAAGTTGCCGGCGATCACGTTGGTGCCCATGCCGGCGACAAACATCTGCGTCAACAGCTTGCCGCCGTTAAACAGTACCGACTCGACGCTGGCGGGAATGCCGATCCCCAGCACTTCCCACAGGATGCTCATTTTGAGCGGCGTGAAATAGCTTTTCAACGTGATGTGCAGCGCCGGATTAAAGCCGATCGCCAGCACGTAGAGGATGGCGATGGCGCCGATATAGCGGGAAATCGTCAGCCCCAGCCCGGCGCCGACGAACCCCAGGCCATGCCAGCCCAGCATGCCGTAAATCAGGATGCTGCTGATGATGATATTGAGGATATTCATGCCGCCATTGATAAGCAGCGGGATCTTGGTGTTGCCCGCGCCGCGCAGGGCGCCGCTGCCGATCAACGCAATCGCCGCCGCCGGGTAGCTCCACACCGTGGTTTGCAGGTAAGAGAGCGCCAGCGCTTTCACCTCCGGCGAGGCCGCGCCGGCGATCACATCAATGATAGGCTCGCCCGCCAGGTGAATGCCCGCCGCCAACAGCAGCGCCACGCCGGTCATCAGCACCAGCGACTGACGCGCCGCCGCTCGCGCCCGCCGGCGATCGCGCTTGCCGAGGCTGAAGGCCACCACCACGGTGGTGCCGAGATCCACCGCGGCGAAAAAGGCGATGATCACCATGTTGAAACTGTCCGCCAGCCCCACCCCGGCCATCGCCTCTTTACCGAGCCAGCTCACCAGAAAGGTGCTCAGCACCCCCATCAGCAGGACACAGGCGTTCTCCAGAAAGATGGGCACCGCCAGTGGCGTGATCTCGCGCCAGAACAGCACGCGGTAGCTTTTCCGTTTGGCGTACCAGCGCGTATTTTCCACGCGCTGACGCAGTGCGGCATACAGGTTCAAGATGGGCTCGATGGGTAAAAGTGAAACATCATTTCAATGATGATCGATAAATCGTTATCCTGCAAAGAATTTTGGGGCGCCCATAAAGCGCGCCCGAAAGGCATGCCGGCGCGCTACTCCATGTAATCTTCCTGATCGGCCTGCGCCGCCGCAATAAAGCGGGCGGTGCTGCGGCTGAGCGCAGCGCATTTTTCCGTCAGCAGCTGATTGTCCTGTTGCAGGGTCAGGTAACGCGCCTGGGTAAGCGCCGACAACTGCCGATACCCTGCCGCCTGCGTGTCCCAGCCGCGGCGCTGCGCCGCGCGCATTGCGGTGCGCTGCAGCTTCACGTCGTCCGGTATCTCGCTGCGCCCGCAGTCCACGCGCAGGAAGTGTCCGCCGGCCAGCATCGAAGCGATGTGATCCAGCTGCGCCTGCAGCGGCGGCGCCGGTTTATGCGCCGTCTGCTGACAACCGGCGAGCAGCAGCAATGCCACCGCGCCGCAAAGAGACGTGCGAAACAGAGTCAACATGGGGGCTCCGGGAAAACCTGTGGGTGATGAGATGATCTTAGGTGAGCGGACGTCGGGCGGCAAGGCGAGCAGCACGCGCGGCCCGCTTAACGTCGGCCGCTGCTGACCTTGGTGGCGCGGGCGGGGTTGCCGGCGACGAATTCCAGCGTGGGGGAATAGTAAAACGGCAGCCAGGCGTTATAGCCGCTCTCCCACTCCCATTTGACCGGGCAAGGCCACAGCATGTCTTCATGCAGGATGTAATAGATCCACCGCCCGGGCGGGCGGCGCGGTTTGCGCGTTTTCATAGCGGGTTCGACGGCCTGATGGAATGCGATAGGGTCAACTGCTGCATTTTACCGCGATTTTCGCCGTGGGGACAGCCTGCATTGCCGGCTTCGCCCCAGCGCCGGCAAGCGCCCTTTATTCACCGCCGCCTGCCGGCGCGCCGCTCTCGCCCCCCAGCACCACTACCCTGTCGGCCGAGTCGATGGTCGACTTTCTGTGGGCGACGATCACGCGCGTAATATTCAGCGAAGATATCGCCCGGTTGATCGCCGACTCATTCTCAACGTCCAGATGGCTGGTCGCTTCATCCATAAACAGCACACTCGGGCGGCGATAGAGGGCGCGCGCGATAAACAGGCGTTGCTTTTGCCCGCCGGAGATGCCGTTGCCCAACTCGCCGATCAGGGTTTCGTAGCCCATCGGCATCTGCATGATTTCATCGTGGATATTGCTGTGTATCGCGCAGGCCATGATCAGCTCTTTATTGGCATTGACCTCAAACCCGCTGATGTTTTCCGCAATGGACCCGGAGAACAGCCGGTCGTCCTGCAGCACGCAGGCGATCGCGTTACGGTAGTTATTCACCCCGACTTTATGGATATCCATCGCGTCGGCCAAAACCTGGCCGGAAGTGGGGCTGAGCAAACCGCACATCACCTTCAGCAAAGTGGTCTTGCCCGCGCCGGAGGCGCCCACGACGGCCACGCTTTCGCCGGCCGCAATGCGCATGTTCAGGTCTTTGAAGATCGGCCGCGACAGCGCGTCATATTGATACGTAAGATTTTTTACCTCAATGGCAATCCCCGTGCCCGAGGGGAAAACCTGTCGCGGCGCGGACTCCGTCTCCGCATCGGTAAAAACGATGTCGGATATCCTCTCATTGTGCAGCGACAGCATGCGCAAGCCGATCGCCAGGTCGATCAGGCTCGAGGCCCGCTGAGAGAACTGGCCGCGATAGGCATTGAACGCCATGAACATGCCGAGCGTCATGGAATTGTCGATGACCATCATGGCGCCAAGCCACAGGATCGCCACCTGATCGAGCGTTGTGATAAAGGTATTGATCCCGCCGAACATCATATTGAATCGGGTGATTTTGATATTGGTATTGGCGGCGTCGACGTTCAGATTGAGCCAATAGCTGGAGCGCGTTTCCTTGATGCCCAGCGCCTTGACGGTCGAGATGCCGTACAGCGTCTCCATGAAATGCGAGTTGGCCTTGGCCGCCTTGACGATCTGCTCCTCCGAGAATTGACGGTAGGTTCTGTAAGTCATCATCCTGATGAGGATGTAGATCAGAGTGAAGCCCGCCACGACCCAGACCAGCCAGCCGCCGTAGACCATCATCATCGCGAACAGCCCGACCGTCATGATGCCGTCGATGATCCCGCTGACGATATTATTGGTAAAGGTGGTTCTGATCGCATCCAGCGAGGAAAAGCGCGATTGAATGTCCCCCAGGTGCCGTTTTCGAAAAATCCAGCGGCAGCTTCATCAGGTGTTCAAACAGCGTCGTCTTCCACTGAATATCGGTCAGCGTCCCGAGCACGATGGAGATCCAGGCCCTGGCGATGCTGACCACCGCGCGGAACAAGGTGAAGAAGATCAGCCCCAAACAGATGACCGTCAGCAGGCTGTAGTCATGCGCCTGAATGACATGGTCGGTCACCAGTTGCGTTCCCACCGGCAGCAGCAGGTTGACCGATTCGATGACTATCGATAACGCAAAGATCTTGAGCAGCGTCCCCGGCAGGCCCTCGATGTTTTTCATCAAATCCAGCAGGCGCAAACGGGTCTTGAGGGTCTCTTTTTGAAAGGCCCTGTCGGGCCACAGCTCCAACGCGATGCCGGTAAAGTGATTCGACATCTCCTGCAGCCCGATCACTCTGCGCCCGAAGGCCGGATCGTGAATGACAAAACCGGCGCGCTGCACCTTAACCAACACCACGAAGTGATTCATATTCCAGTGCAGTATGCAGGGCGTTTTCAGCTGATTGATTTCGTCGATGTCCAAGGACAAGGCGCGCGTCTTCAGCTGGATTTGCGACGCGATTTGAGAGATCGTCCCCAGGGTCGCACCCTGGGTGGAAATGCCGAATCGCTGCCGCAGGCTCAGCATATCCACATTAAACCCGTAATAGGAGGCGATCATGGCGAGGCACGCCAGGCCGCATTCCGATGACTCCGACTGCAAGATGCTCGGCACCCGCTTGCGCAGTGAGAATGTTAACTTCTCGTTGATCCGTTCAAAGAGATTATTGTCCTTCATCGACTCGCCCCACGACGCTGTTTTTTATGTCATACAAAGGCGCGATCGCCCACTGATAAAGCGGTTTCTTATCCAGGAAGACGATGACCCTGGCCTGCAGCCCGCTGCTGATTTCGAGATATTTGCCTTTATCGCTGAATTGCGTGTCGCTGATGGACGCCAGCACTTTGTAGTAGGCGTTCCTTTCCCTTTTATTTCCGCTGCTGTATTCCGACATTTCCTGCGGGGAGGCGGGGACCGACGAGATGGATTCTATTTTTCCCGGAAACTGACCGAATTTATCCGACGGGAAGGCTTCATAGCGAATGTTGATGCCATCGCCGATTTTCACGTAGGGCAAACTGTTATTCGGCAGCCATAAAACCAGATAATATTTGATGTTATCAATCGGTTTGATTTGCGCCAGACTGCTTCCGCTCTCGACCACCTGCCCGGCGGTCACGCTCAGCGACTCGATTTTCCCCTTGAGCGGCGCTTTGATAATGACCTGGCCGCCGGCATTGGACTCCGCCAGCTGGCGTTGTAAATCACTGCGTTGCGATTCGCTTTGCGATATCTGATTGTCGTAATCGGCGGCGCGAATCAGCAAATCGCTGCGCAACTGCGACAGTTGAATATTTTGCTGGATCTTTTGGCTGTAGAGCGCCTGATACGAGCTTTGCTGTTGTTGAAAGAGCGAGCGCTGATAATTTAACTGATCTTTGGTGATCAGGCCTTTCGTCAAATAGTGTTCGTAATTTTTCAGGCTATCGCGCATTTTATCCATCCCCTCTTTGGCGCTGAGGTTCAGTTTCTCGGTTTCTTTATAGGCGTTTTCATAGCTATTGATCTGTTTGCGTAAATTATCCAGCATGGCGGTTTTATTTTTATTCAGCTTGCTGATTATCGAATCCAGATTGCTAATCTGTTTGCTTATTTCGCTGGCCGCGATATGGCTGACATTGCCGGACGTGGTGCTTCTCGAGACATCAATCACATACAGCGGCTCGTCCTTTTCCACGACGTCACCGGCTTTATGGAATGCCTGGCTCACGTAACCGTATTGGGAGGAAAACACATTGGTGGAATGCGGGATGCTGATCACCTCGCCTTCAACATCGACCCGGCGCGTGTACTCGCAAAAATAGAGTGCGCCCGCCAGGATCAGAATAAAAGTGAAACAGGTGGCGGCAATCACATGGCTCGACGCGCCGGAAATTAACAGCGCCCTGCCGGTCCATCTTTGACGTTGATAATTGACCGCCTCCTGGCGGAAAATATTCCTGCTCTTATTATCACTCATAGGAAGAACCTGCGCTTGCCTGACCGGGAGACAGCCGCAGCGAGAACGCTGCGGCTTTGGACCGCGTATGGATTTAGCTGATGGTGCCGTTAATCAGCCCATCGAGGCCTTTTTTGGAGTATTCCAGCGTGGTGTCCCAGCCAATAACGGCTGCGGCCACGCCGCTGGCTACGCCGCCCAGGATGCCGCCGGCGACCATGCCGACGCCCTGGCCAATCGAGCCGACGCCCAGCAGGCCGCCGCCGTCGCCGCCGTGCTTACCGCCGATGACGGCGCCCGCCATGCTGCCCACGGAGGCGCCCAGAGCGATGGATGAAACGGCTTCCGCGGCATTGGAGACGGCGCTGCCAATCAGCCCCGACAGTCCATTGCTCATATCCCAGGAATAAGCGCCTGACACTTCATTCATTTCGATAACAGACAGTTCTTTCATTGGTTAATCTCCATATTTAAACGGACAAACACTGCCATACATGCGTGTTGTCATTGCATTGGCATCGGCCTGCAGCGCCTGATGCCACCAATAATGTCGCGCGAACAGACGACATTATATTTTTAATAGGGGTCTCTTTAATTCTGCGTAATGGTGAATGTCATCACCGCGTCGGCCTGTCCGGGGCTAATGGCTCCCGTTTGCTTATAGCGCGCCATCAAGGGGATCCTGATCTCTTTTTCAGCCGCGGTGTGGTAATTGATCGGTCTGGAAAACGTTAATGGATTACGGTTCTCATCCAACACTTCCACGGCGACGCCCTTCGCCGCATCGGCGCCGTCGGCGATATCAATCATTCCCACGCCTGGCGAATTTCCGGCCGCCTCGAACGTGACCTGAACCGGAATATTGTCCTCCTGACATTGCAGAACCACGGAAAAATTGCGTTCGGAAGACGCCGCCGTGCTGCCGACGCCGTTAAACTCGCTGCGTTTAGGGCTGCCCAGATTCACCGTTTGATTTTTATAGTTCAAATCAACCAGGCAACTTTTCTGAATGACCTTCATGCCGGAAATACTGATATCCAAAATGGAGGTCGAATCCAGATAATATCTGGCGATAATTTTCCCGCCCATATCGCCGCCGGTTTTGATCGGGCCGGTTTTAATAAACGTCAGCCGAACATCGTTTCGATTGATCCACGGCGTCAGCAAGTTGGGCGAAATCGCCGTGTTGACGGGCACGTTCTTATTGCTCTGCCATAAGTCTGAAATCGTCACCCCCACGCCCTCGATGCCCGTTTCAAATACGCCGGGCAGCGCGCTCGGCGTCAGCGGCGACATGGAGCGATAGGCGACCGAACCGGAACAAAGAAAAGAAAACGTCGTGCCGTTAATGCTGTTCTCGGTTCGAACAGCCAACTGCTCGCCGACTTCAATGCGCGGATCCACGGCCAGCGTCAGCAACCCCATACGGGCGGTTTTCGCGTTGGTGGTACAGGTGCCGGCATAAACCGCCGTCGTGAGCGTCGCCAGCCACACCAGGGCGCCGTAACCGAATATCCTGAGAAAAACGTTCATTTTCACTCTCACTTAAAAGTCATGATGGAAATAGAGCGAGATCTATTGGCAAACGCCGTTTAGGGTTTGGAGACCCGCTGACGGCGGCTCCGCCGGCAACTGGTAACGGATGCGGCATTGGTTCTCGCCATTCCTGCCCCACTGCGCGATGAGCAGGCCCTTTTCCGCCATGCCGGTCAGATAGACCACGCCGTCGCCGCCGACCAGGAACGGCTGAGCCGCCCCCTCGGCAAGACGCAGGCTGGCGCCCAGCGGCAGGGGTGCCCCCTGCGAGTCCGTCACCTTCATCAAAATCCGTCTGCCGACGTTGGCTTTGAAATTCGCCCGGCTCACCGCGCCGCGAGTCGGCGTGACCGACTGGTTCGTCAACTCGAGATCGACATCATCCGGCAAGCTGTCGACATCGAGGCGAATCGAATTGTTGCGATAAGGCGTGGCGTAAGGAACGATCGCGTAGCCGCGCCAGTCGGTTTTCACCCCGACCTGATTGCCGACCGCCACATCGCTCGCGCCGGCCGCCTGTACCAGGGCGACGGTTTCGCCGAACGGTTGACCGAAGGTCACACCGTCTTCATGGGCGATCACCCCGCCCTTCACCCCGTAGTTGACGCGCTGTTGACTGCGATCGTAGGCGTAGCCCGCCGTGAGTTCGCCGTACGTCGCGCGCCAGTCGGCGTTGGCGTTGCCGCTGTTGCCCTGGCCCTGGCTGCCATACCCTTCCTGTACGCTCCAGCTGAGGTTGCCGCCGGCCAGCGCCGTGCCGTTGAGGCCCGCCGTATGGCTGGTATTGCCTTTTTTGCTGGTGTTGAGGTTGTAGGTGGCGTAGGTGTTGCTCAGCCATTTCTCTAATGGCACGCTGATGTTGAAAGCGAAGATCTGATCGCGATCGTAAATGCGCCCGCGGTTCGAATCGCCGTAAGTAGCCTGTGAATTCCGGCTGTAGCTGTAGTTAAAACCGTAGCTGATGCCATTCCAACTATTGTTGTAACCCGCGCTCAGCGACTGCATATTGCGCTCGGAGCCCCAATAGTCTTCGGAGACCGCGCTGAGTGAAAGCGACCCCGCCCCTTCCCATAAATTCTGGTTCAGCGTGATTTCGCCGCGATTTTTGCGGCGGTCTATCGGGGCGTAACGGTTGCCGCTGCGATAGGTGTCCAGCACTTCCTGCAGCCCATAGTAGCCGCTGGTCGAATAGCGGTAGCCGGCGATGGCGAAGTTCGTCCCCGTCTCGACGATATTTTTGCTGTACCGCACGCGCCACGACTGACCATCGCTTTTCGGTTGATGCTCCTGCTTTGCCCACGCCTGGGTGACGTCGGCCGACAGGGCGCCGAACTCGCCCAGGTTCTTGCCCAGACCCAATGCCAGCGATTGATACGGCCCGGCGAATTGGCCGCCGCCATACAGGGTGAAACCGGCGGGCAAGCCATAAATCAGGCTGGCCTGCGAGAAGATCTTTTTATCCACGCTGTGATCGTAAGTGCGGTATTGCCCCGAGGTCAGCGCATATTTCAGCCGCCCTTCGCGTTGCAGCACCGGCAGGCTGGCGAAGGGAACGGTCAGGTGCTGTTCGCTGCCGTCCGCCTCCTTGATAGTCACCTCCAAATCGCCGCTGCCGCCGGTCGGGTACATGTCCGAAATTTCAAACGCGCCCGGCGCAACGTAACTCTGGTAGATGACATAGCCGTTTTGGCGAATGACCACTTGCGCATTGCTGCGCGCGATGCCGCGCACCACCGGCGCATAACCACGCAGGCTTTCCGGCAACATGTCGTCATCGGAAGCCAGCTGCGCGCCGCGAAACGACACGCTGTCAAACACATCGGACGGGCTGCTGCTTTCGCCGAGCGTCAGCAAGCTTTTCAGGCGGATGATATTGCGCTGGGCGTAGGTATAGACGGAGTCCCAACGATCCTCCGACGCTCGCCCGCCGCCGGCGCTGTTGTAGCTCCAGGTGGTGTAGTTCCGCACTCGCCAGGCGCCCAGGTTGAAGCCCGGCCGCAGGTTGAGGTAATAACTGCTTGCGCTCTGGGTGAATCGATCGCGCCCCTTGCTGTTGCTGCCGGTGAAGCCATAGTTCAGCAGCATCGCCGGCAGGCCTTCATCCCATTGTTCCGGCGGAACGTATCCGCGCACCTTATTTTCCAACGCCGCCTGGGGGATACTCAGCATCAGGCGTTGGCGGTTAAATTGAAATTGCGCCGAGGCCTGCGGGATCGCGGCCAAATTCGCGCAGCGATCGGCACCGGCCAAACCGGGAAACAGCTCAACTTTCACCCCAAGCCGTTTCAGATCTTCCCGCGTCAGACAAGGCTGCAGATCGGCCTTCTCGTCGCTGCCGGCCCGCCGAGCGAACGACACCTCGCGCGTTTCCAGCAGCATGTCGTTCACCCAAATATCGACCCGATACGTGCCGGGAACCTGCTGGCCATTTTCAAAAATCGACAGATCGACGTGCTGCTGACCTGAGCGCCCGGTTTCCAGCAACGCCGGATTAAAATAGTCACGAGAGAAGGCGGGATTAGCCATGTTGCCGCATACCGCCGTTGTTGCCGTGAATAAGGCTATGCGTTTCAGCCAAGCATCCCGCTTCGCTAATATACGCTTTTGAGTTATCATTCATTAGCTCCATTATTGAAATGTTTTATCCCTCTGTCTGCCTTCCCTTACAGATTAAATACCTGACTGATGTTCTTTCCCTGTGCCGCCATAATCATTAATTAATTTCCAGCTTACCGACGTTGCGCCCGCCACGGGCAATGCAAACATTTCGCTGCTCATCGGCGCGATATACGCCACCTCTTTCATTTCCCGCCCCCCGATGCGGACATAATGAAAGTTCATATAATAAGGCGTTGGGTTGGTGAGTTTTAATTCTGAACCGACACGCTGCCATTTCAGCTGCTGCGTCACTTCTTCGGGCACCTGGCGGAGCAGCGGCGCTGGCCGATAAATCAATTTAATGCGGGTCTTGACCGCTATTTGCAGCGTATTCGATTTACCCGCCTGGGTTGTTGAAGGAATGGATTTAATATTCATCCAATACAAGCTTTCTTTATCTTTCGGTAAGTCATCGCCCACTTTCACGATGCGCAGCATATTTTCCTGGTTGCCGTCCAGCCGAAATAAAGGCGGCGTAACGATAAACGCGATTTTATCCACCCCGCTTTGTTGATTCTCCAGCCAGGACTGAATCAAATACGGTTCTTTATCCGGATTCTCCACGCTGATTGACGCTTCTTTTTTTTCGCCGTTGAATATCACCCGCGTACCGCCAATCACCACGCCGGCGTGAACCGTAGACGCAAACAATAAAATAATGAAAGCCGCTAAGGCGCCGTAGCGATTAAAACGCATAATATTATCTCCGAGACAATACAGCCCGCTGTGAACCAGCGGGCAAGAAAATATTATCAGTTATAATTCAGCGTAAAGGTGGCGACGCTATTGGCTTTACCGGCGGTAACATCTGCCTGCGTGGAAATATAGCGGGCGGTAAAATCGAGGTTATTTTTCACGCCGCTGCCGGAAGCCAACGGATAAGCCGTCGACGCCGTGTAAAGCGGCAGAACACTGTTAGAAATATCAGACAGTTGGATACCGACGCCGGTAGCGACATCCGTTTCCTGGGTCAGCTGCAATACGTTGCTGTCGCCGTTATCGGCCGCGCCGTCGAACTTAACGGTGGCGCTTTTTACCGTATCCGGACAATCGGTGACTTCCAGCGTGAATTTTGTCGCGCTGGACGTTGATCCCTTGCCACCCGCAAATGCCGTTCGGGCCACATCACCCAAAACAACATTTAATGGATTACTCAAGTCATTCGTGACCTTGCACGCAGCATCGACAATATTCCCGGTAAAATTAACCTGACCATCTGCTGCCAGAGCAGGTAAAGCGCTTGAACACGCTGCCGCGACAAATGCCAACATAATCACTTTTTTTTCCATCATGGGTACTTCTCCTTTTGATTAGACAGACTTCAAAATATCCCCGCCACGGAGAACCCGGACAGGGAGAATAGGAGCTCCGCTCCTTTCACAGTTAATTATGCTTAGCTTTCCCCCTTTAGCAATACATAAAATCAATGTAAAGATGAGAAAAGATAATTACCCCAAATAGAATTAGCATCATTCTTAATTTTATTTTGAAAAAACCGCCAAATCGGCGTTTCTTGATTCAATCATCTGGCCGCCAGGGAATTTATTCTCGCGCTATTCGAAGGCGCTTTCGCCAGATCCTCCTCATTTCCCCCTCAGCCGGAAAATCGGGCGACATCGCCGTAAAATGAAAGCCGGGCGATAAAACTCGCCCTGAAATAAATGACAGTTATATTACGAAAGGCATCACGACGCGGCGGCAGAAAGAGGAGCAGAAGAATAGGAAAAGCATGGCGATAACGGTTTATCGAACAGGAAGGAGAATAAGGCATTCGCCGTTCGTGAAACCGGCGCGGTCATGTGACAACGAGAAAATGGCGTTACGCAGAAATATTCTGTCTGGCGCCGTTCACTATTTCGAAAACAAGGCGACAATGCGCTCTGTCGCGCATAATAACGCATTGCCGCCTTATTGTTTTTCGGCGCCGCTAATTAATCGTCATGGCGATAATCTTCCCCCAGCCCTCTGCCGGGTAGGGTTTCACACGCCAGACCATCGCCCGCGGGAACGGCGGACAGATAGTTATCGTCAGGCGTGATAAAGACCGGCGTGGTCGCGATAAACCCATCGTTGAACACCGCCTCGATAAAGGTGGCCTCCCAGCCTTGCGCCGGGGCGGCCAGACGAAACTCGCCGCGATCGGCCTCCGCTGTAGCCAACGGCTCCGGGGTAAAGCGTACGCCGCACGAATAACGAAAATCTCGGGCCGTGCGGTTGTGCGCGCTCCAACGTCGCACGGTGGCCGGCGGTTCGGAAAAACGCAGCGTGCGCACCGCAGCATCCGCGGCGCTGCCTTGCACCTCGATCGTCGGCAACGCGATATCGCGCTGGCGGCGCTTGATCATCGCCAGTATGGCGCGTTCGGCGGCCGGCCGGCTTGCCGCGCGATCCCCATCGGCAATCGCGCGCAGCGAAATCTCTCCCGGTGAAGCGCTGAAATAGAATCGCGTGCTGTCCGGCGGATAACGTTCGTCGCCGCTGGCGATGATGACATATTTCGCCGCCGCTGGCCGCTCTCCCGCCGTCGGCGGCGGATAAGCGGTGGGATCCGCTATTTGCATCAGTTTGTCGAACGCCGGCGTCTCTATGCGCCGATCGATGCCGAGTTGGTAATAAGGATGAAACGCCAACGGCCAACGGCCGCCATACGTACGATAGGTATGCTTCAAGACCTGCCGCGCCGCGACCCCATCCGGGAACATGGCGACGACGGCATCGATGCGCTCATCCGACAATGACGCCAGCCACGCCGCGGTTGCGCCGCTCGCCGCGCCCGCCACGATGAATTTATCTATCCCCCATCGGCTCAATTCGCGCTGCGCCAGCGTCATGGTTTGCGACAAGGCCGCCGTCATGGGGATCGCCAGCGGCATCATCAAGTATTCATCCGCATCGTCCAGGAACAATCGCCAGCCTCGGGCCTGGCTGTCCTCCCCCGCACGACGCAGCCCCTCATTTTGATATTCCAGGTACGGATAAGGCAGCCGGTTGACGACAATCACGATGGTGTGACTTTCCGCCGCCAAGGCCGCCGGCGTAGCGACGGAAAACGCCGCATTTTGCTTGCCTGGCCCGCTCGCCCCTGCGGCGGCGCAAGCGCAGTCATCGCTCATCAGCACCAACGCTTTACGGGCAAGCGCCCCGTTGGGGATATAAATATCCACATCGTGCCACCATTGCGTCGGCCGGATGGCGTCTTGCGGCGACCAGGATTGCGACATCAACCGATAATGGCGTATCGACACGTCATGGCCGTTATCCACGCCCTTTAACGAATATGACAGAGGCAATATGGCCAACTGATTGTTATAACAAGGAATAACGGTGTGCAAGGCGGGATGTTCGTCCGCAAAGCAGCGGTCTTCCTCTGCCGCCATGGCCTGCCGGCCGCCGATTAAGGCCAGGCAAATCAGCGCGATGTATCCGATGCGTTTCAGCATTTTTTCCTCCCCCTTTGTCCGTGGCAAATCCCTTTTACGCCGCCTGGCGGCAGGAAACCTTCCGCGCGCCTAGAGCACCTGATGAAAGCGTATCGGATAGCCAAAGCTGTCCTTTTCGAACGCCACGTCTCTGTCGTTCTCGCCCAGCAATAGGCTGTAAACGCCGTTTTCCTCATAACGGCTCATGGCGATATACAGCACCACCTCCCGATGGTCAGCGATCGTAAACTGTTTGCGCCTGGCGTTGATTTCCAAGGTAAACGCCACCACAGGATTGTTGTTCAGAAATACCGAAGTCTGCTGCATGGAGACGATCCTGCCCTGCGCTTTCTCGGTCACCTGAAAGGGCGTGGCGTCATTGGGGGCGCGTATATCCACCTTCTTTTGGATATAGATAAAGTTAAACACCGCCAACGCCACCGCCACGAACAGATTGATGACCATGATCAAGATGATTTTATTCGCCATGAACTCTCCCTTTGCCGTTCTTCCGGCTCCCGACATGAGCGAAGTAAAAGTGCCCTTGCGGGCACTTTTCATTAAGGGCCGGGCTTATGACGATTTACGGCCAAACAGCTGCGAGAAGGCGCTAATCCCGGCATCGATGACGGCGCCAATGCCCTCACCGAGTTTGGCGCCGGCGCCCGCCGCATCCGCGTGGATCCCGAATAGACCGGTACCGGCATCTACGATGGCGCCAATGCCATTGCCCAGGATTTTGCCGGCATCGGAAGCGATGCCTGCGCCGGAAACCGCCATGACTTCTGCTTCAGTCAGTTCTTTCATACTGTCTCCTTTGTATTTATCGACATGTTTAGTAATGAAAAAATGAAACCCTCACTGTTTGTTCACCTCCTTGTTATCTGCCCACGAAAGACCCTGTTGCCAATGCGTTCACCCGCGCGGCGGTGACAATGTCAGAACAGGCCGAACTCACGGCAGAGATAATCGGCGACGCCATTGCGGCTGTTGGGCAGCGCAATCGGGTTAAACGGCAGCGCGCGCTTCAATTCGCCCATGGCATTGCCCATCACCACCCCCGTTCCGGCCCAGCGCAGCATGTCCAAATCGTTCATCGCATCGCCGAAAGAGAGGCAATCGCGCATCGCTATCTGTTTGGCGCTCAGATAGTCGGCCACGCTTCTGGCCTTGGAAATATGCTTATCCATGATGTCTATCGTTTCCGCAGAGGACTTACAGATGGACAGCGTTTTTCCGAAAGCCTGACTGACCTCGTCGTAAAACCGCTCGATCAGCGCCGCTTCACCCTGCAGCAGCACTTTCAGGATCGGTTGCCGTTTCATCGCCTCCGGTTCGACATAGCGGCAAGCGACGCCCGAGGTCTTGATATAGTCGGCAAAATGCGGATTCTCTTCGGCCATCATCCATCCTTCCTGGGTGAACAACGTCACGTGGAGCGGACAGGCGAAGAGGTAATCCATCAACATCATTTGGCTGTCGCGAGGCAGGAAATAGCGTTTATCCGCCACCGGCCGCCCCTCGATATTGACCATCGCGCCATTGCAGGAGACGATCGCCGGCGAGAACCCCAAGCCATCCACAATCCCGCGCGCATCCGCATCGCAACGGCCTGTCGCGATGACGATTTCCAGCCCGCGGGCATGCAGGATATTGAGCGTTTCCACCGTCAGATCAGACAGATGCCCGGCAGGATCCAGCAAGGTTCCGTCAAGATCGCTCACGATCGCCCGGTATTTTATTTTGCCGTCGATAGCAAGCCACATATCACGCCTCCTCCGCCTGGATAATCCCGTCTTCGGCGCGGATTTCGCTGTCGGGCGGAAGGTGGGCGATCGCGAGCGCAATGGCCTGAAAACGGCGTCCTACCGCAACGATGGCCTCCTGAGCTATCTCGTGAGAATCATAAAACAGTGAAATGGCGAGCCGTTCCGCTTCGGGGAACAAGCACAGCACCGTTTGGTGGTTGCTGCCGCTGACGATATCCGTCACCCGGAACGTAAACGGCAAGCGCGGATCCTTCTGCGGTTGCGGCATGTTTTCAAACACAAACAGGCTGCCGAACGGCGAAGTGGGCACCCATTGTTCGTCGTAGCGGTTCAGTTCGGAAAAGGCGTACTTCTGCCTCAGCGTCTGGGAGTCCGCGATATCGGCCAGCAACGCATAAATGGGCCGGCGGCGAATCGCCTGCAGGCGCAGCACCGGGCTGGCGACACACAGGCCAAACAGCGTCTGCACCTGCTCAATATCCGCCGGGCGCTCGCTCATGGTCGTGCCGATCGCGATATCGTCACAGGCCAGCGCTTCGGCCAGCGCCAGCATCCAGGCCAGCTGCGTCAGTTGATTGACCGTGATCCCCTGGCGCCGGCAAAACGCGGTGAGGCTTGCCACCTGTTCCGCGGTGAATTCCGCGCCATATTGCCGCATACGTCGCCCCTGCGGCGCGGCATCCGGCGAAGCGCTCAACGGCAAACGTTGGTTGACCGGCGCTCCGCGCAAATAGTCCGCCCAGAACGCCTGCGCTTCGGGATCGTCGCCGTGCGCGCGCACATAAGCGGCGAACGGCTCAAATCGGTTAATTTCCAGCGCCGCGCGCGCCCTTCCAGCAAGGTGAGGTAGTCGTTGAACCAGTGTTCGAACAGAACGCCGAGGGACCAACCGTCGAACAAGATATGGTTAAAGGTCTGCACCAGATAGTGCTCATCGGCGTTCAACTTGATCAGGCGCCAGCGGATCAACGGCGGCGCATCCAGCTCAAACGAGGTTTCTCGTTCCCGGGCCAACAGCGCTTCCATCCTTTCTTCCAGCGAGGACGGCGGCGCATCGGTCCAATCCTCGATCGCGATCGGCGCCTGCAGCGTCTCGCAGATGAAGACGTTGGGCCGCCCACGGCGGGTTTGATCGCCAAACCCGGCGCGCAGCATTTCAAATCGCTGCAGCGCCAGCGACCAGGCCTGGTTCAACACCTCCGGCTGCAGCGGGCCGGCCACCTCATAAACGGCCTGATCGATCTGATACTCGCGGTTAAGCCGGTTGAAATACATCAGTTCCCGCTGCGTAACCGTAGCCTCGAAAACGGCGGCGATGCGATGACGTTGCTGCCAGTGGTCCAACTCGGCGAGGCTGACGTCGGCATGGGGGAAGTCCCCCGGGCTGGCGAGGCGAACGCCCTGGCTCGCCTCGTGGCAACAGTGTTCGACCAGCGCCGACACGCTCGCCCTATAGTGCGAACCGATCCGGGCCAGCGTCGCCTGCGGCAATAAGCCCGACATCACGATGCTCAGCCGGTCGCCGTGCACGTAGAGCACCAGATCCAGCACATTGTCGCTCGCCGGCAGCGCGCCGTTTTCCAGATCCGCCGTTTGGTCGATCAAGGCCCACAAGGCGTCGTCAGTCTGTTCGTTAAAGACGCCGAGATAGTTGAATGAAATGGCCGGCAAGCGGTGGCGCCGCAGACAGGCTATCGCTTCGTCGTCCGACGCTGAACCGTATTTCAGCGCCGAATAGCCGATGCCGTGATCCGGCATCTTTCTTAATGTGTCCTTGATGGCGCGCAGCGTGTGTTTTGGGCTCTGATGCGCGGTGATGCGCAAAGGCAGTAAGGCGGTGAACCAGCCGACGGTGTCGTCGAGCTGGATCTTATCGTCATTGATATCGCGGCCATGGTGTTCGAGCGTCAGGTAACTGTCCGCACGGCCATGCCAGGCCTGCAGCACCGGCGCCAGCGCCGCCAGCAACACCTCGCGGGTCGAGGTGCGGTAGGCCTGATGACAGGTGTCCATCAACAGCGTCGTCAACGCCGCGTCGCACTCTAAGCGGCAAAACGCCGGACTCTGCGCCCCCTCGCTGAGCGTGGCGTAATCGGGTTGCCCGGCGATCATCGCCAACCAGTAAGCGCATTGGTCATGCCGGCTCGCCGCGTAGTGCCTTAACGTCTCGCCCCACTGCCGGTAGCTGGTGCCTTTCGCCGACAGCGATTCCCCCTGATGCAATCGTCGCATGTCTCTGACAATGATGCGCCAGGACACCACGTCGATGATCAGATGATGGAATGCGCAGAACATCAACGCGTAGCCGGGCGCGCTGCTGTCGAAAATGTAGACGAAGCGGCACAGCGGCCCTTCTACCGGATCAAACCCCGATTGCCATTGATGCAGAAGTTCGGCGCGGCTTTGGCGACAAAGCGCCAGGTCATAGTATCCCCATGAAGGGCCGCCGTCGGCCACCGACAGATAGCGCTGCGCGACCAGCGCGCCGGCATCGTCGGCGCTAAACCGCGCGCGCAGCATGTCATGGCGCGACGCCAGCCCGTTGACCAGATCGGCCACGCGCTCGGCGGACATCGGCGGCACCCGCACCAAAAAAGTCTGGTTGAAGAAAGCGCGATGTTGCGGCGGCTGCTCGTTGTACCAGCGCTGAATCGGCAGCAATTCGAATTCGCCCTGCAGCTCGCCCTGTTCATTGAGCGGCGCAATCGCGTCCCGTTGCTGCAAGATGCGCTTGGCCAGCGCCCGCGCATTCCGGGTTTCGAACACCGCACGCGAGTTGCTGTGATAGCCCGACTTGCTCAATTCGCTGGTGAACACGATGCTTTGGATCGAATCGCCGCCCAGACGAAAGAAGTCGTCATCCACCCCAACCCGTTCAACGCCGAGGATCTCCGCCCACAGGGCGCAAATCAACGCCTCCAGCGCATTCTGCGGCGCGGCATATCGCTCGCTTTGCGCGAATTGCGGAGCGGGCAGCGCCGTGCGATCCAGCTTGCCGTTCACCGTCAGCGGTATCTCGTCGAGCGCGACATAGCTGGACGGCACCATGTAATCCGGCAGGATCCGCTCCAGCCGGGCGCGCAAATCGGCAGGATCCAGCGGCTCGCCCCGCGCCATCAGCACATACGCGGCAAGGCGCTTGCTATCGCGATGGACGACATCCACCACGACGCATTTCTCGACGCCCTCCAGCGCATTGATCGTATTTTCTATTTCGCTGAGTTCAATTCTGAAACCGCGGATTTTTACCTGGCAATCGTTTCTGCCGAGATACTCCAGATTGCCGTCGCGCAACTCTCGCACCCGATCGCCGCTTTTATACAAGCGTCGCCCGTTCAACGTAATGAAACGCTCTTGCGTCTGCTGCGGCTGGTTGAGATAACCGCGCGCCAGCGCGTCTCCGCCGATATACAGCTCGCCGGCCAGCCCTGGCGGCAACGGCTGCAGCCAGCGATCCAGCACATGAAGTTCGCGCCCCGGTATGGCTCGCCCAATCGGGATGCTGCTGCGGGTTTCGTCCGCCGCGATGGCGTACATCGTGGTGAACGTGGTGCATTCCGTCGGGCCATAGCCATTGATGACCTGCTGCGGGCGGTTGGCTTGCCGCACCAGGCGCTGCATCAGCGTGGCGGTCAGCGCTTCCCCGCCCACCAGCAGACAGCGCAGCCCGGCGAACAGGTCGGGGTGACTGAGGTAAAGATGATCGAACAGGCTGCGCGTCGCCCACAGAATCGATACCTGCTGCCGACGCAGCAAGGCTTCCAGCTGCGGCACATCGCCGGCGATATCCTCCGTGTCGCGCACGACGACCAATTTGGCGCCGTTGAGCAATGCGCCCCACACCTCGAACGTCGCCGCATCGAACGCCGGACTCGAGAGGAAGAGCAACACGTCATCGGGCGTGACAGCGATGCCGGACGCGGTCGCCAACCCGCACATCGCGTGTTGCTCGAGCATCACGCCTTTCGGGATCCCCGTCGATCCCGAGGTATAGATCACCGCGCCGAGCCGGTCGGCGCCGGTGACGGCCGGCAGATTCTGCCGCTCGTGCGGCAGGCGGTTCAGATCGCCCAGCGTGAGGACGGACACGGCGTGCGGCATCATCGCCGCCAGCGCCTCGGCGGCCGACTGCAGGCTTTCCCCGGCGATGAGCACCGGCGCGCGCGTTTCTTCGAGAATATGCCGAATGCGCGCCTGAGGATAATTGCAGGAGAGCGGCACATAGGCCGCACCGGTTTTCAGCACCGCCAGCAGCGCCACCACCATTTCCAGGCTTTTCTCGCTGTACAGCGCAATCAGCGTGTCCGCCTGAGGGGCGCCCCCGGTCAGCGCTTGGTAGCGGAACGTAATTTCGCGCGCCAGGCTATTCGCCATGCCGTTCAGCTCACGGTAGCTGACATGCAGCCCCTCAAACTCCAGCGCAATCTTATCCGGATAACGCAGCGCGATCGCCTCAAACCGGGCGCTGAGGGTTTCTCTCGGCAACGCGGGGGCCGCGTCGTCATCTGGCGGCATGTCGGCGGCGGGATAAAAGGCGAGGTGGCGTAAAGGCGCGTCAGGCGCGCGCATCGCCGCTTGCATCAAGCGCATGAAATGTTCCGCGCAGTCGCGCATGTCATCTTCGTCAAACATGTCCTGACGAAAACGCAGCCGGAACTGCAAGGCATCGCTGTCGGCCCGATCCTCATATTCCAGGGAAAGCGACGCGCTGGCCATATCGTGGTTGGCTTCAAACAACGGCGAAGTGGCGCAATCGGCCAGCGCCAATGCCGCATCGCGCAGGTTGGTTTGGGCAAAGGAAATCGGCATCGCGCGGATCCCTAACGCCTGCACCACCTGTTGCGTGGGCAGTTGGTTAAACCGTTGGCGCGAGTGCGGCGCCGCGGCGGTAATAAACGCCAGCGCGCGTTGATAAACGGCGGCGAAGCCTTCGCCGTCACGCAGCGAGAGGGGCATCACGCTGGTGTTGACATGCCCGCCAAGCGCAAATCTTTGCCCCTTTTTTATCGACACCGGATAGCTGATATAGACCGTTTCCTGATTGCCGCTGCGCGCCATCAAGATGCCCCACAGCACCAGCAACGCCAGAAAGTCATTCATTCGCCGTATTCCCGCGCTCTGCTTCAGCGCTTTCCATTGCGCTTTGGGCACCTGGAAACGCAGCTCGGCCGCCTCATCGTTTCGCACGGCGCCGCTTTTCTCAAAGGGCACGTCTATCGCGCCCAAATTTGCCGCTTCGGCCCGCCAGTGGGCCAGCGCTCCATCGGCGGCCAGTTGTTCCACCTCGCGCTGCAGCTGCCGGTTGATGGCGGCAATCTCGGCCGCCTCGAGGCGGGTCGATAGCCGCTGTTGACCATAGTACTGGCTCACCAATGAGAAAAACTCGTCGGAAGACGCGCCGTCGATCACCAGATGATGGCCCACCAGCGCCAGGGTATAGCGCCCCGGCCCCTCGGCGAAAAGCGCCCAACGATAAAGCGGCCCGCGGTAAATGTCGAAGGGCTGGCGAATCACTTGGGTCAGCAGCGTGCGGTCCGTGTAATGCTGCAAAGGATGGATTGCGTCATTGCGACGCCAATACAGTTCGCCATTCCGTTCATGAATATGGCTGTTCAGCAGGACATGATCTTGCACCAGCGCATTCAGCGCAGCTTGTAATCTGATGGGATCCAGCGCGCCCTCAATACGCTGCAGCACCAATACGTTGTAATTACAGCCCCCTGGATGGCGGTCATATTCATCGATAAAAACTTTTGAATAGGGTGATACAGGAATCTCTTCCATGACAAACACTCCATTTAGAATACACGTGCCCTGCTTAACGGCGATCCATGCGGCATACCCAAACCTCTTTCGGCATCAGCTCGCTTATCTTTTCTGAGTAATAACCGATCAGCATGTTGATGCGCTTTTCTGCAATGACCTCCGCCGCCTGAGCGCAAATCGACTTGTAAAAACCAATAGGGATCATCACTTTGCAACGGCTATGCAGGTGCCGACAAACGCCGATGGCCCAGGAAAAACACTCCCTGGAAGGATTGGAAATATCCAAAAGTTCGGCACACTCACTGGAACAGCCAATCACAGCGTAGAGATTGCCTTTATTGATATAATGAATTTTATGATACAGAGGATGTTTTTCAATATATTCAAATGCGCGATGATCTTTTTCTCGCCCCAGATTATTGATAAAGCTGGCCTGCCGCGCTTGGTCGCCCTCGGTAAAACGAAAGGCCATAAACTTATCAGGCTTTAAGGTTAATTCGACAAAGGGATAAATTTGCGTATTGGTCGTTAAATACTTTCTAAAAATCTTTTCATAAACCCTGATCTTCCTGTCATCGGAAAAGCAGATATCCGCCGCCACATCCGAACGCCTGGCCTGCAGGAAAAAATCTTTCAAGACGGTGGAAGATTTGACCTGACGGTGGATCCCAAGATCGCCAAGCATATTGACATTAAAAGACAATTCATTGATTTTAAAGGGATAAAAACTGGACACAAACATCCCGAGATAGCGTTCTTGATCCTTGTAAAATATGCCCGTTTTTTCCATCTGCGCCCCACAATGCGGATCGAGCAAATGCTTCCAGTGCAGGAAACGCTCCCCGCCCAAATCTCTGCCATAAAGCTCCTGCAATAATTTGAAATGATTATGAGAAACCGCTTCTCTCACAAAGACAGCCATGTTTTATCTCCCTATAAAACCGATTCCATGCCGGGCGGAAATCAATAAAAGATGACCGCTCAGCGCCGCTGATAATACGGCGCCGGACCGTTCGCTTCCTTTCCCTGATTAACAAGAGTCGCTGTGCATTTTTAACCAGCGCAAGAATTCAATATTATTATCGATGTTCAGTTTTCTCATGGCCGAACGTTTATGAATACTCACCGTTTTCGGGCTGATGCCGAGCAACATCGCCGTTTGGTTTTGTGAATAGCCCAGATGGATTAAACGGCACACTTTCCCCTCGCTAAAGGTCAACTGGGTACGACAACGCGGGCAATAGCTTGAAACCAAACTATTTTTCTTGCGATAGCAGAACATGACCTTGTCCACGATCGCCGCCACGCTGTCTTTGCGCGTAATACTTCCGGCTTCCAAATTGCAATGAATTTTAGGGAATGTCTTTTTATGCTCCAATATTGAAAAATAGAGCGGAATAGAAGAAAAGTTGCCCTGCAAAAGCTGGGTATGACAAAAATTTATGGACACCCGCTTGTCCGGCGCCCTGAATATGATGTTGGCACGTTCTTCTCCCGTGATCTTGGCCTTAATGCCATTCGTGAGAAAACCTTCTTGCAAGGCAAGACTCAACCCCAGCTTGAAGAATTGATTTTTATCCACAATAGCGATATTGACGCGCTCCATTAACAAACCTCCCTTTTGACTACGCTTGCTCACTCTCCTTACTGCAATATCATTGCTGTGATTATTTTTTGTTTTAACGTGCTTTTTAATAAAAAAGCGTTATAGGCGAAGCAAAAAAGACCTTGCCTCGCAAAAGTGCATTTTATATATAGGGTTATATAAATCATCTGCCCTGGAGAGCATACAAAAGCAAGACGCGGTAAGCGGCCGCGCTTCGCAAGGGAAATTGTTATCGTAAGATATATTTATAAGGCATCATTGCCATCAGCATCACGGTGCTAAGATTTTTCTCTGATACGTTAATTTTACTCCAAGAGCGCAATATATCCAGATAAATATCGAAAAAACACATAATATAGAACATAACATTGCGCGACATTGATTGTTAAGAGAATCCGTTTATGCATTAGGAATTTACTTATGATAAAGGCAGGATAATGCTTTTTTCGCACGAGGCGGCGGGGTCATCGCAGACCCTATTAAACAGAGTATAACCATATTCATTTTATTGTAAAAAAATTGCATAAAAAAAAGCTACACTTTATGGCAGTAAGTGATTCCCGCCCTTTCATGTCGACGGCAACAAAAAAGAAGAAGGCGAACCCATCGGCCGCCCGCGCAAGAAATGCCTGGTAGGAGTAACGATTTTTCAGGAGTGATGCGCAGCGCAGAAAGATAACGCGGCATCGTTGACGAGCGGGATGATTTATATTTTTTTTATCCTCATCAATTTTTTAGCCTCCAGGCAGGAAACCAACCCGAGGTGATCTTTTTTTAGCTGCTTGTCGCTCCCAAGAGGAAGAATGACTTTGAACGTTTGCAACTTACCGTGATTATTATAGATATCAAAGACTATCACCGGCGGGCCATAACCCAGGATCATGCAGTCTAAAAACCGCAGAACGGCGCAGCCCAAGCGGCTCCTGGCCTCCCGGATGATTTTATCCGCAAGCTCATCATACCGGAAAGGTCTTTCCGGCGTCGTCAATACCTTCATAAGGTCTCCCTTCTGGTATATATCATTCCGATTTAAAATAATAACCTCATAAAACCGCCGCCGTTCAAGGCGAGTAATATATAAAAACCCAGGCTTCGGCAATATATAATCTAACGATGCAAAATCAATCTAACAAAAAACACAATAGTATAAAAAAACAGCGCGAGTTTTATTGAAAAAATGACCTGATTTGCAATAATGAAATTGCCTGAAGTAAAGGGCTAACTGAAAAAGGAGTTTCAATCATGAAAGAACTATCCGCAGTAGAAATTGAACAAGTTAACGGTGCTGGTTTTTTTGGTGACGTAGGCACACTGATTGGCAGTGCGGTAGGTACAGGTATTGATACCATTTCCGCGATTGCCGGTGTTAACCCGGATGCCAAAACCGTTGTCGGCACCATCGGTAAAGGTATTGGTCTGGCCGTCGATGCGCTGATTTCCAGCGGATTGCAGATCATCTCTAAACTGTAATAACAACTCATAATCATCCCTTCCTATTTTTTAATTCGCTTCATTTTAAGCACCTTCGCGGGTGCTTTTTTTTACATCAAAGAATCAAAAAATAGATAAGGTCAGAAAAACCAATATCCAAAAAAACAGGCTGGGTATCACCATGATAAAAAAACCCATGCGTTTATTGGCGTTTTTGAGCATCCAGTCATAGATCATCGCAACACTCCTTGTGAATACCAGGAGGCATTTCCGCCTCCCGGTATTTTATCCATCGAGTTTTTGATTACAGTTTCGGCACTTTGGAAAAGAAGTCCGCCATTTCGTGCGGGAACCCTTTCGCAATCGCCGGACGAAGATCGTCCATGGAAACATTAAAATCTTTCGGCTGCTCGCTCGTTTGCATTTTTTGGTGTGCGTTCACATTCGATTGCAGACCATTAAAAATGCCCTTCATATTGCCGAACATATCATCGCAAGATTTTGTCACATTACTCATGACCGACTTGGCCGCATCCGGCCCCGACATTTGAATATTGCTGACGCCTTGCATAAACGGTTGACTCAGCGACGATTGGGAATTGGTGCCCAAATTGCCGCCGGCCTTCATGGTTTCTAAAATTTTGGCTGGATCTAACATGTTTATCACCTCTTTACGGTTGTGTTTACATCGCTTTCGGGCACGAGAATCCTCGCAACGCCCGTGACCAAAGTGGGAAATCTTTCATCGTCGAGCGCAATTCCAGTTTGAGCACGCCCACCACCGACGACATCGACATCGTCAGCTCTCGCCTGTCGCTGGCGAGCGGCACGGGATTGCTGGCGTCGAACATTCGGAACAAGGCCCAGGGCCCGTCGAAACTGGCGACCTGGATCTGGCCGGTGCCGGTGCGGAAGGTGAGTCGAACATAGCTGCCGCCTTTCGGGCCCGGCCAATCGATACGGGTAGGCTGGCTGAAGCCATGGCTGTAGTTAATCACCTGCCCATCGATATCCAGGGTCGCTTCCGTAATGGTCGGCGTCAGGGACAACGGCCTGATGAACATGGAGAAGGACAGCTTGTCGCCGGCGGTGAAGAAGGTGTCGCGGATCAGGCGGGCATTTTCAAACGCGCCCAGCGTGCTGGCATTGACGATCCCCTCTGAACCCGGTTTGGCATTCCATTTCTGCGCGTTGACGTCCACATAAGGGGCCAGGTTCTCATCGAAGAACTGCTGCATCGCGCCGCTTTGGCCAAACATGCGCGAGAAGTCCTCGATGCCGACCTCCGCTCTGGCGTTGCGCGAGAACGGATAACGCCCGCTGATGCTGCTCTTGCACAAGCCGGAGGCCAGCGACGAAGCGCCTTTGCTCAGGTTCTTTTGGCTCTGCTGAATAGTCTGGCTGTCCCCGACCTGCAACAGATCCATCATCACGCTGCGCACCGGTTCCGGCTGGCGCGCCGCATCCAACTGCAGACGCTTCAGCGTGCCTCCGGCGGGCACCACCTGGCCGCCGCGCAGCGAGGTGGACAAGGTGGTCAACTGGCTGTACAGCGCTTCGAAACTGCGGCTCAGCGGATCGTTGCTGGCGTTGGTGGTCTGTAACAGCTGATAGCCCAGACGGCGCAGCAGCTCGAAGCGATCTTCCACCGCGCGTTCCGGCGTGAGACGAAAACGCGCGCGCTCGCCGGAAATCTCGCCGAGGATGTCGCGCCGCTGCTGCTCGATGCGATTGCGCTGGCGATCGAACCAGCTTGCCGCATCGCCCTGGTTGGTGCCGGTCATGCTGGTTTCGCGCGCGGCGAAGCGCACCAGATTGGCCAGCGGGGAAGAAGGGTCGGACAGTTGACGCGCCAGGATCGCCGCATCCTCAAGCCCGTTGACCGGCCGGGCGCGCACGTCGCGCATGAAAGCATCCCATTTGTCGGCATACTCGATGAGGTATAGCTTCCTCGCCTCGTCGGCCAGCTTCTGCGCCGAGGCCAGCGAGTTCACCGCGTTTTTCCCTTCCGCGCTGTCGCGCAGCACCCAGGACTCTTCTTCGATCATGTCCTTGGCGGCGTCATCGAGCTGCGCCAAGAAAACGTCGCGATAGCTGGCGCGGGTATAGAACCCCGGCACGGCGGTATCGGTGACCGTCGCCTGGCTCTTGCGGCGCAGCATCAAGGAGACGTTCGGCCCGGCGGCGTCGGCTAACGAAATATCGTTGATCGCCGCCGGCAACGGTTTCTCTTCGATGCGGCGCACCACCCGCACCTGCATCGGAATGTTCATCGCTTTCACCCGCGCCAGGCGCAGCAGATCGCCGTTCATCTTCATGACCGGTGCGTCCGGCAAAGAGAACATCTCCCGCAGATGGTAAGCAAAGATGCCTTTGTTCATGTCGGTGTAACCCTGCGGCATAAAGGTTTCCCAGCGCGCCATGAACCAGTCGACCAAGGCTTCGGCGGAGCGGTGCGAAGGTTCGCCCATCATCAGGTACACTTTCAGGGTGCCGTAGACGTCCTTGTTGGACGCCGAGACGTCATTCTTGAGTTCGTCCGCGATATAGTTTTCCACCGCCGGCCAGAAGATCTGCAGCAAATGGCGTTGGTAGGTTTTTTGCGCCGCGCTGTTGATCAGCTTGTGCTCGAAATAGGGATTCGGCACCGGCGACACTTCGCCGCCCAATTGCGCGTTCATGTACCCCAGCTGCTCATAGGCGGAAATGACATCGTCGCTGACGCGGTTAGTCACCGGAATTTCGCGCACGATGCGCTTTGTCTCATCGAAGCGCGCCGCAATGTAGGAGATGTAATCGCTCTCCCACAGGTAACGCATCGCCAGCAGGTTAAACGAGACCGCCAACAGAATGAGCACCAGCACATAGCGGCCCAGGGAGCTCATGCGGCTGCCGAGCGGCCTGGCGTGCGAAGACTGCTGCATCACCCCGCGTTCTTGCCGGGCGTAATCCAGCTCCGGGTGATAAATGCGCCCGGTCGGGCGAGCTTCATAGATATCCGCCGCTTCCGCGTTGTAGATCGCCCCCTGCGGCGGCAAGGCGATGGTGCTGCCCAGCCACACCTGCTGCAGATGGCAGGCATAGCCCACCGGCGTTTGCGGGAAGATCTGCTCTAACAGGGAATACAACGGGTTGCCCAGCGACCCGAGCGATTCGGTGAAGAACAGCAGCTGTTGGCGGTTTTGGCCGTCCGGCGCATCGTGCAACAGTTCGAGCACGTGATGGCTGACGCGCGCCACCATCTCCCGGTAGAGGGTTTCATACTGCTCGAAGGGGGTTTCTCCCTGTTCGGCGCGGTTCAGGCTGAAGCCCATGCCTTTTTGCAACAGATCGTCACCCAGCATGGACAGGAAGGTCTCGCCGCCGACCAGTTGATCGAGGTGGCTGATGGTGAGATAGACCGGCAGCTCGCTGCGGAACCACGAGGCCATCTCCAGCAGGCGCACGCGCAGCGCGTCGGCGACCGACTTTCTCTCCGTCAGCGAGGCGTGCAGCAACCAACGCGCATCCAGACACAGCATGATGCCGTCGATGCCCGGATGGCGGCGATGGCGGCGGATCAGTTTGAACAGGGTGTCGCGCGCCCTGGCGCCCTCTTCCCCCAGGCCGTTCAACTGCAGCCATTCGCCGGAGGTGTCGACATACACCGAATTCTCCGCCAGCCACCAGTTGCAATCCTGGGTCGGCCCGACGTCCACCGTCTGCTGCAGGCCATAGTGCTCGGCCAGCAAGAAGCGTTCGCCGCTTTCGCCGATCAGCGAGGTTTTGCCGCTGCCCGGCGGCCCGATGACCAGAAACCACGGCTTTTCGCTGACGTAACGGCGCGTCAGGCGGTATTTGAAGCGCTGCCAAGGGGTGCGCTGCTTCGCCGTGCCGACGTACTGCAAGGTGCGCAAGGCGTCGTAAAAGCGCGAGGTCACGCGATCTCGCTGGGCGGTCTTGCGTTTGGCCGGGGCCGGCGCTCGCGCGTGGCGGAACACCCAGGATAAGAACGTCGCCACGAACGGCCACAGCGCCCAGCACAGGATCAGCGTGATGATGATGCCCCTGACCCAGACCGACAGCAGCGGCCGATAGGTGCCGATGGCGATCAACGGCCCAATCCACCACACCACCGCACACAGCAGCAAGGCAATCACCAATATGAATGATCTACGTATCATATAATTTCCTTATTATCTCTACGCCGGCGGATGTCTTAGTTATCCTCGGGGACCTCGGCGGCTACCCCTGCCTGATTTAACGTTGCAGACGGTGAAGCCATCTCCCTCTCGCCGATTTTCCAAAGGATGTCCACGCGGCGGTTGCGGCGGCGCCCTTCTTCCGTCGCGTTGTCGTCCAGCGGCTCCTGATCGCCCTTGCCGACCGATGTCACGGTGCGGTTGTATTTACTGTTGGCCAAGGATTCGCGCAGCTTGTCGGCGACCGTCTGCGCGCGAGCCTCGGACAGTTTCAGGTTGGAGTTGTTGGAGGTGTTGCGATACGGTTTGTTGTCGGTATGCCCGATGACCTCCAGATCGCCCGGCCACGGCGCCAGCGCTTCCCCCAAACGCTCGATGTTGCGTTTCTTTTTAAACTCTTCCGACAGCTTCGACTGCCCGGTGGCAAATGCGCCGTCGGAGGTGAAGATCAACAGCCAGCCGCGCGGATCGGCGCGCACCTCCAGCCACCCTTCGCTGAGGATTTGCGGCAGCGGCTGCGGCAGCGTCTCCATGATGTTGATTTTGCGCGGCTGCGGCGGCGTCCAGGCCAAAATGGCGTTGCGCAGCGCGCGGGACTGATCGTGCAGATACCAGGCGGCCGAGGCATACGCCAGCAGCGCGATGGCCAGGCCGTAGCACAGCAGCTTCAGCGGCGTGATGCGGGTCGCCTTGCGCACCACGTTGCTCGGCTCGGCATCGGCCAGCGTCTGCGTCGGGTTCTGGCTGTACAGATAGCCGTCAAGACGGTTGCGCACGTCGGCCAACAGCACCGCGCCGCGTTCCATCACGTGGTATTGCCCTTCGAAGCCCAGCGACAGGATCAGATCGTAAAACGCCAGGATCTCCTTGTTGCGCGGCGAGGCGGCCAGATAGGCCTGCAGGTGCTCGAAGCACTTTTCCCCGCCCCAGGCGTCGCGATAAAACTCCACCAGCAGGCTGAGATTCAGTTCGCCGGATTCGAGCGTGCTCATGCAGCACTCATCCACGTAGGAGCACAGCAGATAGGCCAGCTTGTCCACATCGCTCGGCGCGATGTGATCCGCCAGCAGCGTCTGCTGAAACTGTTGGATCTCGCGCACGATCTGCGCGCGCACCGCGCCCGGATTCAGCTGTTTCTGATCGCGCACCCGCTCTACCTGCAGCAGGACCGGGATAGCGGCGGCGATCAGCGGGTTGTCCCAATGGCCCATCATCACGCCGGGCTTGCTCAGCGCGGCGCGGCCGAACAGCCCGCTCGAGGTCGGCGCCGCCTCGGCCGGGCGCTCGCCGGCGCG
>NZ_JADNRO010000008.1:0-227035 GCF_019913725.1 Serratia sp. EWG9
CGGAGCAGCTGTTCGCCGAGTTCGGCTTCACCGTGGACAACGTGGTGGCCAAGGCGCAGGCGCTGCTGAAGTAAGCCGCCGGGCGCAAGCCGATAAAAAAGCCGGTCATCATGACCGGCTTTTTTTATGGGCGGAAATCGCGATTACGACGCGGCCTTGACGCTTTCGGCGCTGCGCAACCGGTCGTAAGCCGCCGCCAGCAACAGCACCAACAGCGTAGGCTGCAGCCAGACCAGACCCTGCTCGGCCAGCGGCAGCTTATCGAACCAGGTGGGCAGCAGGCCGCTGAAGCTTGAAGCCTTCAGGCCATCGGCCAGGCCGAACACCAGGCTGGTAGCGATCACCGGCGCGAAGACGCGTCTGGCGCTGCGCCAGCGGTTCTGGCTGAAGCTGAGCAACACCAGCGCGATGCAAGGCGGGTAGATCGCCGTCAGTACAGGCAGTGAGACGCGGATCAGATTGGCCAGCCCCATGTTGGAAACCAACATGGCGAAGAGGGCGAGGATGACCACCAGCGTGCGATAAGAGAGCGGCAGGTAGCGGGAGAAGAAGTCCGCGCAGGCGCAGGTCATGCCGACCGCTGTCACCAGGCAAGCGATGAACATCAGCACCGCCATAAAGACGCTGCCCAGATCGCCGAAGGTGTGCTGCACATAGGCGTGCAGGATTGCCGCGCCATCCTGAGCACCGCTGCCGACCAGGCTGCCGCTGCCGGCGCCGAGCTTGAACATGCAGATATAGACCAGCGTCAGGCCGACGCCGGCGATCAGGCTGGCCCACAGGGTGTAGCGCAGCAGCAGGCCGCTGTCGCTGACGCCGCGCGAGCGGGCGGCGGTGACGATAATCGAGCCGAACATCAGCGCCGACAGCGTGTCCATGGTTTGATAACCCTGCACGAAGCCGGTGGAAAACGCCGCGGCCTGATAGCTGCCGACGGCGGAGACCGGCGCACCGGCGGGCCACACCAGGGCGGCGATGCCGAGCGCGGCCAGCGCCAGAATTTTCAGCGGCGCCAGAATATGGCCGACGTTATCGAGCAAGCGGCCGGGATACAGCGACACAACCATCGCCAGGGTAAAGAACAGCAGGCTGTAGATGAACTGCGGCAGGTCGCCGTCGCCGGTGAAGGGCGCGATGCCGAGGGCGAAAGAAACATTGGCGGTTCGCGGGGTGGCGAACAGCGGGCCGAGCGCCAGATAGCAGACGGTCGCCAACAGCAGGCCGGCGGTGCGGCCGATGGGGCCGGTCAGCAGGCTGATGCTGCCGCCGACGCGCGCCAGCGCGATCACGGCGATCACCGGCAGAGCGACGGCGGTCACCATAAACCCGAGGGCGGCCGGCCACAGATGTTCACCGGACTGTAGCCCCACCAGCGGGGGGAAAATGATGTTGCCGGCGCCGACAAACAGGGCGAAGGTCATAAAGCCCAGGGCGATAATGTCTTTCGGGGATAAACTCTTGGTCATAACGGTATGGCACTGCCTGTATTCATGAAATAAACGGCCTGGCTGCGAAATGAAGCGCTGCAGAAGGAGGCGCGTGGGGCTGCGTACGCCCGCAAAAATTTTCGTCCGGCAGGATATAATAATTCGGCGACAAAAACCTGATTAATACAGCGCTGTTTATCCTGGCGTGAACCGGCTGCACAGAGGGATCATGGCGGCCGACCCGGCAGCGCGTTAGCGCGCCACCCTGTCTATCGACAGCGGAATTTCGATGTGCGGCTTGAAAGAGACGTGGCCGTCTTCGACCGGTTTACGGGGGAAAAAGATCGGCATATCGCGGGTCGAATGCCGGCTTTGTTCTGACGTTGCAGGGTCGCCATCGTACAGCGAATTCGCCTGCTGCGGCGTTCTCGCCTGGCCGAATAGTTTGCGACAGGAAGCGCCGTAAAGCCCGCGCCGCCGGGCGTGGGTATTGACTGAAAAACGTCCAACCTCACAAAACCGAAAGATAACAAGCAACGCCGTTGCCTCGTCGCAATTATTAACTGTATGTTAATTTTTGGTTTATTAAATGTGATCTGGGGATGGATGATGATGAAAAAAATCAGCGCTACCGTGGCTGCAATCACCTTACTGGGCTCCGTTTCCGCCTATGCGGCCTTCCCGGCGGGCTACCCCGCCGACTACCAGAAACTGGTCGACGGCGCGAAGAAAGAAGGCAAGGTGGTGATTTACTCGACCACCGACACCAAGGCGGCGGCGCCGCTGATCCAGGGGTTCGAGGCGTTGTATCCGGGCATCAAGGTCGAATACAACGACATGAACAGCACCGAACTGTATAACCGCTTTATCAGCGAGCAGGCGGCCGGCGGCACCAGCGGCGACGTGGTGTGGAGTTCGTCGATGGACACCATTTTGAAACTGGCGGGCGATTACGCGCAGGAATACGCCTCTCCCGAGCAGGCTCAACTGCCGAAATGGGCGGTATGGCAAGATAAGGTGTATGGCACCACCTATGAGCCGGTGGTGTTTATCTATAACAAACGCCTGATCCCGCAAGGCGATGTGCCGGATTCGCATGCGGCGCTGGCCAAGCTGATCGCCGGCCAGACGGACAAATTCAAGAAGAAAGTCACCACTTACGACATCGAAAAATCCGGCGTCGGCTTCATGCTGTCGGTGCAGGACTTCAAGGCCGATCCCAACTACTTCAAAACGCTGGCCGACGTGGCCAAGGGTGGCCTGGCGGTGCAATCCTCCACCGGCACCATGATGGAACGCGTTTCCTCCGGTGAAAACCTGATCGGCTTCAATATCCTCGGTTCATACGCCGAGGCCCGCGCCAAGAGCGATCCGTCGCTCGGCATCGTCTATCCGAAAGACTATACCCTGGTGCTGTCGCGCGTGAGCTTCATCAGCAAAGAAGCCGGTCACCCTAACGCCGCCAAGCTGTGGTTCGACTACGTGCTGTCGGAGAAAGGGCAAAATATTCTCGCCAATCAGGCTGATATCCCTTCGATCCGCAACGATGTCGAAGGCAAGAACGACATCGACGGCATGACCAAGCTGCTGGGCAACGCGCTCAAGCCGATCCCGGTCGACGACAGCCTGCTGGAGTATTTGCAGCCGGCCAAGCGTCTCGACTACATCAAACAATGGCGCGCGCCGCGGCGAAATAACAGGGACTGCATTCGGACGCGCGCCTGACGTACAGGCGCGCGCCCTTTGGTCGTCGTTTACAACCATAGGGAGCATTTATGCAAGCATGGCGCAGAAAGTGGCAGAGCCTGCCGCGCGGCCTGGTGGTGTTGATAACCGCGCTGGTTATCTATGTCCCCCTGTCGTTTATCATCATTCAAAGCTTCCTCTCGGCACCGTTTTTCTCTCCCTCCAAGGTCTTCAGCCTGGAGGCCTTCGAGTTCATCTTTACCGACCCGGATTTCTACAAGGCGCTGAAAAGCGGTTTTATTCTGGCATTCGGCCTGGTGATTATCGCCATCCCGCTCGGCGGTATTTTGGCCTTCCTGATGGTGCGCACCGATCTGCCGGGGCGGCGAATTATCGAACCGCTGATTTTGGTGCCGATCTTCGTGTCGCCGATGGTGCTGGGTTTCGGTTACGTGGTGGCGGCGGGGCCGGTAGGCTTCTTCTCGCTGTGGGCGGAGGCGCTGCTGGGCTTCGTGCCGTGGAACATCTATTCGATGGCCAGCATCGTGGTTATCGCCGGGTTGACGCACGTGCCCCATGCCTACCTGTACATCTCCTCGGCGCTGCGCAGCGTGGGCTCCGACGTTGAAGAAGCGGCGCGCACCGCCGGCGCTACGCCGCTGCAGGTGATGACCGCCGTCAGCCTGCCGATGGTGCGGCCGTCTATCCTGTACGCCGGGGTGCTGCTGTTCTTCCTCGGGCTGGAGGTGTTCGGCCTGATGCTGGTGTTGGGCGATCCGGAGGGCAACCTGGTGCTGGCGACCTACCTGTATCAGTTGACCAACAAGCTGGGCACGCCGTCTTACCACCTGATGGCGGCGGTAGCAGTGGTGCTGATCTGCATCACCATTCCGTTGGTGATGCTGCAGCGCAGGCTGATGCGTACCGCCAACCGTTTCGTCACCGTCAAGGGCAAAGCCTCGCAGGCGCGCGCGTTGCCGCTGGGCAAATGGCGCTGGGTGGCCGGCGCGGTGGTGATGTTCTGGCTGACCGTGACCATCGGCGTGCCGCTGATCGGCGTGGTGCTGCGCGCCTTTATCTCCAACTGGGGCGTCGGCGTGTCTGTCTGGGACGAACTGTCGATCAACACCTTCCGCACCATCTGGGCGCAGCCCAACCTGCTGCGCGCCATCGTCAACTCGATGGCGATCGGGGTGATCGGCGGGGCGCTGGCGGTCGCGTGCTATCTGTTTATCGGCATCGCGATGCACCGCAAGCCGGACGGCGCCACGCGCTTCCTCGACTACAGCGTGCTGGTGCCGCGCGCGGTGCCGGGGCTGCTGGCCGGTTTGGCGTTCCTGTGGGTGTTCCTGTTCCTGCCGATGTGGCTGGATAAATCGCTCAAGGAAGGCTGGCTGTCCGTGCTGCCGATGGCCGAATGGCTGCGCGAGAACGTGATCGTCTGGCTGCGTTCGCTGCGCAGCACCATCTTCAGCGTCTGGCTGGCCTACACCGTGGTGTGGATGGCCTATGGCCTGCGGCTGATCTCTTCCACGCTGCTGCAGGTGGGGCCGGAACTGGAGGAAGCCGCGCGCAGCGCCGGCGCCAGCCGCGGCCAGATCACCCGACACGTTACCATTCCGCTGTCGCGCTACGGCCTGATCGGCTCCTGGCTGCTGATGTTCCTGATCTTTGAACGCGAATATTCCACCGGGGTTTATCTGCTGTCTCCGGGCACGGAAACCATCGGCTCGATGCTGGTTTCCCTGTGGGCCGCGGGCGCCATCGATATCGTCGCCGCGCTGTCGTTCATCAATATCCTGCTGGTGGTGCTGGGGCTGGGGATCGCCTTGCGCTTTGGAGTGAAATTACATGATTGAACTTTCGGTAGAGAACCTGCATTTGACCTATGGCGACAACCCGGTGCTGAAAGGGGTGTCGATGGATCTGAAACGGGGCGAAGTGGTCTCGCTGCTGGGCCCGTCGGGCAGCGGCAAAACCACGTTGCTGCGGGCGGTGGCCGGGCTGGAGAAGCCGAGCCAGGGGCGAATCGTCATCGGCGACAGCGCGGTTTACAACGGCAGCGCGCGCAGCGAAATTCCCGCCGAAGAGCGCAACCTGGGGCTGGTGTTTCAGTCCTACGCCCTGTGGCCGCACAAAACGGTGTTTGAGAACGTCGCTTATCCGCTGAAGCTGCGTAAGACCGCCTCGGCGGAAATCGCCCAACGGGTACAGGCGGTGCTGGATCAGCTCGGGCTGGGGCATTTGGCCAAGCGTCATCCGCACCAGCTCTCCGGCGGCCAGCAGCAGCGGGTGGCGATCGGCCGTGCGCTGGTCTACAACCCGCCGGTGATCCTGCTGGATGAGCCGCTGTCCAACCTCGACGCCAAGCTGCGCGAAGAAGCGCGGGTATTTCTGCGCGAGCTGATCATCAAGCTCGGTCTGTCGGCGCTGATGGTGACCCACGATCAGAACGAGGCGATGGCCATTTCCGATCGCATCCTGCTGCTCAATAACGGCAAAATCGAACAGCAGGGCACGCCGCAGGAGATGTACGGTTCGCCCGCCACGCTGTTCACCGCCGAATTCATGGGCAGCAACAACCGGTTGCCTGGCAAGATCGTGGCGCTGGAAGATGGCCGGGCGCGCATCGAAGGTAAGGATTGGGCGCTGTGGGGCAAAGCGGGCGAAGGCGTGCAGGTCGGACAGGAGGGCACGGCGGTGATCCGCGTGGAGCGCGTGCGGTTGGGTGAAGATCCACAGGGTAATCAGCTTGAGCTGCCGTTGCTGACCAGCATGTATCTCGGCGATCGCTGGGAATACCTGTTCCGCACCGTGGCCGAAGATTTCGTGGTACGCGCCTATGGCCACGAGGCGCGCGATCAGGCGCTGTGCCGGCTCTCCCTGCCGGCCGAGCATCTGTGGATATTCCCGAAAGCTTAACCAGGACGCCCGCCGTTGCGGGCGCTCCTTTTACAAATCCAGCACCAGCCGGCTGCCTTTGGCGCGCGAGCAGCAGATCAACAGGGTCTGCTGCGCCGCGCGTTCTTCCTCGCTGAGATACTGATCGCGGTGATCGGCTTCCCCTTCGACGATGCGGGTTTCGCAGGTACCGCAAATGCCTTCGCGGCACAGGCACTCGACCCTGGCCGCCTTGCTGTTTTCCAGCGCCTGCAGGATGGTCATGTCTTGCGCCACTTCAAGCTCAATACCCGATCGAGCCAGCACCAGTGTAAAGGCGCCGCCCGCCGTGTCTTCGGCGGCAAAGGCTTCGCTGTGCAAGCGACCGGCATCGATACCCCGTTCGGCGGCGATCCGGTAGACCGCTTCGTTCAGCGCCGCCGGGCCGCAGACGTAGATATGGGCGCCGGGTTCCACATCGGCCAGCGTGCGCGCCAGATCCAACCGGCCGCCAAGGCTGGAGACATGGCAACTGACGTTGTCTGCGAACGGCGCTTGCATCAGCTGCTGCTGGAAGGCGTTGTGCTCTTCACTGTGGAAGCAGTAGTGCAGATGGTAGCGTTGGCCGCTGCGTTGCAGCTCATGCAGATGAGCCATAAACGGCGTGATGCCTATGCCGCCGGCGATCAGCACGTGATGTTGCGCTTCCGGCGCCAGCGCGAACAGGTTATTCGGGGTGCTGATGGTCAGCGTATCGCCGACCGCCAGCCGGTCATGCATGAAGTCGGAACCGCCTTTGGAAGGAGACTCGCGCCGAACGGCGATCTGGTAATGCTCGAGTTCGAACGGTGAGCTGAGCAGCGAATAGGCGTTGCTGTAGCGCTGCTCGCCGTCCTGCATTTGCACGATGATGTGGCTGCCGCCGCTGAAGGCGGGCAGCGGCCGGCCTTGCGGATCCGCCAGGGTAAAGCGCTTGACCCGTGCGGTGACGGTTTCGATGTCGACGATGCGGACATCAAGCATCTGATAGCTGGTCATTCATTGGCTCCAAAGCGCGGGCGTCCCCGCGCATGAAAAAGTTATACCGCCTGGCACAGGTATTTGAGCTCCAGATAGTCTTCGATGCCGTATTCGGAGCCTTCACGCCCCAGCCCCGACTGTTTCACCCCGCCGAACGGCGCCACCTCGTTGGAGATAAGCCCGGTATTGATGCCGACCATGCCGTACTCCAGCCGTTCCGAAACGCGCCAGATGCGCGCCGCATCGCGGGTGTAGAAGTAAGCGGCCAAGCCGTAAATGGTGTCGTTGGCCTGGCGGATCGCCTCGGCTTCGTCATCGAATATCACCAGCGGCGCGACCGGGCCGAAGATCTCTTCTTCCAGCAGCAGCGAGCCGGGCTGCACGTTGCCCAGCACCGTCGGGGTGAAGAAATTGCCGCCCAGCGCGTGCGGCGTGGCGCCGGTCAGCACCTGAGCGCCTTTGCTCAGCGCGTCATCGAGCAGCTCCAACACCTTATCGCGCGCCTTGCGATTGATCAGCGGGCCAATCTGTACGCCGGCTTCGAAGCCGTTGCCGACCTGCAGTGCCGCCACGCGGGCGACAAACTTCTCGGCGAACTGCGGGTAAACGCCGCGCTGCACGTAGAACCGGTTGACGCAGACGCAGGTCTGCCCGGCGTTGCGATACTTGGCGATCAGCGCGCCTTCCACTGCGGCATCGATGTCCGCATCGTCAAATACGATGAACGGCGCATTGCCGCCCAGCTCCAGCGACACTTTCTTGATGGTGTCCGCGCTCTGGCGCATCAGCAGCCTGCCCACCGGCGTGGAGCCGGTAAAGCTGAGTTTGCGCACCTGCGGGTGGCGGGTCAGCTCGGCGCCGATCGCCTGCGAGTTGCCGGTCACCACGTTGAACACCCCGGCGGGAATGCCGGCGCGCTCGGCCAGCTCGGCCATCGCCAGCGCCGAATAAGGGGTTTCGTTGGCGGGTTTGACCACCAGCGTACAGCCGGCCGCCAGCGCCGGCGCGGCCTTGCGGGTGATCATCGCCGCCGGGAAGTTCCAGGGCGTGATCGCCGCGCACACGCCGATGCCCTGTTTCAGCACCATCAGGCGTTTATCGCTGCTCGGCGAAGGAATGATGTCGCCGTTGGCGCGCTTGGCCTGTTCGGCGAACCATTCGATAAAGGAGGCGGCGTAGCGGATCTCGCCCAGCGATTCCGCCAGCGGTTTGCCTTGCTCCAGCGTCATCAGGTTGGCCAGATCCTGCTGGTGCTCCAGCATCAGTTCGAACCAGCGTCGCAACAGCTGCGCGCGCTGTTGCGACGGCAGCGCGCGCCAGCCTTCCAGCGCCTGCTGGGCGGCGTCGATCGCCCGTTGGGTTTCGGCCGTCGCCATGTTGGGCACGCTGCCGATGAGTTGGCCGGTGGCGGGATCGCTCACCGGCAGGGTTTCCTGGTTGTCGGCGTCGCGCCATTGGCCGTTGATATATGCCTGTTGGCGGAATAGCGCCCGATCGGAAATTTTCACAAGAACCTCACAAGTCAGGGGAAAGGGGCCCGCGGGCCCCGTCGCATCAAGGTTGATAAACCTGCGCCAGCAGGTTGTGGAAGTGGGCGATGCCGTGTTCGCTGACGCCGCTGCCGGCGCCGTCGGCCATGATGCGCCCCTGGCCGCGATAGCCGCGCGACTTCAGGCCTTTTTGCACGCTTTCCACCAGCCGCAAATCTTCCGGGCGGAACACGTCGCGGTACCAGTCGATCAGTTTGAGCTGTTCGTCGCTCAAATCGGTGTTGGTGAAGTAGATGTCGTAGTGCTGCAGGGTGGTTTCCGCATCGACCGGGAACTCATAGATCACCGTCATCATGCCTTCCAGCGGCGGCATGTTGAACATGGTGCACGGCCACAGCCAGATGCCGTGGAAGCTGGATTCTTTGCCCTCTTCAAACTTGAACGACTGCTCGGAGGGACGGGCGTAGCCGAACTGCAGCGTCCAGTTGCCGTGCAGGGTGTGCCAGTAGCGATCGACCTGCACCGAGTCGGCGAAACCGGGATGCGCCGGGCCGCAGTGGTAGCACTCGAGGTAGTTGTCGACGATGTTCTTCCAGTTGGCCGGGGTGCGGGTGACGAAACGCGCCGCCAGCTTGAGATCGTCGACCTGCGGGCAGGCTTCGCGCACTTTGGCGCCGAGGCCCGGCAGTTGGTCTTCCACCGTGCCGGCCTGCGAGTCCAGATTGACGTAAATAAACCCGGCGTACTCTTCAACCCGCACCGGCACCAGGTGCGAGTTTTCCTTATCGAAGTTCTGCACGTTTTCACAGTTGCGCGCGTGCGCCAGCTCGCCGTCCAGCTTGAACGCCCAGGCGTGATAAGGGCAGGTGATGACGTTCTTCGCCCGGCCGTCGCCCGCCAGCAGTTGGTGGCCGCGGTGCGGGCAGACGTTGTAAAAGGCGCGCAGCACGTTATCGCGGCCGCGCACCACCAGAATGTTTTCACCGATGATCTCGCGGGTGATGTAGTCGTTCGGTTGGGTAAGCTCGCTGCGGTGCGCCACGCAGATCCAACTGGTGGCGAACACCTGCTCTTTTTCGTGCTCGAACGCCGCCTGGTGGGTGTAGAACCGGGCCGGTATGGTGTAGGCCTCACGGGCGTCGGCGCAGAAATCTTTCGGTAAGGTAAATTCAGGGATCAGCGTGCTCATAAGTTAACCTTCCTCTTTTCTTATTGTCATTTCGCCATAGGGCGCGGTTGATACGACGATGGAGCGGAGAGTTCGCCGGCCGGCGGCGCTTCGGGCAGCGTTGGCGGGCTGCTTTCGATCAGGTGCGCCGGGATGGCCGCGTAGTCCTGCTTCAGCCAGCGGGCGAAACCGTAGGTTTTCACCAGCAGCACCAGCAGGAACGGCAGTGCGGTCAGGATCACCGTGGTTTTCATGGTGTCCAGCGAGGCGCCGGTAAACAGGATCGACAGCGGGATCAGGGTGATCACCACGCACCAGAACAGCCGCAGCATCGGGCTGGGATCTTGCCCCTCCTGCAGGTTGCGGGTGCTGGTGGCGGCCATGGTGTAGGCCACGGCGTCCATGTGCGAGGCCAGGAAAATGATCATGATGAACAGATAGGCGGCGAGGAACAGCTTGCCGAGCGGCAGCGCCGTCAGCAGCATCTGCACGGCGGTTTCGCCGCCCTGGGTGCTGAGGATCTCCGGCACGTTGAGCTGCCCGCTGATGAACTGGTGCATGGCGTAGCTTTCCAGCGAGCCGAAGAAGAACCAGCAGCCGAGGGTGCTGCCGAGCAGCAACGCCCAGATCACTTCTTTAATCTTGCGGCCGCGCGAGACGCGGGTGACGAACATCGCCACGCCCGGGGTATAGGAGATCCACCACAGCCAGTAGAACACCGTCCAGCTGCGGCTGAAGCTGCCGTCGCCCATCGGATCGGTGAACAGGCTCATCTGCAGAAAGTTTTGCGCCGTCAGGCCGATGGCGTTGATGGTGTTGTTGATGGTGAATTCGGTCGGGCCGACCAGCAGCACCAGCCCGGCGAAAGCGAATGCGCCCCAGCCGACCATTTTACTTAGGCGCTGCATGCCGCCGTCGATGCCGATGTAAGAGCTGAGACAGAAGATCACCGCCGCCAGCAGGATCACCGTCGCCTGCACCGCGAAGTTGTCCGGGATGCCGGTCAGCGCCGTCAGCCCGCGGGTAAAGGTGGAGGCGGTCAGCACCAGTGAAATGGTGAGGGCGCCGACGGTGGCGACCAGGAAGATCAGATCCACCGCCCGCCCGACCGGGCCGTTGGCGCGCACGCCGGTGATGGCGGAAATGATCCCCGACAGGCTGAGCCCTTTGTTCTTACGCACGTGGAAGTGATAGGCCATGATCAGCGAGGCGAGGGCGTAGGTCGCCCAGGCGCTCAGGCCCCAGTGGAAGAAGGAGTAGCTGATGCTGTATTCCAGCGCCTTCGGGGTGCGCGGCGCGATGTTCAGCCCCGGCGTCTGGTAGTAATACGCCCATTCCATCACCCCCCAGTACAGGGTGGACGAGCCCAGGCCAGCGCAGATGAACATGAACAGCCAGGCCAGCGTGGAGTATTGCGGTTTGCCTTCGCCGAGGCGGATATTGCCGTATTTGCTCAACGCCAGATACAGCACCACCAGCAGGGCGATCAGCACCAGGATTTGAATGGTTGAACCGAACAGCCGGGTGACGCCGTTGAAAATGGTGTTGGCGATAAGCGCGGATTGAGCCGGAAAGAGCATCAGGCAAAGGGCGATCAGCGCAATGCTGCACAGGCTGATGGCGATGAGCGTGACATCCTTTTTGGGATTGCTCTGCATGGGAGTGAACTCCTGTTATCGGTGGTGGGCCGGTGCGCAAAGCGTAGGGTGCGCCCGGGCCTTATTGGCTTGAACCATTTGTTTTGTTACACCGCGAGGAGCAAACGGCCCGGTAGGTCGCTACCGGGAATATTCACTCTTCATTAACATTTTCGAGTGTGCACAAATTACAGGAGGGCCACAATTAGGGCATCTGTAAAAGGATAAAACACAGTATGTAAACAATTTGTTGTGATCTTGACCGGGGTATTGGCGTGCCTTCTGCGGTGGTTTTCAACGGATTTGCGGCAGCGATCGAAGCGGAAAAACGGACGTGGCAAAGCAGGGCGCGGAAGGGCGCCCTGCACGGGAAAATCTGCGGCGTTCAGCGTTGCAGCAGGGCGGCGATCGCCTGGCCGACTTGCTGGGTGGAGGCGTCGCCGCGCATGTCCGGCGTGCGCGGCCCGTCGGCGATAATGCGCTCAATCGCCTGCAGGATGCCGTCGTGCGCCTGGCGGTAGCGGGCATCGCCGTCGCCGAGGAAGTCCAGCATCATCGCGCCGCTCCAGATCATGGCGATCGGGTTGGCGATGTTTTTGCCGAAAATGTCCGGCGCCGAGCCGTGCACCGGCTCGAACAGCGACGGGAAGTTGCGCTCCGGGTTCAGGTTGGCCGAGGGGGCGATGCCGATGGTGCCGGTGCAGGCCGGGCCGAGATCCGACAAAATATCGCCGAACAGGTTGGAGGCGACCACCACATCGAAGCGTTCGGGGTTCAGCACGAAACGCGCGCACAGAATATCGATGTGCTGTTTGTCCCAGGTGATATCAGGGTATTGGCGCGCTATCTCCGCCACGCGCTCATCCCAGTACGGCATGCTGATGGCCATGCCGTTGGACTTGGTGGCGGCGGTCAGGCGTTTGCGCGGGCGCTGTTGCGCCAGCTCAAAGGCGTACTTCAGGATGCGGTCCACGCCCTGACGGGTGAAGACCGATTCCTGGATCACCATCTCGCGTTCGGTGCCTTCGAACATCCGTCCGCCGAGCGAGGAGTATTCCCCTTCGGTATTTTCGCGCACCACGTAGAAATCGATATCGCCCGGCTGCTTGTTCGCCAGCGGGCAGGGCACGCCGGGAAACAGCCGCACCGGACGCAGGTTGACGTACTGTTCGAAGTCGCGCCGGAATTTCAGCAGCGAACCCCACAGCGAGATATGGTCGGGCACCGTGTCCGGCCAACCGACGGCGCCGAAATAGATGGCGTCGAAGCCTTTCAGTTGCTCGAACCAGTCGTCCGGCATCATCTGGCCGTGGTGCTGGTAGTAGTCGCAGCTGGCCCACTCGAAGGTGGCGAATTCCAGCGACAGATCCCAGCGCGCCGCCGCCGCCTGCAATACTCGTATGCCTTCCGGCAACACTTCCCGCCCGATCCCGTCCCCGGGGATGGCGGCAATCTTGTAAGTTTTGCTCATACAGAGGTCTCATTTGTAGGTAGGGGAGATTGACAACACTGTTATCCTATAATTGACTAACTGTTAATCAATCCTGAAAACGGTGAAACATAAAACACGAATCATGAACAATATGCCGATCCTGAGTGACCTGCGGGTGTTCGTGCTGGTGGCGCGCCGCGCCGGGTTTGCTGCCGCCGCCGAAGAGTTGGGCGTTTCGCCGGCCTTTATCAGCAAGCGCATCGCGCTGTTGGAGAAGACGCTGGACGTGTCGTTGCTGCACCGCACCACGCGGCGGGTGGCGATCACCGAAGACGGCGAGCGCATCTACGAATGGGCGCAGCGCATTCTCAACGATGTCGATCAGATGATGGACGAGCTGTCCGAAGTGCGCCAGGCGCCGCAGGGCATGCTGCGAGTGGTCAGCAGCTTCGGCTTTGGCCGGCGTTTCGTCGCGCCGGCGCTGTCGGCGCTGGCGCGGCAGTATCCGCAGCTGGAACTGCGGCTCGACGTTTCCGATCGGCTGGTGGATCTGGTCAGCGAAGGTTTCGATCTGGATATCCGCATCGGCGACGATATCGCCCCCAATCTTATTGCGCGCAAGCTGGCGGACAACCAGCGCATCCTGTGCGCTTCGCCGGCGTACCTGCAGCGCCACGGGGCGCCGAAAAACCCGGCGGAGCTGGCGGGCCGTTCCTGTCTGGTGATCAAAGAACGCGATCATCCGTTCGGGCTGTGGCGGCTGCAGGGGCCGAGCGGTGAAGAAACGGTAAAGGTGACGGGCGCGCTGGCGTCGAACCACGGCGAGATCGTGCATCAGTGGTGCCTGGACGGGCAGGGCGTCGCGCTGCGTTCCGCCTGGGACGTGAAAGAGAACATCGACAGCGGCCGACTGGTGCACATCCTGCCGGAGTATTATCAGCCGGCCAATATCTGGGCGGTGTACGTTTCCCGGCTGGCAACGTCGGCGAAAGTGCGGGTGACCGTCGAATTTCTGCGCGACTATTTTCGTGAGCACTACGGCGAAACGGTGCCGGCGAGTGAAAATCCGTCGCGGTCTTAAGGCCAAAAATGTGCGCCAGATCATCTTATGCTCGTAAAATTCCCGTCCGTTACCTGAGGAACTGTCGCACGTGTTCCTTTTGCCAAAACTTTGGTTTATGCTCAGCTGAAGCGTTTCAGTTGAAGCACTCTTCGACAGAAATGCCGATGTGACGGCGGTGAAAAACCGCTGAAGCGCGGGAATAATGCAAACTCGGCGATTCACAGCGGGCGGTACGATCCACTACTCTATGCGGGTTAGTGAGACAACCAGTCAGCGCCGGGCGGCGCCGGTGAGTCAACCCGGCGTGGACGGCCCTTTTTCAGGAGCAGCATGACCATCCGCATAGCGATAAACGGCTTTGGCCGCATCGGCCGCAGCGTATTGCGCGCACTGTACGAATCGGGCCGACGGGCGGAAATCTCCGTGGTGGCGATCAATGAGCTGGCGAACGCCGAAGGCATGGCCCATCTGCTGAAGTACGACTCCAGCCATGGCCGCTTCGCCTGGGATGTGCGGCAAGAGTGCGACACGCTGAGCGTCGGAGACGACGCGATTCGCCTGTTGCACCAACCGGCGGTGGAGCAGTTGCCCTGGGGCGAACTGGGCGTCGACGTGGTGCTGGACTGCAGCGGCGTGTACGGCAGCCGGGCGGATGGCGAGGCCCATCTGGCGGCGGGGGCGAAGAAAGTGCTGTTCGCCCATCCGGGCGGCAACGATCTGGACGCCACCATCGTGTTCGGCGTCAACCATCAGACGCTGCTGGCGGAACATCGCATCGTGTCCAACGCCTCGTGCACCACCAACTGCATTATTCCGGTGATCAAGCTGCTGGACGACGCCTACAGCATCGAGTCCGGCACCGTGACCACCATTCACTCGGCGATGAACGATCAGCCGGTGATCGACGCGTATCACGCGGATTTGCGGCGCACCCGCGCGGCGAGCCAGTCGATCATTCCGGTCGATACCAAGCTGGCCGCGGGCATCACCCGCATCTTCCCGCAGTTTTGCGATCGCTTCGAGGCTATCTCGGTGCGCGTGCCGACCATCAACGTGACGGCTATCGATCTTAGCGTCAGCGTGAGCGCCGCGGTGAAGGTGGCGGAGGTCAACCAGCTGTTGCAAAAGGCCGCACGGGAATCATTTCGTGGTATAGTTGACTACACGGAATTACCATTGGTCTCGATCGATTTTAACCATGACCCGCACAGCGCTATCGTCGACGGTACGCAGACCCGGGTCAGCGGGCAGCACCTGATAAAGACCTTGGTCTGGTGCGACAATGAATGGGGCTTTGCCAATCGGATGTTGGATACAACACGGGCAATGGCCGCCAGCGGTTTCTAGTACGGCGGCGCCGGCGTGATTGGCGCGCTGCTCAGGCAATTTTATAGAGATTCAATAAAGAGGGTTCACCATGTCTGTAATTAAGATGACCGATCTGGATCTGGCGGGTAAACGCGTACTGATCCGCTCCGATCTGAACGTGCCGGTAAAAGACGGTAAAGTGACTTCCGACGCGCGTATCCGCGCTTCCCTGCCGACTATCGAAGCTGCGCTGAAGCAAGGCGCCCGCGTGATGGTAACCTCCCACCTGGGTCGTCCTACCGAAGGCGAGTACAACGAAGAATTCTCCCTGCTGCCTGTGGTCAACTACCTGAAAGATCACCTGAAATCCCCAGTGCGTCTGGCGAAGGATTATCTGGATGGCGTCGACGTCGCCGAAGGTGAACTGGTGGTGCTGGAAAACGTCCGTTTCAACAAGGGCGAGAAGAAAGATGACGAAACCCTGTCCAAGAAATACGCGGCGCTGTGCGACGTGTACGTGATGGACGCGTTCGGCACCGCGCACCGCGCGCAGGCTTCCACCCACGGCGTGGGCAAGTTCGCGCCTGTCGCCTGTGCCGGCCCGCTGCTGTCCGCCGAGCTGGAAGCGCTGGGCAAAGCCCTGGGTAACCCGGCCCGTCCGATGGTCGCCATCGTGGGCGGTTCTAAAGTCTCCACCAAACTGACCGTGCTGGATTCCCTGTCCAAAATCGCCGATCAGCTGATCGTCGGCGGCGGCATTGCCAACACCTTCGTGGCGGCGCAGGGCAACAACGTGGGCCAGTCCCTGTACGAACCGGATCTGATCCCGAACGCGCAGAAACTGCTGGAAACCTGCGACATTCCGGTGCCGACCGACGTGCGCGTGGCGACCGAGTTCTCTGAGACCGCGACCGCGACCGTGAAGCAGGCCAACGAGATCCAGGACAACGAGCAAATTCTGGATATGGGCGACGTCTCTGCCGAGCGTCTGGCCGTTATCCTGAAGAACGCCAAAACCATTCTGTGGAATGGCCCGGTTGGCGTATTCGAGTTCCCTAACTTCCGTAAGGGCACCGAAATTGTCGCCCGCGCGATCGCCGATAGCGACGCTTTCTCTATCGCTGGCGGCGGCGACACTCTGGCAGCCATCGATCTGTTCGGTATCGCTGACAAAATCTCCTACATCTCCACCGGCGGTGGCGCATTCCTGGAATTCGTTGAAGGGAAACCGCTGCCTGCAGTCGTGATGCTGGAAGAGCGCGCTAAGCAGTAATTCAGACAACGGGAGGCGAAAGCCGCCCGTTTGTTTTATACCGCGCGGCAAATGCTGCGCGGCGTGAAAACATCGATTTACATCCATCTACGGCCGACGAAACAGGACAAAGTAACATGTCTAAAATTTTTGATTTCGTAAAACCGGGTGTCATCACGGGTGATGACGTTCAGAAAGTCTTCGCAGTTGCTAAAGAGAACAACTTTGCGCTGCCAGCGGTAAACTGCGTGGGTACCGACTCCATCAACGCAGTGCTGGAAGCCGCGGCTAAAGTGCGCGCGCCGGTCATCGTTCAGTTCTCCAACGGCGGCGCCGCATTCATCGCCGGCAAAGGCGTGAAGACCGATGTGCCTCAGGGCGCAGCGATTCTGGGCGCTATCTCCGGCGCACACCACGTTCACCAGATGGCTGAACACTACGGCGTGCCGGTGATCCTGCACACCGACCACTGCGCGAAGAAACTGCTGCCATGGCTGGACGGCCTGCTGGACGCCGGCGAGAAACACTTCGCCGCTACCGGCAAACCGCTGTTCTCTTCCCACATGATCGATCTGTCTGAAGAGTCTCTGGAAGAAAACATCGAGATCTGCAGCGCCTACCTGAAGCGCATGGCCAAAATCGGCATGACGCTGGAAATCGAACTGGGCTGCACCGGCGGTGAAGAAGATGGCGTGGACAACAGCCATATGGACGCTTCCGCTCTGTACACCCAGCCGGAAGACGTGGCTTACGCGTACGAAAAACTGAACGCCATCAGCCCGCGCTTCACCATCGCTGCATCGTTCGGTAACGTGCACGGCGTGTACAAGCCAGGTAACGTTAAGCTGACTCCAACCATCCTGCGCGATTCTCAGGATTACGTGTCCAAGAAATTCAACCTGCCGCACAACAGCCTGAACTTCGTGTTCCACGGTGGTTCCGGTTCTACCGACGCAGAGATCAAAGAGTCTGTGGGTTACGGTGTGATCAAGATGAACATCGACACCGACACCCAATGGGCGACCTGGGACGGCATCCTGCAGTACTACAAAGCGAACGAAGCTTACCTGCAGGGCCAGCTGGGCAACCCGAAAGGCGCCGATCAGCCTAACAAGAAATACTACGATCCACGCGTATGGCTGCGCGCAGCGCAAACCAGCATGGTGACGCGTCTGGAGCAGGCCTTCAAAGATCTGAACGCGGTAGACGTTCTGTAATCTTCGGCACCTGTTGCATGATGTACAAGGCTCCCTCCTGCGGGGAGCCTTTTTCGTTTTCAGCCCAGCAGGCCGGCGCCGACATTGATCGACAGGCCCAGGATCAGCATGTTGAACACGAACGAAATAACCGACTGCACGAGCGCGATTTTGCGTACCTCCGCGGCGCCGACCGCCACGTCGGCAGTTTGCGACGCGACCGCGATGGTGAAGGAGAAGTAGGCGAAATCCAGATAGGTGGGATCGGCGAGATTGCCGGGGAACAGCAGCGGCAAAGGATCCTGCTGTGCGCCCTGGCGATAAAACTGATGAGCATAGTGCATGGTGAAGGCGGTCGGCAGCAGCAGCCAGGAGACCGCCAGCGTGGCGCCGGTCAGGAGCAAATGCAGCGTTTTCAGAGAGCCGGCCACCTGTTTGGCGCTGCTCAATTCAAACAGGATCGCCAGTAAGCTGACCAGGCAGCCGAGGCTGACTAACGCCAGCACCATGCTGGCGCTTTCGTCCTGCCGCCGGGCGATTTGGCGAATGTGCTGCGGCGTGCTGACCAGCATCAGCCGCCAGAGAAACAGCAGGTAGAGCCAGGCCAGCGTATTCCAGCCGATCATCAAGCGTTGCAGCAGCGAGAGCTGGGCGGGCAGCAGCAGAAAGCACAGCAGCCCGGCGCCGACGGAAAACAGCAGCCTGGGCCGCACTTGCCAATAGTGTTTGAGCGAAGAGCGAATGTGCATGAAGAACGGATCCCTTGTCGTGAAATGGCCAACGCGCTGTTCTCAGCATAGAAGAAGCGGCCGGCGGTTTCGGCTATTTTTAATGCTGATGGTTGGCATGAGCCTTTAATGTTGGTTACCCTTAGGCGTGGTTTCCTACTGGCCGCCGAGGCCAGTGTATTTTTGCGAGTTTCTCCCGTTAGGGACTGAGTTAGGACGACACGAATGAAAGATTTGAATGTAGTAGACGGCATCAACGGTGCCGGCGACTGGTTGGTGAAGAATCAGGATCTGTTGATCCAGTACGCGGTGAATATCGTCGCCGCCATCGTTATCCTGATCATCGGTTCGATCGTGGCCCGCGTGGTCGGCAATGCGCTGAACCGCGTGATGAAGCTGCGCGGCATCGACGCCACGGTGGCCGACTTCCTGTCGGCGATCGTGCGTTACGGCGTGCTGGCGTTCACCTTTATCGCCGTGCTGGGGCGCGTCGGCGTGCAGACCACCTCGGTGATCGCGGTGCTGGGTGCCGCCGGTTTGGCCGTCGGCCTGGCGCTGCAAGGCTCGCTGTCCAACTTCGCCGCCGGCGTGCTGCTGGTGATCTTCCGTCCGCTGCGCGTGGGTGAATATGTCGATCTGGGCGGCGTGGCCGGTACCGTCGATCAGGTGCAGATTTTCTCCACCACCCTGCGCACCGCCGACAACAAAACCATCGTGGTGCCGAACGGTAAAATCATCGCCGGCAACATCATCAACTACTCCCGCGAACCGAACCGCCGCGTGGATATCGTGGTGGGCGTGGCCTACAACGCCGATATCGACGTGGTGAAGAAGGTGCTGGGCGACGTGATCGCCGCCGACAAACGCATCATGCACGCCAAAGGCGTGACCGTGCGTCTGAACGAGATGGCGCCGTCCTCGCTGAACTTCGTGACCCGTTCCTGGACCACCAATGCGGAATACTGGAACGTGTACTTCGATCTGATGGAAAACTTCAAGCGCGCGCTGGATGCCCACAACATCGGCATTCCGTTCCCGCAGATGGATGTGCACCTGTATCGTACCGAAGACGCTTCCGCCAAGGCGGAATAACACAGAAGGGGGCCTTGCCCCCTTTTTTACTGCAGGCCGAGACGCTGCCGATGGCGTCTCGGCCTTTTATTTTCCGCGAGGTCAGATGCCCGCAGCCGGTTCGGTGAGCGGCGTGCGGCGGCGCAGGCTGAGGCGATAGAGCAGGAAGATGGCGGCGGCGCCCAGCAGCGCCGGCAGCGCCAGCCAGAGGAAGAACACTTCCGTCGAGCCGGCGGCGGCCATCATCCAGGCGCCGAGCATCGAGCCGACAATTGAGCCGAAGCGGCCATTGGCCATGGCCCAGCTGACGCCGGTGACGCGGGCTGCGGTCGGATAAAGGGTGGCTGAAACCAGGTTCAGGCCGTTTTGCGCGCCGGCCACGCCGAAGCCGATCAGGAACACGACGGCGGCCAGCGTGTAGACGTCGCCCATCAGATACCCGGTCGCGCCGATCACCAGCGCGGCGCCCAGGTAGGAGACGGCCAGTACGCGGTAAGGCCCGATCCGATCCATCAGCAGCGCCATCAGGATGGCGCCCAGGGTGCCGCCGAGCGGCACCATCGCGCCGATACGCGAGGCGTGGGCGATGTCGTAACCGGCGTCTTTGAGCAGGGTCGGCAGCCAGCTGGTGAGCAGGTAGAACACGAACAGCGAACAGAAGAACGCCGCCCACAGCAGCAGGGTGCGTACGGCGCGGCCTTCGATAAACAGGTGTGATATCGGCGACCTGGCCTGCGCCGGGCGCTCGTCATCGACGATGGTTATCCCCGTCCAACGCTGGCCGGTGATGCGTTCGACCACCCGTCGCAGCCGATCGGCATGTTTGGCGCTGGCGGCCATAAAGCGTACTGATTCGGGCATCTGCCAGGCCAACAACGGCAGCAGCGCCAACGGCGCGATGCCACCGACCAGCAGCAGGCCGCGCCAGCCGAACGCCGGGATGATCTGCCCGGCCAGCAGGCCGCCCAGGGCTAACCCGGCGGTAAAGCCGCTCCAGCTCAAGGTGACCATCAGCATGCGGCGGCGCGCCGGTGAGTACTCCGAGCTGAGGGTGATGCAGGTCGGTATCGCGCCTCCGAGGCCAATGCCGGTGATGAAGCGCAGCAGGGTCAGGGATTCGATCGAATGCGTATAGGCCGAAGCCAGAGTACAGCCGCCAAACACCAGTACCGCGACGAGCAGCACGCGTTTGCGGCCGAGGGCGTCGGCGATCGGCCCGAACAGCAGGCTGCCGATCAGCAGGCCGAACAGCCCCGCGCCGAAGGCGGGAGAGAGCTGAGCGGGCAGCAGATCCCACTCTTCGCGCAGTGCCGGCGCGATATAGCCGATGATGGCGGTATCAAAGCCATCCAGCAGGGCAATGAGGAAACACAGGGTCAGGATCAGGATTTGGTAGGGGGAGATCCTGGCGCGATCGATGATTTCGCTGATGCGAGCGGTATTTGGGCTCATGGTTATTCCACTGTTATTCGGCTGGTGTGGGCTGGCTGAGGGCTGTTCAGGCCAGGCCTGAACCAAAACCGCTGTGGCTGGCATCGCGTAGAAATCCGAGTATACACCAGAGCGGGGGCGTTGCGGGGAGGGGGAATTGCTGATAATCGCCCGCCGCAGGAGGTGTCTGTGGCGGGCGCAGGCAAGGTTATTTGGCTAACAGCTCTCGGCGCACGATCTCGGCGCCTGCGCTTAACGCATTCAGCTTGCCGCGGGCGACCTGACGAGGCAGGGGAGCCATGCCGCAGTTGGTCGACGGATAGAGTTTGTCGGCATCGACAAACTGCAGCGCTTTGCGCAGCGTGTCGGCCACTTCCTCCGGCGTCTCAACGGCATGATTCGCTACGTCGATGGCGCCGACCATCACCTTTTTGCCGCGGATCAGTTCAAGCAGATCCATGGGCACGTGCGAGTTATGGCACTCCAGCGAGATGATATCGATGTTGGACGTTTGCAGTTTCGGAAACGCCTCTTCATATTGTCGCCATTCCGAGCCCAGCGTCTTTTTCCAGTCGGTATTGGCTTTAATCCCATACCCATAGCAGATATGCACGGCGGTTTCACACTTAAGCCCTTCAATGGCTCTTTCCAGGGCGGCGATACCCCAGTCATTCACCTCGTCAAAGAACACGTTAAATGCGGGCTCATCAAACTGAATAATGTCGACGCCTGCGGCCTCGAGCTCTTTGGCTTCCTGATTGAGGATCTTCGCGAACTCCCAAGCCAATTTCTCGCGGCTTTTATAGTGGTTGTCATAGAGTGTGTCGATCATGGTCATCGGCCCCGGCAGGGCCCATTTAATCGGCTGTGTGGTCAGCTGGCGTAAAAATTTGGCGTCTTCAACGAAAACGGGTTTTTGACGCGAGACCGCCCCCACGACCGTCGGCACGCTCGCCTCATAGCGATTGCGGATTTTAACCACTTCGCGTTTTTCGAAATCGACGCCGCTGAGATGCTCGATAAACGTCGTGACGAAGTGCTGACGGGTTTGTTCGCCATCGCTGACGATATCGATGCCGGCCTGTTGTTGCTCTGCCAGTGACAAACGCAGAGCGTCCTGTTTCCCTTCGATGAGTTCTTCATTCTGCAATTTCCAGGGCGACCACAGGGTTTCCGGTTGGGCCAGCCAGACCGGTTTGGGCAAGCTGCCGGCGGTCGATGTGGGGAGCAATATTTTCATGATAGGTGACCTGTATTTAAGTGAATCAAAGCGCGTAGTGAGCAGACCATTGCTCAAGAATAGGCTTGTAGGGTTTGATAAATTGCTCTTCCGTAAATTTCCCCTGCTCAATCGCTAACTGGCTACGCTCTTCGCGATCGTAAACAATCTTGGTTAATGAATGATCCTGGTTATTCAGGCTTGGCTGATAGCATTGCCCCGCCGCCGAATTGGCATTGTAAATTTCAGGCCGATAGATTTTCTGGAAGGTCTCCATCGTGCTGATGGTGCCGATCAGTTCCAGATCGGTGTAATCGCTCAGCAAATCCCCGGGGAAATAAAACGCCAGGGGCGCAACGCTATTTTTCGGCATGAAATAGCGCACCTGCAGGCCCATTTTTTTAAAATACCGGTCGGTCAATGAAGCGCCGTCTTGCCGATACTCGTCGCCCAAGACCGGGTGTTGATTGCCCGTCCGATGGTAGGTGTCTTTGCTGGATACGCTGAGGCAGATCACCGGCGGTTTGCTGAAATTTTCATGGTATTCGTTTGAATTGACGAAGTGCTTAAAGATATTGCCGTGCAAATCGCCGAAATCATCCGGAATGGTAAATTCCGCCGCGTTTTTATTGTGCGCCGGCAGCAAGACGCTAAAGTCGTAATCGCGCACGTAAGACGAGAAATTGTTCCCGACGATGCCCTCGATACGCTTTTGCGTTTTTTTATCGATGATGTTGGTTTTCAGGATTTCGATAACCGGAAAGCTGGCGCCCTGATCTTCGATGCGCATCTCAACCGAGATGATTTCCAGCTCGACAGAGTAGCGATCGGCCTTGGGGTTATCCCAATAGGCTAATGCATTAAAGCGATTGTCGATCATCACCAACGTGTTGCGCAGGTTCTCCCGGCGGTTTTTCCCTCTGGCCAAATTAGCAAAGTTGGTGGTGATACGCGTATTTTCAGAAGGGTTATAATCTTCGTCGAAAGAACTGCTCTTAATCGTAAAGGTAAAGTCTGTATTCATCGTCTTATAGCATCCTGTTATATGATATGAAGGCTGGATTTATCCATTTCTTTCAATGGCTTGTTTTTCTATTTTTTTTATTCAGCCGATTTCATATTGTCTGTCGTTAATGAGGTCTATTTTTGCCAGAGTCCCTGGGGGAGTGAAAGAGACTTAATTTCATTACCACATGAGCGGTATTCATGATCGGGCGTTCGGGCCGTTTTACCGCCGTTGCTCTGCGGCGCAAACCGCCGGTGGGTTTGGCCGGCAACCTGGTGCAGCCTGAAAAATTACGGGTATAATCCCTCCATGATCCCACGGCTTCAGACACGAACATGACAAAACTCACCTTACAAGAGCAGATGCTCAAAGCGGGCTTGGTAACCAGCAAGAAAATGGCCAAAGTCCAAAGAACGGCTAAAAAATCACGCGTTCAGGCCCGTGAGGCCAGAGAGGCGGTGGAAGAGAATAAAAAGGCGCAGCTTGAGCGCGATAAGCAGTTGAACGAGCAGCAAAAGCAAGCCGCGCTGTCCAAAGAATACAAGGCGCAGGTGAAGCAACTGATCGAGATGAATCGCATCGTGCTGGCGAAAGGCGATATCGGTTTTAACTTTACCGACGGCAACCTGATCAAAAAAATCCTGGTGGATAAGGCGACGCAGACCCAACTGATCAATGGCCGCCTCGCCATTGCGCGTTTGCTGATCGAGAACCGGGAAGAGTGTGAATACGCGATTATCCCCGCGAGCGTCGCCGATAAAATCGCGCAGCGCGATGCGGGCAGCATTGTGTTGCACAGCGCGCTGAGTCAGGAAGAGCAGGATGAAGACGATCCGTACGCCGACTTTAAAGTGCCTGACGATTTGATGTGGTAAGCCGCGTTCAGAACGGCGCGGCGTGACGAGCGGTTATCCGCTCTCCGCTGATGGGGTGCACAAAGTCCAGTTCGCTGGCGTGCAGCATCAGCCGTGGCGTCTGTTCGGTGCCCGGCAGCAGGCGTCCGCCGTAAAGATCGCAGCCTAAAATAGGGTGGCCCAATTGCCAGCTGTGAATACGCAGCTGGTGGGTGCGCCCAGTCTCTGGGGTAAGCTGCACCCGCGTCAGCGGCAGCGAGATCCCGCCTTCCGTTTCACGATAAAAACGCTCGACGACCCGATAGCGGGAGCGGGCGGGCTTGCCGTGAAGGGCGCAAATCGACATCAGCGGGAACAGCGCCGGATCTTTGGCGATCGCCGCGTCTATCACCCCTTCGTCATCCGCCACATGGCCGCAGAGCAGCGCGCTGTAGACTTTACCGACGGTGCGCTCGCTGAACTGCCGGCAGAGCGCGGCATTGACGGCCTTATTGTGGGCTACCACCATCAACCCGGACGTGCCGAAATCCAGGCGGTGCGCCAGTGTGCATCCGGGGAAGATCTGCACCAGCCGATAGTGCACCGAGTCGAGATTTTGCGGATTTTTGCCCGAAAGGCTGAGCAACCCGGCGGGTTTATTGATCAGCGCCAGATGATCGTCCTGATAGAGGATCTCTATCTGGTCATGACAGGGCGGGGCGATGAAGGTATCGGTAATCGTAGACATCGGTCGGCCGGCTGGAGGGGAGAGGGGCGGATGATAGCGAATTTTTCGCCGATGGGCGAATCTGGCGGCGCTGGCCTGGCGCCCACAGGGTATTAGCATCTCTGATACTTGATTAGAAACATCAATTTCACCTAATGATCGCTTCCTCGTATGATGCGCGTGTTGACCGATACGCGCCCACGTCCGGCGCCTTTTATCATTCGAGGAATTTCCCATGCTAGCCGTCTTCCTGCAGGGCTTTGCCCTGAGCGCCGCCATGATCCTGCCGCTGGGCCCGCAGAACGTATTCGTGATGAATCAGGGCATTCGCCGTCAGTATCATCTGATGATCGCCTCATTGTGCGCGCTGAGCGATATCGTGCTGATCTGCGCCGGTATTTTCGGCGGCAGCGCGTTGCTGACCCGCTCGCCGCTGCTGCTGGCGTTGGTGACCTGGGGCGGGGTGGCGTTTCTGCTGTGGTACGGCTGGGGCGCGTTCCGTTCCGCCTTCAGCCCGCAACCGGCGCAGGCCGCGGCGCAAGAGCTGGCGCAGAGCCGCTGGCGCATCGTGGTCACCATGCTGGCGGTTACCTGGCTGAATCCGCACGTCTATCTGGACACCTTCGTGGTGCTCGGCAGCCTGGGCGGACAGCTGACGGCGGACGTGCGTTCCTGGTTCGCGCTTGGCGCGGTCAGCGCGTCGGCGGTGTGGTTCTTTGGCCTGGCGCTGCTGGCCTCCTGGCTGGCGCCGTGGCTGAACACCCAGCGGGCGCAGCGCATCATCAACGCGCTGGTCGGTCTGGTGATGTGGGGCATCGCGCTGCAGCTGGCCTGGCAGGGGGCAAATTTATAAGAATTTGTCACTAATCCGAATTCAAAACGCCGTGCGATATGCTACGTTTGATGCCAGGAAACCGGCGGTTCTCGCAGGGAAAAGCCGGCGATCAGAGACAGCCTGTCATTAAGGAGACACTGTGAAGCTAAAAGCATTGGCTATGGCCGCAATGGTCGGATTAGGGACGCTACCGATGGCGCTGCAGGCGGCTGAATTGCCTGAAGGGCCGCACGTCGTCACCTCCGGCACCGCCAGCGTGGACGCCACGCCGGATATCGCCACTCTGGCGATCGAAGTGAGCGTTTCCTCCAAAGACGCCGCCCAGGCGAAGAAGCAGGTAGACGAGCGCGTGGCGCAGTACTTTGATTTCCTGCAGAAAAACAACATCGAGAAGAAAGACATCAGCGCCGCCAACCTGCGCACCCAGCCGGAATACGATTACCTGAAAACCGGCGAGTCGGTGCTGAAGGGCTACCGGGCGGTGCGTCAGGTGCAGGTTACCCTGCGCCAGTTGGACAAGCTGAACGAGCTGCTGGACGGCGCGCTGAAATCCGGCCTGAACGAGATCCGCGCGGTGGAGCTGGGCGTCGCCAAGCCGGATGTGTATCGCGAGCAGGCGCGGCAAAAAGCGATCGAGAACGCGACTCAGCAGGCCGAATCCCTGGCCAAGGGCTTCCACGCCAAGCTGGGGCCGGTGTACAGCATTCGCTACCGGGTCGCCAACTACCAGCCGATGCCGGTGGCGCGGATGTATAAGGCGGCCGGCGCGGCGGCGGAAAACGACGCGGCGCAAACCTATGAACAGCAAAGCATTCACTTCGACGATCAGGTGGATGTGGTGTTCGAGCTGCAGAGCAACGCCGCGCAGTAAGGGTGTTGTCATGAAGAAAAGGTTCGCTGCGGCGAACCTTTTTTCGTTTTAATCCTGGCGCAGCACCTGGTGACCGTGCTCCAGCAACGCGTCGGTCACTTTACGCATCATGCGGCTCTCCGGCGCGAAGCGGTGCCAGTACAGCATGCGGCGCTGGTACAGCCCCGGCGTCAGATCGATCAGTTCGCCGGATGCCAGCTCCTTTTCGATCTGCAGATGTGGGATCATACAGCAGGTGGTGCCCTGACGGGCCAGCTGCACGAAGGCTTCCGATGAGTTCACGATGTGGCAGGGCACGCTGCCCGGCGACAGATCGAAGTTCTGCTGCAGAAATGCCTGGTGCATGTCGTCGAGATGATCGAAGGCCACCGCCGGCGCTTTCAACAGCGCGGAGCGGGTGACGCCGTTCGGGAAATAGCGCTCGGCGAAGCCGCTGGAGGCCACGAACAGGTAGTCCAGCGCCCCCAGACGATCCACCAGGCAGCTCGGCAGCGGCTGCGGCTGAATACTCACCGCGCCCACCACCTCACCGCGGCGCAGCCGCTCCTGGGTGCGGGTTTCATCTTCCACCTGCAGATTCAGACGAATGGGGGAGTCCGCCAGCACCGGCTTCAGCGCCGGCAGCAGCCAGGTCGCCAGACTGTCGGCGTTGACCGCCAGCGACAGCAGCAGCGGCGTATCGACGCCGGTGTCGTTGCCCAGCCACTCTTCTTCCAGCAGCTCCACCTGATGCAGCAGCGCCAGCAGCTTTTGCCCCTGTTCGGTCGGGCGCGGCGGCACGGTGCGGACCAGCAGCGGTTGGCCGAACAGGTTTTCCAGCTGTTTGATGCGTTGGGATACCGCCGATTGCGTGATGCAGAGTTTTTGCGCGGCGCGCTCGAAGCCGCGCTCACGGATCACCGCGTCCAGCGCTTGCAGCGTACGATAGTCTGGGCGTTTCATCGGAAAGATATCCCTTAAATTAGAATGATACCGGCACTATGCCACATTTTGCGTGCGGCGCAGGTGGAAAAATCACGCCCCCAGCTCGCCGCCAAGCGGGTAAAAATGCGGGCTGCGGTAAATAAGTGTGATCCTGCCGGCGTGAAAAACAGCGTTTTACCCTATAATACGCACACGTTTTCGTACAGAGGCAAAGGACATATTATGACGCAGGATGAACTGAAAAAAGCGGTGGGCTGGGCGGCGCTGGAATACGTGACGCCGGGCACCATCGTCGGGGTGGGCACCGGCTCTACCGCCGCCCACTTTATTGACGCGCTGGGCTCCATCAAGCACCAGATTGAAGGCGCGGTGTCCAGCTCAGACGCCTCCACCGCCAAGCTGAAAAGCCTCGGCATCCATGTGTTCGACAGCAACGAAGTGGACTCGCTCGATATCTACGTGGACGGCGCGGACGAAATCAACGGCCACATGCAGATGATCAAAGGCGGCGGCGCGGCGCTGACGCGCGAGAAGATCATCGCCGCCATCGCCAAGAAATTCATCTGCATCGTCGACGCCAGCAAGCAGGTGGACGTGCTGGGCAAATTCCCGCTGCCGGTGGAAGTGATCCCGATGGCCCGCTCCTATGTGGCGCGCGAGCTGGTGAAACTGGGCGGCCTGCCGGAGTATCGCCAGAACGTAGTGACCGACAACGGCAACGTGATCCTCGATGTGCATAACCTGAGCATCACCGACGCTATCGCGCTGGAGAACAAGATCAACGGCATCGCCGGCGTGGTGACCGTGGGGCTGTTCGCCAACCGCGGCGCGGACGTGGCGCTGGTCGGCACCCCGGAAGGCGTGAAAGTGGTCAAATAAGCCTCTGCGGCCTGTGGCCCGGCAGTGCCGGGCCGCATATTTCTTCGGTTAAAACATCTTTTCTGAAAAGCGGCAAATTTGGTGACTTATGTCACATTGTGAAAACTGACTCCCCAAAGCTTCTGCCGAAAACTTTCCCTATGGCATTTTCTGCCGTAAACCGCCATCAACGCTGCGCCTTGTCCTGCCGGGCAGGCAATCGTTTGTATTGCCGCCTGCGTTATTTTTGTTATGTTGGATGGGAGCTGTGTCGTCACAGCCGCTTCTGAAGTCTGAACATAGGGTCGGGTAAATGGCAAAAGTATCATTGGAGAAAGACAGGATTAAATTCCTGTTGGTGGAAGGGGTTCATCAGAGCACGGTCGATAATTTGCGTGCCGCCGGTTATACCAACATCGAATACCACAAGGGTGCGTTAGACACCGAATCGCTGAAGGCCTCCATCCGCGATGCGCACTTCGTCGGCATCCGATCGCGCACGCATCTGACCGAAGAGGTGTTCGCCGCCGCAGAAAAACTGGTGGCGGTGGGCTGCTTCTGCATCGGCACCAACCAGGTTGACCTGAAAGCGGCGACCAAACGCGGCATTCCGGTCTTCAACGCCCCGTTCTCCAATACCCGATCCGTGGCCGAAATGGTGCTGGGCGAGCTGCTGTTGATGCTGCGCGGCATTCCGGCCGCCAACGCCAAGGCGCACCGCGGCGTGTGGCACAAACTGGCCGTGGGCTCCTATGAAGCGCGCGGCAAAAAACTGGGCATCATCGGCTACGGCCATATCGGCACCCAGCTGGGCATTCTGGCCGAAGGGCTGGGCATGAAGGTGTTCTTCTACGATATCGAGAACAAGCTGCCGTTGGGCAACGCGCAACAGGTGCGTCATCTGTCCGATCTGCTCAATATGAGCGACGTGGTGACGCTGCACGTGCCGGAAACGCTGGCGACCAAGAACATGATGGGGGCGGAAGAGCTGGCGCTGATGAAACCGGGCGCTATTCTGATCAACGCCTCGCGCGGCACCGTGGTGGATATCCCCGCGCTGTGCGACGCGCTGGCCAGCAATCACCTGGCGGGGGCGGCGATCGACGTCTTCCCGGAAGAACCGGCGACCAACAGCGATCCGTTCAACTCGCCGCTGTGTGAGTTCGATAACGTGCTGCTGACGCCGCACATCGGCGGTTCCACTCAGGAAGCGCAGGAAAACATCGGCGACGAAGTGGCCGGCAAGCTGGCGAAATATTCCGATAACGGTTCGACCCTGTCGGCGGTCAACTTCCCGGAAGTGTCGTTGCCGGCGCATGGCCCGAACGCCAGCCGTCTGCTGCACATCCATGAAAACCGTCCGGGCGTGCTGACGCAGATTAACCAGATCTTCGCCGAAGAGGGGGTTAACATCGCCGCGCAGTATCTGCAAACCGGGCCGGAAATTGGCTATGTGGTGATCGACATCGAAGCGGAAACCGCGCGCGCCGACGCCGCGCTGCAGCGCATGAAGGCCATCGACGGCACCATTCGTGCCCGTCTGCTGTTCTGATTCGGCGGTTCGCCGCAACGAAAAAGGCCGGAGCGATCCGGCCTTTTGCTATTTGGGCTCCCGCCACGCCCAGCTGCAGAGCGGGGTGAGGATTTCCGGCAGCGGGATATCCCAGTGCTCGGTCGGCAGGTGCTCCACCTGCTGGCAATCATGGGCCAGGCCGATGGGATAGGGGCCGCCGCTGCGCCAGTTTTGCAGGGTGCGATCGTAAAAGCCGCCGCCCATGCCCAGACGCTGACCGGTATGATCGAATGCTACCAGCGGCGTCAGCACCACCTCCAGTTCACCCAGCGGCAACACCTGGCGCACATCGAGACGCGGCTCGAGAATATTGAAGCGATTGCGCACCAGCGGCGTTTCCGGCGCATAGCGCAGGAACAACAGGTGTCCCGGGCTGAACGGATGCAGCACCGGCAGGTAAACCCGTTTGCCGAGCGTCCACAGACGCTCGATCAGCGGCCCGGTATCGAGTTCGCCGTCAAACGACAGAAAGACCGCGATGCTGTGCGCCGCTTGAATGCGTGCGTGTGCGGTGAGGCGTTCGGTTATCTTTTCTGCGGCAAAGCGTTGCTGCTCGGGCGTAAGCTCGCGCCGACGTTGGCGGATGAGTTGACGAATGGCTTGGCGCTGCTGCGCGAATTGGGATTGAAAAGACATCGTATCAGGCTTGCTCAGTGTGGCGTTCAGCACACAAAACCGCTGAGAAGGGGAATCTCCGAGATGCCGTCGCAGGCTGTAACCCTTGAACCCATGGTTCAAGGTGAACGTGCCGTCGCAATCTTAAGGCTTCTCGGCGCACCGAGCGTGCTCACCGATCGCGGAGCAACACATTCTGTTTGTACTAAATATCGGCTCAGGGGACTGGCCCGCTGGCGAACATCTCAGAGAAATTTTGTACTCGTTGCCGAAAACTTGGCTTTCAACAACTTAAGTTATTCGAATTGTGCATCCTGACGTTCAGAGATGCGACCTTGTTCAAGCAGCGCTTGTTCAATGGTCTGCTGCAGCATCCGTATGCGTTGTTCCATATTGGACGCATAGTCACGGGTTTTCAACCGTTCTTGAGCAAGTTCGTGACAGACGTTCAATGCCGCGATGAAAACCAGTTGCTCAGTATTGGAGACTCTAGTGCGAACTTTAAGATCTTGCAACCGTTGGTTAAGATCGTCCGCCGCCATATTCAACGCATCTTGTTGTTCTGGCGGGCAATTGACTCTTAACGAGCGGCCAAAAATTTGAATATCTACCGGTTGTGCAGACATGCCACCTTCCTGCCTAAATTTCGCGCCAGCCTTGTCCGCCCGGGCCGGGCCGTCAAAGCGGGCGCCACTATATATACCTCGGTACCAAGATACAACCCCTTTTTCAGTACCTGGTTGTAATCTACTGTGGCGGACATTGCCAGTCAAAAAAGGGTTTCAAAATGCGTATTTACCGCACTTTCGTCACCCGCCGGCGCAGTGTGAAACCTGCCACATCGCGATTATAACTAGCCACTGAGGTGTCGCGCTTATCTGGTATAGCGACGGACCTTGGTGGTAGCATAACACGAACTTATCCTGCCAACGATGACGAATGCGCATGTCTATACAGAATACATTTCCAAGTTACCAATCTTTGACCGTGGCCCTCAACCAGCAGTCGGTGGCGCTGACCGCGGCAGAAATGCACGGCCTGATCAGCGGCCTGCTGTGCGGCGGCAGCCGTGACGCCGGCTGGCAGGCGCTGGTGCACGATCTGACCAACGAAGGCGTCGCCTTCCCGCAGGCGCTCAGCCAACCGTTGCAGCAGCTGTATGAAGCGACGCGTGACACGCTGGAAGATGACGAATTCCTGTTCCAACTGATGCTGCCTGAAGGGGAGATCGTCAGCGTGTTCGATCGCGCCGACGCGCTGGCCGGTTGGGTCAACCACTTCCTGCTCGGGCTGGGCATGATGCAGCCGAAGCTGGCTCAGGTGAAAGACGAAGTCGGTGAAGCGATCGATGATCTGCGCAATATCGCGCAGCTGGGCTACGACGAAGACGAAGATCAGGAAGAATTGGAACAGTCGTTGGAAGAAGTGGCGGAGTATGTGCGGGTCGCCGCCATCATGTGCCACGGCGAATTCACCCGTCACAAACCGACGGCGCCGGAAAATATCAAACCGACGCTGCACTAAACGTTCTATCGCCTCTCCGCCGGCGTGCGGATGGCATGATTTCAGGAGAAGGTAATGACTCAGCAGGAATTCAACAACCGCCGCCAGGCGCTGTTGGCGAAAATGGCGCCGGCCAGTGCGGCGGTTATTTTCTCTGCGCCGGAAACGACGCGCAGTGCAGATTCAGACTATCCCTACCGGCAGAACAGCGATTTTTGGTACCTGACCGGCTTCAATGAGCCGGAAGCGGTGCTGGTGCTGATTAAAAGCGATGAAACGCACAACCACAGCGTGTTGTTCAACCGGGTGCGCGATTTGACGGCGGAAATCTGGTTTGGCCGCCGCCTGGGGCAAGACGCCGCACCGGCAAAGCTGGGCGTGGATCGCGCGCTGCCGTTCGATGAAATCAATGACCAACTGCACCTGCTGCTCAACGGTCTGGACGTGGTCTACCACGCGCAGGGCGAATACGCCTATGCCGATCAGATCCTGTTCAGCGCGCTGGACAAGCTGCGCAAGGGGTTCCGCCAGAACCTGCAGGCGCCGGCCACCGTTACCGACTGGCGGCCGTGGCTGCACGACATGCGGCTGTTCAAGTCGCCGGAAGAGCTGGCGGTGATGCGCCGCGCCGGTGAGATCAGCGCGCTGGCGCACACCCGCGCGATGGAAAAATGCCGTCCGGACATGTTCGAATACCAGCTGGAAGCGGAAATTCATCATGAGTTCACCCGCCTCGGCGCCCGTTACCCGTCTTACAACACCATCGTCGGCAGCGGCGAAAACGGCTGTATCCTGCACTACACCGAGAACGAGAGCCAGATGCGCGATGGCGATCTGGTGTTGATCGACGCGGGCTGCGAGTACCAGGGGTACGCCGGCGACATCACCCGCACCTTCCCGGTCAACGGCAAGTTCAGCCGGCCGCAGCGCGCGGTGTACGACATTGTGCTGGCGTCGCTGCAGCGCGCTTTGGAACTGTTCAAACCCGGCACCAGCATTCGCGAAGTCAATGACGAAGTGGTGCGCATCATGGTGGTCGGGCTGGTGGAGCTGGGCGTATTGAAAGGTGAAGTCGACCTGCTGATCGCCGAGCAGGCGCACCGTCAGTTCTTCATGCACGGGCTGAGCCACTGGCTGGGTCTCGACGTGCACGACGTTGGCCACTACGGCACGCCGAGCCGCGATCGGCTGCTGGAGCCGGGCATGGTGCTGACCGTGGAGCCGGGGCTGTACATCGCGCCGGATGCGGACGTGCCGGCGGAGTACCGCGGCATCGGCATCCGCATCGAGGACGATATCGTGATCACCGCCGACGGCAATGAAAACCTGACCGCCACCGTGGTGAAAGACGCCGATGCCATCGAGGCTTTGATGGCGGCGGCAAGGTCGTAGCATGAGCGTTATTATCGTTGGCGGCGGTATGGCGGGCGCGACGTTGGCGCTGGCCATTTCGTCGCTCACTCAGGGAAGAATGGCGGTGGATCTGGTCGAGGCGACCCGGCCGGACGACCGCAGCCATCCGGGCTTTGACGCCCGCGCCATCGCACTGGCGCAGGGCACCTGCCAACAGCTGGTGCGCATCGGCGTTTGGCCGGCGCTGCGCGATTGCGCTACGCCGATCACTCAGGTGCACGTCAGCGATCGCGGGCACGCCGGGTTTGTGAATCTGCAGGCGCAAGATTATCAGGTCGATGCGCTCGGCCAGGTGATCGAACTGCACGACGCCGGGCAGCGGTTGTTCGCGCTGCTGGCCAAGGCCCCCGGCGTTACGCTGCACTGCCCGGCGCGGGTGGTGGACGTGATTCGCACCGCAGAGCGGGCGGAAGTGCTGCTGGACAACGGCCAGCGTCTGCGCGGGCAATTGCTGGTGGCGGCCGATGGCTCGCGCTCTGCGCTGGCGCAAGCCTGCAATATGCAGTGGCGGCAGGAGGACTATCCGCAGTTCGCCACCATTGCCAACGTCACCACGGCGGAAGATCCGCAGGGGCGCGCCTTTGAGCGCTTTACTCGCTATGGGCCGCTGGCGCTGTTGCCGATGTCGCAGGGGCGCAGTTCACTGGTATGGTGCCATGCGCGCGAAGATCGCGCCCAGGTGGATGCCTGGGACGACGAGCGGTTTATCGCCGAGCTGCAACAGGCCTTCGGCTGGCGGCTGGGGCGTATCCTCAAAGCCGGTAAACGGCACAGTTACCCACTCGGTCTGCTGACCGCCGATCGCCATGTCAGCCACCGGCTGGCGCTGGTGGGCAATGCGGCGCAAACGCTGCATCCTATCGCCGGGCAGGGGTTCAACCTTGGCCTGCGCGACGTGATGTCGCTGGCGGAAACGCTGGCGGAAGCGGCAGACAGCGGCGAAGACGCCGGCGGTTACGCACTGCTGAGCCGTTATCAGCAGCGGCGGCAAAACGATCAGCGGGCGACGATCGGCGTGACCGACGGGTTGATTCATCTGTTCGCCAACCGTTATGGCCCGCTGGTGATCGGCCGCAATCTGGGGCTGATGGCGATGGAACGTTTGCCGGCGATACGCGATGCCTTCGCCAAGCGTACGCTGGGCTGGGTGGAACGTTAGAGACATGGTCGGGCGCTTTAACGCGCCCAAAGCGCGGCGCGGCAAGGCGTCGCGCGTTATTTAAGGAAATCGAGCAGCATGCAATCATTTGACGTGATTATCGCCGGTGGCGGTATGGTGGGGTTGGCGTTGGCCTGCGGCCTGCAGGGCAGCGGGCTGCGCGTGGCGGTGCTGGAGCAGCGCCAGCCGGAGATGGCGCCGCCGTCGGAACAGCCGGCCCTGCGCGTCTCCGCCATCAATGCCGCCAGCGAGCGGTTGCTGCAGCACATCGGCGTGTGGGACGACATTCTCCAGCTGCGCGCCAGCGCCTATAACGCGATGGAAGTGTGGGATCGCGACAGCTTCGGCAAAATCGCCTTCCACGGCGACGAGTGCGGCTTCAGCCATCTCGGCCACATCATCGAGAATTCGGTGATCCAGCAGGCGCTGTGGAAACGCGCCGAAAGCCTGTCGGACATCACGCTGATTACCCCGGCCGCGCTCAAGCAGGTGGCGTGGGGCGAGAACGACGCCTTCGTCACGCTGGAGGACGGCCGCATGCTGACCGCCCGGTTGGTGATTGGCGCCGACGGCGCCCAGTCGTGGCTGCGCCAGCATGCCGATATCCCGCTCACCTTCTGGGATTACCGCCACCACGCGCTGGTGGCCACCGTTCGCACCGAAGAACCGCATCAGGCGACGGCGCGGCAAATTTTCCACGGCGACGGCATTCTGGCGTTCCTGCCGTTCAGCGATCCGCATTTGAGCTCTATCGTCTGGTCGGTGACGCCGGAAGAAGCCGAAAGGCTCAAACGGCTGGAACCGGCGCAGTTCAACCGCGAACTGGCGATGACCTTCGACATGCGCCTGGGGGCTTGCAGCCTGGAAAGCGAACGGCTGGCCTTCCCGTTGACCGGCCGCTATGCGCGCAGCTTCGCAGCGCACCGCCTGGCGCTGGTGGGCGATGCGGCGCATACCGTGCATCCGTTGGCCGGCCAGGGCGTTAACCTGGGCTTCATGGACGCCGCCGAGCTGATTTCCGAACTGCGCCGCCTGCAGCGGCAGGGCAAGGATATCGGCCAGCACCTCTATCTGCGCCGTTATGAGCGCCGCCGCAAACATGGCGCGGCGGTAATGCTGGCCAGCATGCAGGGTTTCCGCGAACTGTTCGACGGCAATCATCCGGCCAAAAAGCTGCTGCGCGACGTGGGCCTGCGGCTGGCGGACAGCCTGCCGGGCGTCAAACCGAAGCTGGTGCGTCAGGCGATGGGCCTGAACGATCTGCCCGAGTGGCTTGCCTGATCCCTTCCTTCTGCGGGCCCGCATCGGGCTCGCGCTTCCCGCCTTATTCCATCGCTTTTCCTTATATAACCCTTCATTTGAAATAATCTAATTTCAGCCGCTTTTTATCATTACTTTTTCTAATTCCATGTTCGGTTATCAAAAGTCCGGATCCCATGTGAGGCCATAGGTTTGTTATATAAGTTCGGTGTTTTGCCGCTTTAATTGTTAATTTTGTGCCTTAAGGCGCATTTTTCCAGTGAAAAACTCTGCACACTAGCCCGGCGTTTTACTGCCCCGGAACGGCGATGAGCCTATTTTAACTTATGGTTAATGTGGTCGTTCGGTGATAAGTTCGAGGGAAAGGTATCGTTTGCGTCACGGCGGTTGCACGCAGTTTTCGCCCGTCCCGGCGCAGCATTTGTGTTGAGCAGTCAGTGCGCCATGGCGATCGGGCCGCGAGCCAGGCTCCGCCGCATTGCGTGGCAGCACCCTAACTTCTAGCGACGAGTGGAAAGAGGGAAAAGATGGCAAAGCAAACCCCACTGTACGACCAGCACGTGGCGTGCGGTGCGCGCATGGTAGACTTTCACGGCTGGATGATGCCGCTGCACTACGGCTCGCAGCTCGATGAGCACCACGCGGTGCGTCAGGATGCCGGCATGTTCGACGTGTCTCACATGACCATTGTGGATCTGCACGGCGCCCGCACCCGCGAGTTCCTGCGCTACCTGCTGGCGAACGACGTCGCCAAACTGACCCAACCCGGCAAAGCGCTGTACACCGGCATGCTGAATGCCTCCGGCGGCGTGATCGACGACCTGATCGTTTATTTCCTCACTGAAGACTATTTCCGCCTGGTGGTGAACTCCGCCACCCGCGACAAAGACCTGGCCTGGATCGAAGAGCACGCCGCGCCGTATGGCGTCGCGCTGACGGTGCGCGACGATCTGGCGCTGATCGCGGTGCAGGGCCCGCAGGCCAAAGAGCGCGCCGGCACCCTGTTCACCCCGGAGCAAAAAAGCGCGGTCGAAGGCATGAAGCCATTCTTCGGCGTGCAGGCCGGCGAGCTGTTCATCGCCACCACCGGTTACACCGGCGAGGCCGGCTATGAGATCGCGCTGCCGAAAGAGCAGGCGGCGGATTTCTGGCAAAAATTGCTGGCCGCGGGCGTCAAGCCGGCCGGTCTGGGCGCGCGCGACACCCTGCGCCTGGAAGCGGGCATGAACCTCTACGGGCAAGAGATGGATGAAGGCGTTTCGCCGCTGGCCGCCAACATGGGCTGGACCATCGCCTGGCAGCCGGAAGATCGCCGTTTCATCGGCCGCGAAGCGCTGGAACAACAGCGCGAGCAGGGCACCGAGCAACTGGTCGGCTTGATCATGACGGAAAAAGGCGTATTACGTAATGAGCTGCCGGTGCGTTTCACCGACGCGGCGGGGCAAATCCACGAAGGCGTGATCACCAGCGGCTCGTTCTCTCCGACGCTGGGCTTCAGCATCGCGCTGGCGCGCGTGCCGGCCGGCATCGGCGAGCAGGCTATCGTGCAGATCCGCAACCGTGAAATGCCGGTCAAAGTGACCAAGCCCGGTTTCGTTCGCGCCGGCAAGCCGCTGACAAATTGATTTTTTATTGATTGATTCTTTTATTTCTTCGAAGGAGTAACCGGCGATGAGCAATGTGCCAACAGAATTGAAATACGCATCCTCCCACGAGTGGGTTCGTGCAGAAGGTAACGGCGTTTACACCGTAGGCATCACCGAACATGCGCAGGAGCTGCTGGGTGATATGGTGTTTGTCGATCTGCCGGAAGTGGGCCGCAGCGTCGCCGCCGGTGAAGATTGCGCCGTGGCGGAATCCGTCAAGGCGGCATCGGACATTTACGCGCCAATCAGCGGCGAAATCGTGGCGGTGAACGGCGAGCTGGAAAGCTCTCCGGAACTGGTGAACAGCGAACCTTACGGTGACGGCTTCCTGTTCCAGATTAAAGCCTCCGACGAAGGCGAGCTGGCGAACCTGCTGGACGCCGCGGCTTATCAGGCCTCGATCGACGAGTAATCGTGACCACGCCCCAGGCCTTTCGGCCGGGGCGTTTTAGTTACCGTTCAAGCTATATCCCGTATCACGCAAGCATTCAGGAATTTGTAGCAATGACTCAGACACTCAGCCAACTCGAACACAGCGAAGCGTTCATTGAACGCCACATCGGCTCTTCTGCGGAACAACGCCAGGAGTTGCTGGCAGCGGTGGGCGCTCGCTCGCTCAGCGCGCTGATCCAACAGATTGTGCCGGCGGACATTCAGCTGCCGGGGCCGCCGCCGGTCGGCGACGCGGCGACCGAACATCAGGCGTTGGCTGAGCTGAAGGCGATCGCCTCGCAGAATCAGCGCTACAAATCCTATATCGGCATGGGCTACAGCGCCGTGCTGACGCCGCCGGTGATCCTGCGCAACATGCTGGAAAACCCGGGCTGGTACACCGCTTATACCCCCTATCAGCCGGAAGTGTCGCAGGGCCGTCTGGAAGCGCTGCTGAACTTCCAGACCGTGACCCTCGATCTGACCGGTCTGGATCTGGCCTCCGCTTCGCTGCTGGATGAAGCGACCGCCGCCGCCGAGGCGATGGCGTTGGCCAAACGCGCCAGCAAGCTGAAAGACGCCAATCGTTTCTTCGTGGCTGACGACGTGCATCCGCAGACGCTGGACGTGGTGCGCACCCGCGCCGAAACCTTCGGCTTCGACGTCATCGTCGATAAAGCGGAAAAAGTGCTGGAGCTGGACGGCGTGTTCGGCGTGCTGCTGCAGCAGGTGGGCACCACCGGTGAACTGCACGACTACAGCGCGCTGCTGGCCGAACTGAAATCACGCAAAATCATCACCAGCGTGGCTGCCGACATCATGGCCCTGGTGCTGCTGACCGCGCCGGGCAAGCAGGGCGCCGACGTGGTGTTCGGCTCCGCGCAGCGCTTCGGCGTGCCGATGGGCTACGGCGGCCCGCACGCCGCCTTCTTCGCCTGCCGCGACGAGTTCAAGCGTTCGATGCCGGGCCGCATTATCGGCGTTTCCCGCGATGCTGCCGGCAACACCGCGCTGCGCATGGCGATGCAGACTCGCGAGCAACATATCCGCCGCGAGAAAGCCAACTCGAATATCTGTACCTCGCAGGTGCTGCTGGCCAACATCGCCAGCCTGTACGCGGTGTATCACGGCCCGCAAGGCCTGCAGCGCATCGCCGGGCGCATCCATCGCCTGACCGACATTCTGGCCGCCGGGCTGCAGAAGGCCGGCCTGACGCTGCGTCACCACACCTGGTTCGACACCCTGACCGTCGAAGTGAAGGACAAGGCCGCCGTGCTGGAGCGCGCGCTGAGCTTCGGCATCAACCTGCGTACCGACATTCACGGCGCCGTCGGCATCACGCTGGATGAAGCCACCTCGCGTGAAGACGTGCAAACGCTGTTCGCACTGCTGGCCGGCGACAATCACGGTCTGGACATCGACGCGTTGGACGCGGCGGTGAGCAAAAACAGCCAATCGATCCCGGCCGCCATGCTGCGCCAGGATCCGATCCTGACCCACCCGGTATTCAACCGCTATCACAGCGAAACCGAGATGATGCGTTACATGCATCGCTTGGAGCGCAAGGATCTGGCGCTGAACCAGGCGATGATCCCGCTGGGTTCCTGCACCATGAAATTGAACGCCGCGGCGGAAATGATCCCGATCACCTGGCCTGAATTCTCAGAGTTGCATCCGTTCTGCCCGCCGGAGCAGGCGGCCGGTTACCAGCAGATGATTGGCCAACTGTCCCAGTGGCTGGTGCAGCTGACCGGCTATGACGCGGTGTGCATGCAGCCGAACTCCGGCGCGCAGGGCGAATACGCCGGCCTGCTGGCGATCCGCCGCTACCACGAAAGCCGCAACGAAGCGGGCCGCCACGTCTGTCTGATCCCGAGCTCGGCACACGGCACCAACCCGGCCTCCGCCCAGATGGCGGGCATGAGCGTGGTGGTGGTGGCCTGCGACAAGAACGGCAACATCGATCTGCACGATCTGCGCGTCAAGGCGGAGCAGGCAGGCGAAGAACTCTCTTGCATCATGGTGACCTACCCGTCGACCCACGGCGTGTATGAAGAAACCATCCGTGAAGTGTGCCAGATCGTGCATCAGTTCGGCGGTCAGGTGTATCTGGATGGCGCCAACATGAACGCCCAGGTGGGCATCACCACGCCAGGCTACATCGGCGCGGATGTGTCGCACCTCAACCTGCATAAGACCTTCTGTATCCCGCACGGCGGCGGCGGCCCGGGCATGGGCCCGATCGGCGTGAAAGCACACCTGGCGCCGTTCGTGCCGGGCCACAGCGTGGTGCAGATCGACGGCGTGACCACCCAGCAGGGCGCGGTCTCCGCGGCGCCGTTCGGCAGCGCCTCCATCCTGCCTATCAGCTGGATGTACATCCGCATGATGGGCGCGGAGGGCCTGAAGCAGGCCAGCCAGATGGCGATCCTGAACGCCAACTACATCGCCACCCGTTTGAAAGACGCGTACCCGATTCTGTATACCGGCCGCGATCACCGCGTGGCGCACGAATGTATCCTCGATATTCGTCCGCTGAAGGAAGAGACCGGCATCAGCGAAATGGACATCGCCAAGCGCCTGATCGACTTCGGTTTCCACGCCCCGACCATGTCGTTCCCGGTGGCGGGCACGCTGATGGTCGAGCCGACCGAGTCGGAAAGCAAGGTGGAGCTGGATCGCTTTATCGATGCGATGCTGGCGATCCGCAGCGAAATCGACCGCGTCGCCAAGGGCGAATGGCCGCTGGAAGACAACCCGCTGGTGAATGCGCCGCACGTGCAGGCGGAGCTGGTCAACGACTGGCAGCATCCGTACAGCCGCGAACTGGCGGTGTTCCCGGTGGCCGGCGTACGCGAGAACAAGTACTGGCCGAGCGTTAAGCGTCTGGACGACGTGTACGGTGACCGTAACCTGTTCTGCTCTTGCGTGCCGATGAGCGATTACGAATAACACGTTCGGCAAAGTTTGTGTTCGGGGGACACCGCATCATGCGGTGTCCCTTTTTATTTTATAGCGGCCTATTCTTTCCTTTACGTTCCCACGATTTGAGGAGTCACCATGCAAGCGGCAATCGTAACAGCGCTGGGGCAACCCCCGGTTTTCGGCACCTTTGAGGAGCCTCAGGCGCAGGCGAATGAAGTGCCGATCGACGTTCTGGCGGCCGGCATCAAACAGCTGGATCGCGCCACCGTCGCCGGCACCCACTATTCCAGCCCGAAGCAATTGCCGATCGTGCCCGGCACCGACGGCGTTGGCCGTACGGCGGACGGGCAACGGGTGTACTTCGCCTCTTTCCGTCGCCCTTACGGCGCGATGGCAGAGCGCAGCGTCGCGTCCTGGACGGTGCCGGTGCCGGCGACGGTGGACGACGCCATGGCGGCCGCGCTGATCAATCCGGCCTTCGCCGCCTGGCTGCCGCTGCGCTGGCGGGCGGATCTGCAGCCCGGTGAAACGGTGCTGATCATCGGCGCCACCGGCACCTCGGGCAAGCTGGCGGTCGCGGCGGCGCGTCAGGCGGGGGCCGGACGCATTGTTGCCGCCGGCCGTCGACTGAGTGTGTTGGAGGCATTGGGTGTAGACGCCACGGTGGATCTGAGCCAGCAGGGCGAGGCGCTGACGCAGGCCTTCGCGGCGGCGGCGGGGCCGGGCGGTTATCAGGTAATCGTCGATTACATCTGGGGCCCGGCGACTGAAGCGCTGCTGGCGACGCTCAATGATCACGATCTCTCGTCTTACGCCGGCGGACGCGGCATTCGCTTGGTCAATGTCGGTTCGATGGCCGCGCCGGACATCCGGCTGCCGGCTGCGGTGTTGCGCAGCAACCAGCTGCAGATCCTCGGCAGCGGCACCGGCAACTTCCCGCCGATCCCGGAGATGCAGCGCTACGCGACCGAGATTTTGGCGCTGGCGGCGACCGGAGCGCTCACTATCGAGACGCAGGAGCACGCGTTGGCGGAGATCGCCGAGGTGTGGGATCTGAACAAGAAAAGCGACGTGCGTTCGGTGATGCGCATCGCCCGTTAACCCCGGCCGCTAGCGGCAAGGGCAGACCAGGTGAATGTCTTCCGGCTCACGGGCGAACAATTCGGTATCCGGCTGTTCGATGAGCCGGCAGCCCTGCGCCAGATAGAAGTCTACGGTGCTTTTATTGGGGATGGAGGAGACATACAGCCCGGCGGCGCCGTCTTGCGTCGCCTGACGCAGGCAGAGCTGGAACAGCTGCCTGCCTAACCCCTGGCCGCGTTTGTGCGCGCTGACGTAAAAGAACAGCAGCTGGCGCAGATCCCGCTGTGGGCCGCGCGGCTCGGTATCCAGCGCCGCCGCCGCCACGATCTCCTCGCCTTCGAACAGCGCGAAGAACGCGCCGCCGCGATCGAAGCACGCTTCGTGGATTGGCGTATAGGTTTCACGATCGTGCGGATCCCAGCCGCGCACGTCGTAGTACTCCGCATAGGATTGCAACTTGCCGTCCTGCAGGCGATACAGTGTGTCGATAATTTCGCTGCGGTCGATATCCCATAGCCGGTCGAGTTGCTGCCGTTGCAGCAGAACAGGGGCAATCATGGTCGTGGTTCACTCTCAGTCTGTGGCCGATAACTTTCCGGCAAATCGATGATGAAGCCGATGCCGCGATCGTCAAGGCCTTCGGTAACGCGCAGCTGCGCGCCGATTTTGTCGGCCAGGTTTCGGGCGATGGCCAATCCGAGCCCGCTGCCGGTTTGCTGCGTGCCGGGCACGCGGTAAAAGCGTTCAAACAGGCGGGAATGGTGTTCTTCGCTCACCCCCGGGCCGTTATCGCGCAACGTAATATAGCAGCCGAGCGGCGCCAGCGAGCGGATATTAGCCTCGATGCGGCTGCCGGGCGGCGCGTACTTGAGCGCGTTATCCAGCAGGTTGGTGAAGATGGCGATCAGCGCATGGCGGTCGGTACTCACCACCACATCCTCGCTGCCGTCGAGCGACAGTTCGACATCTTTCTCCAGCGCATAGGGGACGTGCTGTGCGATGCATTTGCCGATCTCCGCATAGATGTCCACCGCCTCAATCTTCAGCGGAAAATCTTCCGCCTCCAGCTTGGCCAGGTTGATCAGCTGGCGTGACAGCGACGCCGCGCGATCCAGCCCTTGCTGCATGTCGCCGATGATTTCTCGGCGCTCCTGTTGCTCGCTGACCTGGGTCAGCAAATGCAGCTGCGCCAGCACGGCGGCGATCGGCGTGCGCAGCTCGTGCGCGGCGTCGGCCATAAAGCGTTTCTCGCGCTGATTGGCCGCGTCGATGCGCGCCATCAGTTTGTTGACCTCCATCACCACCGGCCGGATTTCCTGATACTGCTCGCTGACGTTGAGCGGCGACAGGTTGCCCGGCTGACGATCGGAAATGGTGCGGGCGATCTGGCGCAGTGGCCGCAGGCTGAAGTAGGCGGTAAACAGCAAGGTAATGATGATCGCCGCCAGAATGCCCAACAGCGGTACGGCGGTGCTTTCCGCCGGATTGCCGAATATCGTGGTGCGATCGTTGAAAGATTCGCCGACGATCACCCGGTACTGGCGCTTTTCGCTCCAGCTACCGGCAAGGTGCCAGTTGGCGCCGGCGTAATTGACGGAGCCGGACAGCACCGAAGGCGGCAGGCGCAGCGGTTCTTCCTGCGTTTGTGAGCAGTAAAGCACCCGGTTATCCCGATCGTAAACCACGAACAGCGGATGATAGTCGAATTGATCCTGCATGCCATTATTGATGGAATCAATGTACATGCTTTCGATGGTTTTGATGATGCCGCGGTAATCGATATTATCGGTGCCGGTTTCATCGAGAATATTGGCGATGCCTGCGGCGACGATGCGTTGCTGGTTATCGAAATATTTCTCCATGTCGGGGTAATACCAGTACTTCACCCAGGCGACGAGGATCCCCCACAATAATAAAATGGCCAGGACCTGGAAAATAATGGTGCGCATAAAGAAGGATTTGAAACCGATCATCCCGCTACTCTTTCTTCAGCAAATAGCCAATGCCGCGTACGGTAATGATTCTTTCTTTACCAATCTTGCGGCGTAAATTATGCATGTGTACTTCCAGCGAGTTGCTTTCCACGCTATCGCCGTGGCCGAACAGCCGCTGTTCCAACACCGCTTTGCGCACCACGGTGCCGGCGCAGCGCATCAGTTCGTGCAGCAGGTGATACTCTTTTTTCGACAGCATCAGCAGTTCGTTATCCAGCATGACCTGATGGTTGACCGGATCGAGATACAGCGCGCCGAGGCTCCAGGTTTGAGACGCGAAGCCCGCCATGCGCCGGTTGACCGCTTTGACGCGCGAGATGAGTTCGGGCAGCGCGAAAGGTTTGGCCAGAAAGTCGTCCGCGCCGGAGTCGAGGCTGTTCACCAGGCTCTCGATGCGATCGCGGGCGGTCAGGATGATGATCGGGATATTTTGTCCGGCGGCGCGCCAGGCGATCAGCTTCTGCAAACCGTCGCCGTCCGGCAGCGTGAGATCCAACAGCATCAAATCGAACCCGCCGGGTGAAAGTTTATTTTCCGCGTCGGTGAGCAGGCGCACCCAGCACAAATTAAAGCCGGCCAGCTCCAATGCTCGGCACAGCGCCTTGCCTAATTGCAGGTCGTCTTCCACCAACAGTATGTTCACGTTATTTCCGCTGAGAGCCTTGAGTCGCGATTATCTAACTATAACGCTGACGGGAAGACAACGAGGAAAACCGCTCTGCCTGCGCGTTCTTAAGCAAACCTTAATCTGGCTTTAATCTCGCGTTAAGGGAGCGGGGGGGAATTTCAGTTATTTTGCTGCCATTCGAAATCATGGCTGAGGGGGCGAAACATGCAGACTGAAGGTTTCCCGAACGCGGGCGCCTCGCGGCGGCTGATGTATTCAGGCGTGGCGATACTGCTCGTTCTGTTGATGCTGTCTTTTCGCGGTGATGCGCAGAGCCATAGCCACGGCGGCCATCATGCTTCCGCTTTGCAGCGGGTGCATCAGGCGGCGGCGACGGACGCTTACGGCTGCGCCAAGTCGCGCATTAAAAAGCAGCTGCGCCGCCTGGCTCAGCTTTGAAGCGTTTTTTAGGGCGCCGCTCTATACTCTGACGGGCAAACGGAAGGCCTGTGCGCAGGCCGTTGTCGACATCGCCAACCAGAGAAAAAATACGATGATGAAAGTGGCATTGGTGACCGGCGCAAGCCGGGGAATTGGCCGCGCGACTGCGTTGCTGCTGGCCCGGCAGGGCTATGCGGTGGGCGTGAATTACCTGCGCGACGAAAGTGCGGCGCGGCAGGTGGTGGCGGAGATTGAGGCGCAGGGCGGCAAGGCGCTGGCGCTGCAGGCCGACGTGGCCGATGAAGCGCAGGTGATGGCGATGTTCAGGGCGCTGGATGCCGGGCTGGGCACGCTTAGCGCGCTGGTCAACAACGCCGGCATTCTGTTCCGGCAGGCGAACATTGAACAGTTGACCGCCGAGCGCATCAATAAGGTGCTCGGCACCAACGTCACCGGGTATTTCTTGTGTTGCCGCGAGGCGGTGAAGCGCATGGCGCAGCGCCATGGCGGGCAGGGCGGCGCTATCGTCAATGTGTCTTCCGCCGCTTCCCGTTTAGGCGCGCCGGGGGAATATGTGGATTATGCCGCCTCGAAAGGCGCCGTCGATTCGTTGACCATCGGGCTATCGCTGGAGGTGGCGGCGCAGGGCATCCGCGTCAACGGCGTGCGGCCTGGGCTTATCTATACCGAGATACACGCCAGCGGCGGCGAACCCGGCCGGTGGATCGCGTGAAGTGCAGTTTGCCGATGCAGCGCGGCGGCCAGCCGCAGGAAGTGGCGGAGGCGATCGCCTGGCTGCTGTCTGACGCCGCGTCTTACGTGACCGGCACCTTTATCGAGGCCGCAGGCGGGCGTTGAACGTATCCGGAGAATTTTGACATCCCTTCGGAGGTGATGTATTTTGATTAAATAACAACCAAAATGTAGTTACAAAAATGTATGTTTATTTTGAATGGAATCAGGATAAAAATCACAGTAACCAGCGCAAACACCGTGTCAGTTTTGAGATAGCGCAACGGGTTTTTCTGGATCCCAACCATTTGGCTGTGCTGGAAAGGATCGAGGATGGAGAAGAACGTTGGCAAACGATCGGTATAGTCGGATCCTGTTTGCTATTGCTGGTGGCACATACGACGATCGAAACGGATGTCGAAGGCGATACAGTAGAGATCGTGCGTATCATTTCAGCACGCAAGGCCGATGCCAAAGAGAGAGGGGAAGATATGAAGCGCAAAAATTCCGCCAAAAATCTGGCCCATAGGGTACTCCCGCCGTTGACGGAGGAGCAGAAAGCGCAAATTGCTTCACTGAGTGCGTTGCCGGACGAGGGAATCGATTATGCCGATGCGCCGGCGCTGGGGGAAGAAACGTGGCAGACTGCGGTTCAGGGGCGTTTTTATAAGCCGATGAAAGTATCAAAAACCATCCGAATCGATGCGGATGTGTTGGCTTGGCTTCAGCGACCAGGCAAAGGCTATCAGAAACGCCTGAACGCCGTGTTGCGTGAGGCGATGTTGAAAGAGCATGAGCACGAGGAATAATGTGTGTCAGGCGGCTAACGATCCGGTGAGATTCTCACCGGATTTTTTTTGCTGTTTTTTCAGGTAATGCGTTATCAACGCCGGCTGTCTCCTTGCGGCGCTCGGTCAAAACCACACAAACGGTCATTAACGGTCATGCCGCGGAACGTGGAATTGTGACCGTTTACCGTTTCTCTCCTGTCTGTCTCAGGCGGTCGCGCATTATAACTGTCTGTTACTCCACACTTTCGTAATTATTCATTTCATTTCCTTCCCGATTTTTTTGACAACTATCACAGCGCGATCGTTGACCGATCGCGGGGCGATGCGCTTTGCGTCTGCGCGCAAAACGCGGCGCGGCAAATCGATATCGTAATCATCGTCGTGGAGGAGAAAAGAAACATGCTGCCTGTAGAACGTCATCGCTTTATTACCGAAGTCTTGAGCCAGCGCGGCCGCGTGATGGTGCAGGAGGTGGCGCAGCTGTGCCACATCTCTATCGAGACGGCGCGGCGTGATCTGGCCCTGCTGGAACGGCGCGGCCTGCTGCTGCGCAGCCACGGCGGCGCGGTCTTCGTCGAGCCGCCGGCGGTGGAAAAAACCTATGTGCCCGCCGAGATAGATCAGGGGGAGTCCTTCCGCCAGCGCAGCAATGAGTCGCCGGAGCAGAAGACGCGCATCGCCAAACGCGCGCTGGAGTTTATCGCGCCCGGGGATTGCCTGCTGCTGGACAGCAGCTCCACCAGCTGGTTTTTGGCGCGCCAGCTGCCGGATATCTCGCTGGTGGTGCTGACCAACTCACTGCACATCATCCAGACGCTGGCCTGCAAGGCCAACGTGCGCACCATCGGGCTGGGGGGCGAGTATTCCGCCAAGTACGAGGATTTTATCGGCGTGCTGGCGGAGCAGATGCTGAAAGAGTTCGTGATCAACAAGCTGTTTTTCTCCTGCCACGGCATTTGCCAGGACGGCGGCATCCGCGAGAGCAATGAGCACCATGCGCGGCTGAAGCAACAGATGCTGCTGGCCTCGGAGCGCAAGTTCCTGCTGGTGGACAGCAACAAGTTCGGCCGCCGCTCGTTCGCCCGCATTTGCCATTACCGGGAAATAGATACGCTGATCACCGACAGGCTTGGCGATGACGAGTTTCGTCAGGAATTGGCCTGGAACAACGTCGATGTGATTGAAGTTTCACCCGCCGCGAAAAGGGCGGCGCGATAACAACAACGAAAACCTTTTATTACAGCCAACACTTGTGGAGAGAGAACAATGAAAAAATCCGTACTGGTCGGTCTGTTTGCCTCGCTGCTGCTGTCGGTCTCCGCGCAGGCGGCGGACAAGCTGAAAATGGGCGTGGTGGTGAAGATCGGCGGCATTCCCTGGTTCAACGCCATGGAGGCCGGCATCAAAAGCGAGAGCGCCAAACGCGGCATCGACGCCTGGATGGTCGGGCCGACGGCGGCGGATCCGGCGCTGCAGGTGCGCGCCATCGAGGATCTGATCGCGCAGAAGGTGGACATCATCGGCGTGGTGCCGAACGACGCCCGGGTGCTGGAGCCGGTGCTCAAGCGCGCGCAGGAGGCGGGCATCAAGGTGATCGTGCACGAGTCCCCCGGCCAGAAGTACGCCGACTGGGATTTTGAGCTGGTGGACGCCTCGCAGCACGGGGTCAACCACATGAAAGCGCTGGCCGCCTGCATGAAAGAGCAGGGCAAGTACGCGGTATACGTCGGCAGTCTGACGGTGCCGCTGCACATCACCTGGTCGGACTCGGCCATCAATTACCAGAAGCAGCACTACCCGAACATGCAGCTGGTGGGCGACAAGTTCGGCGTGGGGGAATCGCTGGATGACAGCGTGCGCACCACCAACGATCTGATGGCCAAATATCCCGATCTGAAAGGCGTGCTGGCGTTCGGTTCGCAGGGGCCGATCGGCGCCGGGCGCGCGGTGCTCAACCGCGGCAAAAGCAACGATATTTGCGTCATCGGGCCGTTCAGCCCGGGCCAGGGCGCTTCGCTGGTCAATCGCGGCGCCATCAAGGGCGGTTATATCTGGAACCCGATGGTGGCGGGCGAAGTGTTCGTGCGCATCGCCGACATGATGCTCAAGGGCGAAAAAATCACCGATGGCATGACCATCGAAGGCATGGGCAAGGTGCAGGTGGATGCGCAGCAGCACACCATTCTCGGCAACGCCACCGAAAGCCTGGATAAGCAAAACCTGCCGAAGCTGGTGAAGATGGGGCTGTAATCATGGCGATTTCCGGCAATACGGCAACGCGGGGCGCGCCGCTGATCGAACTGCAACAGCTGTCGATGACCTTCGGCGGGCAGCGCGCGCTGAACGATATTTCATTGGCGCTGATGCCGGGGGAGGTGCACTGCCTGGCCGGCACCAATGGCTGCGGCAAGAGTACGTTGATCAAGGCGATCGCCGGCGTGTATCAACCGGATGACGGTAGCCGCATTACCTTCGATGGGCAAACCTTCGGCCGGCTATCGCCGGATCAGGCGCGCGCCTTCGGCATTCAGGTGATCTATCAGGATCTGTCGCTGTTTCCCAACCTGACGGTGGCGGAAAACATCGCCTTTGAGCACAACCTGCGCGGGCTGTTGGGATGGCACCGCCCGGCGAGGCTGCGGCGCACCGCCGAGCGCCTGCTGCAGGAGCTGAATTTCAATCTCGATCTCGACAAACCGGTGGCGGAACTGCCGATCGCCCAGCGCCAGCAGGTGGCGATTTGCCGCGCGCTGGTGGCGCAGGCACGGCTGGTGATCATGGATGAACCGACCGCCTCGCTGACCCGCACCGAGGTCAATCAGCTGCTGCGCACGGTGGATTATTTGAAAGCGCAGGGCATCTGCGTGGTGTTCGTCAGCCACCGGCTGGACGAGGTGCTGGAGATCTCCGATCGCGTCACGGTGATCCGCGACGGCAACAAGATCGGCACCTGGCCGGCGGCGGAGATCACCGGCGATCGCCTGACCGAATTGATGACCGGCCTGACGCTGGACTATCGCCTGAAGTCACCGAGCATGAATAAGGATCGGGTGATGCTGGAGGCGGATCGTCTCAGCCGCGCCGGGCAGTATCACGATGTCAGCTTCCGCCTGCATCAGGGCGAGGTGCTCGGGCTGTGCGGACTGCTCGGCTCCGGGCGCACCGAGCTGGCGCTGAGCCTGTTCGGCATGACCCGGCCGGACAGCGGCAAGCTTTACCTCGACAGTAAACCGGTGCGCTTTCGCGGCCATGAGGACGCGATCAAAGCCGGCATCGGTTATGTCTCGGAGGATCGCCTGACGCTGGGGCTGGTGCAGCAACAGTCGGTGGCGGACAACGCGGTGCTGACCATTCTCGATAAGCTGCGCGGGCGTTTTCGCCTGATCGACGATTACCGCAAGAATCGCATCGTCGCGGAGTGGATCGCCAAACTCGGCGTGCGGGTGGCGGATCCGGATCAGGCGGTTTCGACGCTGTCCGGCGGCAATCAGCAAAAGATCGTGCTGGCCAAGTGGGTGCTGACCCAACCGCGGATCCTGATCCTCGACTCGCCGACCGTCGGTGTCGACGTCGGCGCCAAGGCCAGCATCTACCAACTGATTCATCTGCTGGCGCAGGAGGGGATAGCGATTCTGCTGATCTCCGACGAGGTGCCCGAGGTGTATTACAACTGCGATCGGGTGCTGCACTTTAGCGGCGGCAGCGTGATCGGCGAGTACCTGCCAGAGCAGGTGAGCCAGCAGCAGCTGGCGGAGGCGGTTAATGCGTAGATTCAGTCTGAAACCGCGCGGCAACGAAGGCTACCTGGCCTGGGTGCTGCTGCTGACGGTCATCGTCTTTTCGCTGCTCAGCGATCAGTTTTTGACGGTGCAAAACCTGCTCGATCTCAGCGAAAGCTACGCGGTGAGCGGCATATTCGCCCTCGGCCTGTTCGTGGTGCTGGTGACCGGCGGCATCGACATTTCCTTCGCCGCAGTCGCCTCGGTGGTGCAGTACCTGATCGCCACGCTGGCGACGCATTACGGCCTGGTCAGCCCGGCGGGCAGTATTTTGCTGGCGTTGGCGATCGGCGCCGCGCTCGGCATGGTCAACGCGCTGTTGATCTACTGCCTGCGCATCGTCTCGATCATCGTCACCATCAGCATGCAGGCGTTGTTGTTCGGCATGCTGATGTGGCTGACCAACGGCCGCAGCCTGTACGCATTGCCGGACTGGTGGACGCTGCCGCGCAGCGTGCTGCCGTTCCAACTGGGTGAGCAGAGCTATCAGCTCGGTTTGCCGACGCTGGTGATGCTGGCGGTGGCGCTGCTGACCTGGCTGCTGCTGAACAAAACGCACCTCGGGCGCCAGCTGTTTGCCGTGGGCGGGGATGCGGAATCGGCGCGGCGCATCGGCATTCGCGTCGGCCTGCTGCATCTGTTCGCCTATGGCTATCTGGGCGCGATGGCGGCGATTGGCGGTCTGGTGCAGGTGTATCGCATGGGGGAAGTGGTGCCCAACGCGCTGGTGGGCGGCGAGCTCGACGTGCTGGCGGCGGCGGTGCTGGGTGGCGCCAGCCTGAACGGCGGCAAGGGCAGCGTTGTCGGCACGCTGATGGGCGTGTTCCTGATCGGCGTGCTGAAAAACGGCCTCAACCTGATCGGCGTGTCCAGCTACTTCATGAACGTGGTGATCGGTCTGGTGATCGTCGCGGCGATCACCGTCACTCACTACAAGAAACGCAAAGAAACCGACGTTGGTTTCGCCTGAGGAGCGCTTGATGGGCAACAACCTGAAATTTCGTCTGGACGGGGCCGCCGTCGGTTTGCTGGCCTTGCTGCTGGTGGTGGTGCTCGCCTTCAGCCTGCTGATGCCGGGGCGCTTCTTCAGCGGCGCCACCTTCACCAGCGTGGCCTTCCAACTGCCGGAACTGGGCCTGCTGACGCTGGCGATGTTCATTCCGATCCTCAGCGGCGGCCTGAACCTGTGCATTATCGCCAGCGCCAACCTGACCAGCCTGCTGATGGCCTGGCTGTTCATCAGCTACCTGCCGGCGGACGCCGGGCTGGGTTTGCAGGCGCTGTGGCTGGCCTTGGCGCTGGCGGCGGCGATGCTGCTGGCCGGGCTTATCGGCGCGGCGACCGGCGCACTGGTGGCCTACGTCGGCGCGCACCCGATTCTGGTGACGCTGGCCACCATGACCACGGTCAACGGCATCGGCATCTACCTGACGCGCGGCGCAGCCCTGAGCGGCATGCCGGAGATCGTGCGGTTTATCGGCGCCGAGAGCGTGCTGGGCGTGCCGGTGCCACTGTGGATCTTCCTGGCGGTCGCCGCCTTGCTGGCGCTGTTCCTGCAGAAAACCCGGCTCGGCAAATGCATCTACATGAGCGGCAGCAACATCAACGCCACCCACTTCAGCGGCGTGAATACCCATCGGGTGCTGATCGCCATTTACACCCTCTCCAGCCTGCTGTGCGTCATTGCCGGGCTGGTGATGATGGCGCGCTTCAACTCGGCGCGCATGGGCTACGGCGACTCTTACCTGCTGCTGACGGTGCTGGCGATCATTCTGGGCGGCACCGATCCGTTCGGCGGTTTTGGCCGGGTCAGCGGCGTGGTGCTGGCGCTGATCGTGCTGCAGGTGATCGCGACCGGTTTGAATCTGATGAACGTCAGCCCGCATTTCAGTCTGGCGATGTGGGGCGCCGTGCTGATCGCGGTGCTGGCGCTGAAGTTTTTCCGGCATCGCTATCGGCAGCGGCGGGCGATGCGCCGCAGCGCGGCCCAGGCCAGAACCGCGGCGGGCCACTGATCCTTTTCCCTTTTGCGCAGGATAACGCTAATGAAATACCAGATTTCGCCTTCACTGATGTGCATGAACCTGATGGATATCCGCCAGCAATTGGCGGTGCTGAACCGCCGCGCCGATATGCTGCATATCGACATCATGGACGGGCATTACGTTAAAAACATCACGCTGTCGCCGTTCTTTATCGAACAGATCCGCCCGCACACTTCGTTGTTGCTGGATGTGCATCTGATGGTGGAGAATCCGACCGATTTTATCGAGCCAATCGCCCGCGCCGGCGCGGACTTTATCTGCCCGCACGCTGAAACCATCAACCGCGACGCGTTTCGGGTGATCAATCAAATCCGCGCGCTGGGCAAAAAAGTGGGGGTGGTGCTGAACCCGGCCACGCCGGTGGAGTTTATTCGCCACTACCTTCACCTGCTGGACAAGGTCACCGTCATGACCGTCGATCCGGGCTATGCCGGGCAGCCGTTCATTCCCGAAATGCTGGAAAAGATCCGCCAATTGCGCGACCTGAAAAGCCAACAAAATCTGCGCTATCTGATCGAGATCGACGGATCCTGCAACCAGCGCACTTACCGCGATCTGATGGGCGCCGGTGCAGAAGTGTTGATCGTCGGCAGCTCCGGGCTGTTCAATCTCGATCCGGATCTGGAGACGGCATGGGAAAAAATGCTGGATCAGATGCGGCAGGCGGCCTGAGGCGGGGGACATGATGCGGTATTTTCTTGGCGTTGACGTCGGCGGCACCAATACCCGCCTGCTGTTGATGGATGATGAAGGTGAATTCAGCGGTTACCGCAAGATAGCGACCGCCGACTGGGCGCGGCAGGCCGATCCGCTGGCGGCGTTGGGCCGGCTGATCGCCGGACATTGCCAAGATCGTCAGGTGGCGCAGGTGATGCTGGGGCTGCCGGGGATCCTCAGCCGCGATCGCTCGCGGGTGCTGTCGCTGCCGTTTATCCCGGCGCTGGACACTCAGCCGGTGGCGGCGCTGTTGGCCGATTTGCTGGCGCTGCCGGTGCGAATGGACAAGGACGTCAATCATCTGCTGTGGTGGGATCTGCAGCAGCTGCCGGCGTTGCCGCAGGTGGCGGTCGGGCTGTATCTGGGCACCGGCATGGGCAACAGCCTGTGGCTGAACGGCGATTTTTACCACGGCGCGCACGGCGCCGCCGGCGAGCTGGGGCACATTCCCTGGCCGGGCCATCAGGGCGAATGCCCGTGCGGTAAACGGGGCTGCGTCGAGAGTCTGACGTCCGGTCACTGGCTAACTGGCTGGGCGCGCGCCAACGCGGCGCAAACGCCGTTCGACCGGTTGTTCGAACGCCACGGCGATCATCCGGAGCTGCAGTGCTTCGTCGAGCGATTGGCGCAGACCATCGCCGTCGAAATGAACGTGATCGACCCCCAGCGCCTGATCCTGGGCGGCGGCGTGATCGCCATGCGCGGTTTTCCGCTGGCGCGGCTGGAGCAGGAGATCCGCCGTCATCTGCGCGCGCCGCAGCCGGCGCAGGGGCTGACGATCTCCGTCAGCCGCCTCAGCGATGAAACCGGCAGCAAAGGCGCCTGTCTGGCCGCCCGGCGCCACCTCCAATTGAGCAGGGAGTACCCGCAATGAAAGGCAAAGTCTGCGTGTTCGGTTCGTTCAACCTGGATATCGTCGCCGGCATGGCGCGCTTTCCGCAGCCCGGCGAATCGCTGATCGCCCGCAACAGCATGATGGGGGCGGGCGGCAAGGGCGCCAACCAGGCGACCGCCGCGCTGCGCGCCGGGGCGCGGGTGCATTATATCGGCAAGGTGGGGCGCGACGACTTCGGCACGTTCGCCCGGCGCCACCTCGCCGCCGCCGGTTTCGATGCGGTGACGCTGTTCTCTACCAGCGATTGCCCCACCGGCAATGCGCTTATCTACGTTGCCGGCGAGGATGCGGAAAACATGATCGCCGTCGATCCCGGCGCCAATCTGACGGTCAGCGAAGACGAGGTGCGTCAGTGCCGGCCGGCGATCGCCGCGGCGGATATTCTGCTGACTCAATTGGAGAACAACCTGCCGGCGATCGAGCAGGTGATCGCCATTGCCCGCGAAGCGCAAACGTTCATCATACTCAACCCGGCGCCGTTTCAGCCGGTGCCGGACAGCCTGTTGGCGCAGGTCGATCTGCTGACGCCCAACGCCACCGAGTGCACGTTGCTGACCGGCGTGCCGGTGCGCGATGTGGCTTCGGCGCGCCAGGCGGCGCAGGTGTTGCACGCCAAGGGCATTCGTTTGCTGATCGTGACGTTGGGCACGCAGGGGGCGTTGTTCTCGGACGGGGAAAACAGCGAGCTGATCCCGGCGTTTCCGGCACAGCCGAAAGACACCACCGGCGCGGGCGATGCGTTTAACGGCGCCCTGGCGGCGCAGCTGGCGAATCAGGTGCCGTTAGCCGAGGCGGTGCGCTTTGCCGCCGCCTATGCGGCGGTCTGCGTGGAGCGCGCCGGTGCGGCGGGATCGATGCCGAGCTATGACGAGGCGCTGGCGCGCCAACGGGCGTTTGCTTGACGATAACGGGCTGCGGCGCGGAGGCGGCAGCCCGGTTCCCTTATTTCAACCAGCCTTTGCGCTGCGCGTCCCGCAGATGTTGCTCCAGGTGGCGCCACAGCTCGGGATGCACGTCGGCGATCGCCGCATTGCGCGACAGAACCTGCTCCAGGCTGATGCCGTTTTCCACCCAGCTCTGGCCTTCGTTGTGCAGGTTCATCAGCATCGGCATGGTGCGATCCAGCAGCAAGGCGAAGCGGGCATCGGCGCTTTCGCCCTCTTCATACTCCTGCCATAAAGCGGTGAAATACTCGCGCTGTGTCTGCGGCAACATGCCGAACAGACGACGTGCCGCCGCCACTTCCTGATCGTGGATCGCCGCGCGGGCGGCCAGATCGTAGACCAGTACGTCACCGGCGTCGATTTCCACGATGTCATGCAGCAGCGCCATCTGGATCACGCGCTGAATGTCTACGTCATCACCGGCGTACGGGGCCAGGCTCATGGCGGCGATGGCGAAGTGCCAACTGTGTTCGGCGGAGTTTTCCTGGCGCTGGGTGCCCAGCACTTTGGTGCGGCGTTGCACGCCTTTCAACTTATCGATTTCCATCAGGAACTGGATGGCCTGGGTCATTGAACCGAAATCTAACGCGGGTACAGCGGATGACATGGTGTAAACCTCAAGGTGGGTGGGTTGAAGCCTGACGATTGTAGACCACTGGGCAGGGGATTTCGATGGTTACACGCGTTCACATTTTTATTTTAGCGTACACGTGTACACTGGAATTATTCTCAGTTAAGCTGCTTTGCGTTAATTTCGAACAAAGCAGGGCATTTTGAGGGGTTGCGCGTTATGGGGAAAACGGACGTAGTGAAAGCCGGGACCAATAAGATTGTCGCCGCGGCTTATCCGTGGGCGGAAGAGATCGCCAACAGCATCAGCCACGGCATCGGGCTGGTGTTCGGCATCGTCGGCCTGGTGTTGCTGTTGGTGCAGGCGGTGAATACCGGCGCCGATGCGACGGCCATCACCAGTTACAGCCTGTACGGCGGCAGCATGATCCTGCTGTTTCTCGCTTCCACACTGTACCATGCGATTCCGCATCAGAAGGCCAAGCATTGGCTGAAAAAGTTCGATCACTGCGCCATTTATCTCCTGATTGCCGGCACTTACACACCGTTTTTGCTGGTGGGGCTGGATTCGCCGCTGGCGAAGGGATTGATGGCGGTAATCTGGGGGTTGGCGCTGCTCGGCGTGCTGTTCAAACTGGCCTTCGCCCACCGTTTTGAAGCCCTGTCGTTGGTGACCTACCTGACGATGGGCTGGCTGTCGCTGATCGTGATTTATCAGTTGGTCACGCGGCTGGAGGCCGGCGGCGTCACGCTGCTGGCGATCGGCGGGGTGGTCTATACCCTGGGCGTGATTTTCTACGCTTCCAAGCGCATTCGCTTTGGCCACGCCATCTGGCACGGCTTCGTGCTCGGTGGCAGCGCCTGCCATTTCATGGCGATCTATCTGTACGTCTAAGCGTTGCCGCTACGTCTGAATGCGTATTGAACTGGCGCCTCTTTTGTTTTAAAAAAGAGGCGCTTGCTTCTTTCGGGTATCCAGCAAGCCCGTTCCTTCATTTCTGAGCCCGCATACCGTTTCTTTAACCTCTGTTCAGGACTCACCAAGATGATCGTTCGCTTATCCAAAGCGCTGCTGGTCTGCGCTATCGCCTTGTTCGCTTCGCTGGTCGCCTTCGGCAACATCACCGACTACGGCTCCAACTTCGCCTTCGTGCGCCATGTCTTTATGATGGACACGATTTTCCCCGACGCCACCATCGGCTATCGCTCGATACAGACGCCGTGGCTGCATCACGCCGGTTATATTTTCATCATTGCGCTGGAAAGCCTGACCGCGCTGCTGTGCTGGATCGGCGGCCTGCGACTGTTGGGCGGCCTGAAACTGCCCGCCAGGGCCTTCAACGGCCGCAAAAAGCTGGCGGTGGTCGGCCTGACGCTGGGCTTCCTCACCTGGCAGGTCGGTTTCATGTCGATAGGCGGCGAGTGGTTCGGCATGTGGATGTCGAAGCAGTGGAACGGCGTTCCCGATGCCTTTCGTTTCTTCATCACCATCATTTTGGTGCTGATTTATCTGGTGCAGCGCGACGGGGAGTTGGACGAGTAACGAAGATGGCCGCAGGCAGGGCGCCTGCGGCCGACGGATTATTTCTCTTCGGCCAGCGAGTAGGGCAACGGTTTGATCGCCAACTGGCTGGCAGCATCGTCGCGCACCCGCAGCTTGCTGTCGGCGTCCAAATCGTTGTTCATCACCACCTGCACCCACAGCGTGCCGTCGGCCAATTGGCTCGACGCCAGTACGGTGCCGGTGCGGCGCCAGTTTTCACCCAGCTGCAGCTCCAGATCTTCCGCCGCCTGCGGGGCGCGAGCGGCTTTACCTTCCAGCCAGTAGAGCGCGCGTTTGTTGGCGCCGCGGAATTTGGCGCGCGCCACCATCTCCTGGCCGGTATAGCAGCCTTTGCTGAAGCTGATGCCTTCCAGCGCCTGCAGGTTGGTGGCCTGCGGGATCAGCTGCGCGCTGTTGGCGGCGTCGATAACCGGATAACCGGCTTCGATTTCCAGCGCCAGCCACTGGCTGCTGTCATTCAGTTCCGCCTGATCATGCAGTTTGCCGATCAGCTGTTCGGCTACGGCGGGGCGGGTCACCAGCAGAAAACGTTCCGCCGGTGCAGCGAAGTGCAGCAGCGTGGTTTCGCCTTCCTGCATCACCGGGTGCTCGGCGCTCGGCAGCGTGGCGAACAGGCCCGCCAGCGCGGCGCGCGCCTGGAAACCGGCGACGCCCAGCAATACCGCGTCATTATCGGCGGCGATGGTGACTTTGGAGAACACCGCGTATTTTTTGATTTCTGCCAGTTGGCTGTCCAGCACGCTGCGGCGCTCCAGATAGGCGAAGCCTTCGCCACGGTGGAACAGACGCAGGTTGCTCCACATTTTGCCCTTGGCGTCGCAGTGGGCGCACAGCACGTGTTGATCGGCCGCCAGCGCGTCGATGTCCGCCGTCACCTGGCCCTGGAGATATTTCACCGCGTCCGGCCCGTTCAGCGTCACCAGCGCCCAATCTTCCAGCGAGATCAGCGTCAGGGGCAGATGGGTGGAAGCGGAGGGCTGACGGGGTGGGAATGGAATGTTATGCGCCATAGTAAGTTCCTGCTCAACGTTTAGCTTACCTGAAGGGTATTGAACCCATGGTAAAAGAGGCGGCGGGCTTTGCAAACTGTTATTCGCGCCGCGGCGCCGGGGGGCGCTTTTTTTGGCATTTTGCGCTTTATTGCGTTTTCCGCCACAAAGCGCCTTCCCGGCGTGTATGTCAAATTGTTACTCTATAGGCTTGCGGCCAGGGCACCCTTGCAGACAGATCCCCGGTTGATGGAATTATATTGCGACGGCGTTGCCATACAGTGTGTCATTTGAACCCTGCGCTGGCGCTGCCGCGCTGAAAAGAGGTGAGTCATAACAACATGGATATTAACAACAAAGCACGTATTCACTGGGCTTGCCGTCGTGGCATGCGCGAGCTGGACATCTCCATCATGCCGTTCTTCGAATACGAATACGACAGCCTGAATGATGCGGACAAGGCGCTGTTCATCCGTCTGCTCGAGTGCGACGATCCCGATTTGTTCAACTGGCTGATGAATCATGGCGCGCCGCAGGACAGCGAGCTGCAAAGAATGGTGACCCTGATCCAAACGCGAAATAAAGATCGTGGCCCAGTGGCGATGTGATATCCGCATTTCCTGGCGCACCCAGCTGTTCTCTCTGTTGACCCACGGCGTCCTGATCCTGCTGATACTGATTTCGCCCTGGCCGGAAGGCTTTGGTCCGCTCTGGCTGGTGTTGCTGACGCTGGTGGTGTTTCAGTGCATTCGCAGCCAGAAGCGCATCGCTGCGGTGCAGGGTGAACTGCGGCTGCTGGCGGACAGGCGTTTCAGTTGGCACGGCCGAGAATGGCGGCTGGCGAAAAAGCCTTGGATGCCGGGCTACGGCCTGCTGCTGACGTTACAGCCTATGGAGGGCAAAAAGCGCCGTCGGCTGTGGCTGGCTTCCGACTGCATGAGCAAAGAGGAGTGGCGCCACCTGCGGCAGCTGTTGCTGTATCCGCCGGCGGGTGACGGCGAACAAGACTGATAGGGGGCGCCGGCGCGAATCATGTCGCCGGCGCTCGGCGTTTGGGGAAGATCGCCCGATAGCGGCTACAGCAGCGGCTCCATCTCCAACAGGATCTGTTCGCACCATTGCTGCAGGCGCTCTTCGCTCAGATCGTATTGGTTGACCTCATCGAGCGCCAGGCCGACGAAGTGTTTGCCGTCGGCGCTCAGCGGTTTGGGGCTGGTGAACTCGAAGCCCTCCGTTGGCCAGAAGCCGATGAACTGCACGCCCAGCGGCGCGATGTGATCGTGCAGCATACCCAGCGCGTCGAGGAACCACTCGCCGTAACCGAGCTGATCGCCCATGCCGTACATGGCGACGATCTTGCCTTTCAGATCCAGCGCCGGCAGCTGCGGCCAGATCGCTTCCCAGTCTTCCTGCAGTTCGCCGAAATCCCAGGTCGGGATGCCGAGGATGAGAATGGAATAGTCCTCCATCAGCTTGGGCGAGACATCTTTCAGGTTGTGCAGGTCGACCAGGTCTTCACCCAGAATCTCACGGATTTTTTCTGCCGCCATCTCGGTGTAGCAGGTGCTGGAGCCGTAAAACAGACCAATCTTCATGTGTAAACCGTTACGTTGCTGTTTAGAGAATTGCAGCGAGTATACCTGATTTGCCTCGGCTTAAGGCATAATGGCGCGGGTGGAAATGCAACGAAGAGAGGACCGCGTGCAACAGCAAGACAATGCGCTGATTGAACAATTCCTGGATGCGCTGTGGCTTGAGCGCAATCTGGCGGAAAATACGCTGGCCTCCTACCGGCTGGATTTGCAGGCCCTGGGCGCCTGGCTTGGCCAGCAAAACACCGACTTGCTGCAGGCGCAGGCCTTGGATCTGCAGGCGTTTCTCGCCGAGCGGGTGGACGGCGGCTACAAGGCCACCAGCTCCGCGCGCTTGCTGAGCGCCATGCGTCGCCTGTTTCAGTATCTGTACCGCGAAAAGCTGCGCGCCGACGATCCCACCGCACAGCTGGCTTCCCCGAAGTTGCCGCAGCGTTTGCCGAAGGATCTGAGCGAGGCGCAGGTCGATGCGTTGCTGCAGGCGCCCTGCGTCGATCAGCCGCTGGAGCTGCGCGACAAGGCGATGCTCGAGGTGTTGTACGCGACCGGGCTGCGGGTCTCTGAGCTGGTGGGGTTGAACATCAGCGACGTCAGCCTGCGTCAGGGCGTGGTGCGGGTGATCGGCAAGGGCAACAAGGAGCGGCTGGTGCCGCTGGGCGAAGAAGCGGTCTACTGGATCGAAAATTATCTGGAGCACGGTCGCCCGTGGCTGGTCAACGGCCAGACGCTGGATGTGCTGTTCCCCAGCAACCGGTGTCAGCAAATGACCCGACAGACGTTCTGGCATCGCATCAAACACTATGCCATCCTTGCGGGCATCGACAGCGAGCGTCTGTCGCCGCACGTGTTGCGGCACGCGTTCGCCACCCATTTGCTGAACCATGGGGCCGATCTCCGTGTCGTACAGATGTTGTTAGGCCACAGCGATCTCTCGACCACGCAAATTTATACTCATGTAGCGACCGAACGACTGAAACAGCTACATCAACAGCATCACCCGCGCGCCTGAGCGGCGGGTTCGAAAGGATTGGAACAATGAAAAAAGGTTTAATGCTGCTCTCTCTGCTGGTGGCTTCGGTGGCCGGCGCCGCCCATGCCGATGACGCGGCGATCAAAAAAGCGCTCGCCAGCCTGGGCATTCAGCAGGCGGACGTGCAGCCTTCGCCGGTCAACGGCCTGAAAACCGTGCTGACCGACAGCGGCGTGCTGTACGCCTCCGAAGACGGCAAGCACATCCTGCAGGGCCCGCTGTTCGACGTCAGCGGCAAAGAGCCGGTCAACGTGACCAACCAACTGCTGAGCACCAAGATGGAAGCGCTGAAAGATCAGATGATCGTTTACAAAGCGCCGAAAGAGAAACACGTGATCACCGTGTTCACCGATATCACCTGCGGTTACTGTCACAAACTGCATCAGCAGATGAAAGAGTACAACGATCTGGGCATTACCGTGCGTTACCTGGCGTTCCCGCGCCAGGGGCTGGCTTCCCAGGCTGAAAAAGACATGCAGTCGATCTGGTGCACCGCCGACAAGGCCAAGGCGTTCGACGCCGCCATGAAGGGCGACGCCGTTTCTCCGGCGACCTGCAAAACCGACATCAGCAAGCATTACGAGCTGGGCGTGCAGTTCGGCATTCAGGGCACGCCGGCCATCATCCTGGAAAACGGCATGATGATCCCGGGCTATCAGGGGCCGAAAGAGATGGCCGCCATGCTGGACGCGCATCAGGCCGCCACCAAAGCCGGTGGTTAATCGCCGGTGAGTATCAAAACGCAACTACGCCGCCGCCCGGCGGCGGACGACACGCATCTGCCCGCCAGTTTGCCGCCGCTTCTGCGCCGGCTTTACGCCCTGCGCGGCGTGCAGGCTGAGCAAGAGCTGGAGCGCGGCGTTAAGGGCATGCTGCCCTGGCAACAGCTGGACGGCATCGACGACGCCGTCAGCCTGTTGCAGCAAGCGCTGGCCGACGGTCGCCGCATCATGGTGGTGGGCGATTTCGACGCCGATGGCGCCACCAGCACCGCGCTGACGGTGCTGGCGCTGCGCAGCATGGGCGGCGCAGCCGTCGATTATCTGGTGCCTAACCGTTTCGAAGACGGTTACGGCCTGAGCCCCGAAGTGGTGGAGCAGGCGGCGGCGCGCGGCGCAGAACTCATTGTTACCGTCGATAACGGCATCTCCTCCCACGCCGGCGTCGACGTGGCGCACGCCAAAGGCATGCAGGTGCTGGTGACCGATCACCACCTGCCGGGCGAGACCCTGCCGGCGGCTGAAGCGATCGTTAACCCCAACCTGCGCGGCTGCGCCTTCCCGTCCAAATCGCTGGCGGGGGTAGGCGTGGCGTTCTACCTGATGCTGGCGCTGCGCGCCCGGCTGCGGGACAGCGGCTGGTTCGAGCAGCGCGCGCTGGCGATGCCCAATCTGGCGGAACTGCTGGATCTGGTGGCGCTCGGCACCGTGGCCGATGTGGTGCCGCTGGACGCCAACAACCGCATTCTGGTGTATCAGGGGTTAAATCGCATCCGCGCCGGCAAATGCCGACCGGGCATCCGCGCGCTGCTTGAGGTGGCCAACCGCGACGCCCGCCAACTGGCGGCCAACGATCTCGGTTTCGCCCTCGGCCCGCGGCTCAACGCCGCCGGCAGGCTGGACGACATGTCGATCGGTGTGGCGCTACTGTTGAGCGACGACATCGCGCAGGCGCGCATGCTGGCCAACGATCTCGATGCGCTGAACCAGACGCGACGCGAGATAGAGCAGGGCATGCAGATGGAAGCCCTGCAGCTGTGCGATCAGCTGGAGCGCACCAGCACCGAGCTGCCTTACGGGCTGGCGATGTATCATCCGGAATGGCATCAGGGCGTGGTGGGCATCCTCGCTTCGCGCATCAAAGAGCGTTTCCACCGTCCGGTGATCGCTTTCGCGCCGGCGGGCGACGGCATCCTGAAAGGCTCCGGCCGTTCGGTGCCCGGCTTGCACATGCGCGACGCGCTGGAGCGGCTGGATATGCTGAACCCCGGGCTGATGATGAAGTTCGGCGGCCACGCGATGGCGGCCGGGCTGTCGCTGGAAGAGGCTAAATTCGACGAGTTCCGCCAGCGTTTCGGCGAGCTGGTGGGCGAATGGCTCGATCCGGCGATGTTGGAAGGGGTGATCTGGTCCGATGGCGAACTGGCGATGCAGGAGCTGTCGTTGACGACGGCGGAGCTGCTGCGCGAGGGCGGCCCGTGGGGCCAGGCGTTCCCGGAACCGACCTTCGACGGCAAGTTCCGCATCCTGCAGCAGCGGCTGGTGGGTGAGAAACACCTGAAGCTGATGGTGGAACCGCTTGGCGGCGGCCCGTTGCTCGACGGCATCGCGTTCAACGTGGACACCACGCTGTGGCCGGACAGCAGCGTGCGCGAAGTGGAACTGGCCTACAAACTCGATGTCAACGAGTTTCGCGGCAACCGCAACGTGCAACTGCTGATCCAGCACCTTTGGCCGCGCTGAGGCGAAATTGAACACAACTCGGGGATTGGGCTCTCCAATCCCCGGCATCCTTCCCGATCGCCACAAAAACTGACCAACTCGCTATAAACTGCCGCCCGGATCCGTTAGAATTAGCGGTTCCAATGGCATTCCGCCATCGACGACATCAACGTAAAAGAACGCAAAACCATGTTTGAAATTAACCCGGTAAAAAACCGAATTCAGGACCTGTCCGAGCGGACTGCGGTTCTTAGGGGGTATCTTTGACTATGATGCCAAGAAGGAACGCCTAGAAGAAGTCAACGCCGAGCTGGAGCAGCCGGACGTTTGGAACGAACCGGAGCGCGCACAGGCGCTCGGCAAAGAGCGCGCCGCGCTGGAAGCCATCGTTGAAACCATCGATCACCTGCAGCAGGGCAGCGAAGACGTCAGCGGTCTGCTGGAGCTGGCGGTGGAAGCCGACGATGAAGAGACCTTCAACGAAGCGGTCGCCGAACTCGATCAACTGATCGCCAAGCTCGAGCAGCTGGAATTCCGCCGCATGTTCTCTGGCGAATACGACAGCGCCGACTGCTATCTGGACATTCAGGCCGGCTCCGGCGGCACCGAAGCGCAAGACTGGGCCAGCATGCTGCTGCGCATGTACCTGCGCTGGGCCGAAGCCAAGGGCTTCAAGACCGAAGTGATCGAAGAGTCCGACGGCGACGTTGCGGGCCTGAAATCGGCCACCATCAAGATCATCGGCGACTACGCGTTCGGCTGGTTGCGCACTGAAACCGGCGTTCACCGCCTGGTGCGCAAGAGCCCGTTCGACTCCGGCGGCCGTCGCCACACCTCGTTCAGCTCGGTGTTCATCTACCCGGAAGTGGACGACGATATCGACATCGATATCAACCCGGCGGATCTGCGCATCGACGTGTACCGCGCCTCCGGTGCGGGCGGTCAGCACGTCAACAAAACCGAATCCGCCGTACGTATTACTCACCTGCCAACCAACATCGTGGTGCAGTGCCAGAACGATCGTTCTCAGCATAAGAACAAGGATCAAGCGTTTAAACAGCTGCGAGCCAAGCTGTACGAGTTTGAGATGCAAAAGAAAAATGCTGATAAACAGGCGATGGAAGACAACAAGTCCGACATCGGCTGGGGCAGCCAAATCCGTTCTTACGTGCTGGATGACTCCCGCATCAAGGATTTGCGCACCAACGTCGAAACGCGTAACACGCAGGCCGTACTGGATGGCGACCTGGATAAATTCATTGAGGCAAGTTTGAAAGCCGGGTTATGAGGAATAGAAATGTCTGAACAACAAGTACAGGGCGCCGATCAGGCGCTGGATCTCAATAACGAGCTGCAGTCCCGCCGCGAGAAACTGGCCGGCCTGCGTGAGAACGGCATTGCGTTCCCGAACGACTTCCGTCGCGACTCCACCTCCGACAAACTGCACGCCGCATACGGCGATAAAGACAACGAAGAGCTGGAAGCGCTGGGCGTAGAAGTGACCGTCGCCGGCCGCATGATGACCCGCCGCATTATGGGCAAGGCATCCTTCGTTACGCTGCAGGACGTGGGCGGCCGCATTCAGCTGTACGTCGCGCGCGACGATCTGGCTGAAGGCGTGTACAACGAACAGTTCAAGAAGTGGGACCTGGGCGATATCCTCGGCGCGCGCGGCAAGCTGTTCAAAACCAAGACCGGCGAACTGTCGATCCACTGCACCGAACTGCGTCTGCTGACCAAAGCGCTGCGTCCGCTGCCGGACAAATTCCACGGCCTGGCGGATCAGGAAACTCGTTACCGCCAGCGTTACCTGGATCTGATCGCCAACGAAGAGTCGCGCAACACCTTCAAGGTGCGTTCTCAGGTGATGTCGGCTATCCGTAACTTCATGGTGGAACGCGGCTTCATGGAAGTCGAAACCCCGATGATGCAGGTGATCCCGGGTGGCGCGTCGGCGCGTCCGTTCATCACCCACCACAATGCGCTGGATATCGACATGTACCTGCGCATCGCGCCGGAACTGTATCTGAAGCGTCTGGTGGTCGGCGGCTTTGAGCGCGTGTTCGAAATCAACCGCAACTTCCGCAACGAAGGCGTTTCTCCGCGTCACAACCCAGAGTTCACCATGATGGAACTCTACATGGCTTACGCGGATTACAAAGACCTGATCGAGCTGACCGAGACGCTGTTCCGCACCCTGACCGAGAAAGTGCTGGGCACCTCTCAGGTGCAGTACGGCGACGAAGTGTTCGACTTCGGCAAGCCGTTCGAGAAGCTGACCATGACCGAGGCGATCAAGAAATACCGTCCGGAAACCGATCTGGCTGACCTGGCCGACATGGGCAAAGCGGTGGCCATCGCGGAATCCATCGGCATCAAGGTTGAGAAGAGCTGGGGCCTGGGCCGCGTCGTGACCGAGATCTTCGAAGAAGTGGCGGAAAGCCATCTGATTCAGCCGACCTTCATCACCGAGTACCCGGCTGAAGTGTCGCCGCTGGCGCGCCGCAACGACGTGAACCCGGAAATCACCGACCGTTTCGAGTTCTTCATCGGCGGCCGTGAAATCGGCAACGGCTTCTCCGAGCTGAACGACGCCGAAGACCAGGCGCAGCGCTTTGCCGATCAGGTGAACGCCAAAGACGCCGGCGACGACGAAGCGATGTTCTACGACGAAGACTACGTCACCGCGCTGGAGCACGGCCTGCCGCCGACCGCCGGTCTGGGCATCGGCATCGACCGCATGGTGATGCTGTTCACCAACAGCCACACCATCCGCGACGTGATTCTGTTCCCGGCGATGCGCCCGCAGAAATAATCGCGTTTAGCGTGCAACAACCGGTGCGGGCAACTGCGCCGGTTTTTTTTCGTCTGCAGGACTTAACCGCTTAAAACATCGACAGTTACGCGCCATCTCCGCTTGCCCGCCGCCGATAACCGGTTATAATGCCTGTCGCACACCGATGCGGGTGTAGTTCAATGGTAGAACGGCAGCTTCCCAAGCTGCATACGAGGGTTCGATTCCCTTCACCCGCTCCAAGCCCGTTTACTCCTTCGTCTTACACGTTCACAGCACGCGTTATTTCCCGTTTCAGCCTCTGGCACTCATCTCGCCGAAGTCATTCTGACATTGCGCCTTGTCTCTCAATAAAGCAGGTCAGCGTTTGGCAAAGGCCGCCTGTATGCCGTTATTCTCCGCGTGCAGGGACCTGACATACTCGCTGGGCGACTGGCCCACCAGAGCGCGAAAATCGCGAGCGAAATGGGCCTGATCAAAATAGCCCAATTCCAGCGCCAGCCTGCTCCAATCGCGAGGCGCGTGAGCCTGCAGTTGCGCGATGGCTTCATGCAGACGATAGCGTTGGATCACCCATTTGGGGCCGACGCCTACGTATTTATGAAATAGCCTCTGTAGCGCGCGTTTGTCTATCGCCGCAGTGCCCAGCAATTGGTTTACCGACGTTATGCCAAGGTTGCCGGCGATAGCGGCCACGAGCCTGTTCGCTCGCGCGACGTTAGGATCGGGTTGGGGCCGCTGCGCCAGCAGGAAAGCCTCCGCCACGAGCGTCATCGCACTCGTCGTAGCGCACGTGGCGATACGCGTCGCCAGCGACTGGCAATCAGCGCCAAACACGGTCTGCGCAGGCATCGAGCGGTTCGCGAGCGTCGATATGGGCGCTTGCAGAAAGGGATGGAAGCCGCCCGGCTTAAACTTGATGCCGAAGGCGAAGCCTCGCCCTTCAAGGAGCCGCTCGAAGCGATCGGTGTGAACGCCGTAAACGTATGATTCATTCCGTTCGATCACCAGATGCACGTTGGGGTGGGGCAGCGTCGCTTGCCGCTGAGGCGGTAACTCCCGCAGATCCCAGCGCACGCACCAGTAGTGCTCGACCAGATCGGCCAACGCAGCTGATGGCGAGTGGCGCTCGTGTATAAACTGACTTTGCGTCGGCTGCGGATGCAGCACTCCGCGCGGTTTGGCATTCCCGGCCGTCATCTTGAGCTACCGTCATGCGGGGCGACTTGTCGCGTTTTTGCAATCATCTACCTGGTCGCTCCTGATACATTCACATATGTCTTCGCGCCGCGTTATGCGCCGCGATAGCTGCTGGAAGATAATGACGATTTTATAACTCGACAGATTGATCTGTATGGGCGCGTTTAATCTTTGCCGCGGCCATTGCCAGGAACGCAGCGCGCACCGATGCGTCTGTGTCATCAACCTTAACAAAGGGGTTTGTAAAATGCATGCGACAGGAACATTCGACGTCAAATTGACGCCGCAAACCGCAACGGCTGAAATTGAGACGGCCAAGCTCAGTCGGATGACGATTGATAAGCAATTTCATGGTGACCTGACTGCGGCCAGCCTCGGAGAAATGCTGGCTGTACGCATGGAGGCGCATGGCTCCGCCGGTTATGTGGCAATGGAGCGCGTAACGGGGACCTTGCATGGCCACAAGGGCAGCTTCGTGTTACAGCACAGCGGCACCATGAACCGTGGGGTTTCGTCGCTGCAGTTGACGGTCGTCCCCGATTCCGGGACGGGCGAGCTGACGCAATTGAGTGGAACGATGACGATCGAGATCGACCAAGGCACGCACCGCTACACGATGGATTATGTCCTTCCCTAGGGGAAGAACGAGGTGAACGGCGACCCAAACTTGTGTCAGCGCCGTGGTGAAGAAAGCAGGGCAAAAAAATGCCGCCCCTGGGGACGGCATGTCGGCATTCAGCGCACCAGATGCAAGAAATGCAGATGCTTTTCGTACTGGTCGAGAATATCGTTGATCAACTGCTCCTGATTCCAGCCCATGACATCGTAGTTCTGGCCGCCTTCTTTCAGGTAGATCTCCGCGCGATAATATTTGTGCTGCTCGGCTTGCTGTTCATCATTATCCAGCCCGGCCAGGGCGAAGGTCGGCGAGCTGTAGCCGCGCAGTCTGACTTCATAGATAAAGTTAAGCTCATCGCCTAAATCAACCTCGAAACGAATGCGATCTTCCGCGCCGGTGTTGATACTGCTGAGCGTGCCTTGCTTACTCAGCTCCTCCTGCACCAGCGTCATGGCCGACTGGATGACTTCGTCCATAAAGCGCTTAACCAGCGAGCGCTTTGGCAGATAAGCGATATTACGCAGCCTGCGCTGCCAGGGGATAGGATTGCGGGCGGCGGTAGGGGCGATGGTGGCCATATTCTGGCTGTCGCGCTTGGTCAGATCGCGACGCAGCGCCTTAAGCAAACCGTAAATGGATATCAGCAAGATGGCCGAGAAAGGCAGCGCGCTGGCGATGGTGACGGTTTGCAGCGCGCTGAGCCCCCCGGCGATCAGCAAGGCGATGGCGACGATGCCCATCAGCGACGCCCAGAAAATGCGTTGCCATACCGGCGTGTTGCTGGAGCCGCCCGAAGCCAGCGTATCCACGACCATGGCGCCGGAGTCGGCGGACGTGACAAAAAAGACGATAACCATCGCCATGGCGATAAACGAAAGCACGCTGGAGAATGGGAAATGCTCCAGGAAGTTAAACAACGCCAAGGCCACGTCTTGTTGTACCGTAGCGGCGAGATCTGTCGCGCCCTTTTCCATGATGAGGTAAATGGCGCTGTTGCCGAACACGGTCATCCACATGAGGGTGAAGCCGGCCGGGACGAACAGCACGCCCGTGACAAATTCGCGGATGGTTCGGCCGCGGGAAACCCGTGCGATGAACATCCCGACGAAAGGCGACCAGGAGAGCCACCACCCCCAGTAGAGCAGCGTCCATCCGCCTAGCCAGTTGCTGGATTTGGGTTCATAGGCATACAGGTTGAAGGTTTTGCTGACCAGCTCGGACAGATAGCCGCCGGTATTTTCCACAAAGGATTTCAACAGCAAAACGGTTGGCCCCAACAGCAAGACCAAGGCCAGGAGCAACAGCGCCAGGCTGAGGTTCAGCTCCGACAGAAAGCGTATGCCCTTCTCCAGCCCGGAAACCACGGAAATGGTGGCCAGCCCGGTAATCACCACGATTAATATCACCTGAACGGTTTCGTTGATTGGCACGCCAAACAGGTGGTTAAGCCCGGCGTTGACCTGCAATACGCCATAACCCAGCGAGGTCGCGACCCCGAATACGGTGCCGATGACGGCGAAGATATCGACGGCGTGGCCGATAGGGCCATAAATGCGATCGCCGATGATCGGATAAAGCGCGGAGCGCAGGGTCAACGGCAGGCCATGCCGATAGCTGAAGAAGGCCAGAATCAACGCCACGATGGCGTAGATCGCCCAGGCATGCAGCCCCCAGTGGAAAAAGGTCAGGCGCATGGCTTGTTTGGCCGCCTCGATGCTCTCGGGCGTGCCGACCGGCGGCGAGAGATAGTGCATAACCGGTTCTGCCACGCCGAAGAACATCAGACCAATGCCCATCCCCGCCGAAAACAGCATGGCAAACCAGGAGTGATAGCGAAAATCGGGTTGCGCATGATCGGGGCCAAGTTTGATGTCGCCGTAACGAGAAAGCCCCAGAAACGTCACGCTGAGCAATATGAGCGCCACGGCCAAAATATAAAACCAGCTGGCGTTGGTGAAGATTTGTTGCTGCAGAAGCTTGAAGTTTTTGTCAGCGACGTCGGGGAAAAAGGCGGCGAAGGCGACCAGAAGAAAAATGAGGACTGCAGAGGTGAAGAATACCGCTTTGTTGATATGGCTTTGCGGCTTATTTAAGGAGGTGTCTTTCTCACTCATAAATTGATTTATTCCATTTGTTTGATTATCGCCCTGAATGGAGGAAAGGTGGTGACTGTAATATCGTAGCAAAATAGTCGGGCTGGCGCAGGAGGCCGACGCCGCTCTATAGAGCGGAATTACCGCTGTCTCTACGCGGTAATTCCGAATAATTCACGTTGCCGTTAGTTAAATAAAAAGGCCAATAACCCCGTCACCTTATTCTTATTTTCCCATCCCTCCAATTTCATGCAGGCATTAACGTGTTCTTTTCTGCGCATTTCATTACGGTCCGAAGGAAAAACGACGCCGTGAGTATTGGGGATATCCGCGCCGTTGATATTCATGGAGGAGAATACAGGCGAGCGGGTGTCTAAAGACAGGCTCACGGGATAGCGTTGTTCGGCTTCTTGTCGGCAGCTTGCTCTGGCGGCTTCAAGGGGTGTCGGAGCCGCCGTTTGCGCTTCCCACTTTTCCGGCGTGGCGCAGGAAGACATCATCAACGCGGCGGTGATAACGGCATATTTTCTCAACGTTAAAATCCCTTTTCAAAAAAATCCCGCCTATTCTACCCAACCCCTCAAACAGGGGGAGCGTTATTCACGTTTAACGCCTCCGGCGAGACGCACGGCTATTCATGCGGTGTGGCCCGCCGGAAAACCGGGCGGGCCGTTATGGCGCATTAACCGAGGATCTCCTTGGCGAGTATTTCAAACAGCGTATCGATCTCATCAAGGGTGTTGTAGTGCATCATGCCGATGCGCAGCACGCCGCCGTCCTGCAGCCCCAGTTGCTGAATCAGGCCCAGCGCATAGAAATGTCCGCTACCGGCGCAGATGTTGTGGTGCCCCAGCCGTCGGGCGATCGCGTCGGGCGCCTGGCCGCTGAAGGTCAGGGCGAAGGTCGGCGTGCGGCGTGCGCTGTCCGCCTGCGGATTGCCGTAGAGCCGCACGCCGTCGAGTTGCTGCAGCCGTTGCAAAAAGTGGCGGCACAGCGCCTCTTCATGCCGGTGGTAGGCGGCGAAGCTCTCCTGCAAGCGCTGCCTTAACGGCGCGTCGGGCGTGCCCCACTGCGCCAAATACTCGATAGCGGCCGCGACGCCGGCCAGCGCTTCGAAGCTCTGCGTGCCGGTCTCGAAACGGCCGGGGCCGACGTCGGTGGCCGGCTCGACTTTGTACGGCCGCAGGCGCTGCAGCCACTGCGGCGCGATGTAGGCCATGCCGACGTGCGGGCCAAAGAATTTGTAGGCGGAGCACACCAGGAAGTCACATCCCAACGCCTGCACGTCGATCAGGTTATGCGGCGCGTAATGAACGGCGTCGACATACACCTGCGCGCCCACCCGATGCGCGGCTTCAACGATGGTTTTGATATCGACGATGCTGCCGGTGACGTTGGACGCGTAGCTGACCGCCACCAGACGCGTGTTGGCGTTGATGCGCGCGCACACTTTTGCCGCGTCGAGAGAACAATCGGCGCTCTCCAGCGCTATCTGATGCACCACGGCGCCTTTGTCGGCGGCGGCCTGCTGCCAGCTGGAGACGTTGGCGTAGTGATCCAGCGCGGTGACGATGACCTCATCGCCGTCCCGCCAATCGCGACTGATGATGCGGCTGAGATGAAAGGTCAGCGTGGTCATGTTCATGCCGAAGACGATGTTGTCGGGCGACGGCGCATTTAACAAGGCGCGCACCGATTCGCGCGCCTGGCTCATCACCTCGCCGGTAACCCGGCTGGAGAAATAGTGCCCGCCCAGGTTGGCGTTGTACTTCCCCAGGTAGTCGGTCATTTTTTCCAGCACGCCCCGGGAAACTTGCGCACCGCCGGGGCCGTCGAAAAAGATCGCCGGTTTGCCGTCGATCTGCCGGGACAGGGCGCTGAACTGGCGTCGGGCGAGCTCGGGGGTAAAGGTCATGCTTTCTCTCCCCGAGCGGTGAGGACGAAGAGATCCAGATAGCCTTCTTCATTCGGGCTTACGGTATTGATCGGCGTGGCGTTGTGCCACAGTTTACTGTCCGCCAACAGCACGGCTTCACCGTCGGCCAGCGCTTTTTTGAAGAAAGGATCGTGGCGGCTGTCGTCGTACAGCATGATTTCGCCGCCGACGATATTGTGGCGGTGAATGGCGATCATCGCGATATGGTCGAAACCGTCCTGGTGAATGCCTTCCGGCGCCACCAGCGTATCTTTTTGGATGGCGACCACGCGCATCTGGTGGATCTCTATTTCGGCGCCTTCCGGCAGTTCGTTATTTTCGGCAAACAGGTTGCACATCTCCGCCATGCCGGCGCTCTGCAGCACGGCGCTGTCGATAGGCTCGAAGCGGCGCACCACGTTGCCCTGGAAATGGTTGATCTGATCCGACTGCATGAAGGTACGCGGCCCCACTTCGGCGATGTTGGGGTTGAGGTATTTCACGACGGAATAACGGCGCAGGCGATATTTGCCGTCGGCATGTTGCGTGTGGGGCAAGGAAGAAAATGAGGGCATCAGCTCTTGGGTGGCTTGCGGGCTTAGTACAGTCATACTTATTACGTTTTCGTGTTTCTGTAACATAATCACCTCTAATAATAATAATTTCTGATGTTGTAGGGGGTAATTCGATTGAATTGTAGACGACTCTATAACCAACGCAATGTGGGGTTGGCGAGGTGTGATGGCGGTCGTAAAGTGGGGAGAACGCAAAAAGATAACGTGGCGAAAAGTCGGCTGGTGCGGCGGTGAAACGGTGCGGCATCTTGCCCGCACCGGCAGGTATCAAGCGATGGGCGCGCGGCCCTCGTGTTCAGAATGTCTCGAAATAAAGCTCGCGCAACAGCCAGGAGATTTCGTTATTGGTGCGGTTCAGGACGTCTATTCTGTGAACCCCTATCGCTTCTGCGCGCAGGTCGAGCAGCAGGTTGCGAATCTGCCGGAATAACGGGGTTTGCGGGTTGGGTTTGGCCAACTGCTGTCCACACAGTTTGATACCGGCGTCGCAGCCGGTGGCGATGTCCGTCAGGCAGCACGGGCAAGCGGTTTTTTGGCGTGCCATATTGCGGCATTGTTGCCCGATTACCTGGTTGAAGTGGCGTAATTGCAGGCAGACTTCCCGCGAGTTCAACGGTTTGGAATGGGTTGTCATCGGTTTCAGCTCCCTTGTCTTCGCCTATATTGGCACTTACCGATGAAGATAACCACGGACAAGCTGAGGGGGTATCGCCTTGTTTTGTTTGCAAATGGGGAGGGGATGGCGGCCCGCCGTCGGCGGGCCGTTACGATCAGGCGCGTTTAAACAGATTCGCAGCCTGGAACAGGGCAAAGGAACTGACCAGCATCTCGATGCCGACGATCGCCGTCACCAGCGTCACCGACGCCGCCGGGCCTGAGCCGATCAGCATCCAGGCGATGATCAAATCGAGCACGCCGATGACGAACTGCAGCCAGTTGCCCGGCAGGCCTCGGCGCATATAGCCTGCCGCCAGGCGCGCGATGCCGCCGAGCGCAAACAGCACGGCGAGGTAGACCGCCAGCGCCAGAATGCCCGCCAGCGGGCTGGTGATGAACACATAGCCGATAATCAGGTAGGCCACGCCCAGCAGAATGCCGCCGATCATCGGCCAGGTATTCTGCGCCCGGTTGGCTATCATGGCGATAATCAGCCCGGCGCCGCTCAACAGCAGCAGGATGCCCACTACGATGCTCAGCGCTGCGCCGGAGGCGAAAGGATTCACCAGGCACAGTATGCCGCCCGCCAGCAGCAGGAAGGCGATGATCAGCAGGGTGGTGCGTTGCTTTTTGAGCAGCTCTTCGCTCAGGAGGGGCAGATTATTGCGGTCGAGGTTCAACATGACAGTACTCCATTTCGTCGTTGGGTAATTAATCAGTCATCCTTACCTGTTTAGCATAGACCGTCTGGGGGTTTTTGACTGACCCGGCGCAAATGTTACACTGTGCGGCTGACGCGTATCAGAACCGAAAGACGATTGGGGACAGGATTTGAGCACAGGAAGCAAGCTGGCAAGGTGGCGCCGCATCGCGGTGTGTCTGACATTGGGGCTGCTGTTGGCCGGGTGTTCGGGTAAAAACACCTACAACCGCGACTACGACAAACTGCCGAAGGGCAGCTACACCGGCAAGTCCTACACCGTCAAACGGGGCGATACGCTGTACTACATCGCCTGGATCACCGACAGCGAAGTCGGCGATCTGGCCAGAATCAACAAGATACGCCCGCCCTATAATCTGGAAGTGGGGCAAAAACTGCGGCTGAGCGGCAGTGCGCCGACCAAAACCGCCGCTACGCGCCGTAAAACATCCTCGTCTTCCGCCGCGATCGCCAAGCAAACGCCGCCGCCGGGCGCCGCACGTTGCTGGCGCTGGCCGACCAGCGGCCGGATCGTGCAGGCGTACTCCAATGCCGATGGCGGCAACAAGGGCATCGACATCGCCGGTAAACGCGGCCAGCCGATCTATGCTTCCGCCAAGGGCAAAGTGGTGTACGTCGGCAACCAATTGCGCGGCTACGGCAACCTGATCATGATTAAGCACGGCGAAGACTTTATTACCGCCTATGCGCACAACGACACCACGCTGGTGCGCAATGGCCAGGATGTGAAAGCGGGGCAGAAGATCGGCACCATGGGCAGCACCGGCACCGATTCGGTGTTCCTGCATTTCCAGATCCGCTACCGCGCCACCGCGCTCGATCCGCAGCGCTATCTGCCGCCGCAGGGATCGTCGCCGTCCTGTTAACGTCAATCAGGCTCCTTGCGGGGCCGGATGTCAGCTATTTCAGCGGCAGATAAAGATCGGTCACCAGTTCATATTCCGCTACCTCGTGCACGAAGTTGTGGTAGTGGAAATAGAGCGGAAAGTCGCGCAGTTCCTCGCCGCTGGCCGGCAACCACTCGCTGTAGAGATAGCGGGCGCTTTCCGAGAGCCCATCCAGCGATCCGAGATGGCGCAGCACCGCGCAGCGTCCGGCCGGCAGCATGCTGTTCACCACGCCGAAGGCGTTGTCCTCCGGGATCGGCGCCGTGACCTCCCCGCAGAGGTAGAAGCGGAAGTCCTGCGCTTCGGTGGTGGCCGGATCGTGCGGCGCGATGCCGTACGTGCGGCTGCTTCTGACCGGCGACAGGCCGCTGGTTTTACGCCACTCGATAAAGCGCGCGGCGGTTTCATTGACCAGCGCGGACGGGCCGCGATGTTCGAGCATCGCCACCGGCGTGGCCGGGCAGTCGACAATGTCTACCTTCATGGGGTGTTTCCTTCTGTGTTTCGGTTCGGGAAAGCGCTGCTGCCAATCGATCCAGGCCGGCTGTTTGCGAAACTGGCTCGGCGTTTGGCTGAACGCCTGTTTGAAGGCGCGGCTGAAGGACTCCGGGTTTTGAAAGCCGGCGTCCAGCGCGATGTCAATCACCGGCTCCAGCGGGTTATACGCCAGGCGGTAAGAGGCGCGTTTAAGCCTCATCCACTGGATATAACGCCACACCGAGATGCCGCAATACGCGCTAAACTGGCGTTGAAAGTGAAAGCGCGAAAAATGGGCCACTTCGCTCAGCTTGTCGACGGTAAGCGCCTCGTCCAGGTGGCGGTCGATATAGTCAAAGACCTGCGCAAAGCGCTTTGCATACGTCTGGGTCATGTGATTGTCTCCTCCATGCCTGAACTTTGCCCGAGTCGCCGCCGCTTCTCCTGACGGATGATGCTGAGTTGCCATCGCAGGAAAACGGAATGGCTGCGGCGTTCGCCGCCGGCCAGACCAAACTCATAACCCCCGCGCGGCCATGCGCCGCGAGCCCGACCGAGAAGATGAATATTACATGATGGATCGTTCCCGCTTGCTGAAATTCCTGCTGCCCTATCTGTGGCCGAAAGACAACCCGCGGCTGCGGGGGTATTTGGTGGTGGCCTTCGTGTTCATGGTGGCGGCCAAGGTCAGCACCACGCTGGTGCCGCTGGCCTACAAAGCGATGGTCGATGCGCTGAGCGGCGAGACGGCGAAAATGCTGGCGGTGCCGCTGGGGCTGATCGTCGCCTACGGCGTGGCGCGGGTGGGCGGCGCGCTGTTTGAGGAACTGCGCAACGTGATGTTTATCCACGTCAGCCAGAACGCCACGCGCCTGTTGGGCGTGCGGGTGTTTCGCCAGCTGCATGCGCTGAGCCTGCGCTTTCATCTGGAGCGCCAGACCGGCGGGCTGTCGCTGTCTATCGAGCGCGGCACCCAGGCGGTGTCCACGGTGCTGTCGCGATTGTTGTTCTCCATCGTGCCGATCCTGTTCGAGCTGACGCTGGTCACGGCGATCATGTGGCATATGCTGAACGGCTGGTTCGCGTTGGCGATCCTGACCACGGTCGGCTGCTACATCCTGTTCACCGTGCTGGCGGTGAGCTGGCGCACCCGCTTTCGCCGCGAGCTCAACAAGGCCAACGCCGACGCCAACAGCAAATCCATCGACAGCCTGCTGAACTATGAGACCGTGAAGTACTTCGGCAATGAAGCGTTCGAGGCTGAGCGCTTCGATCTGTCGCGCCGGCTGTACGAATACGCCGCCATCAAGAACCAATTCAGTTTTACCGCGATCAACCTGGGGCAAACCGCCATTATCTCGATCGGGCTGATCGTCATGATGGCCATGGCGGCGCAGGGCATTACGCAGGGGACGATGACGGTCGGCGACTTCGTGCTGGTCAACGCCTACCTGCTGCAGCTGTACCAGCCGCTGAACTTCTTCGGCTTTATCTACTCGGAGGTGCGCCAGGCGCTGATCGACATGGAGAACATGTTCGATCTGCTGCAGGAAAAGCGTGAGATCGTCGATAGCCCGGATGCGCAGCCGCTGCGCCTCGACCGCGGCGAAGTGCGGTTCGACGCGGTCAGCTTCGGTTACGACACGCGCCGACCGATCCTCAAGCAGGTGAGTTTTACCATTCCGGCGGGCCACACGGTGGCGGTGGTCGGCGCCTCCGGCGCGGGCAAGTCCACGCTGTCGCGCCTGCTGTTTCGCTTTTACGACGTGCAGGGCGGCGCCATTACCCTCGACGGCCAGGACATTCGCCAACTGACCCAGGCCAGTCTGCGGCAGGCGATCGGCATCGTGCCGCAGGATACGGTGCTGTTCAACGATACGCTGCGCTACAACATCGGCTATGGCAAAACCGGCTCCAGCGATGAAGAAATCGAGCGTGCGGCGCGGCTGGCGCATATCCATGATTTTATCGTCGGTCTGCCCGACGGTTACGACACCCGGGTGGGCGAGCGCGGGCTGAAGCTGTCGGGCGGTGAAAAGCAGCGGGTGGCGATCGCGCGCACCATCCTGAAAAATCCGGCCATCCTGGTGTTCGACGAGGCGACCAGCGCGCTGGATACCCAGACCGAGCGCGAAATCCAGGGGCACCTGCGCGAGGTGAGCCGCAACCACACCACGCTGGTGATCGCCCATCGGCTCTCCACCGTGGTGGACGCCGATGAGATCATCGTGCTGGAGGCGGGGGAGATCGTCGAGCGCGGGGGGCATGAGGCGCTGTTGGCGGCGAACGGCCGCTACGCCGCCATGTGGCAAACCCAGTACAGCGAAGAGCAGGAGCCGCGCTGACGCTGCCGTTCACACCATCGATGGCGCGGCCTTGAGCCGTTGTATCACGTAGTCGCAGGCGATGCGGTAATCCTGCTGCAGATCGGTGTCATCCCCGGCTAGGCTGCCGCGCAGCCAGAGCCCATCGATCATCGCCGCCAGCCCGCGCGCCGCGTCGCGCGCCTGCTGCAGCGGCAGCTCGCGGCGGAACTGGCTGCATATATTGGAATAGAGCCGCCGATCGTTGGCGCGCTGCAGGCGGCGCAGCACCGGCTGGTGCATGCTGGCGGCCCAGAAGTCGAGCCAGGCGCGCATGGAAATGGCGTTGGTTTGACTGGGGTGGAAGTTGCCCTGAATGATGGCGCACAGCTGCGACTGGCTGTCGCTCGCCGCCTGAGCGCGGCACTCGGCCACCGCGTCGCGCAGATCGCGCAGGATCTTGCGCATGGTCGCGCTCAACAATCCCTCCTTATCGCCAAAATAGTGGCTGACGATGCCGGTCGACAGCCCGGCTTCTTTCGCCACCTGCGACAGGGTGACGCCGGCCAACCCCACCACGCTGATGGTTTCGAAGGCGGCGTTAATCAACTGCTCCTTGCGCTGCTCAGGAATGTCTCTGCGGTACATATTTTCCCCAACTGATAGGCAAATCACACTTTGAATTTGATTGATTGAACGGTCAATCAATACTCTATATGCTGCGAAAATGTCAAATAAATGACGATAAAATGTTAATCAAAAGTTGCATTTAAATCGTCTGTCTTTCGCATCATGGAAGCCTGCCAATGACAATAAAAACTCCTCCATCGCTTGACGAAGAACCTGTCAGATTGAATGTCCCGGTATTTTTCGGCTCAGCCGCGGTGATCTTGCTGCTGGGGGCGCTGATTGTGCTGTTTCCCGCCGCCAGCAAACAGTGGCTGAATGTCGCGCAAAGTTGGGTGGCCGACGTGTTCGGCTGGTATTACATGCTGTTGATGGTCGCCTGTATGGTGTTCGTGTTCTGGCTGGCGCTGTCGCGCTTTGGCCATATTCGCCTCAGCCAGGATGATGAGCCGCCGCAGTTTAGCTATCCCTCCTGGGTGGCGATGCTGTTCTCGTCGGGCATCGGCATTGCGCTGGTGTATTACGGCGCCTATGAGCCGTTGGATCACTTCCTGTCGCCACCGGAAGGCGACGGCGGCAGCGTACAGGCGGCGCGGCAGGCGATGGCGCTGACCTTTTTACACTGGGGGCTGCACGGTTGGGCGCTGTATGCGTTGATCGCCACCGCGCTCGCCTATTTCGCCTATTGTCGCGGTTTGCCGCTGGCGCTGCGTTCCGCGCTGTACCCGATCTTCGGCGAGCGCATCCACGGCGGCGTCGGCCATCTGGTGGACAGCTTCGGCATTCTGGTGACGGTTATCTCGATGGTGACCAACCTGGGGATCGGCGCGCTGTTGGTGAACTCGGGGCTGTTCTACCTGTTCGATATCCCGCAAAGCACCGGCGTGCTGCTGGCGCTGATCGTGGTTATGATGGTGGTGGCCACGCTGGCGGCGGTCACCGGCGTCGAGAAGGGCATCGCCATGCTGTCGAACATCAACGTCGGCTTCCTGTGCCTGCTGTTGCTGTTCGTGTTTCTGGCCGGCCCGACGCTGAACCTGCTCAACGGCATGTTGCAGAACATTGGGGATTATCTGACCTCGCTCGTCAGTCGCAGCTTCGATATGTATCTGTACGGCAAGGCGCGCCAGTGGCAGGGCGCCTGGACACTGTTCTATTGGGCCTGGTGGGTGGCGTGGGCGCCGTTTGTCGGGCTGTTTATCGCGCGTATTTCCAAAGGCCGTACCATCCGCGAACTGATCTTCGGCGTGTTGCTGATCCCGCTGGGGTTCACGCTGGCGTGGCTGTCGATCTTCGGCAATACCGCCATCAGTCTGGTGCTGGAGGGCGGGCAAGCGATTCTGGGGCAGGTGGCGCAAAGCGATCCGCCGATGGCGGTGTTCAAGCTGTTCGAATACCTGCCCTATACCCAGCTGACCGCCGGTTTTGTGGTGGTGATAAGCTTCGTGCTGTTCCTGACGCCGGTCGATTCCGGCACGCTGATGATAGCGAATCTGTCCTGCCAGGGCGGTTCCGCCCACGATGACGCGCCGGCCTGGCTCCGGGTGTTCTGGGCGGCGGTCACCACGCTGGTGTGCGCCGGGCTGCTGTACGCCGGCAGTTTCAGCGCGATGCAGACTGCCGTGGTGCTGTGCGGCTTGCCTTTCTCGGCGGTGATCGTGCTGTACATGCTCAGCCTGCGCAAGGATCTGCGCGGCTACGCCATGAAGCCGGCGCTCCCCTGAGGCGGCTTATTCGTCCGCGCGCGGCCGATGATGCACGTATTCGATAATCGTGCCATCCGGCAGGCGCGCATTGAAACAGGCGCCGGTGGGCACTTCCACCGGGCCAAAGAAGATATCGGCGCCGGCGGCCTGTAGCCGCTGGTGGTAGGGATAAATGTCATCGACCAGCAACGTGCCGACGGTGCTGCGAAAAGGACGCAGGTTTTCTTCCGAGCCTTCCAGGATCAGAAATGGCCCCACCGCCGCCAGCACCAGCCGATGCTCGGGGAAGTCGAAACGCATATCCGCTTCCACGCCGTGCAGCTGCTCGTAAAACGCGATGGCGCGGTCAATCTCGCCTTCGTTGACGTAGACCCGGATCAGCACGCGCGGCTCGCGCAGCGATGAAGAGTCGGCGGTTTTGCGCCAAAAGCCTGCTTCTGTCAGTTTTGCCGTCATTGCTCATTCCTCATGGTGGCTCGTTTCCTTGTCATCATGCCGCCGTTTGCCGGCAGGGATTAGACCGAGTTGTTATGAACCAGCATCGGCGGAAATAAAAAAGCCCCGGTAACGGGGCAAAGTCCAGCTCAGGTCGGAATAGCGGGCTAAAGCGGGCGTCAGGCGCGATGGAATTCCGGCAACACCCATTGGCCGATCTCCTGCATCGTCTCTTCCAGCGGCCGCTGGTTGCGGCGAAAATGCAGGCCGATGTGATTGACCCCGGCGTCACGCATGGCGCTCAGTTCCTGAATCAACCCATTGCGGCCGCTCTTGATGCCGAAGCGATGGCGCTGAATCGGCGCGTCGGCGTTATCGGTGAGGTCGAGATGAATAAAGCTGACGTAGGGCTTGTCACCGGCTACGTTGCGCCAGAGTTTGACCCGCGAAACGTGGTCCGCAGGCGTGCCGGGATACGACAGCCAGCCATCCATATTTTTCCCCACCCACTCGGGCGTTTGTTGCGCCAGCCCGGCGACCAGCAGCGGCGGCGGCGGCGTGGCCGGCAGCAGGCGCAGTCCCGGTTGCAGCGCGCTGTCGGCTTCCCCTTTGAGAATGCCGACGCTGGCGCGGAAGCTTTCACCGCGCGCGGCGTAATCGGCGCCGAACAGCGGGTACTCCACGGGGCGATCGCCGCTGGCGACGCCGAGCAACAGACGATCGCCGCTCAGCGTTTGCAGCGTGGAAGCCGCTTTGCGCACCAGCCACGGCTGCCGCAGCGGCAGCACCACGGCCGCGGTACCGAGCAGAATATTGCGCGTCAGGCTGGACAGGTAGCCGAGGTAGGTAAAGGTCTCAAACACCTGCGCGGCGTCGCCGAAGTCCGGATCGTACAGCGGCACGTCGCGAACCCAGGCGGCGCGAAAGCCGAGCTCATCGGCCAGCTTGATGCGCGCGGCGTGTTCGCTCATGTCCGGCACGCCGAACGGCCGCCCGTCCTGCTGGCGTTTCAGCTGCCCGCTGGTGGACCAATCGTTGTCCAGCGGCAACTCGATGCCGATGGAAAGCGGCTCCCGGGTTAATTTTTCGATGCTCATGTGTCACTCCGTCTCAGGCCTTGCGGCGCGGTGTCGAACGATGGCACGAAGTGTTGCACGACGCTTAATTGAGATAAACAGCCCTAATCGCAATAGATAATTGCTGTTGCGAGCATAATTGCTTTGCAGGATACGGCATATTTGTCGTGATTTACGTCACGCTCTGCGCTTTTGTTATTGTCCAGACGGGGTTATATAACCCCGCCGTTGGCCTTTCCCTCGTAAGAGTTAGTTTTTTCTGCGGCCTTAAAATAAAACGAGATGATTCAATAGATAAAAATGGCTCTGAAGCGCGAGCGGGGATCATTCAATGCCGATAAAAAATTAATAAGCCTGAAGCGTCATCGATGGGATTATTCGCAAATAACGCGCAAATAGGCTTTTTTTAATCGCAAGAAAGTACCGGACATTATTTTATATGTATCAAGAACAGAAGGATAAATAACCTGAAGGTGATAATGCGATATTGAAATAGTACCCGTTCAGAATTTCATTTGTCTCTCGAAGAGCGCCGGTTGACAGACCGCCGGCTTGCGATAATTTTATGTCATTAACATGTTAATGAGTTGTTGTCGTGACGGAGGGCCAATTTCTCTCTTGGCCGAGCGCTTAACACACTTATGCCATGGCGGGTCGCCATTCATAAGTTAACTTATGGACAAATGACGCTATGAATACATCGCCAGCGGCACGCAGAGCATTGAGTGAAGAGAACCGGTTGCTGATTATTTTGTTTTTCGTGTTCGGCTGCGTGTTCGTCGATCGTCTGACCATCTCGTTTCTGTTTCCGATGATTGCCGCCGACCTCAAGCTCAGCAACGTGCATCTCGGCACGCTGTCGGCGGTGTTGGCGCTAACCTGGGCGCTGTCCGGCGCCGGGTTGGGGGCGATAGCCGATCGCTTTAATATCCGTAAACCGATGCTGATCCTGTCCATCTTAGTGTTTTCGCTGTTCTCCGCGCTGTCGGGGCTGGTCAGCGGGTTTGCCATGTTATTGATCTTCCGGGCGCTGATGGGGATTGCTGAGGGGCCGGTATTGCCGATCGCGCAATCGTTGATGGTGGAAAGATCGCAGCCGCAGCGCCGCGGTTTCAACATGGGATTGATCCAGGGCGCGGCGCCGGGGCTGTTGGGCGGCATCATCGCGCCGCCGCTGATCATCTATCTGGCGCAGAAGTGGGGATGGAGCATGGCGTTTCACCTGACCGCCGTGCCGGGCATTATTCTGGCGTGGCTGATCTATCGCTATGTGAACGGCAAAAAGGATCCCGCTTTCAGCGCCGCGCCGGCGGCCGGTAAGCCGGCGGGCAAGGCCGCTTACGGCGAGCTGTTCAAAATCAAGAACGTGGCGCTGTGCATTCTGATCTCCTGCGTGTTCGTCACCTGGTTCATGATCATCATAACCTTCACCCCTAACTTTTTGGTGACCGACCGTGGCTTCGGTGAAGGCACGATGGGCGGCATCATGAGCGCCATCGGCGCCGCCTGGGTCTTCTGGGGCGTGGCGGTACCGGCGATCTCCGATCGCCTTGGGCGCAAACCGACGCTGATTTTCTTTTCGCTGCTGGCGGTGTGCTGCCCGCTGTTCCTGAGCTACGTCGCCAATCCGTGGCTGCTGGGCGTGCTGGTGTTCCTGTCTTATACCGGCCTTGGCTGTTTCACGCTGTTTATGGCCACCATCCCGTCGGAAACGGTGTCGCCGGCGCGCATCGCCACCGCGTTGGGGCTGGTGATGGGGATCGGCGAGGTGATTGGCGGTTGCCTGGCACCGTTTATCGCCGGGCTGATCGCCGATCGCTACGGCCTGGTCAGCGTAATGTGGCTGGCGGCCGCCGGCGCCGTGTGCGCCGGGGTACTGAGTTGTTTTCTCGATGAAACCGCCCCTGCCGTGGTGAACCGCCGAGCGGTGAAGCCGGCGGGCGTCGCCGACGTTTGAGACGAGTTTTATCCCATTCAATCAAGGAGAGCGAAGATGTCAGCAGAATCATCCGTACTGAATCAAAATGCCGAACCGGACTGGAAGAATTACGACGATTTCGCGCGCGGCATCGACACCAACCGGCTGCCGGGCTCTCAGGACTGGCGCGGCAAAACGCTGCAGATCGCCTTTGAAGACGGCGGGGACATCACGCTGCGTTTCAGCGCCGACCGGCAACGGGTGCTGTGGGCCTGGGGAGGGGAGAGCGGTGAGGACGCTTACGAAGAGGTGCAAACCTCCGCCGCGCGCTATTTCTTCAATATTCCGCTGCAGTCGCCGGGCAACGAATGCCTGACGCTGGTGCTCAACCGCGACAGCGGCCGGGCGCTGCTGGTGCGCAGCACGCTGTTGCCCGAACAAACGGTGGAAAAGGGATCCCGCCTCAAGCAAAGCTTCCACGTTGGGCTGATTGCCGGCGTCACGCCGGGCGGCATCGCGCCGCATTTGACCCGCGAGCTGATCGGTTATCGCACGCTGAACGTTTACAGCCCCAACCATTACTACGAGCACTTCTACGTCAACACCGAGCGTTACGCCTGGCAAAACCTGCGCGGCGAGCAGTTCGGGCACGGCGACATGGATTACGCCACTTACTACAAGTTTGAGGACGAGATGTTCCTGTTCACCTTCCGGGAAAAGATTATCCCGGTGTGCTCGGTGTTCTTCTTCGACTTTATCTCCGGGCGCTGCACCGGCACCTTCCTCGGGTTGGACGCCGCCGGCCGGGTTCTGGTGTCACCGGCCGGGGCCTTCATCAGCAAGATGAGCTACAACGCTTATCCGGATGGCGTGCAGCCGCTGTGAGTCAGGCGTTTCTGACCAGCGATCCGGCGTTGATCTCCGCAATGGTTTTCGCGCCGGTGAGCGTCATGGCGACGCGCATTTCCTTGTCGATCAGATCCAGCAAGTTAGCCACCCCGGCTTCGCCGGCCGCCGCCAGCGCATAGACGAAGGCGCGCCCCAGCAGCACGCTGTCGGCGCCCAGCGCGATCATGCGCACCACGTCCAGGCCGCTGCGGATGCCGGAATCGGCCAGTAAGGTAATGTCGCCTTTCACCGCGTCGGCGATCGCCGGCATGGCGCGCGCGGTCGACAGCACGCCGTCCAGCTGGCGGCCACCGTGGTTGGAGACGATGATACCGTCGGCGCCGAAGCGCACCGCGTCTTTGGCGTCTTCCGGATCCAGAATGCCTTTGATGATCATCGGACCGTCCCAGAATTCGCGGATCCACTCCAGATCTTTCCAGGAAATCGACGGATCGAAGTTGGCGCCCAGCCAGCCGATGTAGTCTTCCAGGCTGGTCGGTTTGCCGCGGTAGGCCGAGACGTTGCCCAGATCGTGCGGCTTGCCGAACAGGCCGACATCCCAGGCCCACTGGGGATGGGTAAACGCCTGCAGCACGCGGCGCAGGGCGGCGTTGGGGCCGCTCATCCCCGAGTGGGCGTCGCGGTAACGGGCGCCGGGCACCGGCATGTCGACGGTGAACACCAGCGTTTTCACGCCGGCGGCTTTGGCGCGCTCCAGCGCGTTGCGCATAAAGCCGCGGTCTTTCAACACGTAGAGCTGGAACCACATCGGCCGATCGATCGCCGGGGCCACCTCTTCGATGGGGCAGACCGACACGGTGGACAGCGTGAACGGAATGCCTTTTTTGGCCGCGGCGCGCGCGGCCTGCACTTCGCCGCGGCGGGCGTACATGCCGGTCAGCCCCACCGGCCCCAGCGCCACCGGCATCGCCAACCGCTCGCCGAACAGCGTGGTCTCCAGGCTGAGTTCGGACATATTGCGCAGCACGCGCTGGCGCAAGGCAATATCGGCCAGATCTGCGGTATTGCGCTTCAGCGTATGCTCCGCGTAGGCCCCGCCGTCGATGTAGTGAAACAGAAACGGCGGCAGTTTGGCCTGGGCGGCGGCCCGGTAGTCGGTTGACGCGGAGATGATCATAGTGTTTACCTTCTTGTCTTCTTGCAAATAACGGGTTGTCAGTCAGAGCGAGAGGATCGCCGCCATAGCGGCCGCGATCCCACCGTACGCCAGCATCGGCAGCGCGGTCTTTCTGATGATTTTGCCTTCGGCGTTGCCGATCCCCAGGATCGAACAGACCGCGATAATGTTGTTCAGGCATACCATGTTGCCCATGGCGCCGCCGACGGACTGCAAGGCCAGCGTCAGATTGACGTCGAGGCCGCTGCTCTGGGCGATCGATTGCTGAATGCCGCCGAACGTCAGGTTCGAAACGGTGTTGGAACCGGAGAAGAACGAGCCCAGCGCGCCGAGGAACGAAGAGAACAGCAGCCAGCTGTCGCCGGTCAGCGCCGCCAACGCTTTCCCGATCAGGATCACCGGCGCGTTGTCGCCGCCCAGCATCATCAGATTGACCATGACCAGCGCGCCGAACAGGGCGATAAAGGGGCGCGTGATGCGCCCGCCGGTTTCGCTGAACATTTGCCGCACCTGGCCGCCATTCAGACGGAACAGCGGAATGCACAACACCACCACCAGCAGGAACGGGATCAGCGCCGGGACATACAGCGTTTTGTAGCCGGCCGCGGCGGAGGTGCCCAGCACCTGCCGCAGTTCGACGATCAGCGCCTGGCTGATGCGCAGCTCCCCGAGCCAGCCGAGGTTTTCCTGCCACAGCAGCGTGGTGGTGTTGAGCAGCGCCTTGAGGCCCAACTGGTGAATGCGCGTCACTATCAGGATAGCAATCAGCAGCAGGGTCGGCGTCATCGCCTTGACCACCTGCATGAACCGCACCGCCTGTGCGGCGCTCTGCGGTTTTTCCGCGCGGGCGAGGCCAATGCCGCCGCGCGCCAGCAGCACCGACAGCGCCAGGCCGAGAGCGCCGCCGACCAGCGCCGGGAATTCATAGTTCACCTGGGCCAGCAGCAGATAGGGGACGGTGCAGCTCAGCACGCTGAGCAAGATAAACGGCAGGTTGCGGCGGATATCCTGCCAGGAAACGATAAAGCGCAGCGCCAGCAGAGGAATGACGAAGCCGGCGACAACGTGGATCAGCGCGCTTTGCCGGCCGATCTCCAGCAGGCTGGCGTCCGACAGGCCGAGGTTGGCGAAGCCGAACCAGGTGGGGGTGCCCACGGCGCCGAAGGAGACCGGTACCGAGTTCATCACCAGCGTCAGCAGGGCGACGCGCAGCGGGTTGAAGCCCAGCCCGACCAGAATCGGCGCGGCGATGGCGGCCGGAGTGCCGAAGCCGCTGGCGCCCTCGATCATAAAGGCGAACGCCCAGCCGATAATCATCAGTTGGGCCACCGGGTTGGGGCTAACGGTTTCCAACCAGCGGCGCACCACGTTTTCCGCACCGCTTATCTGCATCAGTTTGTTGAGCAGAATGGCGCCGGCAATGATGGTGATCGGCGTCAGCGTCGAGACCAGCGCGGTGATGATATTGGCATGCAGCAGCCGCAGTGAGGCATCGAACCACCAGAGCTGCAGGGCATATACCACGGCGGCCGTCAGCGGCAGGGCCAGATAAGAGGGCACGCCATTCCTTTTGGTCATCATCCATATCAGCAGGACGATGGGCGCAATACTGAAAAGCAGGGGCATAAGATCCTCAGGGTTATTATTTTTATGGGCAGAGATATGTAACTGAAAGGTTAATTGCCGCAACATTTTCATTCTAATCACAACGTTGGCGATGATGCCACGCGATAATTTTTTAACATCGGCGAATGGCGCCGGCGGCGGGAAAAATGCCGGCTGTTGAGGCTGAATTAAATTGATTTAAAATCAATTGGATGGGTTTTTATGTTGTGTAATGAATGCGCTGGATCACATTAATTAGGCGTTAATGTTCACGAGTTCATGTCCAAAAATGCGGTAATCCACGCGGTACTTTACGACGCGTGGAAATAATCAGGAGTGGAAACTTAAAAGTAGTGACTGATATTTTGATAGGAACCGATGATATGTTCGATCAGCAGGCGAGTTTTTAACGGCAGATTGCGGGTATAAGGGTAGACGGCGTAAATGCCCAATACCTTGCCGCAGTGGCCGGCCAGGATCTCCGTCAGTTTGCCGTCCTGCAAATCTTCGTACACCATGCAGCGCGGCACCATGGCGATGCCGTGGCCGCCGATCACCGCTTTGCGGATCGCCCGCGCATTATTGGCCGACAGGTTGCCGTCAACCTGCAGCTCGTAGATTTCGTTGCGCCCTGGCCGCTTCATCAGCCAGTTGGCGGTGCCGCTCTCTTGATAGGTATAGGTCAGGCAGTTGTGGCTAAGCAGATCGTCGGGATTGCGCGGCTCCGGGTGGTTCTCCAGATAGCCCGGCGAGCAGACGATCACCCAGCGGGAATCGAAGATCGGCCGCGCAATCAGGCTGGAGTCCGGCATGGTGCCGGTACGGATCGCCAGATCGATGCCTTCTTCCACCAGATCAACGAAGCGGTTTTCCAGCCGCATCTCGACCTTCAGGCTGGGGTGCTGAGCGCAAAACTCCGCCACGCTTTCACTCAGCAGCAGCTCACCCGAAATGGTCGGCACCGACATGCGAATGGTGCCGGTCAGCTCTTCGCTCTTTTCGCTGACGGCGTACAGCGCTTCCTGCACTTTGGCGCCGATCTCCTTGGCCTGCTGGTAGAGCGCCTGGCCGCTTTCGGTCAGCGTCAGGCTGCGGGTGGTGCGGTACATCAGCCGGGCGCCGAGCGATTTTTCCAACCGCCCGATGCGTTTGCTGACCACCGAACTGGTAATGCCGGCGCTCTCCGCCGCCTTGCTGAACGAGCCGCAGTCGACAATCAGGGCAAACAGAATCAAGTCGTTGGCGTATTCGTGAGTCGCGAGCATGGGCATCCTAAGAGTGAGAGTCCTGTTGCCCAGTGTAAGTCCGGCGCGGCAGGAAGCAATCTTTTCAGCCTGTTTCCAGTGCCGGTTAACTGGTCGGATCTGAAATTTTCTTGGTTAATTACCTCTTAAACTGAGAATTATCCTTCAAATAAATCGTGGCTATTCCGGGGGTGAAATTAACTTTCATGTTTTTATAAGCAATTAAATTAGAATAATCCTTATATCAAACGTTACTTATTCCACTAAGCCTGCGGTGTAGTGTAAATAATTGTATTGATCTGCTTGTGTGAGAGGGCTATTCTTTTTCCCGCAGCGCTCTCATTGTTATCAATTAAATGTTTTTCAATGTATTGAAGAATTACTCTGTCTTGCAGGCAGAGTGATGGGTAGTGTGTTTATATTTTAATATATATAAGGATATTGTAATGAAGAAAATCAACCTGTCTGAAGCGGAAAACATCGTCGGCGGTACTTTTGTGTGTACCAAGGAATTTGCCTGGGTGGGCGGTGGCAATAACCGCACTTGCCAACTGGTGACCACCTGTGCCGATAAGTTTGGCGGCGTGAAAAAAACCTATCATCGGCGCCGGTGGCGAGCTGCCCTTCCACGCCGACAATCCCGAGCTGATGCGAGCTGAACGCTTGCAGTTAGGTTAGTGATGGACAGGCGGGGCGCTTGAGCGCACCGCCTGATAACGGAGATGAATTCCTTTTTTTATCGCTGAACCGTCAATCTCCCTTTCTGATTTGTAACGCTCATTCTCAAGTGAGCATTTATTTATGCGCAGGATGCGTCTGCTATGTATAAACGTCCTTTGCTGTTTTTTAGTTACACGCTCGTCATTATTTTCGCCTCTTCTTTTTTGACTGCGCTTTATTTCCAGCATTACGTTATGGCCTCGCCGGCGGCGGAAAGCCTGAGTTTTATCTCTCCGGAAAAAATAGAGCAAAGCCCATTGCAAGATGATAACGCCATTGTCGAAGTCTTCTCTTACGCCTGCCACTATTGTGAAGTTAACGAAAGCGGCGTGGCCGAGCTGGAAAAACGCTTACCGGCGGGAGCCAAATTGGTGCGCCTGCATCTCAGCGACGACGATCACGCCGGCATGGCGGCCTTTGCGCCCCTCTTCGCCACCCTGACGGTCATGGGGATCGAGGCGCAGCATCGTCCCGCCGCTTACCGCGCCATTATCAAAGAAAACCTCAATCTGGCGGATGAAAAGCAGCTCAGCGCCTGGTTGGTGGCCAACGGCATCGACGAGGCCGCCTATCAGCGGACCAGAGATTCAGAGCGGGTCAAGGAACTGTTGGCGTATATGACGGCGGTAAGCCGCTATTACCAGGTCAACGCGACCCCCAGCTTTATCGTCAATCGCAAATGGCTGGCGTTGCAAGACCGTGAGTTTTCCGCTTTCAGCCAGCAACTGCTGTCGCTGTTGCAGCACGATAAGCCGCTGGCCCCCTGATGCGCCTGCTCGCGGTTCGGGGCTTTCTGGCCTGGCGTAACGGCCTGGACGCCGTGGCGCGTCTCTCGGCTGTCCGCACCGGGGTGAGCCGGAGTCTGACGTGCGCTCTGCTGCGGCGCGTGGATTATCGCCTGTGGCTAAAGATGCAGAGGCGGTTGAGGTGGGGTCTGCAGCAACGCCGTTTTCGCCACCGGCAAGCGGTCGCTGAGGCGAATCGCCAAAGCCTGTTGGGCGACGGCAGGCTGGACTTCGCCTGGCTGATGCAGCGGCGACAATGGCTGGATTTGGCGGCGATCCAGGCCCGCAACGCCGCGTTGATGGAGCATTTGGCGCAGTGCACCTCACAGCTCAATCAGGTGGTGGAGCCGCTGCATCGCGCCGGGGTGCCGGTGTTGTTGGCGCCGATGCACACGGTTTCCGATGTGCTGGCGACGCTGGTCGGCGCGGGCGTTTATCCCGGGCGGGCAACGGTGATCGTTTCCGGCGACGCACAGACGTTAGCGCGGCGAGCGCCTGAGGGGGAATGGCGGCAGCGGCTCGACTATTGCTCGATTCACGACGATCCCCGGCATATTGCCGGCACCTTGTCGCAGGCGCTGCTGGAGGCGACGGAGCATCGGCGCAACATCATCCTCTTCCCGGACATCACGCCGGATTACACCTTGAACAGCACCCGGGACGCCTCGGCCAAACTGGCTTGCCGTTTGTTCAACCGGCCAGCGCATTTGCATAGCGGCATCGTTCGATTATCCCGAGCGATGCGGGCTCGAGTGGTGTGCTATTCGCTTTATTACGATCGCGGCGTTCGCATTCACATAGAAGAACCGATTGCCACAGAGCTGGTCGGCCGCGCCGTGCCGGAGATCGTCGAGCGCACCCTGTGGCGACATGCGGATGATTGGTTGCTGTGGCATTCGCACTCTTTATTTTTTATCAACGAATAAGTCAGGGATATCACTACGCATGGAAAACACCCTCCCTACGCCGGTCTTGCAGAGCGAAATCAATGAGTGCGGGCTGGCCTGCATCGCCATGCTGGCGGAAACGCAGGGCGTTCGCGCGCCATTGACGGAACTGCGTGAGCGTTACCCCGCTTCGCAACACGGCACTTCGCTGGCGACGCTGTGCGCCATTTTAGGGGAGCTGGCGTTGCCGGCTTATCCGGTGGCGTTCGAGCACCGGGATCTGGCGGCGCTGCCTTTACCGGCGATTCTGCATTACGGCGCGGGCCACTATGTATTGCTGGCATATCGTCAGGGCGGTTACGTGTGCGTAATGAATCCGGCGTTGGGGCAACAGCTGCTGCCGTACGCCGCTTTGAAAGCGGAAATCAGCGGCTACGCATTGGTGCTCGATCGCGACGATTTACCCTCCACCGCCCCCGCCGTGCGGAGCCGCCGGCGCGGTGCTTTCGCCAGTTTAAGCCTGAAGGATACCGCCGGCATCGCCGGCATTTATCGCCTGGCGGCGATGACATTTCTTATCTCGCTGACGCTGTTCATCATGCCGATGATGGTCGCCAGCGCGATCAATCAGGTGTTCGCCATGGCCGGTGAGGTCGCGTTTCCTTACGCCTACTATCTGCTGGCGTTTGTGGCATCCACGGCGCTGGCGCTGATGGCGCGCATCATCACCGAGCGTTTTATCAAAAACTTCGTGTTGCTGCACGGCGCCGCCGGTTTTTCCCGCCTGCTGGAAAATTCGCTGAATTTCTTCAGCAAGCGCGCGCCCGGCGAGATTTTCAGCCGTTTCACCAGCTGGCAGATGGCCGCCGGCCAGAAAATCGAGCTGGATAACGGCCTGCGCACCGACTGGATCATCGGTGCTATCGCGCTGGCGGTGATGGGCTATTTGAGCCCGATGTTGGCGCTGGTGCCGATTGCCGGCGTACTGCTGATGGGGGCGATCAGCGTTTGGGCTATTTATCGCGATCGCCACTTCACCCAGCAACTGCAGGTGAGAGGGGCGGTGCAGAATGATTTTATTCTGGAAACCATTCAGGGGTTTTCGACCATCAAGTCCGCCGGGCTCGCCGGCCAGCGGCAAGAGGGCTTTGCCGAGCATGCCCGTTCGCTGTTCAACTGCCTGCAGCGGCAAAAAGTCTATGAGCAGGTCAAGGGCAGCATTTATCAACTGATTGGCAGCCTGGAAATGGTGGTGTTCATGCTGCTGGCGCTGCCGCTGCTAAAGGGTGGCGAACTCAGTCTGGGGGCATTCTTCGCCTACAGCTTTCTGCGCGAAATTTTTACCTCTTACACCAGCAAGATCTTTTTTGCCGTCCTGCAGAAAAACCAACTGCACGTGATCGATGAGCGCGCGCGGGATCTGTTTCCTGCCGTATCTCTGCGTACCGGGTCTGGCGACGAAAGCGTGAACCATTTTGATGTGCAGTTGGCGTATCGGGGGGTGAGCTTCGCGTACGACGCCGGCCAACCGGTTTTGCGCGACCTGTCGCTGACGCTGGAACGGGGCGAGTGTATCGCCATCTGCGGCGGTTCCGGCGCGGGCAAGAGCACCTTGCTGAAAGTGCTCGCCTGTCTGTTGACGCCGCAGCGGGGGGAACTGACGCTGGATGGCCGCGTGCTGGCTAACGCCGCCGCGCAGCGGCTGTTCTTCCTGCAAAGCCAGGAGGACATTCTGTTCAATGCCTCGGTGTTGCAAAACATCACGCTGTTCGCCCCGTCGGCGCCAGGCCAGCAGAGACAAGTGGAACAGGCGCTATGCAGTTTGGGGCTGGCGGATGCGGTGGCGCAACTGCCCGGAGGCGTAAACGCTCTGGTGCGAGAGAGCCATGCCGGGCTGTCGCTGGGGCAACGGCAGCGTCTGTTGCTGGCGCGTGCCATGTACAGCCGTTGTCCGGTGTTGGTGCTGGATGAACCGACGGCGAATCTGGATGAAAAAACCGCTGCGGCGGTGATGTCGGCTCTGGTAGCGCATTGCCGTGAGAAGGGTAAAACCCTGGTGACCGTGACGCATAACCCGCGGCTGCTGCCGTTGTTTGATCGGGTGCTGCACTTGTCGCAGGGCCGGTTGTTGGCCGCCGTCGACACCAGGATGAATGACTGTGCTGAGGTGGAGTGACGTGCCCGGAAAGAAACGCTGGCGGCGTGTGGCGCTGGTGGCGATCGTGTTGGGGGGGCTGGCCGGCGGGCTGTTAGGGTTGAATCGGGCGCCTGACGTATCACCGCCGCAGACGGCGCGCGTCGATCGCGGCGACATCGAAAAAAGCGTGTTGGCTACCGGCATTTTGAAACCGGCCCGGCAGGTGAACGTTGGCGCGCAGGTCAACGGCCAACTGAAAAAACTGTATGTCAAACCGGGGGACAGAGTGGCTCAGGGCCAGCTGTTGGCCGAGATAGATCCGACGTTGCAACTTAACGAACTGCGCAAGTCGCAGGCCGAATTACGCAGCGCGCAGGCGCAGAAATTGGCGAGTCAGGCGCAGCTCAAGCAGTACCAACTGGAGTTGGCGCGGCAAAGGGCGTTGGCGCGAGATCGTGCCGGCGTGGCCAGCGATTTGGAAAAAGCGCAGGCGCAGCACGACGCGCAACTGGCGCAGTTGAAAGTGAACGAGTCGCAGATCGTTCAGGCCGAAGTCGCGCAGGAAACGGCGAGAGCCAACCTGGCTTTTACCCGTATTACCGCGCCTATCGACGGCGAAGTGCTGGGTATCGTCACTCAGGAAGGGCAAACCATCGTCTCATCGCAAAGCGCACCGACCATTTTGGTGATGGCGGACGTGGATACGATGATGGTGCATACCCGCATATCGGAAAATGACATCTTGCAGGTGAGGGCGGGGCAGCCGCTGTGGTTTTATGTCGCCGCCGATCCCCGCCGCCGATATGAGGGGGTCATGGGCGCGATACAGCAAGCGCCGGCAGAAGCGCTGGAAGCCGACCCGCTGGGCAGAAATTCAAGCCAGCAAACGGCGGCGGTGTATTACAACGGCGTATTTGCCGTCGCCAACGGCGAACGTCGATTACGCACCTCGATGACGGCGCAGGTATTCATCATTACCGAACGCGCCACGGGGGTGGTGCGGCTGCCGATGGCGGCATTGGGAGAGGCTCGGGATGGCGAGCGCTATCAGATCAGAGTGTTGGAAGGCCAGCGGGTTGTCGCGCGCAGCGTGCGCATCGGGAAGCGCGATCGCCGCTATGCGGAAGTGTTGGAAGGCGTGAGAGTGGGTGAGCAAGTGCTGCTGGAACACCAGCCAGATACGGAGGGTGAGCATGTCAGCTAGCACGGATCCCATTATCGTTTTGGAGAACGTTTCGCGCGAGTTTCAAGCCGGAGAGCAGAAAATCACGGTCCTCAAACGCGTTTCCCTGAGCATTCAGCGGGGAGAAATGGTCGCTATCGTCGGCGCCTCCGGCTCCGGAAAATCGACGTTGATGAATATTATCGGTTGTCTGGACAAGCCTTCTCAGGGGGATGTGTACATCAACGGGGTGGCGATTGGGCAAGCCGACGGCAATCGCCTGGCGCGGCTCCGCAGTCGGCATATCGGCTTTATTTTCCAGCGCTATCATCTGATGCCCTATCTGACGGCCGGTGAGAACGTGGCGATCCCTGCATTGTATACCGCCATGCCGGCCGCCGAGCGCCGCTCGCGGGCCGCGCATTTGTTGGCTCGCCTCGGGTTGGCGCAGCGAGGTGGCCATCGTCCGGCGCAGCTTTCCGGTGGGCAGCAACAGCGGGTCAGTATTGCCCGAGCTCTTATGAACGGCGCGGAAATCATTTTGGCCGATGAACCTACCGGCGCGTTGGATAGCACCAGCGGTCAGGCGCTGATGGCCATTTTGCATGAGCTGAACGCTGTCGGACACACCGTGGTCATCGTGACGCACGATCGGCGGATCGCCGAGCAGGCGCAGCGGATCATTGAGATCGGCGACGGCGAGATCGTGGCGGATCGTCGCCACGATGCCGCCCGACAGCGTTTTGCGTTCGAGAGGCCGCTGGCGTTGGCTGCGCCGCTGAAACGCATGAGCCCTTGGGCGGCGCTGCGAGAGGCGCTCGGCATGGCTTGGCGGGCATTATTAGGGCATCGGGTCCGGGCATTATTATCGATGCTCGGCATCATCATCGGCATTGCGGCGGTCGTTTCCGCCATCGCCATCGGTGAAGGCACGCGCCAAAGCATCCTCAGGGAAATCAGCCAGCTCGGCTCCAGCACGTTGGACATTCGTCCCGGATTGGGATGGGAAAAAACGCGTCCCGATTTCGCGCGTTCGCTGAGTGCGCGGGATGCAGCGCTGCTGGCGGCCTTACCTTATGTCGACAGCGTTTCGCCGGTCATCAGCACTCAACTGTCTGCCGTGCGCGAAGGCAAGCAGGTGCCGCTCGCCGTGATGGGCGTCGGCGAAGGGTATTTCCGCACGCAGGGCATTCGGCTGCTTTCCGGTGGCCTGTTTACTGCGCAGGATCTGAGTGACCGCGCACCGGTGGCGGTGATCGATCCCTTGCTGCAACAGGCTCTGTTTTCTTCCCGGCAAGATCCGGTGGGCGCGGTTTTGCTGATCGCGGGTGTGCCTTATCGGGTGATCGGCGTCGCGCAGCGCCGCGGCGCCCAATACGCCGGTTCTCAACCGCTTGCCTGGCTGCCCCATACCTCCCTGACTGGCCGCATCGCCGGCGATATGCCGCTGGAATCGATTGTGATGCGAGTGAATGAAAAATTGACGTTGGAAGCGGCAAGGCGGGATGTGACCCGGCGTTTGACCGTAGAACATGGCCGGCGGGATTTTTTCACACTGACCGACGATCAGCTGACGCAATCCATTCAGCGTGCCTCCGACTCCATGCGATTGCTGATTACCGCGATTGCCGCCATCTCGCTGCTGGTCGGCGGGGTGGGGGTGATGAACATCATGTTGGTTTCGGTGACGGAACGAACCCATGAGATCGGCATTCGATTGGCGGTGGGCGCCGCTGAGAAAGACATTATGCGGCAATTTTTGATTGAGGCGGTGGTGATCTGCAGCCTGGGGGGCGTGTTGGGGATCGCCTGCGCCGCGCTGGTTAAAGGGATGCTGAGCGGCTTGGCGCCGCAGGTGACGATGATCTTTACCTGGCCGCCGTTGCTGCTGGCCTGCGGGTTCTCGGCGTTGATCGGCGTCGGGTTCGGTTTCTTTCCAGCCCGTGCCGCCGCGCGCCTGCAGCCGGTGGAGGCGTTGGCGCGAGAATGAACCGACTTTGGATTTACGGACTGGTCATGCTGTCTTTGAGCGCTTGCGGAGGGCGGCCGATCGACGCCACGGCGCCACCGTCGTTGCCGCAGCAGTGGCGCGTGGTCGATGAACGTTCAGGTTCATTGCGGGCAGGCGTCGCCTGGTGGGAAAACTTCAATGATCCGCAGCTTTCCTCGCTGATCGATGGCGTGCTCATCGCGAATCAGGATCTGGCGCTGGCTGGATTGCAGTGGCGTGAGGCGATGTTGGAGGCCGGGTTGGTAGCCGGCAATGCGACCCCCGACCTGGCCGCCAGCCTGAGTGGCCGCAATACCAAGGCATTGCGCGGCGCGGCGCGGCCGCAAGAAAGTTACCGCGCAGGGCTGTCATTGAGTTATGAACTGGATTTATGGGGCAAGCTGGCGCGTATTCGCGAGCAGGCTCAGTGGCTGGCCGTCGCTTCGGAGTTGGATCGGCGCAATACCGCGTTGACTTTGATCGGCGCTACCGCTCGCGGGTATTGGCAGATCGCCGATTTGAATCAGCAAGTCACCCATCAACAACAGGCGGTGGCGTTCGCGCGCGAGACTGTACGGCTGGTGGCGGCACGTCACACCGCCGGCGACGTCGGCCGATTCGAGTTATTGCAGGCGGAGCAAAACCTATTGGCGCGGGAGAATCAACGGGATGAACTGGTACGGCAGCGGGAAGACGCTCGCAACTCGCTGGCGCTGTTGTTCGGCCGTTCACCCTTGCTGCGATACAGCGAAAGGCGAGCGCTACCGATCAACGAGGTGCCTATTGCGCCACGTCTGCCGGCGGCGGTGATGGCGCGGCGGCCGGACGTGCAGGCGGCGGAGCGGCGCCTGCGGGCGGCGCTGGCCGGTGCGGAGGCCGCTACATTGCGTTTTTATCCGGCGCTGAGTCTGGATGCCGCACTGGATGCCGGCAGCGGGCTTTTCCGCCAATGGTTCAGTGAACCTTCGCGCTCGCTGGGGGCGACGTTGACGCTGCCGTTCATCGAGTGGCGCAAGATGCGCTTGTCCAGCGACAAAGCGGCGTTGCAGGCGCAGCGCGCGGAGATTCAATTTCGCGATGCGGTTTACCGCGCGCTGTCTGAGGTAGACAGCGCCATGCGGGAACGTCTGGAAGCGCAGCGGCAAATCGGCAATCAGCAGCGGCATCTGGCGATGGGGCGACAAGCTGTGGCATTGGCTCGCCATCAATATCAGGCCGGTTCCGTCGCGCTGCAAACGTTGCTGGACGCGCAAGAGGCGGTGTTAGCCAGCGAGAATTCACTGTCGGCACTGCAATATCGCTACCTGAACGCCACGATGCAGCTCTGGCTGGCGCTGGGCGGCAACGAGGCTTTCGCATCCGGGCAAGGGGAGTAAGCATGGACAAAGAACAGAATACAAGACGTGTGGTGGTCACCGGTTACGGCGCCGTCACCGCGCTGGGTGGCAACGCGCAGCAAAACTGGCAGGCTATCATGGCCAACCGTTTGGCCTATCGCTATCACGATAAATCGGCGGCGGGGATCCACGCGCGCTTTTTTGCTTTGCTGGAGGCTGAACCGGCGCTGGAAGGCGTTGCCGCGCGGGTAAGCCGCCGGCTGCCCAGATTCGCCAGGCTGGCGCTGGCCGCCGCCTCGGAGGCGGTCGACATGGCGTTTTCATCCAGTTTTGTGGGGCCTGCGCACTTTTATTCATCGTTGGAGTGCGGGGCGATTATCGGCAGCGGCTGGGGAGGCCAGGATGAGATCATGCAAAACAATGCGGATTATCTGCAATCCGGCATGGGGCAGCTGTTTGGCTGTTTTCACGCGATGCCCAATATCGCGACCGCCATATGCGGCCAACATTGGTTGCTGCGGGGCTATCAGAGCTCGCCAGCGGCGGCCTGCGCGACCGGCGGCATCGCGATTGGCGATGCGTTTGAGGTGATCCGCAGCGGCCGCGCTTCAATGATGTTGGCCGGCGCGTCGGAATCACTGAGCGGCAATGGCGCGATATGGAACATCGACGCGCTGCGTTTGCTGAGTCGGGAGCAAAAGGATATCACCAAGGCCAGTTGCCCGTTCAGCCGGGAGCGCAGCGGCTTCGTGTTGGCGGAAGGGGCCGCCGTGTTGTGTCTTGAGGAGCGAGAGGCGGCTTTAGCGCGCGGCGCGACAATACTGGGGGAGGTCAAGGGATACGGCAACTTTTCAGACGCTTTTGATCTTACCGCGCCGGCGGAGGATCCGCAGGCCAAGGTGAAAACCATTCGACGGGCTCTGGAGCAGGCGGGGCTAAGCAATCATGAGATCGACTATATCAATGCGCATGGCACGTCGACGGCGCAAAGCGATGTGAACGAAACCGTTGCGATCAAGGCGGCTTTGGGGCGCGATGCTTATCGCACGCCGATTTCCAGCACGAAATCCTATACCGGGCACTTGCTCGCCGCATCCGGCAGCTTTGAGGCGATCGTCTGCCTACAGGCATTGCAGCAGCAAATGATGCCGGCAACCTGCCATTTGCACGAGAGCGATCCCGAATGCGATCTTGATTATATTCGCGAGGGGCATCGTCGCGGTCGCTTGCGCAATGTCATGAGTCTCAACTTCGGTTTCGGCGGTGCTAATGCGGCGCTGGTATTTGGTTATCACAATGAATAACGGTAGGGCCTATGGAAAAGTATCATCGATTGTATGAGGCGATTTGCGGCCTGTTGTATGAAGCCAAAGGATTGGACAGAACGCTGCTGTCGGCCGATATGCCGCTGCAACAGTTGGGGTTGGATAGCCTGGATTATATGGAGTTGATGCTGCTGGTTAGGCGTGAGTTCGGCATTACGCTCAATGCGGAAATGTTTATCGAACGGCCTGACCTGACCCTTGGCGAGCTGTGTCACGTTATGACCAGTCAATAATTCTCCCCCCAGGCGGCCGTGTGATGCGGTCAGGCCTGGGTTATTCCCCATCGTGACTTTATTTCCTCCTGCCCTGATTTTTCCTCTTATCGATTCACATAAAGATTAAAACTTATCGGTTTGGTTAAGATACGTTCGCGCCGGCGGATTTATTTCGTTTTTTTACGAGCCGTATAACGCTTTGAAACCCATGGCGCCTCGCGATTTTATTAGGATTTTTCTTTGTTTTGTCGGTTTGTTTGCCAATTTCAGCGCATGTGTAAAATGGAAGTATTAACGCAAACTAAAGTGAATCGGGAAGTATGCCGTCCTTATTATTTCTGATGGTGGCAGTTGAGCTGCGGTTTTGATTAATGAGGGGGCCTCAAGGGAGGCGCTGAAGGGGGGATTAATCCCTGTACACTGTTCGCGTTTGGCAAATCCGTTATACTCCGCGCTGGATGCAGGAACCTATCCATAGCCAGGGGAAACCCTGAGTGTCCATTGTGGTGATGTAAAAGGAAAATGACAGCCACATTTTTCCGATCAAAGTAATAGAGGTTGTATGTCTAATCGTAAACATCTGACGCCTTCTGAAGTGGAGAGACTGCTTGAGGTCACGCTGCATGGAAAGAATCCAGAACGCGATTATTGTCTGATTTATATGTGTTTTATTCATGGTTGCCGCGCCAGCGAAATTGGGGGATGGCGTTTGTCGGACATCGATCTGGAAGGCGGCAACATTTATGTTCATCGTTTGAAGAATGGTTTTTCCACGGTGCATCCGCTGTATCTGCGAGAAAGGCAATGTTTGCGGCGTTGGCTGGATAAACGCCGGCAACACCGCTGGGCCGATCAGGAATGGTTATTTCTTTCCAATCGGGGCGGGCGTTTGTCGCGCCAACGTATTTACGGCCTGCTTCGTCATTACAGTAAGGTGGCGAAACTGGAGATTAACGCCCATCCGCATATGCTGCGGCATGGTTGCGGATTTGCGTTGGCGGACCGAGGTATCGATACCCGATTAATTCAGGATTACCTCGGGCACCGAAATATTCAGAATACAGTGATTTATACCGCCAGCAATGCACAGCGCTTTAAAGAAATTTGGTAAGCGCGATTTAATAGAGTAACGGCAAGGAGTCACTTTGAACTAAACTGAAACATACTGTAAGGACGCGTAAAAACAATGTCAATATTCCTACGCTCACTTTGCCTGATAAAGGAAAATTTTTTTTAAAAACATATCGTTGTGTTCATGTTTCATTTCTTCCGCACTCCCGCCATCTAAGCAAAATCCTAATCAAAGAAAAGTCATTTTAAATCAATCGGCCAATCCCTTGGTTTTTTGGTCTGATTTGAGGTTATTTTGTTTTCTATTTGGCTTTAAATTCTGTCTTTTATTTGTTTTTTGGTTTTAAAAACCAAAGGAGTCACTTTAGTTCAAAATGAATCGTTTGGGTGAATAAGCCTTAGGCCATCAATAAGTTTGGTCAAGGGTATTTGCTCTTCGTGGAACTAAATAAAAGGGAATGACATTAAGGATATGTCGGAAATAAAACCATGCATATTTTGCATAATTTTAAGGAAAGTAGGATGAAAAAGAATCTGCTGGCTGTAGCTGTTTTGACCGCGTCTGCATTTACCACCTCTGTATTTGCTGCTGACGGCGCGCTGAATATCACTGGCACCATTACCGATCAGTCTTGCACCGTCGATCCGGATTCCCAGAACAAGCAGGTTGCTCTGGGCAAAATCGCTAAAGATGCGTTTCCTAACGCTGGCGCCACCGCTGGCGCCAAAGCGTTCAACCTGATCCTGAAAAACTGCCCGGACACCGTGACTGGCGCTACCGTTCGCTTTGATGGCACTCAGGTGCAGGGTCAGTCCGGGCTGCTGAAACTGACCGGCGCCGGCACCCCTGGGGTGGCAGGCGGCATTGGCGTACAGCTGCTGGACGACGGCAGCAACGTACTCAATATCGGCAACGATTCCCGCGTATATGCGCTGGCAGAGAACAAAGACAACGTTCTGGGCTTCGTGGCGCGCTACTTCGCTTACGACACCGTCTCTGTCGGTAGTGCGAACGCCACCGCCAACTTCACTATTGTCTATCAGTAAATTCACGCCGTTATGTCGGCGTGAGCGTTAGAAAAATGGGCCAGAGGCTGCGTCTCTGGCTCTTTATTCATCGGGGAAGGTAACAAAATGAAAGCGGGATATTTTGCGCTGACGGCAGCGTTATTGATGGCGCTTTGGGCTCCGGCTCAGGCCGGCGTGATCGTGGGCGGGACTCGGCTGATATACGACGGGGGTAAAAAAGAGTCCGCTCTGAATATCAATAATCCGGATGCGGTGCCTTATTTGATCCAATCCTGGGTCGATGCTCAAGAAGGTGAAAGCGCTAAAGCGCCTTTCATCATCACGCCTCCGTTGTTTCGCTTGGATGGTGGCCAAAATAACCTGCTGCGCGTAGTGCGTGCGGGCGGCAATTTGCCGACGGACAGAGAATCGCTGTATTGGCTGAATGTGAAGTCTATTCCTTCGGTAGAAAAGAAAGAAAACACGCTGCAAATTGCGATCAAGACCCGCATCAAGCTGATTTATCGTCCCCAGGGGCTGGCCGGCAATCCGGAAGAAGCGGCCGGCAAAGTGACGTGGCGGCGCAGCGGCGATCGGCTGCAGGTGACCAACCCTTCACCCTATTACCTCACCTTTTTTAATTTGAAGCTGAACGGCAGTGCCATTACCGGCAACACCATGGTTGCGCCGCAAGCTACCGCCAGTTTTCCGTTACCGATGGCGCAAGGTGGGGGAGGCAGCCTGAGCTGGCAAATCATCAACGACTATGGCGGAACCGGCCAGACCTTTACCGGCACGTTATAGCCGGGCCGCGATGCGTGTTTTTTGGCCCCGGAGTAACGCTGGGGCCGGCGTTCGGCCTACCTGAATTTTAGGCGGCTGAGCCAATCGGGACAGGGAGTTAAAAGGATGAATAACCCGAATTGCATTGGTTTACCAGGGACACGATCGATTTTGGCCGGTTTGATGTCTTGCCAGGTGGCGCTGCTTTATCCAATCGGTGCGGCGCATGCGCGCGATTACTTCAACCCGGCGCTGCTGGAGATTGACAACCCGGCGCTGCGCGGCGCCGATCTCTCCGTATTTGAGGAAAACAACAGCCAGGCGCCCGGCACTTATCGGGTCGATCTTTACCTTAACGGCGAACAGGTTGACAGTCTAGACGTTGAGTTCCGGCTGATGCCGACGGCTGGCGGAAAGCAAGCGCTGCAGCCTTGTTTCAGCGCGGAAAAATTGGCCGAATTGGGGGTGAGAGTCTCCATGTTCCCGGCGATTGCGGCGGAGGAGCGCTGTGTCAATCTGGCGCAGGCCATTCCTCAGGCTTCGGCGGTGTTCCTGTTTAATCAGCTGAGATTGAATCTGAGCATTCCGCAAGCGGCATTGAACTTAAATGCGCGCGATTATGTTTCTCCGGATAAATGGGACTCCGGCATACCGGCGCTGTTGGTCAATTACAACTTCAGCGGCGCCAATAGCCAAACACGCGACAGCGAACGGCAGAACAACAATAACTATTACCTCAATCTGCGCTCGGGCATTAACTGGGGCGCCTGGCGTTTGCGTAACTATTCCATCTGGAATCACTACACCGGCGGCGCTTCATCCTGGCGTTCAATCAATACCTATCTGCAGCGCGATATTGTTGCGTTGCAAAGCCGCCTGACTCTGGGCGACAGCACAACGTCCAGCGAGGTGTTCGACAGCGTACAGTTCCGCGGCGGGCAATTGGCTTCTGAAGATGACATTCTGCCGGACAGCATGAAGGGCTACTCGCCGGTGGTGCGCGGGATTGCGCGCACTAACGCGCAAATCGTGATCCGGCAAAACGGCTACGTGATATATCAAAGTTATGTGCCGCCGGGTGCGTTTGAAATTACCGATCTGTACCCCACGGGCGGCAGCGGCGATCTGAACGTCAGCGTGCGTGAGGCTGACGGGCAGGAGCAACATTTCGTGGTGCCTTACGCCGTGGTGCCGGTGCTTCAGCGCGAAGGGCGTTTCAAATACAGCCTGACCAGCGGGAAATACCGTTCATACAGCGGCGGCGTTGATGAACGTCCGTTCAGCCAGGCCACCGGCATCTACGGTTTGCCGTGGGGGGCCACGTTGTACGGCGGCGTGCAAGCCGCCAGTAAGTACCAGTCTCTGGCGCTGGGGTGGGGGCAGAACATGGGGGCGCTGGGGGCGCTGTCCGCTGATGTCACTCAGGCATGGACCAAGCAGGAAACTCGGCCGAAAGAGCAAGGGCAATCATGGCGCCTGCGTTACGGCAAAAACTTCATTGAAACCGGCACTAACTTCAGCTTGGCCAGCTACCGCTATTCCACGCGCGGTTTTTATAACCTGCAAGAGGCGCTGGAGAGCTACGGCGGCAACAGCGCGATCTATAACGATCACAAAAAGAGCCGCGCCGAGCTGACGATGAGCCAGAGCCTGTGGGATCTGGGGGGAACGCTGTCGCTCAGCCTGTTTAACGAAGACTACTGGAATGACAATCGTCGTTCGCAGTCGGTCAGCCTCAGCTACAACAACAGTTGGGAAGCTGTCAGTTACGGACTGAATTACACCTTCAGCCAAAACGGGTATGACAACAACGGCAACCGCAGCAATATTCGCGACCATATCGTGGCCTTCAACGTCAGCGTGCCGCTCAGCAAATGGCTGCCAGGCAGCTACGCCACCTACAACATGAACGCCAGCCGCAACGGTGCCACCAGCAACAACCTTGGGTTGAGCGGCACCGCTTTGCCGGGCAACAACCTGAACTACAGCATCAGCCAGGGCTACACCGGCAGGGGCGTGGGGGCGAACGGCAATATTCAGGCGGACTACAAAGGCGCCCTCGCCGAGTGGAACCTGGGATATGGCTACGATCGCCATCGCCAACAGGTGAACTACGGCGTGCAGGGCGGTGTTCTGGTGCATCAAAACGGCGTCACGCTGTCGCAGCCGCTGGGCGATACGGTGGCATTAGTGCAGGCACCCGGCGCTTCAGGGGTGGATGTTTTGAACCAGACCGGGGTCAGCACCGACTGGCGCGGCTATGCGGTTGTGCCTTACCTGACGCCTTATCGGCGCAATACCGTCGGCCTGGACGGCGAGTCTTTCGCCGAGGATGTCGACATGACCTTGAGCAGCCAAACTGTGATCCCAACCCGTGGCGCCGTGGTGCGTGCCAGCTTCAATCCGGATGTTGGTGCCCGCGTGTTGCTGACATTACTGACGCGCAGTGGCAATCCGGTGCCGTTCGGCGCCACCGTCAGCAATCTCAATAGCCCCTCTGATAATGCCGGCATTGTCGGCGACGGCGGGCAGGTTTATTTGGCCGGCATGGCGGAGAGTGGCCGGCTGCAGGTTAAGTGGGGCAATGACGCGGCTCAGCAGTGTCAGGCTAACTATCAATTGGCTAATCAGCCAGAGAGCGGCGGAATACGTCTCGTTAACGGACAGTGTTTATAAGGTGCAGACAATGGCGACAGGAATATCGATTCAACGCAGGGCGATCGCCGGTGGGCTGCTGGCGTGCGCAATACTGGCTGTACAGCAGGCGCAGGCGGCGCCAGGGCAGTGTACGCCGATATCAGGAACGCACGGCTTTTCATTTGCCTTTTCCCCAAGCTTAAGCGACCCATCGCAAAACGTGACGGGGCGGATTATCAAGAACGCGGATAAGAACGCATGGAACTTGCCCGGTTCGTATTATGTGAAATGCGAATGTACCGCTCGCACGGCTTCTTACATCACCGCCAAAATGCTGTTGACCAACCCGGTATTTCAGGAGGGCGGATTGACGTATTACGCGTTGAACGAATATCTGGGCGTCGCCAGCGAGGTCTTCGTGGCGGGGCAGCGCAATGAATACCTTGCGGCACCCTTTACCAATGAAACTAACCGTAAGACCAGCATGGATGGCGATGATGAATCCTGCGCCCGTTCGCCCTACAACAGCGGCGCGCGTGGGCGCATTCACCTGTATTTCCGTCGGCCCTTCGTTGGCGTGACGGCGATCCCGAATACCCGACTGGTGGAAACGTATGTATCGGTAGTGAGTGGCGTGAAAAGCGATACGCCGGTTTCTACCATCTCTATGAGCGGTACCGTGACGGTGCCGCAGAGTTGCGAGATCAGTCCCCAGACGGTGGTGGTCGACTTTGGCGATATCGTCAGCACCCATTTCCAAACGAAAGGCGCGATGCCACCTCGCTTCACACCGGCAGAGAGAACGCTGACGCTGTCTTGTCGCAATATTTCCGAGGGCGTCAAAGTCAGCCTGTCATTTCGCGGCGAGGCCGACGGCAACATGCCGGAGGCGCTGAAGACCAGCAACCGCGACATCGGCGTGATGATTAAGGATATGCAGGGCAATGTGATTCGGCCGCAGAGCGGGCGCTTGCCCATCGATGACTTCAACTATCCCGACCAAAGCGGCAGTTCGCGGATCAGCGTATATCCGATCAATACCACCGGGCAAGCCCCTTCAGTGGGGCAGTTCAATGCCACGGCAACCATTCAGGCCGAAATCCAATAAACGGATATTTCAACGGCAGTGGGCTGACGGGCCCCTGCGTTTAACGACAAGGAGCAGATTATGGTGAAAATGTGTAATCGTTTTGGCTGCAACCTGGCGCTGACCGGCGCGTTGCTTTTGACCGTATCGGCGGCGCACGCGGTATCGAAAATAGTGATTAGCGGCAACATTAAAGCCGCCCCCTGCGAAATCGACGGTGCGAACGGCACTGTGTCCGTCAATTTGGGAGACGATATTTCCGCTGCTACCCTGGCGACGTCCGGGGCTTTCAGCCCCTGGATAGAGTTTCCTCTGACGTTAAAAAACTGCCCAAGCACCACCACTTCTGTTGTCGCGACCTTCAGCGGGACGCCCGCCGAGGAAAGCGCCAGCTTGTACAAGAGCAACGGCGGCTCTCGTCGGGTGCAAATTGAGTTGCAGAATAGCCAAGGGGCCAACCTGGGCAATGGCAAGAGCATGACGCAACTGGTGGATCGCGCGACGAATAATGCCAGATTCGATTTGCGTGCGCGCGCATACAGCACCCATGGCGGATCGACGCCAGGTTCAATAGACGGCGCTCTGCAGGTCACTTTTGTCTATCAGTAGGTAATGGGACAAAAGGGCCGGCGTGGGCGGAAGGTTAACGACAGAGTTAAGGTGATGATATGAAAATCAATTATCCCAATGGAATGGCCTTGGCGGCGGGCAATGAAGCGGCGAGTGCCGTGGCTATCATGGAACCCTGCGCCATGACGGCTCTGGGGATGAGAAACCGGTTGATTGAATCCTGCGGTCTCCAACCTGGCAACATTCGGCAGGTGGCGAATCTGGTGGAACTGAGAGCCTTATTGACTGAGCATCCGCATCGTTTATTGGTGATGGAGCTGTGTGGTCAATCAGAGTCGGTATTGGAGGGATTCAAGCTGATCGCTGAGGTGCGGGAAAATTCGCCGGACACCGCGATTGTCATTTGTACGGCATTGGATGAACCGAGGCTGTTGCGGCAGCTCATCGCTTCCGGCATTCGCGGCCTGATGCTGAAGCAGGAACCGGCTATTGCATTGACCCACTGTGTTCAGCAAGTCCTGACAGGCAGTTGCAGCTTCAGCCACCGGGTACGCCAACGTCAATTGCATGAGGCTGGCGCCGATAAACCGCTGACGGCGAAGGAACTGGATGTGTTGACCCAACTGTTTTCCGGTAAGAGCGTGACCAGCGTGGCGCTGACCATGTGCCGTGATATCCGCACCGTCAGCACCCATAAACGCAATGCGATGTTGAAGCTGGGGTTTCACAGCGATGGTGAACTGTATCTTCAGGGGAAATGGATGGCTGCGCAAGGTTCATCCTTGGTTCGCTAGGCAAGCGCACGAGGTCTCGTGGGCAAGCAAGCATAGGAGCAGATTATGCATTTATGGCGTCAGCAACCGCTGAACATAGCATTAATGGACAGATGTCCATTGACGCTGGAAGGGCTGGCCAGTTTTTTAAAAACGCTGCCAACCCAGATAAAAGTCGTCGTAAAGGAAACCAGCGTACGTGCGGTAGTGGATAGCGTGGTCTATCAGCAGGCTGACGTGCTGATTACCGAACTGGACGGTGAAGATGAGACGCCCGCTAAGGGCAGGGAAGCGTTGCTGGCCCTGTGCACGCAACTGCCCGAATTACGGGTGATTGCCTATACCCGTTGCCGTAATGCAGAAGAGTTAGGGCGATTGTTGCCTCAGCCCAATGTCAGCATCGTCGCCAGAGATGACGCTTTACCGCTGGTGGCGGAGTTTTTTAATCGGGTCTTGCTTGGGGAGCGAGTGTTGAGCCCACAGATAGGGACTTTTCTGGCACCCTCGGTTAGCGCAGATGAGGTGTTCACCCGAAAGCTGACTCGCTGCGAGACTGATGTGTTGGCCTTTTTGTTCAACGGCATGAGCCTGCGGCAAATTGCCGAATTGCAACGCCGCAGCATCAAGACGATCAGCGCGCATAAATGCAGCGCCATGCGCAAACTGCAGGTGAAGAATGACAGCGAACTATTTTCATTGCACGGCAATATTACGCGACAATTTGGCGGGAAGTGGTCAAAGGGGACTTAATCGTTAATGACAGGGTATAAGCAGGTAGCATAGGCGTTGAAAAAACAATCAAACAAGTGTTCCCCTGGGCGGGTGGATGAAAGCAGCTCGGCGTTGGAATAGTGCTGAATTAGACCGTTGTTGACGTGCCGGGCTGCATTTTCCCATCCGATATTTTTTACCTTACTCGATGCGCATGTTAAAAGAAGATGAGCGCCTGCACCGTTATTTCCATCGTAAGATTAAATGCTGATCGTGCGGAATCGCTCTACATTGGTGGCGGTGTAGATCACCGTATTCTGGATATTTTTGTGCCCTAAATAATCCTGAATCAAGCGCGTATCGACCCCGTTATCTGCAAGCGCGTAACCGCAGGAGTGTCGCAGCATGTGAGGATGAACCTGAACGCTAATACCGGCCATTTCACCGTACATTCTCATTAGGCGATACAGTTGCTGACGTGAAATTTGCCCGCCGTGGCGCGACAGAAATAACCATGGGGAATTGGCGTCAGGATAGTTCGCCCGTTGGGCCAGCCAGTTTAACAGCGCCTGTCGTTCTCGCGGCTGAATGGGGTGCTGAACGGAAAAACCGTTCTTTAGCCGAGATATATGGATCCGATGGGAGGTAAGATCAATATCTTGCAGGCGTAATGATCGCAGTTCGCTCACCCGCAAGCCGTGAATGAAGCACATTAATAGTAAACAACGATCTCGAATGCTATTTTTACCCTCATGCACGGCGGCAATCAGTTGTTCAATTTCAATCTGGCTAAGGAATTTCCTTTTTTTCATTTTCCTTTCCTGCGTATCTGGTACTGGCGATTTCCATCATGAAGTTTTATTAAAGCATTGGAACATAATAGGCGGCAAAGAAAATAAATAATTTTATTTTCCAAAGCATGGGTTTATTTTATCTTTTTCTTTTTGTTATTTTTTTAGTGAATGTATTTTGATTTTATAGATCTATTTTCTTTAGCAGATTATTTAATTGGCGAATATTTAGCGCCCAGAGCGAACGATGCTGCGAATTGGCCGCCGGCAGGCGGCAACCGCGATAACGTCTCACCCCAACCGGTGCTTGATAAGCTGCGATGAGAATTCGTCTTGATCTCATTCTCACGCCGCTTACAATGCCTGCCAGATCGCGACTTCAGAGGTTTGTTCATGGAACTGTTACGGGTGGTTTATCGCCAGTATCGTTGGCCATTTCTGGCGGTTATGGCATTGACCATGGCCAGCGCCGGTTTAGGCATCGGTATCATTGCTTTTATCAATCAATATCTGATGGACGTCAGCGGCAACCCATTGGCCGTGTTGCCGATGTTTCTCGCCCTGCTGGCATTGTTGATAGCGGTCACGTTGGGTTCACAGCTGGCGCTGACCACATTGGGCCATTACTTCGTCTATCGGCTGCGTGGGCAACTGGTGAAGCGCATTCTGGATACCGAGATCGAGCGCCTCGAACAGTTAGGCAGCGCCTCATTGCTGGCCAGTCTGTCCAGTGACATCCGCAATATCACCATCGCCTTCGTGCGCTTGCCCGAATTGGTGCAAGGGGTGATTTTGACCCTGGGGGCAGCGGCCTATCTGGGGTGGTTATCGCCGAAAATGCTGGCGGTCACGGCGGTTTGGGTGGCGGTGACCGTGGTGGGTAGCGGCTGCCTGGTGTCACGGGTTTATCGCCATATGGCCAGTTTGCGCGAGTCAGAAGAGCGTCTCTATCATCGTTATGAATCGGTGATTGACGGCCGTAAGGAACTGACGTTGAACCGCAAACGGGCGCAGGCGTTATACGAGCAGGCCTATCAGCCCGACGCGCAAGCCTATCGCTACCATATCATTCGCGCCGATACCTTCCATTTGAGTGCGCTCAATTGGTCAAACATCATGATGTTAGGGGCGATCGGGCTGGTGTTCTTTATGGCCAACAGTTTGGGATGGGCGGACTCGACGGTGGCCGCGACCTACTCGCTGACGCTGCTGTTCTTGCGCACGCCCTTACTGCAGGCCGTGGGGGCGTTTCCGACGCTGGTCGGCGCCGAAGTGGCCTTCAACAAGCTGAAAGCGCTACGTCTGGCCGAGTATCAGCCGGGGTTTCCAGCCGCCGTTGGCCGTTCCTGGCAGACGCTGGAGCTGCGCGACGTGGTTTTTCACTATGCAGATGCGGAACAACAGCCCGGTTTTACCGTCGGGCCGCTTAATCTGACGCTGCGGCGCGGTGAGCTGGTGTTTCTTATCGGCGGCAACGGCAGCGGCAAGTCAACGCTGGCGATGCTGTTGACCGGATTGTATCGGCCGGTAAGCGGGCACATCGTTCTGGATGGTGTCGCACAGACCGCGGCGGATATGCCGGACTATCGCCGGCTGTTTTCAGCGATTTTCACCGATTTTCATCAGTTCGATCGTTTACAAGGACCGGAAGGCGGCGAACCTGATGCGGCGCTGGTCGCGCATTGGCTTGAACGGTTGAATATGAAAAGCAAATTGCAGTTCGACGGCGCCAGAGTGACCAACCCGCAACTGTCGCAGGGGCAGCGCAAACGTCTGGCCCTGTTGCTGGCGGTGGCGGAACAACGCGATATTTTGCTGTTGGATGAATGGGCCGCTGATCAGGATCCGCAGTTCCGGCGCATTTTCTATCGCGAACTGTTGCCGGCGCTGCGCGCGTTAGGCAAAACGGTGTTCGCCATCAGCCATGACGATCACTATTTCGAACACGCCGATCGGTTGCTGGAGATGCGCTCAGGCCATTTACGCGAGTTGACCGGCAGCGAGCGTGAACACGCCAGCCGGGATTCCGTCAGCAGGATCGGTTAACTTACGCCGGCCCGTGCCAGACCAAAACGGGCCGGCGCTTCTCCCGCGCATTATTTCAGTGCGTCGCTTCATTTTCTCTCCCTCCTCCAATGCTGTCTGCTGCCGATTTGGCTTACGACCAGTCAAATAATTGATGTTTGAATTATTTACCGGTGGTTTAATTTTGACCTTTAAAGGTGTGGCACACTGCGCATTCGTTCGCCTATCAAAACACGTTCTCGCCTGCCGATAACAGTGATATCCACGGTGCCGTTCTGGCTGATTCGGCAATGCAGACCTATGGGTAGCAGCGTTTTTCTAAATTTCCATAGGAAAAAACGACTTTATTGATCGTTAAAATAGATCAATAATTTTATTTTGAATGGTTTAATCTATTGGTTAGGGGCGCTGTGGTGAGCAAGGATGGATCAAATATCAAACGTAAAGCATGGCTATGCGTGTTTATCGTTAGTGGGCTGTTCTGGCTGCTAACCGCTGCCGTGATTTACTGGTTACTGAGTTAGCAGGTTAAGCAGGAAGACGATTCGTGAACAAGAAGCAGGCTAAAAACCGTGAGGGCGCTCAGCGTCGCGCGCAGTCAAAAATTCCGCCTTCATGGGGGCTGAGCGATGAGCAGCGCGCCTTTATTGAAGATTTATGGCAGGATACCGCCCCCGAAGCGGCGCGGCCCATCGCTCAGCGACGTTAGCCGATCACGCGGCTGCGGCCGGCCAGCGCGCCGAACAGCATTTGCAAGACGGTCAGGCATAGCAGAGCGATCAACGGCCAGCGCCAGCCTTCCGTCAGATCGTGCAACAGGCCGAATAAGGTGGGCCCCAGCGCCGCCAACAGATAACCGACGGATTGCGCCATGCCCGACAGCAGCGTCGCCTGATGATGATGCTGACTGCGCAATCCAAAGAACGACAGTGCCAGCACCAGCGAACTCCCCGCTCCCAACCCGGCAAACGTCAGCCACACCAGTGAACTGGCGGGTTGCACCAATAATCCCCCGACGCCGATAAAGATCAGCAGAGAACTGCCCAGCGCTATCGCCCGCTGATCGCGCGCCCGCGGCAAAATCACCACCATGACAAAGTTGGCGACGATCGCCACCACCTGATAAACGAACAGCTCGAAGCCCGCCTGCTGGGCTGAGGCGCCGTGGCTGACGGCAAAGGCGCTGAACCAGCCGATAATGGTGTAGAAGGCGATCGATTGCAGCCCCATGAACATCGCCACTTGCCAGCCCAGCGCGCTGCCCCAGGGAGAGCGATAGCGTTGCGGCTCTGCCGATTGTGGCTCTTTGGCTGCGGGTATGGCTGTGCGCCGCAGCTGCGGCAACCAGATCAACAGCGCCAACAGCGCAGGTAATCCCCAGCACAGCAAGGAGAAGCGCCAGCCGAGATCGGCCAGGGAAGCCAGCGGCACCGCCAGACCGGAGGCGATGGCGGCGACCAGTGACATCACCGCCGCATAGGCCGCTATCATCGCGGCGGCGCGATGAGGAAAATCTCTTTTCACCAGCGTTGGCAGCACCACATTGGCGAAGGCGATGGCGGCGCCGATCAGAACGCTTCCCAGCCACAGCATGGCGTCTTGCGGCAGGGAACGCAGCGCGATGCCGCAAACCAGCAGTGCGAGGGCAAAGCCCAGGGTGCGTTCGATTCCGAAGCGTTTCGCCAGTGCCGGGGTGAGTGGCGAGAGGACGGCGAACAGGATCAGCGGCAGCGAGTTGATCAGGCCGGCGGCGGTGGCGGACAACGCCAGCTGTTGCTGAATCTGTTCCAGCAGCGGGCCGACGCTGGTGAGGGCGGCGCGCAGGTTAGCCGCGATCAGCATGATGCCAACGATCAGCAGAGCAGGGCGATGCAAACGGCGACGCGGGGTCGCGATGGATGATGAAGATGAAGCGGGTTGCGGCATGAGTTCCTCGCACCAGGGCATGCAGACAATCAGCGCTGCATGGCGTGATGCGTTGATTGACGTTAACGCTTACGTACCGACAAGAGGCCGATATCTGATCGCAAGTGTAGGGAAGATGGCTCGTGTTGACAAGGGGATGGCCCGGCGGGATGGAGAGGGCTGACCCCCACCGGCTGCAGGATAATTACCATTATGTGATCCTGGTCACTTAGCGAACTAAAAGTCATGGAACAGGACGGGGTCTGCGGCGCTTTCACTTCTGCCGCCGCCGGTGCGGCTGCTCTCCGGCGCTCATGCTCGTCATGGCATTTCATTTTTCTCCCATTCCATTTTTTGGCTTTTCGATTCGTTTCGATTCGAAAGGTTTTTTGGCGGTTTTTTTGCTAAAACGGGGCTGTAAGCCCGATCACAATTTCATTGCTTTCGCTTTGCTGTAATGCCAGCGCAGTAGAGCGAAAGCCATCTTCTCCCCGGCGATACCGGAAACCTGAGGACCGCAGCTCATGCCAGTGAATACCGCAAAGCGACGTGAACACATCATCGATCTGTTATGCGAGCACGGCAGCGTGCGTGTGGAACAGCTCAGCAAACAGTTTGCAGTATCCACGGTGACGATCCGCAACGATCTGCGCTTTCTGGAACGAAAAGGGTGTGCGCTGCGCGCTTACGGCGGCGCAATGCTCAATCAGCAATTCGCTTTCGATCGGCCGCTGCGGGACAAAGGGCGGTTGAATCGCGATGTCAAAACGCTGATCGCCAACGCGGCGGCCGGCTATGTGCGCGACGGCGAGGCGCTGATCCTCGATTCCGGTTCAACCACCGCGCAGATTGTGCCGTTCCTGAAGGGGCGGCGCGATCTGGTGGTGATGACCAACGCGCTGAACATTGCCTATGAGCTTTCGGGAAACGACGGGGTGGAAGTCATGGTGCTGGGGGGCAGCGTGCGCCGCAACTCTTACTCGCTCTACGGTCCGGCTGCCGAGCAGCAATTGCGTCAGTACCGCTTCGACAAGCTGTTTTTGGGCGTCGACGGGTTCGATCTGAGCGCCGGCATCACCACGCCTCACCCCGGTGAAGCGCACCTCAATCGCGTGATGTGCGAGGTGGCGCGCGAGATTATCGCGGTGGCGGATGCCAGCAAATTCGGTCGCAAGAGCTTTTGCATGATTCGCGAAGCCGGACAAATCCATCGGCTGATCACTGACAGCCGTCTTCCGGACGATTACGAGCGGGCGTTAACCGAGCTGGGCGTGGAGGTCATCATCGCCGATCGGTAGCACGGCGCCTGCATGGGGGCTTCATGCAGCAGTTGTTACAGCTTGTCGAGCAGCACAAGGCCGGTATGCCGGTCGGGATTTTTTCCGTCTGTTCCGCCCATCCCTGGGTTCTGAAGGCCGCGCTGCGGCAGGCTAAAAGCCGCGGCACGCCGGTGTTGGTGGAAGCGACCTCCAACCAGGTCAATCAGTTCGGCGGCTATACCGGCCAAACGGCGGCCCAGTTCCGCGATGCGCTTTGGCGTCTGGCGGATGAGGTTGGCCTGGCGCGCGAGTGCGTGTGGCTGGGCGGCGACCATCTGGGGCCGAACGCCTGGCAGGATCGCCCGGCTCAGGAAGCGATGGCGCTGGCGGAAACGTTGATCGACGATTACGTTCGCGCCGGATTTCGCAAAATTCATCTCGATTGTTCCATGTCGTGCGCAGGCGATCCCTCGCCCCTGGGAGATGCGGCGGTCGCCGAGCGTGCGGCGCGCCTGTGCGCGGTGGCGGAACGCGCCTGGGCGCAGAGCGGCGGCGAAGCGCCGGTCTATGTGATCGGCACCGAGGTGCCGGTGCCGGGCGGCGCGCAGGAGGCGTTGGCGGGCCTGCAGGTCACCACGCCGCAGGCGGTGGCGCAAACGCTGGAAATGCACCGTATCGCCTGGCAAAAAGCCGAGCTGAACGATGCCTGGCAGCGAACCATTGCGCTGGTGGTGCAGCCGGGCGTCGAGTTCGATCACCACAGCGTCGAACGTTATCAGCCGCAGCGCGCCGACGCATTGAGCCATTTCATCGAACGGCAGCCGGGTATGATCTATGAAGCGCACTCTACGGATTACCAACCGCCGCAGGCCTATCGCCAGTTGGTGCGCGATCACTTCGCCATCCTGAAAGTGGGGCCGGCGCTGACCTTTGCGCTGCGAGAAGCGCTGTTCGCCCTCGATCGCATCGAGCGTGAATGGCTGGGGGAACGCCAGTCGTCGCAGCTGCGCGCCACGCTGGAACAGGTGATGCGCGAGCAGCCGCAGCAGTGGAGCCGCTATTACCACGGCACGCCGCACCAACAGTATCTCGACCGCCACTACAGCCTGAGCGATCGGGTGCGTTACTACTGGCCGCAGCAGCAGGTGCAGCAGGCGGTCGACGGCTTGCTGGATAACCTGCGCCGTAACCCGGCGCCGTTGGCGCTGCTCAGCCAGTACCTGCCGGATCAGGCGAGGGCGCTGAACGCCGGCGAATTGAGCGCCGATCCGCAGGAGTGGGTGCTGCATAAAGTGACGCAGGTACTCGACGATTACCACGCCGCCTGTTACCCGGAGGGCCGCTAGCATGCCGAACATTTTAATGACTCGCATCGACAATCGTCTGGTGCACGGCCAGGTGGGCGTGACCTGGACCAATACCCTCGGCGCCAACCTGGTGGTTGTGGCCAACGACGAGGCCGCCGCCGATCCGGTGCAGCAGAACCTGATGGACATGGTGGTGGCGGAAGGGGTGCAGACCCGTTATTTCACGCTGCAGAAAACCATTGATGTGATCCACAAGGCGGCGGATCGGCAGAAGATCTTTCTGGTGTGCAAAACGCCGCAGGACGTGTTGACGCTGGTGCGCGGCGGGGTGCCGATCCGTTTCGTCAACGTCGGCAATATGCACTTCGCCGAGGGGAAGCGGCAGGTGCACAAAACGGTGTCGCTGGACGACGGCGACGTGGCCGCGTTCCGCGCGCTGGCGGAACTGGGCGTGGAGTGCGAAGTGCGCCGGGTGCCGGATGAAGCGGGTGAGGCGATCGGCAAACTGCTCTTTTGAGCCAGGGGGAAAGCATGTTGACGGATGCGTTATTGATTGCGCTGTTGGCCGGGCTGGCGGGGGTTGACCTGTTCGACGGTCTGACCCACTTCCACCGGCCGGTAGTGATGGGGCCGCTGGTGGGGCTGATTTTGGGCGATGTCTATACCGGGTTGCTGGTGGGCGGCACGCTGGAGCTGGTGTGGATGGGGATGGTGCCGTTGGCGGGAGCCCAACCGCCTAACGTGGTGATCGGCGGGGTGATCGGCACCGCATTCGCCATTCTGACCAAAGCCGATCCTAAAGTGGCGATCGGCGTGGCGGTGCCGTTCTCGATCGCGGTGCAGGGCTGCATCACGCTGCTGTTTACGTTGTTCTCACCGATGATGCACCGCTGCGATCGCATGGTGAAAGCGCTGAACTGGCGCGGCATTGAACGGGTGAACTATCTCGGCATCGGCATTCTGTTCATCTTCTATTTCGTGGTGGCGTTCCTGCCGATTTACTTCGGCGCCGATGCGGCCAGCGCCATGGTGCAGAAAGCGCCGGGCTGGCTGCTGGACGGGCTGGCGGTGGCGGGTGGCATGATGCCGGCGATCGGTTTCTCGCTGCTGATGAAGGTGATGATGAAAAAAACCTACGTGGCCTATTTTATCCTCGGTTTCATCTCGGTCACGTTTCTCAAGCTGCCGATCCTGGCGGTGGCGCTGGGCGCCCTGGCGATCGCTTTGATTGATTTCTTCAACACGCAACGCGGCGCGGCAGAGGCGACGGCCCGGCCCGCTCCGCAGGAGGACGCCGAAGATGGCATTTAACGATTCCGACGATCTGCTGGCGCAAAAGGCCGAACAGCGTATGGCGCAGGCGCTGGCCACCAGCCAGGTGGAGCAGGACGACTATCTGGACAGCCGGCCCGCCGAAGCGCTGACGCGCGGCGACATCAACCGCATGGCCTGGCGTTCGCTGCTGCTGCAGGCGTCGTTCAACTACGAGCGCATGCAGGCGGGCGGCTGGCTGTATCAGCTGATCCCCGCGCTGCGCAAGATCCACCGCAACCCGCAGGATCTGGCCAACTCGATGAAGATGCACATGGAATTTATCAACGTGCATCCGTTCGACGTCACCTTCCTGTCCGGCCTGGTGCTGGCGATGGAGCAGAACAAGGAAAAGATCTCCACCATTCGCGCGGTGAAAGTGGCGCTGATGGGGCCGCTTGGCGGTATCGGCGACGCGCTGTTTTGGCTGACGCTGTTGCCGATCTGCGCCGGCATAGGCGCTTCGCTGGCATTGGAGGGCAGCCTGTTCGGGCCGATCGTCTTCCTGCTGCTGTTCAACCTGTTCCACTTCGGCCTGCGTTTTGGGCTGGCGCACTACGGCTATCAGGCCGGCACCAGCGCGCTGGCGCTGCTGAAGACCCATACCCGGCGCATTTCTCACGCCGCTTCCATTGTCGGCATGACGGTGATCGGCGCACTGGTGGCCTCGTACGTGCACCTGTCCACGCCGCTGGTGATGCATGCCGGCAAGGCCAGCGTGGCGCTGCAGACCGACGTGCTGGACAAGTTGATGCCCAACTTGCTGCCGCTGTGCTTCACGCTGCTCATTTTCTTCCTGATGAAGCGCGGATTCTCGCCGGTGAAGCTGATTGGCGTCACGGTAGCGATCGGCGTGGCGGGCAAATTTATCGGCATTTTATGAGGAGCGGGATATGCCAGGCATTGTGATTACCGGCCACGGCGGCTTTGCCTCCGGGCTGCTGCAGGCGGTGGAACAGGTGGTGGGGCCGCAGCGGCATTGCGCGGCGGTCGATTTCCCCGAACAGATGAGCACCGCGCAGCTCAGGGATGCCTTACGCTCGGCGCTGGTCGCGGTGGCGCAGCCGGACGGCGTGGTGTTCCTGACCGACATGCTCGGCGGTTCGCCGTTTCGCAGCGCCTGTGAACTGGCGGATGCGCGGGGCGATTGCGAAGTGCTCACCGGCGTCAACATGCAGCTGGCGGCGGAAATGATGCTGGAACGTGACGGACTGAGCCTGGATGAATTTCGCGAGGTGGCGCTGGCGTGCGGCAAACGCGGCCTGACCAGCCTGTGGCATGAACGCCGCCGCGTGAAGTGCGAAGACGCGCAGGCCGACGGCATCTGAACGAAAACCGGGCGCGGGCGCGCCCGGCTCCGTGAGTTAGGCCGGCAACGGACTCAGCGCCAGACGCGCCGGTTGGTCTTCGCCGCGGCTGAAGCGCCAGCAGGTCTGGTGGTATTTCGCCACGCTGTTGCGGTGCGCCACGCTGACCAGCGTCACGTCCGGCAGTTCATCCACCAGCAGGCAGTACATCAGTTGCTCGGTTTCGTCGTCCAGCGCGCTGGTGGCCTCGTCGAGGAACAGGATGCTCGGGCGAATCAACAGGGCGCGGGCGAACGCCAGCCGCTGTTGCTCGCCCGGCGACAGGCGATGGCTCCAGTTGGCGGAGGTGTCCAGCCAGCGCTGCAGGTGCTTCAGGCGGCAGTTTTCCAGCACCCGCATCAGCTGCACGTCGCTGTATTCCGACGCCAGGCTCGGGTAGCTCAGCGCTTCGCGCAGCGTGCCGATCGGAATGTAGCTGCGCTGCGGCAGGAACAGCATGTTGGCGTTGCCCGCTACCCCGATGGCGCCCGCGCCGTAAGGCCAGATACCGGCGATGGCGCGCAGCAGCGTCGACTTGCCGCAGCCGGAAGGCCCGACGATCAGCAGGCGATCGCCGCGTTGCAGCGTCATCTCGGCGCCGGTCAGCAGCGGCTGGCCGTCGGGCAAGTGCAGGCTGAGGTTGTCCAGCGTTAACGGATGGGCGGTCTCCTCCCGCAGTTGAATGCCGCGCGGCTGATGGTGAACCTGATCGACGGCGGCGTTGAAGCCGGCCAGACGGTTAACGCAGGCTTTCCAGGTCGCCAAATCGTTAAATGCGTCGATAAACCACGACAGCGCGCCCTGCACCTGGCCGAAGGCCGAGGCGATCTGCATCAGGCCGCCCATCTGGATGGCACCGGAGAAGTAGCGCGGCGCCGCCACCAGCAGGGGAAACACGATGGCGAACTGGCCGTAGAAGTTGGTGGCGATGTTGAGCCGCCGGGTGATGCGCATGATCGCCCACCAGTTGCTGCGAATGGTGTCGAAACGGTCGCCCAACTGCTGCGCCTCGCGCGGTTCGCCGTGGTACAGCGCAATGGCGTCGTTGTTTTCGCGGATGCGGATCAGGCCGAAACGGAAGTTCGCCTCATACCGTTCCTGGTTGAAGCCCAGCATGACCAGCGGTTTGCCGACCCACCAGATCAGCAGCGATCCCAACACCGCATACAGCAGCGCGAACCACACCATATAGCCGGGCAAGGTGATGGCGTGTTGCCCGAGCGCGAAGGTCATCGGCCCGCTGACGTGCCATAAAATGTCGATAAAGGAAAACAGCGTCACCAGGCTGGAGAGCAGCCCGAGCGACAGCGACAGGGTATATTGAGTCAGCACGTTGAGATCTTCAGCGATACGCTGATCGGGGTTATCGACGATCTGCTGCTGCTCGGTGTGGTAATACGCCTGGTGCGCCAGCCATTTTCCCATGAACCTTTCCGTCATCCAGCGCCGCCAGCGCATCTGCAGCCCCTGAGTCAGGTAGATCTTGTAGACCGCCAGCACGATGAAGATCAGCGCCAGATAGGTAAAGCGCCACAGCTGCGCCTTGAATACCGGGTAGTTTTTGTTCTGCAGCGCGTCGTAGAACACCTGGTTCCACTGGTTGATCTGCACGCTGATATAGACTAGGCCGAGCGACAGGACGACGATGGCGATCAGCATCATCCAGGCGCGCCATCGTTCCTCCGACACCCAAAAGGGTTTGATCAACTGCCAAATGGCGTGTTTCTGCAAGGGAGTTGCGTTCATAACGGCTCGATAATTGCGGTATTTTGTTCAGCATGGGCTGCGGGCCGGTAACAAACAAACCGCGACTGTAAGCAGTTTTGACTCCGCTAACCGTTTGAAATAAGGCGGCTGAATCGCCGGCGGCGCGCAGGTGAGCGCAATTGCGGCATACACTCCGGCGCCGGGCGGTTATACTGGCGCCGAATTTTTGCAGAAAGGATAAACGATGAAGGCTTGGTTTCCCCTGTTGCTGACCTGCGGCGTCTTCGCCAGCGCCCGGGCCTGGGCGCACATTGACGAGCCGGACATCGCCGCCGACTGCCAAAAGGTGGCGAGCTACGCCGAACTGGGAAAAAAGGCCTATCAGCGCCAGGATTACGCCAAAGCCGCCGACATCTTTCGCGATCAGGCGGCCTGGAGCGAGTTTTGCGGTCTGAGCGAGCAGGCTGTCGCCACGGCTTACAACAACGTGGCGCTGTCGCTGATGCACGCCGGCGAATTGCTCAAGGCGCAGGCCTATCTGGCGCTGGCGCCGCACGATGACAAATCGCAGCACAACATGAGTCTGTTGCGCCAACGCCTGGCGCAGCGGCCGCAGCCGCAGGGGCCGGGCGGCGTGTACTGGCAATACGCCGGGCGCGGGGTGTGGAGCGAAGTGGTGGTGAAGCCGCAGGGCGAGCGCTGGCTGATCGATTTTTCCGGCTACGCCATGCCGCAGATGGGGCTGTATTACGGCCCGAACATGGGCGACTTCACCGCCGAGCTGCCCATTGAGCACGGCAAGGCCGTCTACCATCAACATGACTCGGAAAGCGCGCAGGTCTGCGACGTGACGATGGCGTTTGGCGAGCAAGCGCTGGAGATGCATACGCGGGGGGATTGCGGGTTCGGCCACAATGTGCGGGCGGAAGGGCGGTTCGTGCGGGTCGAATGACCCGCCCCGGTGGCCGGGGCGAGAAGGGTTACGCCAGCGCGGCGGCGCCCAACAGATTCTTCCAGGCTTCCACATTGCCCAGATAATTGCCGGCCGGCAGCAGATGCAGCTGGCCCTCGCTATCCTGCAGCGCAAAGGTCGGGAAGCCCTGGCCCTGCACTTTGGCCAGCAGCGCCCGGCTTTCCGCGATGTGTTGCGCGGTCGGCGCACCGCTGTTGAAGCGCATTTCGGCGATAAACGCCGCCGAAGGCAACCCCAGCTCTTTCGCCAACGCTTCCAGCACCGGCGTGTCGGCGATGCGTCGCCCTTCCTGATAGTGCGCCTGCTGAATGCGGTGCAGCATGTCCAGCCCGCGTCCCGCCAGTTTTTCCGCCGCCAGGATAGCCGTGATCGGCGGCTCGGAATCCATCACCGCCGTGGTGTCGCGCAGCAGGCCGTTGAAATAGGCTTCGCCGAAAGGCTGGCCCGTCATCTCGGCGATGCGCTTGTCGTGCGGAATGACGTAGTTGCGCCATTCGTCGGTGATCTGACGGCGGTTGTTGCCGGTCATCATGCCGCCGGCGTGCGGCACGACCTTCAGCCCGGGGAGGCTCTGAGCCGCTTTCACCAGCGGCGCGGCGCCGTAGCACCAACCGCACAGCGGATCGAAAATGTAATGCAGAGTGGTTTCGGTCATTTTTACTCCTCGCTTGGCGCGCGGCAAGCCGCCGCGGCGCCAGGGCTGGTTCAATCACGCACGGGCGCTTATTGCGGCCACTTCATCTCGCCTTTCAGCACTTTCGCGCTCAGTTCCAGGCTCGATTCGTCTTTCAGCGTCGGGTAGTGCTTTTTCATCGCTTCAATCAGCGCGGCGGAATCCTTGGCTTTCGGCAGTTCGGCTTCCAGCGTGGTCAGGTATTTTTGGGTAAAGTGCACCGATGCCAGCGTCTGTGCGGCACCCGGCAGGAAGTGGCCCGGCACGACGACCTGCGGCTTCAGCGCTTCGATGTTTTTCAGCGTTTGCTGCCAGTGCTGGCGCGATTCTACGCTCTGGTTATCGGCGATCCACGGATGGATATTGTCACCGGCGACCGCCACGCCGCCCACGACCGCTTTCAGCGCCGGGATCCACACGAAGGTGCGATCGGGGGTCGGGCCGTTCAGGCCTTTCACTTCCACTTTTTGACCGTCGATGGTGAAGCTGTCGCCCTGCAGCGGCTGCGGCACGATCACGGTTTTCGGCGCGTTGTCTTTCAGGATTGGGCCCCAGTAGGCGATTTTGCCGTCTTTGGTGGCGTTAATGTCCTTGATGGTGCCAGGCGAAGCGATGATTTTCGCCTCCGGGAAAGCGGCCTTAATCACGTCCAGACCGAAATAGAAATCCGGATCTGAGTGGCTGATGTAGACGGTGGTCAGTTTCTTGCCGGTCGCCTTGATCTTTTTCACCAGCTCTTCGGCATCGTTGCGCTGGAACTGTGCGTCGATCAGCGCCACTTCGTGTTTGCCGCTGATGATTTCGGAAGACACCGGGAACACGCTTTTCTCGCCCGGGTTATACACTTCCATGGTCAGGGTATCGGCAGCGGTGGCGTAGGTGCTCAGGGTGGCGACGCCGGTGAAGGCCAGAGTTAACAGTGATTTCTTAAACATGGGCAGAGGTCCTTAGGTATCGGTTAATGTTGTAATGATGTTAGGTTGCATAAAGCGATAGAAAAACCGGATAATAAGCAATTATTCGTTGCATAAATCGGACTAATCATGGATCGCATTACCGCCGCTGAGGTTTTTGTCACCATCGTCGATCGCGGCAGCATGATCGCCGCTGCGGAAACGCTGGAGATGTCGCGCGCGATGGTCACTCGCTACCTGGCCCAGATGGAGCAATGGGCCGGGGCGCGTTTACTGCACCGCACTACCCGTAAGCTTAGTCTGACCGACGCCGGTGAGCGTACTTTGGAGCGCTGCCGACAAATGTTGGCGCTGGCGGGGGAAATCGATCTGGTGGAGGAAGGGCAGAGCGACGAACTGCGCGGCCTGCTGCGCATCACCTGTTCGCAATCGCTCGGACAAACGGCGCTGGTGGGGGCCGTCGCCCAGTATCTGAAGCGTCATCCGCAGGTGGCGGTCGATCTGCAGATGAACAACCGGGCGGTGAACCTGGTGGAAGAGCGCATCGATCTGGCGCTGCGCATCACCAATGAGCTGGATCCCAACCTGATCGCCCGGCCGCTGTCCACCTGCGCGTCGGTGGTGTGCGCCGCGCCCGCTTATCTGGCGGCGCACGGCACGCCGCGCCAGCCGCAGGATCTGGCGTTGCACAACTGCCTGACTTATTCCTATTTCGGCAAAAGCCTGTGGCATTTCGACGCTCAGGGGGTGAAATCGGCGGTGGCGGTCAGCGGCAACCTGAGCGCCAACGAATCGGTGGTGCTGATGGCCGGTACGGTGCAGGGGGCGGGCATTTCCCTGCAGCCCTACTATTCGGCGGCGCCGCTGTTGGCCAGCGGCGAACTGGTGGAGCTGCTGCCGGGTTACCGGCCGCAATCGATGGGCATCTACGGCATCTACACCTCACGCCGACAAATGCCCGCCACCTTGCGCACCATGCTGGACTTTCTGGTGGAATGGTTCGCCAGCGATCCGCAGTGGCAGGCGACGCTGCGCTAAGGCTGCGGCAACATTCCCACGCCGTTTTCATCGTTTGACGGCGGCGGCTAGGCGGGCGGAGAACAGTGCCGCCTGTTGATGCAGATGGTCGATAAAGGCCGCCACCAGCGCCGATGAAGGGCGGTGCAGCGGCCGTATCAGGCTGACGGTGAACGGCACGTCGATGCTGAATGGCCGCACGTGCACGCCGCTGCCGGCATAGTCGAGCGCCGTCAGCGGGTTGACGATCGAGACCCCCACGCCGGCTCTCACCATGGCGCACACCGACGCCGCGCTGTGCGTTTCCATCACCATGCGGCGCTCGACGCCCTGCTCGGCGAACAGCGCATCGAGCAAGTGGCGATAGCTGTCGGTGCTCGACAGGCTGATAAAGTTTTGCCCGGCGAAATCCTGCGGCGTCAGTTGGCCTTTCGCCAGCAAAGGATGGCCCGCCGGCAGCACGCAGACCTCATTCAACGTCATCAGCGTTACCCGCTCGGTGCCCGCCGGCGTCAGGGTGGTTTCCGTCAGCCCCAGATCGTGGCGCTGGGCCGACAGCCACTCTTCCAGCAGCGGCGATTCTTGCGGGATCACGCTGAAGCTGACTTCCGGGTAACGTTCGATAAAGGGCCGGCACACCGCCGGCAGCAGCGATTGGGAAAATACCGGCAGGCACACGATCGACAGCTGCGCCTGCTGAAACTGGCGAATGCCGGCGGCGGCGTTGACGATGCGATCGAGGCCATAATAGGAGCGTTGCACCTCTTCGAACAGCCGTAGGCCCTGCACCGTGGGGGACAAGCGCCCGCGAACCCGATCGAACAGCTGCAGCCGAATCAGCTTCTCAAAGCGCGCCAGCTCACGGCTGACGGTGGGTTGCGAGGTTTGCAGCAGGGCCGCCGCCTCGGTCAGGTTGCCGGTGGTCATCACCGCCCGAAAGATTTCTATCTGCCGCAAAGAGATGCTGTGCATGACGAGGCTGCTCGACTGTAGAGAAAGCTATATCATAAATGAATAGACTACGGCTAAATAGATATTTTCCACCCGATTCAGCGTGCGGCACTATGGCCTTATCTGCCGTTACTTTCGAATTGGGAATATCGCCATGCCACGCCCGTTGCACGACACCTCCATCGCGTTGAACGCCGCTAACCTGCTGGCCTTGCCGCAGCGCTTCGGTTGCCCGGTCTGGGCTTATGATGCCGACATCATCAGCCAGCGCATCGCTCAGCTGCGCCACTTCGACACTATCCGTTTCGCGCAGAAAGCCTGTTCGAACATTCATATTTTGCGCCTGATGCGCGAGCAGGGCGTGAAAGTGGATTCGGTGTCGCTCGGCGAAATCGAGCGGGCGTTGCAGGCCGGTTTTCAGCCGGGCGGTGAGCCGAGCGATATCGTGTTTACCGCGGACGTATTGGATCATGCGACGCTGGCGCGCGTCAGCGCATTGAAGATCCCGGTCAACGCCGGTTCCATCGATATGCTGGATCAGCTCGGCCAGGCTTCCGCGGGGCATCCGGTGTGGCTGCGCATTAATCCGGGGTTTGGCCATGGCCACAGCCAGAAAACCAACACCGGCGGCGAGAACAGCAAGCACGGCATCTGGTATGCCGACCTGCCGCAGGCGGTGGAGAAGATCCGCCGCTACGGCCTGAGGCTGATCGGCGTGCATATGCATATCGGCTCCGGCGTCGATTACCAGCATCTTGAGCGCGTCTGCGATGCGATGGTGCAGCAGGTGATCGATCTCGGTCATGACATCAGCGCCATTTCCGCCGGCGGCGGCCTGTCTATCCCGTATCAGTACGGCGAAGAGGCGATCGATACCGAACACTATTTCGGTTTGTGGAACCGGGCGCGTGAGCGCATCGCCGCGCATCTGGGGCACCCGGTGCAGTTGGAGATTGAACCCGGACGTTTCCTGATGGCGGAGGCGGGCGTATTGGTGGCCGAGGTGCGGGCGGTAAAAGACATGGGGAGCCGCCACTTTGTGCTGGTGGATGCCGGTTTTAACGATCTGATGCGCCCGGCGATGTACGGCAGCTATCACCATATTTCGCTGTTGCCGGCCGATGGGCGCGACACCTCGGAACAACCGCTGCGCGGCACGGTGATCGCCGGGCCGCTGTGCGAATCCGGCGATGTCTTCACCCAGCAGGCGGGCGGCGGCGTGGAAACCCGCGAGCTGCCGCCGGTGCAGATCGGCGATTATCTGGTGTTTCACGATACCGGCGCCTACGGCGCATCGATGTCCTCCAACTACAACAGCCGTCCGCTGTTGCCTGAAGTGCTGTTCGAAAACGGCGAGCCGCGTTTGATCCGCCGCCGCCAAACCATCGAAGAACTGATCGCGCTGGAACTTATCTGATAAGCGGGCGGGCGCTTTGCGCCCGCTTTACAGCGTCATGCGGCGGTGCTGGCCATTGGGCAATTGCACATCCAGCGATAGCGTGCCGCCCATCGCCTCGATATAGCGTTTGAGCGACGACAGCTTTATTTCGCTGCCGCGCTTTTCCAAATTGGCGACGGAGGGTTGGCTGATACCGAGCCGCTTCGCCAATTCAACCTGAGAGACCGCCAGCTCTTCCCTCAGCATTGCCAGCCGCAGTTCGAAAATTTCCTTGTCCGCCTTTTGCCTGGCTGCGGCAACGACGGCGGGATCGAGCTTGTCGATCAGTTGGGATAACGGTTTGGCCATCTGCACTACCTCCGGGTTGCCAGATAATGTGAAAATTCCATGGCAGCGATGGGCAACATGCGCTGGTAAAAGCGTTTGTCGCCGGTTTTATCGCCACCGCACAGCAATACTGCTTGCCGCTGTGGGGCAAAGGCGAAAAACACCCTGAAAGGGCGCCCGCGATGTTGAACGCGCAACTCCTTCAACTGCCGGGCCGCTTCGGAAAAATGCAGCGTATCGGCGTGCGGCCGCGCCAACTGCGGGCCGAACGTCTGTAATTTGAAGATCGCCGCCAGGATGCTTGTTTGCTGGGCGTTGTTCAGCGCCAAAAACCAGTCGTCGAATCGTTCGACGGTCACCACTTGCCACATGATGCGCTTCGAATATAGTGTTTATGCTATATAGCGTAAAGGTTATTGTGCCAACAATCTGCACGAATGCAGGGAGCGGAAAAAATCCAAAAGTGAGAAATGCGGCGGGCTGCGCAATCTGAGCGCATGGGTGACGGCTCACCCATGCGGCGGCATGATTACGGCTGTTCGTGCGCGTTGTTGAGGGTGGCGACCGAGTGGCGGCGCACCAGCGTTGGGCTGAACATGTTGGTGATTTCCGGCAGCGGTTGCCGGTTGGCCAGCGCCAGCGCCAGCTCCGCCGCCTGGGTGGCCATCGCCACGATAGGGTAGCGAATGGTGGTCAGGCGTGGGCGCAGGTAGCGCGAAATCAACACGTCGTCGAAACCGATCAGCGAAATTTCTCCCGGTACGTCGACGCTGTTATCGCTCAGCACCGACAGCGCGCCGGCGGCCATCGGATCGTTGTAGCAGGTAATGGCGGAGAACGAACGGCCGCGGCCGAGCAATTCGGTCATCGCCTGTTCGCCGCCGATCTCGTCCGGTTCGCCGTAGGCGATCAGCTTTTCATCCACCGCAATGCCGTGTTCCTGCAGCGCGTCGAGATAGCCTTGCAGACGATCGGTGGCGTCGGAAATCTGGTGGGTGGAGCAGATGATGGCGATGCGCTGATGCCCTTGCTGGATCAGATGTCGGGTCGCCAGCCAGGCGCCGTAGCGATCGTCGAGCGCCACGCAGCGCGTTTCAAACCCCGGCAGCGTGCGATTGATGAGCACCATGCCCGGGATCTGTTGCATCCAGCCGCAAAGTTCCTGATCGCTCAGCCTTTTGGCGTGCACCACCAGCGCTTCGCAGCGGTGCCGCACCAGCTGTTCAATCGCCTGACGCTCTTTTTCGGCGTCGTGGTAACCGTTGCCAATCAGCAGAAAATTGTGGGTGGCGTAGGCCACCTGCTCGACCGCCTTGACCATCGCGCCGAAGAAGGGATCGGAAACGTCGGAGACGATCAGCCCCAGCGTCTCGGTGGATTGCTGCGCCAGCGCTCGTGCGTTGGCGTTAGGGTGATACTGCAGCTGTTCCATGGCGGCCTGCACCGCGGTGCGCGACCCTTCGCTGGCCTTGGGGGAATTGTTTATCACGCGGGATACCGTGGCCACGGAAACACCCGCCAGCCTGGCAACATCCTTTATCGTAGCCATATCAGTCAACACATCCTGGGTAATCGCTTACATCCCCCAGTTTTGCGGAAAAAAACCGGGGCTGCAAGCGGTCTCGTGCGCAACTTGTGGCGGCGGTTGCAGAATCTCTTCGAGTCTGTACGCATAACCGACTGCTACCGAACGATAGCGCAATTTGTACGTTGGCACTGGCGACGGGCTGAGGTAACGTCTGTGCATTCCGATTTGCGCCGAGAACGCCATGTCCATTAAACGCTATCCGCAGCTCGCCCATTGGGGCGCTTATACCGCCGTGGTTGAAGACGGCCGGCTTATCCGTTGTGAACCCTTCGTCGACGATCCTGACCCTTCGCCGCTGCTCGATTCCATCGTCCCGATGGTCTACTCCGATAAACGCATCTGCAAGCCGGCGGTGCGCCGCTCGTGGCTGCAAAAGCGCGAGGGCAGCGACCGGACGCTGCGCGGCAGGGAAGATTTCGTCGAGGTGGACTGGGAATTGGCGCTCGATTTGGTGGCGCAAGAGAATCGCCGGGTGCGCGAGCGTTACGGCGCCTCCGGGTTGTTTACCGGCTCTTATGGCTGGTCGTCGGCCGGGCGGCTGCACCATGCCCGCTCGCTGGTGCGGCGGTTCTACTTCAGCGGCGGCGGCGGCGTCGATCAGCAGGGCAACTACAGCTGGGGTGCGGCGCAGTTCTTTCTGCCGTATGTGATCGGCACTTTTTCGCCCTTGACCGGGCGCGTCACCAGTTGGCCGAGCGTGGTGGAGCATTGCGAGCTGTTTGTGGCGTTTGGCGGGTTGGCGCTGAAAAACGCTCAGGTCTCTTCCGGCGGCGCGGCGGAACATGCGCTCAAGCCCTGGCTGCAAAAGCTGGCGCGCAAGGGCACGCCGGTTGTCAACATCAGCCCGATGCGCGATGATTGTCCCGAGTTCGTCAACGCGGAATGGATCCCGATCCGGCCGAATACCGACGTGGCGCTGATGCTGGCGCTGGCTTACGAAATCCAGCGGCTGGACGCGCAGGATGAAGCCTTCCTGCACAGCCACTGCGTGGGCTATCAACAGCTGGCGGATTACCTGAACGGCGCCGGTGACGGCGTGGCGAAAACCCCCGTTTGGGCCAGCGCAATTACCGGCATTCCGGCGGCGCGCATCGCGCTGCTGGCGCGGCAACTGATCGGCGTGCGCAGTTTCATCACCTGTTCCTACTCCGTGCAACGCGCGCATCGGGGGGAGCAACCGTATTGGATGATGATCGCGCTGTCGGCGATGCTGGGCCAGGTGGGGCTGCCGGGCGGCGGTTTCTCGTTCGGCCACGGTTCGATGAACGGCGTCGGCAATCCGCGCGTGGATACGCCTGCGCCGACCATGCCGGTAGGCGAAAATCCGGCCGGGCTGGCGATCCCGGTGGCGCGCATCTGCGACATGCTGTTGCACCCCGGTGAGGCCTATCAATTTTGCGGTGAGACGCAGCATTATCCGGATATCCATTTGGTGCACTGGGCCGGCGGCAACCCGTTCCATCATCATCAGCAGTTGAATCGGCTGGTGGAGGGCTGGCAGAAGCCGGACACGGTGATCGTTCAAGATATCTGGTGGACGGCGGCGGCCAAAATGGCGGACATCGTGTTGCCGGTCACCAGTTCGCTGGAGCGTAACGATATCGGCGGCTCGTCGCGCGATCGCTACGTGTTGGCGATGCATCAGGCCATTGCGCCGCAGCATCAGGCGCGCAACGATTTCGATATCTTCGCCGATCTGGCGGAGCGTCTCGGCTATCGTGAGCGCTTTACCGAGAATCGCGACGAGCGGGCCTGGATCGAAGCTATCTACCGGCAATGCGGCACAGCGCAGCAGCGCGCCGGCGTCGCCTGGCCCGAGTTTGAGGCCTTCTGGCAACGGGGCTATGTCGAGCTGCCCGCGCCGGCTAAAGAGTTCGTATTTTTTGACGCATTCCGCGCCGATCCGCAGGCTAACCCGCTGCAAACGCCCAGCGGCAAGATAGAGCTGTTCAGCGAGCGGATCGCCGGCTATCGCTACGAAGATTTCGCTCCGCATCCGCAGTGGCGGCCGCCGGTGGAGTGGCTGGGCGCGCCGCAGGCCAAAAACTGGCCGCTGCACCTGATCTCCATTCAGCCGAGCGATCGCCTGCATAGCCAGATGGATCCGGCGCCGCTGGCGCAGGGCAACAAGACCGCCGGGCGAGAAACCTTGTACATGCATCCGGACGATGCGGCGCCGCGCGGTGTGGCGGACGGCGCCGAAGTGCTGGTCAGCAACGCGCGCGGCAGCTGTCTGGCGGGGGTGTCGCTCACCGATGGCGTGACGCGCGGCGTGGTGCTGATGGCGACCGGTGCCTGGTTCGAGCCGGGTTTCGACGCGCAGCGCCGGCCGGTCGAGCAGGCGGGCAACCCGAACGTGCTGACGCTGGATATCGGCACCTCGCCGCTGACGCAGGGGCCGAACGCCATGAGCTGCCTGGTCGAGGTCAGCGCACGATGAGCGAAGATGTCACGTCTGGGTCACTGGCTCGTCGTTGTTATATTTATTTTCGTCGCTGCGGGAAGGTTTAAGTTTCATTGAGTTATTACAGCAGATCGTGGGAAATTTACAGCTGGTTGCATTTGGAGCAGAACTCTTGCGATTCGCCGGTAGTTTCCTGCACGCCATCTCTCTAGAGTAGGTGATCCCAGAGGTATTGATTGGTGAGAAATCAGCGTGCCTTGCATGCTGAAGCCATTTTCAATTGCACCAACCTACGCGGATGCGTAGGTTTTTTTTTGCCTGCCATATAGTATTCTTTTCCCTACAACGATTTACGCCTCCATGGCCAAGGGAGAAGGGCATGATCTTTTCACTGCTGCGCGCGCTGTTTCGCCTGTTGTTTCGGGTACGGGTCGAAGGGGACGTCCAGCACTTCGAACGGCAAAAATTACTGATTACGCCGAACCACGTCTCTTTCCTCGACGGCGTACTGCTGGCGCTGTTCCTGCCGATAAAACCGGTGTTTGCGGTCTATGCCAGTATCGGCGAGAGCTGGTTTATGCGCTGGCTGCGGCCTTACATCGATTTTGTCTCGCTCGATCCCACCAAGCCGATGGCCATCAAGCAACTGGTGCGCATGGTCGAGCAGGGACGGCCGATCGTGGTGTTCCCTGAAGGGCGCATCACCGTGACCGGCGCGCTGATGAAAATTTACGACGGAGCGGCGTTTATCGCCGCCAAATCGGGCGCGACCGTGGTGCCGGTGCGGATCGATGGCCCGGAGTTCAGCCCGTTTGGCCGCATGGCCGGGGTGTTCAAGATCCGCTGGTTCCCGCAAATCAGCATCCGCATCTTGCCGCCGACCACGCTGCCGATGCCGGAAGCGCCGCGCGCGCGTGAACGCCGGGCGCTGGCGGGCGATCGGCTGATGCAGATCATGATGTGGGCGCGCATGGAGACGCGCGAGCCGCAAACGCTGTTCCATGCTTTGCTGGCGGCGCAGCACCGCTATGGGCGCCGCAAGCCTTGCATCGAAGACATCGCTTTCAAAGAAGACAGTTACCAGACGCTAGTCAAGAAATCGCTGGGCGTCAGCCGCATTCTGCAGCGCTTTACCGCCGAGGGGGAGCACGTTGGGCTGCTGTTGCCCAACGCCACCATTACCGCGGCGGCGATCTTCGGCGCTTCGCTGCGCAATCGCATCCCGGCGATGCTCAACTACACCGCAGGCGCCAACGGCCTGAACAGCGCTATGACGGCCGCCGGCATCAAGACCATCGTCACCTCGCGCCAGTTTCTGGAGAAAGGCAAGCTGACCCACCTGCCGGAACAGGTGCCGCAGGCTAACTGGGTGTATCTGGAAGATCTGAAAGAGACGGTCACGCTGGCGGATAAGCTGTGGATCCTGCGTCACTTGCTGCAGCCGCAGCGCGCGGCGTTGCCGCAACGTCCGGAGGACCCGGCGCTGATCCTGTTCACGTCCGGATCCGAAGGCCATCCCAAGGGCGTGGTGCATTCGCACGCCAGCCTGCTGGCCAACGTAGAACAAATCCGCACCATCGCCGATTTCACGCCGCGCGACCGCTTCATGTCGTCGCTGCCGCTGTTCCACTCGTTCGGCCTGACGGTGGGGCTGCTTACGCCGCTGATCACCGGCAGCCGCATTTTCCTCTACCCCAGCCCGCTGCACTATCGCGTGGTGCCGGAGCTGGTGTATGACCGTAACTGCACGGTGCTGTTCGGCACGGCGACCTTCCTTAACAACTATGCGCGCTTCGCGCATCCGTATGATTTTGCCCGCCTGCGCTATGTCGTGGCCGGCGCGGAGAAACTGGCGGACAGCACCAAACAGATCTATCAGGACAAATACGGCATCCGCATTCTGGAAGGCTATGGCGTGACCGAGTGCGCGCCGGTGGTCTCGATCAACGTGCCGTTGGCGACCAAGGTGGGCACCGTCGGCCGTATCATGCCGCAGATGGAGGCGCGTCTGATCGCGGTGCCGGGTATTGATAACGGCGGCCGTCTGCAGCTGAAGGGGCCGAATATCATGAAAGGCTATCTGCGGGTTGAACGCCCCGGCGAACTGGAGCCGCCGGCGGCGGAAGATGCGAACGGCGTGCTGCAGCCGGGCTGGTATGACACCGGCGATATCGTCAGCCTGGATGAGCAGGGTTACTGCACCATTCGCGGGCGCGTGAAGCGCTTCGCCAAGCTCGCGGGCGAGATGGTGTCGCTGGAGAGCGTCGAATTGCTGGCGCAACGGCTGTCGCCGGATAAACTGCATGCCGCCACGGTCAAAAGCGACAGCAGCAAAGGCGAGGCGTTGGTGCTGTTTACCACCGATCCCGCCATTACCCGCGAGGCATTGCTGCGGGTGGCGCGCGAACTGGGCAGCCCGGAGCTGGCGGTGCCGCGCGATATTCGTCTGTTGAAAACGCTGCCGGTGCTCGGCAGCGGCAAACCTGATTTCGTCACCCTGCGTCATATGGCCGAACAGCCGGAGAGTGCCTGATGAATCCTTCGACCGAATCCCCTTTGTTGTCACGCGGCATGATTGCGGTGATCAGCGCGCAGTTCCTTTCGGCGTTCGGCGACAATGCGTTGCTGTTCGCCACGCTGGCGTTGATCAAGCAGCAGCTGTATCCGGACTGGAGCCAGCCGATCCTGCAGATGGCCTTTGTCGCCACCTATATCATTCTGGCTCCGTTCGTCGGCCAGATCGCCGACAGCTTTGCCAAAGGGCGGGTGATGATGTTCGCCAACGCCCTGAAATTGGCGGGGGCATTGGTGATCTGTTTTGGGGGTAATCCGTTTCTGGGTTACAGCCTGGTCGGCGTGGGAGCCGCCGCGTATTCACCGGCTAAATACGGCATTCTGGGCGAGATCACCAGCGGCGAGAAACTGGTCAAGGCTAACGGCCTGATCGAGGCTTCGACCATTGCGGCCATTCTGACCGGTTCGGTGGCCGGTGGTATTCTGGCGGACTGGCACGTGGCGGCGGCGCTGGCGGCCTGCGCGTTGGTTTACGCGGGAGCGGTGGTCGCCAACCTGTATATTCCGCGTTTGGCGGCGGCGCGTCCTGGCGCTTCGTGGCGTCCGCAGGCCATGACGCACAGCTTCTTTGCTGCCTGCGTTACGCTGTGGCGCGATGGACAGACGCGTTTCTCATTGATTGGCACCAGCCTGTTTTGGGGGGCCGGCGTGACGCTGCGTTTTCTGCTGGTGCTGTGGGTGCCGGTGGCGCTCGGCATCGCCGATAACGCCACGCCAACGCTGCTGAACGCCATGGTGGCCGTCGGCATCGTGGTGGGCGCGGGTGCCGCCGCGCGCTTCGTCACGCTTAAAACGGTGAAACGCTGTATGCCGGCCGGGATCCTGATCGGCGTCGCGGTCGCGGTGTTTGCGCTGCAAACGACCATGCTCAATGCCTACGTCTTGCTGGCGCTCATCGGCATGCTGGGGGGCTTCTTCGTCGTGCCGCTCAATGCGTTGCTGCAGGAGCGGGGCAAACATTCGGTCGGCGCCGGCAATGCGATTGCAGTGCAAAACCTGGGTGAAAACGTCGCCATGTTGCTGATGCTGGGCCTGTATTCTTTGGTCGTGAAGCTGGGCGTGCCGGTGGTGGGCGTCGGCGTAGGGTTTGGCGTGGTGTTTGCGCTGGCGATTAGCGCGTTGTGGTGGTCGCAGCGGCGGTGAAACGGGGCGCAGCCAGGCTGCGCCCTCAGGCTATCAAGGCGCCGGAATGGTAAACCGGGTGTGGATTTCTTCGAGCGCCTGTAGCACGTCCTCATCCAGAATCACGTCGAGGCTGTCGAGGTTGATTTTCAACTGCTCCACCGAGGTGGCGCCCAGCAGGGTGCTGGCGACGAACGGCTGCTGACGCACGAAGGCCAACGCCATCTGCGAAGGATCCAGCCCGTGTTTTTTAGCCAGCGCCACGTATTCGGCGATCGCCCGTTGGGTTTGCTGCCCTGAATAACGGTTGAAGCGGGTGAACAGCGTATTGCGCGCACCGGCCGGTTTAGCGCCGTTGAGGTATTTACCGCTCAGCGTGCCGAACGCCAGGCTGGAATAGGCCAGCAGTTCTACCCCTTCGTGCTGGCTGATTTCGGCCAGGCCAATCTCAAAGCTGCGGTTCAGCAGGCTGTACGGGTTTTGAATCGACACGATGCGCGGCAGCTCGTGTTTCTCCGCCAGTTGCAGATAGCGCATCACGCCCCAGGGCGTTTCGTTGGAGACCCCGATATAGCGAATTTTACCGGCGCGCACCTGCTCGGTCAGCGCCTCCAGGGTTTCCAGTAGCGTGACCGTGGCTTTGTCATCGGTATATTGATAGTTGAGTTTGCCAAAGCAGTTGGTGGCGCGCTGCGGCCAGTGCAATTGGTAAAGATCGAGATAATCGGTGTTCAGCCGCTTGAGGCTGGCGTCCAGAGCGGCGCGGATGTTTTTGCGATCGAGCGCCTGCTGCGGGCGGATGCTGCTGTCAGTGCCGCGCACCGGGCCTGAGACTTTGCTGGCCAGGACGATTTTTTCGCGATTGCCCCGCGCTTTGATCCAACTGCCGATATAGCTTTCGGTCAGGCCCTGAGTTTCCGGGCGGGGCGGCACCGGGTACAGTTCGGCGGTATCTATCAGGTTCACGCCTGCGGCCAATGCATAGTCCAGTTGCGCATGGGCGTCGGCTTCGCTGTTCTGTTCGCCAAAGGTCATGGTGCCCAGTCCCAGCACGCTCACTTCTAAAGAACTGTGTGGAATACGGTGGTATTGCATTAACGGCCTTCCTTTCTTGTTAGCGCTGACGGGCCGTGCGGCCCGGTGAAACAGGAGCCCAATTCAGAAGACGGCGCAAAGTCCGTCGGGCGGCGATGTCGCCTTTCCTGACTATAACCAAGCGGTGAAGATGGGGGAAGCGGATTCCGTGCGGACACGAATGAGGGCTACCGCGCTCGAGCGGGCGATAGCCGGCGAGCGGTGATTAGCGTTCGATAACCTGGGAAACCTGATCGCCGTTGATCTGGCGGTGATTGCCTTTCTCATCTTTATAACTGATGAGCCCGGTGTCTGTGTCGATCTCCGGTTTGCCTTGCGTCAGGATCATGTTGCCGTCTTTGGTCGCCATGACGTAGTCGCTGGAACATCCCGCCAAACCGGCGGCCATAACCAGCGCAGACACTGCCATTACCCACTTTTTCATCCTGCGGATCCTCGATTATGCAGAAAACAATGTTCTTTCAAGATTAGCAAACTCTTGGCAGAGAGCGTCTCAGATAAGTCTTTATCTGATAAGAAAAACTGAAATGAGGGGGCAACGAAACGGCGGAAGCCGCCGATGGCGGCCTCCGCGTAGGGTTATTCCGGCGAACGGTTTTTCTTGCTGCGCATCAGATTGAGCGCTTCTACCGACATGGAGAAGAACATGGCGAAGTAGATGTAGCCTTTCGGCACGTGCACCTGGAAACTTTCCAGCATCAGCGTGAAGCCCACCAGGATCAGGAACGCCAGCGCCAGCATTTTCACCGACGGATGGCGATTGACGAATTCGCCGATCGGCCGTGCGGCGAACATCATCACGCCGACGGCAATCACCACCGCCGCCATCATGATGAACAGGTGATCGGAAAGGCCTACGGCGGTAATCACCGAATCCAGGCTGAAGATGATATCCAACAGCATGATCTGTACGATCGCGCCGAAGAAGCTGTGCACCTTGGTGTGGTGCTCTTCTTCCGTGCCTTCGATGGTTTCGTGGATCTCTTTGCTGGCTTTCCAGATCAGGAACAATCCACCGAGCAGCAGGATCAGATCGCGGGCGGAAATGGCGTGATCCAGCACGGTGAACAGCGGGTGCGTCAAGCGGATCACCCAGGCGATGGAGGCCAGCAGCGCCAGGCGCATCAGCATGGCGGCGGCCAAGCCCATTCGGCGAGCTTTGTTCTGTTGCGCTTTGGGCAGCTTCGCCACCACCAGCGACAGAAAAATGATGTTATCAATACCCAGTACGATCTCAAGAATGGTTAGCGTACCTAACGCTAACCAGGCATTGGGATCCATAATCCATTCGAACATTGCCCGACACACCTTAATACTTAATAAATGCAAAGGGTGAATTATACGCGTTTATCGTGGCGCTGACAGGGCTAGCTAAACCAGAGTTAAACGAAATCGCCTAGATTGAGAAATGTCTTGCCAGCAGCGCGCCGGTAAAACCCTTTTTCAGATAGAAACCGCGCGGCAGCGTCATGATAGGTTGCCCCTGTTCGCCGATGGCTTCGGTGAGCGCCTTGTTGTTGGCCGCTTTGGGGCGCAGTTGCAGCACTTCGCCGTGGCGTGCGGTGATGCGTTCTACGTGACCGAGCACAATCAGATCCATCAGCTCTTCCCAATCGCGGCGCAGCATCTCTTCTTCTGCAGCGCTCGGGCTCCACAGCAGCGGCGAACCGACGCGGCGCTGCGCCAGCGGGATTTGCCGTTCGCCCTCTACCGGTATCCACAACACGCGCGCCAGCTTGTGGCGAACGTGGCTGCTGGCCCAGGTGACGCCGCTGTTGCCGGTGAGCGGGGCCACGCAGACGAAAGTGGTCTCCAGCGGTTTGCCGGCGGCGTCGACAGGAATGGTTTTCAGCTCAATGCCCAGCTCAGGAAAATCCTGTTCCGGTTTGCTGCCGGCCATGGCGCCGAGGTACAGCTCCAGCAGCATGCCCACCCAGCCTTTATCGCGTTTCAGATCCTTGGGGATCGGCAACTGCGCGCGGGCGGCCAGTTCACCAAAACTGAAGCCGGCCAGCGCCTGAGCGCGCTCGAACAGCTGCCGTTCATTTTCCGGCGGGGGCGGCAGAGGGGATAAAAACGCCATAAATCAAGCCTATCGAATTTGGTTGAAAAACGTACTGCAAAGATACACGGGAAACGGTAACCCCAGTCGCCTGGGGAAAAGAATAATAGTAGCATGATTTTACATGACTTTTTTTCTTTCCTTGCGCGGGCGACAATGCACCCGCGAGGCTTGTTCACCTGAAGCCACCGACAATAAACAGGATCTTACACCTATTTATCCACAGATTTATGGGATAACCCAAATTTTTACCGATCACTGGTTCAATTTACAGCCTTGACTCGGGCGGTTTTTTACGAATTTGTCCGTTTTGTGCGTAACTTGCCCGGATAATCTGTGGATAAAAACGGCGTTGGTGGATCTTTCGCCAGGGTAAGATCCTTACCGTGCATAGATCACATTTTTGCCCTGTACATAACTGTGGAATATTGGTTAATTATATGTTTTTATGAATAATATTGTTTTATCTGTGTGAGGGGGGATTTTCGGGGACGAGAGTTTTACCGGCTTATCCCTCGAGTTCTACACACACCTATCCACAGAAAAAGTGAATAAAACCGGTCTGAAATGCCGATGCATGTTTATAACTTTGCCTATATCTGTGAGTTATCCCAATGTTATCCGGCCCGCAGCGCCGTAAAGCAGTGGTTTACCGCCTGTAGCTTGTGTGAAACAATCAGGACATCTATGCGAATTTAAGCTTATCGAGGTAGTCCGGTGATCGATGATGATGGCTACCGCCCGAATGTTGGTATCGTAATCTGTAATCGTCAGGGGCAGGTCTTATGGGCCCGCCGTTACGGTCAGCACTCCTGGCAGTTTCCCCAAGGTGGGATTAACCCTGGCGAAACTGCGGAGCAGGCGATGTACCGTGAGCTGTTCGAAGAAGTGGGGCTGAGTAAAAAGGATGTGCGCATCCTGGCTTCGACCCGCAACTGGTTGCGCTATAAATTGCCGAAACGTTTGGTGCGTTGGGACACAAAGCCGGTTTGTATCGGCCAAAAGCAAAAATGGTTTTTGTTGCAGCTACTGTGCAATGACGCTGATATCAACATGCAGCGCAGCAGCACACCGGAGTTCGACGGTTGGCGCTGGGTGAGCTTCTGGTATCCGGTGCGCCAGGTGGTGTCGTTTAAACGCGACGTCTACCGCCGGGTGATGAAAGAATTCGCCGTGACCGTGATGCCGATGCAAGAGCAGGCGGCGCCGCGGCAGGCCCCCGCTTATCGCCGAAAGAGAGGTTAAGTTAAGCCGACTATGCTCACGCGCTTGCGAGAAATTGTAGAGAAGGTGGCCGCGGCGGCCAGTCTGACGGATGCGCTGGATCTGCTGGTCAATGAAACCTGTCTGGCGATGGACACCGAAGTGTGCTCCATTTACCTGGCGGACAACGATCGCCGCTGTTACTACTTGATGGCCACGCGCGGGCTGAAAAAGCCGCGCGGGCGCACTATCGCATTGGCGTTTGACGAAGGTGTCGTCGGGTTGGTCGGCCGCCGGGCCGAACCCATCAACCTGGCCGATGCCCAAAGCCATCCCAGCTTCAAGTACGTTCCGCAGGTCAAAGAGGATCGTTTCCGATCCTTCCTCGGGGTACCGATCATTCACCGGCGCCAGCTGTTGGGGGTGTTGGTGGTGCAGCAGCGCGAGCTGCGCCAGTTCGACGAAAGCGAAGAGTCGTTCATGGTCACCCTGGCCACGCAGATGGCCGGGATCCTTTCACAGTCGCAGCTTAATGCCATTTTCGGCCAGTATCGCCAAACGCGCGTGCGCGCGCTGGCGGCCTCGCCCGGCGTAGCGGTGGCGGAAGGGTGGCAGGACAGCAGCCAGCCTTCGCTCGATCAGGTTTACCGCGCGTCGACGCTGGACACCGCCAGAGAGCGCGAGCGCCTGACGTTGGCGTTGGAAGAGGCCGGCGCGGAATTTCGCCGCTTCAGCAAGCGTTTTGCCGCCAGCTCGCAAAAAGAGAGCGCGGCGATCTTCGATCTTTATTCTCACCTGCTAAACGACGCCCGCCTCAAGCGCGAATTGTTCGCCGAAATTGACAACGGCTCGGTGGCGGAATGGGCGGTGAAGCAGGTGATAGAAGCCTTTGCCGAACAGTTCGCCAAACTGCAGGACACCTATATGCGCGAGCGCGGCAGCGACCTGCGCGCGCTGGGCCAGCGCCTGCTGTTCCACCTCGACGACACCACTCAGGGCGCCACCCAGTGGCCGGCGCGTTTTGTGCTGGTGGCGGATGAACTGACCGCGACATTGCTGGCCGAAGTGCCGCAGGATCGCCTGGTTGGCGTGGTCGTGCGCGACGGCGCCGCCAATTCGCATGCGGCGATTTTGGTGCGGGCGATGGGGGTGCCGACGGTGATGGGCGCCGACATCCAGCCTTCTCTGCTCAGCCAGCGGCTGCTGATCGTTGATGGGTATCGCGGCGAACTGCTGGTCGATCCTGAGCCGGTGCTGGTGCAGGAATACCAACGGCTGATCAGCGAAGAACAGGAACTGAGCAAGCTGGCGGAAGACGACGTCGAACAACCGGCGCAGTTGAAAAGCGGCGAACGCGTTCAGGTGATGCTGAATGCCGGCCTCAGCCCGGAACATGAACAGCTGTTGGGCGGCCGGGTGGACGGCGTGGGGTTGTACCGCACTGAAATTCCGTTCATGTTGCAAAGCGGTTTCCCTTCTGAAGAAGAACAGGTCGCGCAGTATCAAGGCATGCTGCAGCTTTATCCCAACAAACCGGTCACGCTGCGCACGCTGGACATCGGCGCCGACAAGCAACTGCCCTACATGCCGATCAGCGAAGAAAATCCCTGCCTGGGCTGGCGCGGCATTCGCATCACTCTGGACCAGCCGGAGATTTTTTTGATACAGGTGCGCGCCATGCTGCGCGCCAATGCCGGCACCGGCAACCTGGGCATTTTGCTGCCGATGGTCACCAGCCTGGAAGAGGTCGATGAGGCCAAGCGCTTGATTGACCGCGCCGGGCGCGAGGTGGAAGAGGTGCTTGGCTACGCGATCCCGAAACCGAAAATCGGCGTGATGCTGGAAGTGCCGTCGATGATTTTCCTGATCCCGCATTTGGCGGGGCGCGTCGACTTCATCTCGGTAGGCACCAACGATTTGACCCAGTACCTGCTGGCGGTGGATCGCAACAACACGCGGGTAGCCTCGCTGTACGACAGCCTGCATCCCGCGATGCTGCAGGTGCTGAAGCTGATCGCCGAACAGGGGAAAGCGGCCGGGCTGCAGCTTAGCCTGTGCGGTGAACTGGCCGGCGATCCGATGGGCGCGCTGTTGCTGGTGGGCATGGGCTATCGCAATCTGAGCATGAACGGACGCAGCGTGGCGCGCATCAAATACCTGCTGCGGCATATCGATCTTGCCGACGCCGAAGTGTTGGCGCACCGAGTGTTGAACACCCAAATGACCACGGAAGTGCGCCATTTGGTGGCGGCGTTTATGGAGCGACGCGGCATGGGCGGGTTGATTCGCGGCGGCAGATAATCGCCGCGCGATGTGATTTTTTTACAGAACTTTTCCCGCGCTGCCGGCCCGGACCGCGCTAAGCCTATGTTATGATGCGCAACCTCAGCGCGACGCATGTTCGTCGTCTTGCAAACCGCAGCGGCCAACGCTGCCGTTTGAAAGGCGTGTGACAACCTGCGCCGACGTTTGGCACCTGCCGCCCCCGCATGGGGAAAAATAACAGACATGTTGTGGTGATAGATGAGCAATAGCTATCTGGCGTTTCCTAAATTTGATCCGGTCATTTTCTCCATTGGCCCGGTTTCTTTGCATTGGTACGGCCTGATGTATCTGGTCGGCTTCGTTTTTGCCATGTGGCTGGCGGTGCGCCGCGCCAACAAGCCGGGCAGCGGCTGGACCAAAGACGAAGTGGAAAACCTGCTCTACGCCGGTTTCCTGGGCGTATTCGTCGGCGGCCGCGTGGGCTATGTGCTGTTCTACAACCTGCCGTTGTTCCTGGATAATCCGCTCTATCTGTTTAAAGTCTGGGATGGCGGCATGTCGTTCCACGGCGGATTGATGGGGGTGATTCTGGTGATGTTCTGGTTCGCTCGCCGCACCAAACGCACCTTCTTCCAGGTTTCCGATTTTATCGCGCCATTGATCCCGTTCGGTTTGGGCGCCGGCCGCCTCGGCAACTTCATCAACGGTGAACTGTGGGGCCGCGTGACCACCGACACCCCTTGGGCGATGCTGTTCCCAAGCTCGCGCAGCGAAGACGTGGCGCTCGCCGCCGCCGATCCTTCTCTGCTGCCGCTGCTGAACCAGTACGGCGTGCTGCCGCGTCACCCGTCCCAGCTGTATGAACTGCTGCTTGAAGGCGTGGTGCTGTTTATCATTCTGAACCTGTTCATCCGCAAGCCGCGGCCGATGGGTGCCGTATCGGGCCTGTTCCTGATCGGTTATGGCGCATTCCGCATCATCGTTGAAGCGTTCCGCCAGCCGGATGCTCAGCTTGGCCTGTTCGACGGCGTGATCAGCATGGGGCAGATCCTGTCCATCCCGATGGTGGTGGCCGGTGTTATTATGATGATTTGGGCGTACCGTCGTCGCCCGCAGCAACAACTGTCGTGAGGGACAAATGAAACAGTATCTGGATTTGATGAACAAGGTGCTCGCCGAGGGCACTCCTAAAGCCGACCGTACCGGCACTGGCACGTTGTCGATTTTCGGCCACCAGATGCGTTTCAATTTGCAGGAAGGCTTCCCGTTGGTGACCACCAAGAAATGTCATCTGCGTTCGATCATTCATGAGCTGTTGTGGTTCCTGAACGGCGATACCAACATCGCCTATCTGCGTGACAACAAGGTCACCATTTGGGACGAGTGGGCCGATGAAAACGGCGATCTCGGCCCGGTGTACGGCAAGCAGTGGCGAGCCTGGGGCGCGGCGGACGGTCGTCAGATCGATCAACTGAGCAACGTGCTCCAGCAGCTGAAACAAGATCCGGATTCGCGCCGCATCATCGTTTCCGCCTGGAACGTCGGTGAGCTGGACCAGATGGCGCTGGCGCCGTGCCACGCGTTCTTCCAGTTCTACGTGGCGGACGGCAAACTCTCTTGCCAGCTGTACCAGCGTTCCTGCGACGTGTTCCTCGGCCTGCCGTTCAACATCGCCAGCTACGCGCTGTTGGTGCATATGATGGCGCAGCAGTGCGATTTGGACGTCGGCGACTTCGTCTGGACCGGTGGCGATACCCATCTGTACAGTAATCATATGGAACAGACGAAGCTGCAGTTGACGCGTGAACTCCGTCCGTTGCCGAAGCTGGTGATCAAACGCAAGCCGGCTTCGCTGTTCGATTACCGTTTCGAAGACTTCGAGATCGAAGGTTACGATCCGCACCCGGCCATCAAGGCGCCGGTCGCGATCTGACCTTAACCGCATCACACCAGGGGCGCAGCGATTGCGCCCCTTTTTTTATCCGCATTGCGCGCCGCGCCGCATTTTATTGTCGCCATTTGTCGCTATAGGGAAAACATTGCGCAGCTTGCCGCAAGGCTTGCGCATGCGGCTTTACCGCCTTGTTACGGCCCTTAAACTGGCCGCATGAAAGAAAATACGCTCTCGAACATCGATGACCGCCAGCGTGGCATGACGCTGATTGAGCTGTTGGCGGCGCTCCTGATCGCCGGCATGCTCACCGGCTGGGGCGTCGGTCAATGGCGCCACCATCAGCAAACGTTGCGCCTGGAACATACTGCCCAGCAGCTGCTGGCGTTTTTACTGCGGCTGCAGGCGGACGCCAACTGGCGCAACCGCACGACGCTGCTGTGGTTCAAGAACGGCACGCCCTGGTGCCTGGGCGGCGGTGTGCCGCCGCCGGATTGCGCTTCCGCCGAGGGTTCCGTTTTCTCACCGTCTTACCGCGATGTCGTTTTGAGCGGCTACACCGACAAAGAGATCGGGTTTTACGGCTTGCGCAATACCGCGCAGGCGGGGCACATCCTGCTCAGCAACGAGTCAGGCGGCCTGCGGCTGGTGCTGTCCGCCCGAGGGCGGCTGCGTTTGTGCAGCGAAGGGCTCCGGATAAGGGGGATCGCGCCATGCTGACTGTCGAACGCGGTTTTACCTTGCCGGAGGTGATGTTGGCGCTGGTGTTCGGCAGCGTGATCGCGCTCGGCGCCGCGAAAACCTACCCGCTGTTGCGCCAGCAAAACGTGGCCGTCGGCCAGCATTTTCGGCTGGAGTCAACGCTGCGGCAACTGGCGTTCGGTATCGAGAAAGACCTGCGCCGCGCCGGTTTCTGTGCCGGGCAGTGCGCCGGCCGCCCGCTGCTGATCGGCCAGGCGGCGGGAGAAGCGGCGGGCAGCTGCGTTATCGTCGCTTACGACATCACCCGCAGCGGGCAATGGCTCACCTCGGGCGAGGATGCAGGTTATTTCGGTTATCGGCTGCGCAATGGCGGCTTGGAAGGGCAGCGCGGAGTAAGCCAATGCGACGGCGGCGGCTGGGAGCGGCTGCTCGATCGTGACGAAGTGCGCATTGAGCGGTTTCATGTGGCGATAGAGCGCGGGGAGCATGGCGGTGCGCTGGCCCGTTTGACTCTGGCGGGGCGCTCTGTCGGCGATGCGCGTATCAGGCGCAGCCTGAGCGGGAACGTCGAAATGGCGGCGTTGCCATGAACCGGTGGAGCCAGCGAGGCGGCAGTACTTTGGCGGCGGTAATGTTGCTGTTGGCGTTGGGGTTGATGTTGCTCAATGCCCAGCACCGGCAATTGGATAACGCGCTGTTACTGGCCGCCGATCAGCAGCGCTACCTCCAGGCTTACAATCAGGCCGCTTCGGCGCTGAGTTGGGGCATGCTCCAGCATTGGCCGCGCGCCGAGCTGAGTGCGGCGGCCTGGTTATGCAGGCAGCGCGCGGAACTGACGGCCTGCGCCCGGCTGTCTGCCAGAGCGGGCGTCGTGACGGTACGCGGCCTTGGGGAGATGCGCGGCGGTGAGCCGCTTTGGCTGTATCAATGGGGCGCGTTTGACGGTGCGGAATCGGTCGGCAGGGTGCAAGCGCAGCCGGGCGGCCGGCTGGATTTTTGCCCCGAGAAAAGGCCGGCCGACTGTGAGGGTTAACGCTCGCGCAGGGCGGTTATCCCGCAACGGCTTCAGCCTGCCGGAAGTGTTGGTGGCGGCATTGTTGTTCTCGGTGTCGCTGCTGGGCTTGTTACAGTATCATCAGGTGCTGTTGCAGTCGTTCCAGCGCCAGTGGCACTACCGGCAAGCCTGGGTGATGGCGCATCAGCAGTTGGAGGCGTTCGCCGTCACCGGTCGGCTCGATGCCGAACCGCTGCCGGAAGGCTGGCGACGCGAGACGGCGTTCGACGGCGCGGATGCTGATTGCCGCCGATTGACGGTCAGAGTACAAACTCCGCAACGGCAGTGGGCGACGCTGAGCCGCTGGTATTGCACCCGTTTTTGAGCCGGTACGTATCTTGTTTTAAAGGAGCCATCATGTTCACGGTTTATCATTCCAATCAGCTGGATTTATTGAAAACGCTGACCAGCGCGCTGATAGCCAGAGATCCGTTGGCCGATCCTTTTCAACAGGAAGTGGTGCTGGTTCAGAGCCCCGGTATGGCGCAATGGCTGCAAATGCAGCTGGCGGAGCAGTTCGGCATCGCCGCCAATGTCGCGTTTCCGCTGCCGGCGACCTTCATTTGGGACATGTTCACCCGCGTGTTGCCGGATATCCCGAAAGAGAGCGCCTTCAGCAAGGACGCCATGACCTGGAAGCTGATGTGGCTGCTGCCGGAGATGCTGACCCAGCCGGCGTTCGCGCCACTGCAGCACTATCTCACCGATGACGGCGACAAGCGAAAAATCCACCAATTGGCCGGCCGGGTTGCCGACCTGTTCGACCAGTATTTGGTTTATCGTCCGCAGTGGCTGGAGAGCTGGCAGCGCGGTGAACGCATCGACGGTCTGCCCGAGGCTCAGCAGTGGCAGGCGCCGCTCTGGGCGCGGCTGGTGGAGTACACGCGCGAATTGGGGCAGCCGGAATGGCACCGCGCCAATCTGTATAGCCGCTTTATCCACGCGCTGGAGCAGGCAACAACGTGTCCGCCCGGTTTGCCGCCGCGGGTGTTTATCTGCGGCATCTCGGCGTTGCCGCCGGTCTATCTGGAGGCGCTGCAGGCGCTGGGGCGGCATATCGATATCCACCTGATGTTCACCAACCCTTGTCGTTATTACTGGGGCGACATTCAGGATTACGCTTTCCTGGCCCGCTTGCAGAGCCGCAAGCGCCGTCACTATCATCAGGCGCGCGAGCAAGGGCTGTTTCGCGAACCGGCTGACGCGGCGCGTCTGTTTGACGCTGAAGGGCAGCAGCAGCTCAGTAACCCGCTGCTGGCCTCCTGGGGCAAGCTCGGGCGCGATCACCTCTATTTGCTGTCGCAGATGGAAGGGGCGCAAGAGGTCGACGCCTTTGTCGATATCCCGGCGGATACCATGCTGCACGCCGTTCAACGCGATATGCTGGAGCTGGAAGATCACGCGGTGATCGGCATCACGGCGGAAACGCTGGAAAGCAGTTTCAGCAAGCGCAGGCTCGATCCGCAAGATCGTTCCCTCAGCCTGCACGCCTGCCACAGCCCACAGCGGGAAGTGGAGGTGCTGCACGATCAACTGCTGACCATGCTGGCGCAGGATCCCGCGTTGACGCCGCGCGACATCATCGTGATGGTGGCGGATATCGACAGCTATACGCCTTATATTCAGGCCGTGTTCGGCAATGCTCCCGCCGAGCGCTACCTGCCGTTCGCCATTTCTGACCGTAAAGCGCGGCAGGCGCATCCGGCTTTGCAGGCGCTCATCTCACTGCTCGATTTGCCGCAAAGCCGCTTTACGTCGGAACAGGTGCTGGCGCTGCTGGAAGTGCCGGCCCTGGCCGCCCGTTTCGCCATTGGCGAAGAGGGGCTGCGCCTGTTGCGTCACTGGGTCGGTGAATCCGGCGTGCGCTGGGGGCTGGACGACGATAACGTGCGCGAACTGGATCTGCCCGCCACGGGCCAGCACACCTGGCGATTCGGCATTACGCGCATGCTGCTCGGTTACGCGATGGACAGCAACGCCGGCGATTGGCAGGGCATTTTGCCTTACGACGAGTCGAGCGGGTTGGTCGCCGAACTGGCGGGGCAGTTGGCGGATCTGCTGGCCCAATTGAGCCATTGGCGGCAAGTCTTGAGCGAAGCGCGCTCGCTCGAGGCATGGCTACCGCTGTGCCGACAGCTGTTGGATGCCTTCTTCGAAGCGGATAGCGATACCGAAGTGGTGCTGGCATTGATCGAGCAGCAGTGGCAGCAGGCCATCAATTTTGGCCTGGCGGCGCGCTATCCGGATGACGTGCCCTTGACGATTCTGCGCGACGATTTGGCGGCGCGCCTCGATCAGGAGCGCATCAGCCAGCGCTTCCTCGCCGGGCAAATCAACTTCTGTACGCTGATGCCGATGCGCTCGATTCCGTTCAAGGTGGTGTGCCTGTTGGGCATGAACGACGGCGTGTATCCGCGTACGTTGCCGCCGTTGGGTTTTGATCTGATGGCGCAGCAGGTCAAGCGCGGCGACCGCAGCCGGCGCGATGACGACCGCTATCTGTTCATGGAGGCGATTCTGTCCGCGCAACAACGGCTGTATATCAGCTTCATTGGCCGTTCCATTCAGGACAACAGCCCGCGCTATCCTTCGGTGCTGGTTACCGAGCTGCTGGAGTATCTGGAGCAAAGCTATTGCCTGCCGGGAGACGAGGCGCGCACCGCAGACGACAGCGCCCGGCGAGTGGGCGAGCATTTGCTGAAGTGGCATGCGCGCATGCCGTTCGCCGCCGAGAATTTCTTGCCGGGCTCGGAAGCGCAAAGCTATGCCGCCGAGTGGCTGCCCGCCGCCGACGGGCGCGGGGCGGCGCCCCCGGCCTTCAACCAACCGCTGCCCGCCGAAGTGCTGCAGCAAATAGCGTTGGAGGAGCTGCTGCGGTTTTACCGCCATCCTATTCGCGCCTTCTTCCAACTGCGGTTGGGCGTCAGCTTTATCCTGGAAGAGACCGAGCTGCCGGACGAAGAGCCCTTCACGCTGGATAACCTCAGCCGCTACCAGTTCAACAGCCAACTGCTGAATACCCTGATCGACGGCGACGATCCCGAACGGTTGTTCCAACGGGTGCGCGCCGCCGGGGGGTTGCCCTATGGCGCCTTCGGCGAGATCTATTGGCAAAAGCAGCAGGAAGAGATGAGCGAACTGGCCGAGCAGGTGCGTGCGGAACGCGCAGAGAGCCATAGCCTGGAGCTGGATATCGATATCGCCGGCGTACGTCTCAGCGGCTGGCTGCATCAGGTGCAGGATGACGGCCTGTTGCGCTGGCGGCCCGCCACGTTGTCGGCGGTGGACGGCATATTGCTGTGGCTGGAGCACCTGGTGTACTGCTGCGCCGGCGGCACCGGCGAGAGCCGCATGTACGGTCGCAAGAACTCCGCTTGGCGCTTTGCCGCGCTTACGCCCGAAGACGCGCATGCGCAGCTGGCGGAACTGCTGGCGGGCTATCAGCGCGGTCTGTGTCAGCCGCTGTTGTTGCTGAACAAGAGCGGCTGGGCGTGGCTGAGTCAGTGCTATCAGCCGGAAACGCAGCAAATCGACTGGGAGGAAGAAGCGCAAACAAAGGCTCGCGCCAAATTGCTGCAGGCTTGGCAGGGCGATCAGCGTATTCCCGGAGAAGGGGAAGATCCCTATGTTCAGCGAGTGTTCCGCCAATTGGACAATGACTACCTGGCGCAAATACTGGCCGAAACAGAGCGTTATCTGCTGCCGGTGGCGCGTCATAACCTGGGGTAACAATCCCCCGGTGGTGCTGTGCGGCGGGAGGTGGTAAAAATAACGAAGGTTATATTCAACCATTGGGGTAATTCCCGGTCTTACATAACGTACAGGCATATACCCGCCGCGTTTTGGGGCGCCACATTGGCGAAGAACCCGGCGAGTACAGATTTGGTTATGTGGTTTTGATGTACGTCGCCAGCGTCAGGGAGTGGGCGTGGCGATGTCAGAATAGGGGTTTATTTTGGATATGCGCAGACAGTTGGCCCGCATCACCGGGCTGGTATTATTGGCTATGTGTTGGGCGCCGTTGAGCTGGGCCGCACAAGGATGGCAACCACTGGCGGAGAAGATCAACAAGAGCGAGCACGATCCGCGTCAGTACGAGGCGATCAAGTTGGCTAACGGCATGACGGTGCTGCTGGTGTCCGATGTCCAGGCGCCGAAATCGCTGGCGGCGCTGGCATTGCCGGTCGGGTCGCTCGAAGATCCGAACAGCCAACTGGGCTTGGCGCACTATCTGGAACATATGGTGCTGATGGGCTCCAAACGTTATCCCGAGCCGGAAAACCTGTCCGAATTCCTGAAAAAGCACGGCGGCAGCCACAACGCCAGCACGGCTTCTTATCGCACCGCCTTCTATCTGGAAGTGGAGAATGACGCGCTGGAGCCGGCGGTCGATCGCATGGCCGACGCTATTGCGGAGCCGCTGCTGGATCCGGGCAATGCCGATCGCGAGCGCAACGCGGTGAATGCAGAATTGACGATGGCGCGTTCGCGCGACGGCATGCGTATGGCGCAGGTCGGTGCGGAAACCCTCAACCCGGCGCACCCGAGCGCGCGCTTCTCCGGCGGTAATCTGGACACGCTGAAAGACAAGCCGGGCAGCAAGTTGCACGATGAGCTGACGGGGTTCTATAAGCGCTACTACTCCGCCAATCTGATGATGGGGGTGCTGTACGGCAATCAGCCGCTGCCGCAGCTGGCTGACATTGCCGCAAAAACCTTTGGCCGCGTGCCGAATCATGACGCCAGCGTGCCGCCGATCACCGTACCGGCCGTCACGCCGGAGCAGCAGGGCATCATCATTCACTATGTGCCGGCGCAGCCGCGCAAGCAGCTGAAGGTTGAGTTCCGTATCGATAACAACAGCGCCGCGTTTCGCAGCAAAACCGATACCTACATCGGTTACCTGATCGGCAACCGCAGTAAAAATACCCTGTCCGACTGGTTGCAGAAGCAGGGATTGGCGGACGCCATCAATGCCGGCGCCGATCCGATGGTGGATCGCAACGGCGGCGTCTTCGCCATCAGCGTCTCGCTGACTGACAAAGGCTTGGCCCAGCGCGACCAAGTCGTCGCCGCCATTTTCAACTACCTGAAAATGCTGCGCAGCGAAGGTATCAAGCAGAGTTACTTCGACGAAATATCGCATGTTCTGAACCTGGACTTCCGCTATCCGTCGATCACGCGCGACATGGACTACATCGAATGGCTGGTGGACACTATGCTGCGCGTGCCGGTTGAGCATGCGCTGGACGCGCCATACCTGGCCGATCGCTATGATCCTAAGGCGATCGCTGAACGTCTGGACGCCATGACGCCGCAAAATGCGCGCATCTGGTTCGTCAGCCCCGATGAGCCGCACAACAAGACGGCCTATTTCGTCAATGCGCCTTACCAGGTCGGCAAAATCACGCCACAGCGCTTTACGCAGTGGCAGCAGTTGGGCAGCGGCATTTCCCTGTCATTGCCGGCGCTCAACCCGTACATTCCGGATGATTTCACCCTGACCAAACCGTCGCATGAATTCAAAAAGCCGGAAATGGTGGTGGATAAGCCCGGCCTGCGCGTGCTGTATATGCCGAGCCGTTACTTCGCCGATGAGCCGAAGGCCGATGTCACCGTCGCTTTCCGCAACGCCAAGACCATGGATTCCGCGCGCAACCAGGTGCTGTTCTCGCTGACGGATTATCTGGCCGGCCTGGCGCTGGATCAGCTGAGCTATCAGGCGTCGGTCGGCGGGTTGAGTTTCTCGACGTCGCCGAACAATGGCCTGATGTTTAACGCCAACGGCTTTACCCAGCGCTTGCCGCAGTTGCTGACGGCGCTGATCGAGGGCTATTCCAGCTTCACGCCGACGGAAGATCAGCTGGCGCAGGCCAAGTCCTGGTACCTGGAGCAGTTGGACGCCGCCGAGAAGGGCAAGGCGTTTGAACTGGCCATTCAGCCGGTGCAGATGGTTTCCCGCGTGCCGTATTCCGAACGCAGCGAGCGCCGCGAAGTGCTGAAAACGCTGACGCTGAAAGACGTGCTGGCGTATCGCGACAGCCTGCTGGCCGAGGCCACGCCGGAGCTGCTGGTGGTGGGCAACATGAGCAAGCAACAGGTCGATACGCTGGCGTCGACGCTGAAGCACCGTCTGGGCTGTACCGGTATTGAGTGGTGGCACGGCGAAGACGTGGTGGTGGACAAGAATCAGCTGGCCAACCTGCAACAGGTAGGCAGCAGCACCGACTCGGCGCTGGCGGCGGTCTATGTACCGACCGGTTACGACGAAGTGACCGGCATGGCCTACAGCTCGCTGTTGGGGCAGATTATTCAGCCGTGGTTCTACAGCCAGCTGCGCACTCAGGAACAATTGGGGTATGCGGTCTTTGCCTTCCCGATGTCGGTGGGCCGCCAGTGGGGCGTAGGCTTCCTGTTGCAGAGCAACAGCAAACAGCCGGCCTACCTGTACCAGCGCTATCAGGATTTCTATCCGAAAACCGAGAAACGCCTGCGTGAAATGAGTGAGGCCGATTTTGAGCAGTACAAACAGGCGCTGATCAACGAACTCAAACAGCGGCCGCAAACCCTCAGCGAGGAGGCCAGCCGGTTCGCCAATGATTTCGATCGCGGCAACTTCGCCTTTGATACCCGCCAGAAGCTGATCGCGCAGGTGCAACAGCTGACGCCGACCAAACTGGCGGATTATTTCCACCAGGCAGTGATCCAGCCGCAGGGGCTGGCGGTGTTGTCGCAGGTCAGCGGCAGCGGGCAGGACAAAGCGGATTACGCGGCGCCTAAGGATTGGGTCACCTATCCGAACGCGTCGGCATTGCAGCAGATCCTGCCGCGTAAAGTGGCGACGCCATGACGGAAGTCGCCCCGCAGAGGCTAGAACCGCTGACGCTGCCGCTGTTTGGCGAACGCCTGATCGAGGCGTCGGCGGGCACCGGCAAAACTTTTACCATCGGCGCGCTGTATCTGCGCTTGCTGCTGGGATTGGGGGGGGAAGCGGCGTTTCCCCGCCCGTTGACGGTCGAAGAAATCCTGGTGGTGACCTTTACCGAGGCCGCCACCGAGGAGCTGCGCGGGCGTATCCGTGACAATATCCACGGGCTGCGCATCGCCTGCGTGCGCGGCATCAGCGCTAACCCGCTGTTTTCGGCGCTGATGGAAGAAATTGACGATTTGTCTGACGCCGCTGCGCAGCTGCTGGCGGCGGAGCGGCAGATGGACGAAGCGGCGATTTACACTATCCACGGCTTTTGCCAACGGATGTTGACGCACAACGCCTTCGAGTCCGGCATGCTGTTTGAACAAACGCTGGTACAGGACGAACTGCCGCTGCGGCGGCAGGCCTGCGCCGATTTCTGGCGCCGTCATTGCTATCCGTTGCCGCTGGGCGTGGCGCGTGCGATCAGCCAGGAGTGGAGCGGCCCGGAAGCGTTGCTGGCCGACCTTTCCGGTTATCTGCACGGTGAAGCGCCGGCGCTGCGGCGGCCGCCGAAGGACGAAGAAACCGTTCTGATGCGCCACGAGCAGATTGTCGCGCGCATCGACGCCATCAAGGCGCAATGGCGGGCGGCGGCGGGCGATCTTGAGGCGTTAATCGCCCAGTCCGGCGTCGATAAGCGCAGCTACAGCAGCAAACACCTGCCGAACTGGTTGAACAAGGTCGGCCAATGGAGCGGGCAGGAGACCCAGGATTACCAACTGCCGAAGGAGCTGGACAAGTTTCGCCAGTCGGTGCTGCTGGAGAAGACCAAGAAGGGCGAGCCGCCGCGTCATGCGCTGTTCACGGCGATAGACGAACTGTTCGATGAACCCTTGACGTTGCGCGACCTGATCATGGCGCGCGCGCTCAGCGAGATCCGCACCTCCATTCAGCAGGAAAAGCGCCAGCGCGCCGAGCTGGGGTTTGACGACCTGCTCAGCCGTTTGGACAGCGCCCTGCAAAGCGGCGGCGGCGAACAGTTGGCGCAGGCGATCCGCCAGCGCTATCCGGTGGCGATGATCGATGAATTCCAGGATACCGATCCGCAGCAATACCGTATTTTCCAAAAACTTTACGTCGGCCGGCCTGATTGCGGCCTGCTGCTGATCGGCGATCCCAAGCAGGCGATTTACGCCTTTCGCGGCGCCGACATCTTCACCTACATGCGCGCGCGTTCAGAGGTGAGCGCCCACTATACGCTGGAGACCAACTGGCGCTCGTCGCCGTCGATGGTCGCCAGCGTCAATCACCTGTTTTCTCAGGTAGAAAAACCTTTCCTGTTCGGCCAAATTCCCTTTATTGAGGTTAACGCGGCGGAAAAGAACCAAGGGCTGGCGTTTGAATTGCATGGCAAGCCGCAGCCGGCGATGCAGTTCTGGCTGCAGCAGGGGGAAGGCGCGGGTGTAAGTGATTACCAACAGCTAATGGCGCGCCTGTGCGCCACGCAAATTCGCGACTGGCTCAGCGCCGGGCAGCAGGGCCTGGCGCGGCTGCAGAGCGGCAAGGCGTCACGGCCGGTGCAAGCCTCTGATATCACGGTGCTGGTGCGCAGCCGCAACGAGGCGGCGTTGGTGCGCGATGCGCTCAGCGCGCTGTCTATTCCGTCGGTCTACCTGTCCAACCGCGACAGCGTGTTTGACACCCCGGAGGCCAAAGACCTGCTGTGGTTGCTGCAGGCGGTGTTGGCGCCGGAGCAGGAGCGCACGCTGCGCAGCGCCATGGCCACCGGGCTGATGGGGCTGGACGCGCCGACGCTGGACGGCCTGAGCCGCGATGAGCGCGCCTGGGACGCGCTGGTTAATGAATTCGACAATTACCGCACGCTCTGGCTGCGCCGCGGCGTGTTGCCGATGCTGAGCGAGGTGATGAAAGCGCGCCAATTGGCGGAGAACCTGCTGGCCAGCGCCGGCGGCGAGCGTCGCTTGACCGACGTGCTGCATCTGGGGGAGCTGTTGCAAGAAGCGGCGGCGCAGCTCGACAGCGAGCATGCGCTGGTGCGCTGGCTGGCGCAGCAGATCGCTCAGCCTAATCGCCAGTCCGACAATCAGCAACTGCGGCTGGAGAGCGACCGGCATCTGGTGCAGGTGATCACGATCCACAAGTCCAAGGGGCTGGAGTTCGATCTGGTGTGGCTGCCGTTCGTCGGCAACTTCCGCCAGCAGCAGCAGGCGCTGTATCACGATCGCCACAGTTTCCAGGCGCTGCTGGACCTCGACGCCAATGAAGAGAGCCAGGCCTGGGCGGAGGAGGAGCGGTTGGCGGAGGATCTGCGTCTGCTGTATGTGGCGCTGACCCGCTCGGTGTACCACTGCAGTATCGGCATTGCGCCGCTGTTCCAGGGCACGCGCAAGAAACAGGGTGATACCGACCTGCACCGCAGCGCATTGGGCTATCTGGTGCAGGGCGGGCAGCCCGGCGACGCCGTGTATCTGCAGGAGCGGCTGCAGCAATTGGTGGGCGGCGGTATCGCGCTGTCGCTGGTTGAACCGCCGGATGCAGAACCCTGGCAACCCCAGGCGTCGCTGGCCGAAGCGTTGGCGGCGAAAAGCTTTACCCGGCGGATCCAGGATTTTTGGCGGGTGACCAGCTATACCGGTTTGCAACAGCACGGCGCGAGCCTGATGCAGGATCTGCTGCCGCGTCTGGATGTCGACGCGGCCGGTGAGCGCGGGGAAGAAAGTGAGCCAGCGCTTACACCGCATACCTTCCCGCGCGGCGCAACGCCCGGCACCTTCCTGCACAGCCTGTTTGAAACGCTGGACTTCACCCAGCCGCTCGACGAACAGTGGCTGCTGGAACAGCTGCAGCAGCAAGGGTTTGCCGAACACTGGCAACCGATACTGCTGGCGTGGATGCAGGTGCTGCTCAATACGCCGCTCGATGACAGCGGCGTGACGTTGGCGGCGCTGACGCCGCAGCATAAGCAGGCAGAGCTGCAGTTCTATTTACCGATTAACCGGCTGTTGCAGGCGAAGGAGCTCGATGCTCTGGTGAAGCGTTACGATCCGCTTTCCGCCCGCTGCCCGGCGCTGGATTTCCATCAGGTGCAGGGCATGCTGAAAGGCTTTATCGACCTGGTGTTCTGCTGGCAAGGCAAATACTACCTGCTGGACTACAAGTCCAACTGGCTGGGGGAGGACAGCAGCGCCTATACCCGGCCGGCGATGGAGCAGGCGATGGCGGAGCATCGTTATGATCTGCAATACCAGCTGTATACGCTGGCGTTGCATCGTTATTTGCGCCATCGGTTGCCGGATTATGATTACCGGCGCCATTTCGGCGGGGTGATTTATCTGTTCCTGCGCGGCGTGGATGCGGCGCACCCGGGCAACGGCATTTTCACCTGTCTCCCCGCGTTTGAACTGGTGGCGGGAATGGATAGCTTGTTCAGCGGCGAAGCTGCGGCGACGGAGGAAAAATCATGATCGCACTGCTGGAGCAGGCGGTGGCGCTTGGCGCGCTGCGCCCGCTGGACGTGCAGTTCGCCCGCGTGGTGGCGAGCGAAGACGAGCCTGATATTTTACTGGCCGCCGCCTGTCTGAGCGCAGAGGCGGGGGCGGGGCATGTTTGCCTGATGCTGGAGCAACTGCAGGCGGACACGCTGTTTGAAGGGCGCCAACCGGCGCTGGCGCTGGCGCTGTGGGAGGCGGCCGGGCGACCGGATAGCGCACGTTGGCAGCAGCGCCTGGCGAGCAGCGCGGCGGTTGGGGACGGCAGCGGCGCTACGCCGCTGGTGCTGCGTGGGCAGCGCTTATATCTGCAACGCATGTGGCAAAACGAAGGTGAAGTGGCGGCGTTTATCGGCGGTGAAGGTGAATCGCTGACGGTGCCGGAGGAGGCGTTGCGCGCCATTCTCGACCGCTTGTTCGGCGCGGCGAGCGATGAACCCGACTGGCAGAAGATCGCCGCCGCGGTAGCTGCCACGCGGCGCATCGCGGTGATTTCCGGTGGACCGGGCACCGGTAAAACCACCACCGTCGCTAAACTGCTGGCGGCGCTGGTGCAGCTGGATGAAAGCGCGCGCTTGCGGATTCAACTGGCGGCGCCAACCGGCAAGGCGGCGGCGCGCCTGACGGAGTCGCTTGGCAGCGCCAGCCGTCAGCTGGCGTTGACCCCGGCGCAGCAGGCGTTGTTCCCGACGGAGGCGGCGACGTTGCACCGTTTGTTGGGGGCGCAACCCAACAGTCAGCGCATGCGCTATCACCGCGGCAACCGGCTGCATTTGGATGTGTTAGTGGTGGATGAGGCCTCGATGGTCGATCTGCCGATGATGGCGCGCCTGATTGCGGCGTTGCCCGATCGGGCCCGGGTGATTTTCCTCGGCGACCGCGATCAGCTGGCTTCGGTAGAGGCCGGCGCGGTGCTGGGGGATATTTGCCGTTTTGCCGAGCAGGGATACAGCGAGCGCGCGCCGCAGAGCTGAGCCGCCTGACCGGTTGTTCGATCGCTGGGCAGCGGGCCGACGCGCAAGCGGCGGTGCGCGACAGCCTGTGCCTGTTGCGTAAGAGCTATCGCTTCGACGCCCGTTCCGGCATCGGTCAACTGGCGTTGGCGGTCAACGCCGGTGCGGGGGATCGCGCGCTGGCGGCATTAAACGGCCGTTTCGGCGATGTCGCGGGCTATGCGCTGGCGACGAGCGAAGAGTATCAGGCGCTGCTGGACGCGTGCGTGGCGGGCTATCGCGACTATCTGCGGCTGACTGCCGAAGGCGCGGATGCGGCGGCGGTGCTGGCCGCCTTTAGCCGCTTCCAGGTGCTGTGCGCGCTGCGTGAAGGGCCGTTCGGCGTCGCCGGCCTGAATGAACGTATTGAACTCGGGCTGCAGCGCGCCGGTCTGATCGACCGCAAACCTGGCGTGCTCGGCCGCTGGTATCGGGGGCGGCCGGTGATGATCGGCCGCAACGACAGCGCGCTGGGGTTATTCAATGGGGATATCGGCATTACTCTGCCGGATGAGCGCGGCGAGCTGCGCGTGCATTTCCAACTGCCGGACGGCAGCATCAAGTCGGTGCAGCCGAGCCGTTTGCCGGCGCATGAAACCGCTTACGCCATGACGGTGCACAAGTCCCAGGGATCGGAGTTTGAGCATACGGTTCTGGTGTTGCCGAACCATTTCCTGCCGGTGCTGACGCGTGAACTGGTCTATACCGCGATCACCCGTGCGCGTCAGCAGCTCTCGCTGTACGCCACGGACGCGGTGCTGCTACGGGCCATTCGCACGCCGACCCAGCGTCGCAGCGGATTGGCTGAACGGCTGCAGACGACGGAATAAGCGATGAAGGGGCGCGGTAGCGGCCGCGCCCACAGGGATTACAGATCCGCCAGCAGAATTTTGGAGCGGCGTTGGTAGTTGTACAACGCCTGTTTCTGCATCGGTAGTACGTCGACCTCCGCCGGGGTGAAACCACGCTCCTGAAACCAGTGGATGCTGCGGGTGGTCAGCACGAACAGCTTCTTCAATCCCATCTGCCGCGCCTGATTTTCCACCCGCTGCAGCAACATCTCGCCGCGCGAAGAGCTGCGGTAATCGGGATGTACCGCCACGCAGGCCATCTCGCCGATTTTTTCCTCCGGGAACGGGTAAAGCGCCGCGCAGGCGATGGTCAGGTTATCGCGTTCGATAATGGTGAACTTGTCGATCTCCATCTCCAACTGTTCACGCGAACGGCGCACCAGAATACCCTGCTGTTCGAGCGGCCGGATGAGCTCCAGAATACCGCCGATGTCGTTGATCGTCGCCCGGCGCACCTGTTCGGCGCTCTCCATCACGATTTGGGTGCCGATGCCGTCGCGTGAGAACAGTTCTTGCACCAGCGCGCCGTCCTCCTGATAGCTGATCAGGTGGCTGCGGCGCACGCCGCTGCGGCAGCCTTTCACCGCGCCGCGCAGGAAGCGCACGGTGCCGGAATGGTAATCACCGCCTTCCTCCAGCTCTTCAAGACGCTTTTGCGCGTCGTTGGGAAACAGCTCGGAAAGGATGTTGCCTTCCGCGTCGGTCACGCCCTGCGAGGAGCAGAAACCGATCATTTTTTCCGCTTTCAGTTTGATCGCCAGCTGAGTCGCGACTTCCTCCGAAGTCAGGTTGAAGCTCTCGCCGGTTACCGAGACGGCGACCGGGCCGATCAGCACGATGGCGTTGCTGTCGAGCTGACGATGGATCGCTTCTTCATCTATGCGGCGAATGCGGCCGCTGTGGCAGTAGTCGATGCCGTCATCGACGCCCAGTGGCTGCGCGATGATGAAGTTGCCGCTGACCACGTTAATGTGCGCGCCCTGCAGCGGCGTGTTGTTGAGGCTCATCGACAGCCGGGCGGTGATGTCCAGCTGCAATAAACCGGCCGCCTGCTTGACCAACTCAAGCGTATGGGCGTCGGTCACGCGCGTATGCTTGTGGTAGATCGGTTCATAGTTGTGCTGCGCCAGATTGGCGTCGATCTGCGGCCGTGCGCCGTAAACCACCACCAGGCGAATGCCCAGGCTATGCAGCAGCCCGATATCATTGACGATGTTGGAAAAATTCTCGTGTTCGATGGCTTCCCCACCGAGCATGATGACAAACGTCTTGCCGCGGTGTGCGTTGATATAGGGGACGGAGTGACGGAATCCTTGCACCAGCTCTGTACTACGTTCCTTCACGGGCAAACCTCTTTGCATATTTATACGATATTTTTGTATTTTTATTCTTTTATTGCGCCAATGGCAAGTGGGAAATCGTCATGAAGAGCGAGCTAAGGGCGCTAAATCGTTAATAAATTGAAAAACCATAAAAAGATTTTCTGATGACAGGGCTGGAATGATTGGTTAAAGTTTTCGGCATTCCCAAGTCATTGGTGTTTTTTTCATCTGTTGTAAACAGTTATTACTGCCGGAGCCGCATGCCAAACGCTAATCACAATCTGGGCCGCCGTCGTTTATTACAGGGCGTTGCCGCCAGCTGGTTGCTGAGTGTGAGTCGCACGGGCTTCGCCGCGTCATCGCACGTGATTGCCGTGCGCGTCTGGCCGTCCTCCACTTATACCCGCGTCACGCTGGAATCCAACGTCGAACTGAAATACAAGCAGTTCGCCCTGACCAATCCCGATCGCGTGGTGGTGGATATCGAAGGCGTGCATCTCAACAGCGTGCTGAAGGGCATCGCCGGGCAGGTGCGCGCCGACGATCCTTATCTCAAGCAGGCGCGCGTCGGCCAGTTCGATCAGAATACCGTGCGGCTGGTGCTGGAGCTCAAGCAAAGCGTCAGCCCGCACATGTTCTCGCTGGCGCCGGTGCCGGAGTATCGCAACCGTCTGGTGATGGATCTCTACCCGACCAAGGGCGGCAGCGGCGGCGAGGAGTATGATCCGCTACTGGCGTTACTGGAAGATTACAACAAAGGCGATCTGGAGCGCACGCTGCCGCCCGAAGCGCCGCAGGCCGGCAAGGCGGGGCGCGATCGGCCGATCGTCATCATGCTGGATCCTGGCCACGGGGGCGAAGATCCCGGTGCGATCGGCAAGTATAAGACGCGCGAGAAAGACATCGTGCTGCAGATTGCCCGCAAGCTGAGCGCCATGATCAAGCGCGAGCCGAACATGAAGGTGTTCATGACGCGCAATGAAGACGTGTTTATCCCGCTCAAGGTGCGCGTCGCCAAGGCGCGCAAGCAACGCGCCGATTTGTTCGTTTCGATTCACGCCGACGCCTTCACCAGCCGCGCCGCGCGCGGGTCATCGGTGTTCGCGTTGTCCACCAAAGGCGCCACCAGCTCGGCGGCCAAGTTCCTGGCGCAGACGCAGAACGCCTCGGACCAAATCGGTGGCGTCAGCAAGAGCGGCGATCGCTATCTCGACCACACCATGTTCGATTTGATCCAGACCGCAACCATCAACGATAGCCTGAAGTTCGGCAAGGAAGTGCTGAACCGGATGGGTAAAATCAACCGGTTGCACAAGAATCGCGTCGATCAGGCCGGTTTTGCGGTGTTGAAGGCGCCGGATATCCCGTCGATCCTGGTGGAAACGGCGTTTATCAGCAATATCGAAGAGGAGCGCAAGCTGCGCACCAGCCATTTCCAGCAGCAGGTGGCGGAGTCGATTCTGGCGGGCATCAAGGCTTATTTCGCCAACGGCGGCGCGCTGGCGAGCCGATAGCGGCAGGGCCGGGCGCAAGTCCGGCTGTTTTTGCGGATTGCAGATACAAAAAAACACCCGTCAGGGTGCTTATCTGTTGTCATCAAGAGTTGGTTGCGGGGGCCGGATTTGAACCGACGACCTTCGGGTTATGAGCCCGACGAGCTACCAGGCTGCTCCACCCCGCGTCCGTGTAATACTTTGTTATCGAACCCAAACGCAAAATACCGCCACTGCGGCATCGGTTGGTTGCGGGGGCCGGATTTGAACCGACGACCTTCGGGTTATGAGCCCGACGAGCTACCAGGCTGCTCCACCCCGCGTCCGATGGATGCGCACTATACTCTCCATGCGTTTTGTTGCAAACCCTTTTTGCATTTTATTGGCCTAAACCCGTTTTTCTGCTGAATTTGCCCGCAATTTGCCTTCTTTTTCATCACCATCCTCCGTGCGGCTTTTTTTATTTGCAGCGATTCCTTTATCAATGAGCGTTTGTTATCGTTCAGCCGGTAGATCATATCAGTTTGAGAGTGTGCGCGATGAAAGGACGTTGGGGCAAATACCTGCTGGGCGGGTTGATGGTGGCGGTATTGGCGGGCTGTTCGTCCAAGCCGACCGATCGGGGTCAGCAATATAAGGACGGCCGTCTGGATCAATCGCTGGAGCTGGTCAATCAGCCCAATGCCAAAGGTTCGCCGGTCAACGCCAAGGATTATTCGGATCAGCTGATGGAGATCAAGTACGCGTCGCCTTCGCTGTTTAACCGCAACAACAGCACCTATCAGGCGGTGCAAAACTGGATGGCGTCCGGCGCCGACACGCGCATGCTGAGCCAGTACGGCCTCAGCGCTTACCAGATGGAAGGCGTCGACAATTACGGCAACGTGCAGTTTACCGGCTACTACACGCCGGTGGTGCAGGCGCGTTATACCCAACAGGGCGAGTTCCGTTATCCGCTGTACCGCATGCCGCCGAAGGGCAGGGGCCGCTTGCCGGATCGCGCGGGCATTTATTCCGGCGCGCTCGACGATCGCTATATCATCGCTTACACCAACTCGCTGATGGACAACTTCATGATGGAAGTCCAGGGCAGCGGCTACGTCGACTACGGCAACGGTCAGCCGCTGGTGTTCTTCGGCTACGGCGGCAAGAACGGCCACGCCTACCGCAGCATCGGCAAAGTGCTGATCGATCGCGGTGAAGTGGCCAAGGCGGACATGTCGATGCAGGCGATCCGTCAGTGGGCGGATACCCACAGCGCCGCAGAGGTGCGCGAGCTGCTGGAGCAGAACCCGTCGTTCGTGTTCTTCCGCCCGGAAGCTTTTGCGCCGGTGAAAGGCGCCAGCGCGGTGCCGCTGATCGCCAAAGCGTCGGTGGCCTCCGACCGTTCGCTGATCCCGGCAGGCACCACGCTGCTGGCCGAAGTGCCGCTGCTGGACAACAAGGGTAAATTCACGGGAAAATACGAGATGCGTCTGATGGTCGCGCTCGACGTGGGCGGTGCCATCAAGGGCCAGCATTTTGACATGTATCAGGGCATCGGGCCGGAAGCCGGCCACTCGGCGGGGTACTACAACCACTATGGCCGCGTCTGGGTGCTGAAGAACAACGGCGGCGGCCAGCTGTTCAGCGCCAATCAGTCAAACGGCGGCGGTTCGTTGCTGGTCACCCGCTAAACGCGCACGGCGTGAAAAGATTGACCCGCAAGGGCCGGATTTTCCGGCCCTTATCATTGTATTACGAAGGTAATTAAAGCGTTATGAGCACAGCTTATTCGGAAGCCTATCTGCAGCGTTTCGGCGGCACGGCGCGGTTATACGGCCAGCAGGCGCTGGCGGTGTTCGCGCAGGCGCACGTCTGCGTGATCGGCATCGGCGGCGTGGGTTCCTGGGCGGCTGAGGCGCTGGCGCGCACCGGCATCGGCGCCATCACTCTGATCGACATGGATGATGTTTGCGTCACCAATACCAACCGTCAGATCCACGCGCTGCGCCAGCACGTCGGGCAATCGAAAACCGAGGTAATGGCGGAGCGTATCCTGGCGATCAACCCGGAATGCCGGGTGACCTGCATTGACGATTTCATTACCCCGGGCAACGTCGCCGAGCTGCTGGACCATAACTTCAGCTACGTCATCGACGCGATCGACAGCGTGCGGCCGAAAGCGGCGCTGCTGTCATACTGCCGCCGCTTCAAGATCCCGGTGGTGACCACCGGCGGCGCCGGCGGGCAGATGGATCCGACCAAAATCGAAGTGGCCGATCTGGCGAAAACCATTCAGGATCCGCTGGCCGCCAAGCTGCGCGAGCGGCTGAAGCACGATTTTAACGTGGTGAAAAACGGCAAGGGCAAGCTGGGCATCGACTGCGTCTTTTCCAGCGAGCCGCTGGTTTATCCGCAGCCGGACGGTTCGGTATGCGCTTCGCGCAGCACGGCGGAAGGGCCGAAAAGAATGGATTGCAGCGCAGGTTTCGGCGCGGCGACCATGGTCACCGCCACCTTTGGCTTCGTCGCCGTGTCGCACGCGCTGAAAAAGATGGTGGCGAAGGCGGCGCGTCAGGCGTAACGGGCGGCGATCGCCTGCACGGCGGCGGCCAACGCCGCCAGCCCGCTGGCGCGAGTGGCGCTCAGCTGAGCGCGCAGCGCCAGGCGGTCGAACAGCGCCAGCGGATCCAATTCGGCGATCTGCTGCGGCGTTTTGCCTTCCACTTCGGTCAGCAGCACCGCCAATAGGCCACGCACGATGCGGCCTTCGCTGTCGCCATAAAAGTGCAGCGTGCCGTCTTCCAGCAACTGGTGCCCCAACCAGACGCGGTTTTCACACCCGCTCAACGCCATTTCTTCACTGCGCAAGGCCTCCGGCAGCGACGGCAGCCGTTTTGCGAGCATAATCAGTTGGCGGTAGCGGTCTTCCCACTGTTTCAGCGCGCTGAAGGTGGCGATCAACGCTTCGGCGGTGATCTCTCGGCCAAAAGGATGGGGGGCGAGCATAGCGTCTCCGGGAGTCAAGTCAGTCGGCCAGCAGGTCGAGGGCGTGGGTCAACGCGCTGACCAGCGTATCGACGTCCTGTTGAGTATTGTAGGGGGCGAACGACGCGCGCAACGTGCCGCTGACGCCTAACGCCGCCATCAGCGGCTGCGCGCAGTGCTGGCCGGCGCGCAGCGCAATGCCTTGCTCCGCCAGCAGCGTGACGATGTCGCTGTGGTGTACGCCGGCGATATCGAACGCCAGCAGGCTGGAACCGGAACTGCGGAAGCTGCGAAAGCCCGGCAGCTGCGCTAACCGCTGTTCCGCCCGATCCGCCAGCTCGCGACTGTAGCGCTCCGCCGCCGCCATGTCCTGTTCGCGAAGCCAGGTGAGCGCGGCGGCCAACCCCAGCACGCCGGCGATGTTTGGCGTGCCGGCTTCGAAGCAGTGCGGCGGTTTTTGCGGGATAAAACCGTCGAACGACGCCTGGGTCAACATCTTTCCCCCTCCTTGCCACGGCGCCATCTGCGCCAGCAGCTCGGATTTGCCGTACAGCGCGCCGATGCCGGTCGGTCCATACAGTTTGTGGCCGGAGAAGGCGTAGAAATCGATATCGAGCCGCTGTACGTCGGCTGGGTCGTGAACCACGCCCTGTGCGCCGTCGATCATCACGCGCGCGCCGGCGGCATGGGCCAGCGCGATCGCCAGCGCCAGATCCGGGCAGCCGCCGGTGACGTTGGACATTTGCCCCAGTGCCAACAGGCGGGTTCTATCGTTGAGCAGGGCGGGCAGCTGCGCCAGGTCCGGCAGCCGGTCGGCGCCGATAGGCAGTTTCACTACCCGGGCGCCGGTTTGATCCGCCACCATCAGCCAGGGGATCAGGTTGGCGTGGTGTTCCGCTTCGCTCACCAGAATTTCATCCCCCGGCTGCAGACGCGGACGCAGATAACTCTGCGCCACCAGGTTGATCGCCTCGGTGGTGCCGCGCGTCCAGACGATACCGTCGGCCGATGGCGCATGGATCAGTTGCGCGACCTGGCCGCGCGCCTGCTCGAAACGGGCGGTCAGATCCTGCGCCGCCCGATGCTGGCTGCGGTGCACGGTGGCGGCGTCGTCGCGATAAAACTGCTGCGTGGCGTCGATCACCGCCTGCGGTTTCAACGCGGTGGCGGCGCTGTCCAGATAGATGCCGTCCTGCGCGAGCGCGGGAAACTGTTGGCGAAAAAGGCTGGGGTTAAAAGGCGTCATACCCTGATTGTCACTGGCTTGAGTCGATGGGTGATCCTGTCCTATTTTGCCGCCGGAGACAAGCGTTCGCGCCGATTAGGACTTATCGCCTGGCAAAATTGGGAAAGTTTGTTATGCTATTAAACGTGCGCTTATTAATCGCATCTATACACATAAAAGGTATTTATCAGCATTTAAAACTACAAAGGAGTCCTCAATGAAGAAAACAGCCGCAGTTCTCTCTGCCCTGATGCTTACGTTCACCCTGGCCGCCTGTTCCAGCAACTACGTGATGCATACCAATGACGGACGCACCATTGTCGCTGACGGCAAGCCTAAAGTGGATAACGATACCGGCATGATCAGCTATAAAGACGCCAACGGCGTCGAACAGCAGATCAACCGCGCCGATGTGAAAGAGATGGTTGAAAGCAACCAGTAACCGTCAGGCAAAAAAAAAGCACCGCAAGTTTTGCGGTGCTGCATAAAATCACTATGGACAGACAGGGTAAATGTACAGGAAGTGAAAAAACAGTAGCCTAGCTACCATGTCCGGAATCGCCGGACAATTTGCAAACACAACATCACAACCACAAGCCAAAAGTTCATCGGCGTCCTCGACACCCACTCCCTTTTCGTTCCGGCCCGGGAAGTGCCGCCACTATAGGTATTTGCTGGCGCATCCTCAACGGACAAATTATAATGGCTCGGATTAAAAAAACTAATGGCAATGCGCCGTTAGCGTTTGTCCATGGCTTGCCACACAAAGCCGCTCGATTTTCGGCGCCGAATCATTCGGATTAATGTTACACAAAAGTAGCTAATTTAATGTCTAAACGCTTACCTCCCCTCAATGCGCTGCGCGTGTTCGATGCGGCCGCTCGCCACCTGAGTTTCACCAAGGCGGCGGAAGAGCTGTTCGTGACTCAGGCCGCGGTGAGCCACCAGATCAAGTCGCTGGAGGACTTCCTCGGGCTGAAGCTGTTTCGCCGGCGCAATCGCTCGTTGCTGCTGACCGAAGAGGGGCAAAGTTACTACCTTGATATCAAGGAGATCTTCTCTTCGATCAACGAGGCGACGCGCAAGCTGCAGGCGCGCAGCGCCAAGGGGGCATTGACCGTCAGTTTGCCGCCGAGCTTCGCCATTCAGTGGCTGGTGCCGCGTCTGTCCGGCTTTAACTCAGCTTATCCGGGCATCGACGTGCGCATCCAGGCGGTGGACCGTGAAGAGGACAAGCTGGCGGACGACGTCGACGTGGCGATTTTCTATGGCCGCGGCAATTGGCCGGGGCTGCGCGCCGAGCGCCTGTATGCGGAATATTTGCTGCCGGTTTGTTCGCCGAGCCTGCTGACCGGCGATCATCCGCTGAAAACCGCAGACGATCTGGCTTATCATACGCTGCTGCATGACGTTTCACGTCGCGACTGGCTGGCCTATACGCGCCAGCTGGGGTTGCAGCACATCAACGTACAGCAGGGGCCAATCTTCAGCCACAGCGCCATGGTGGTGCAGGCGGCGGTGCACGGTCAGGGCGTGGCGCTGGTGAACAACGTGATGGCGCAAACCGAGATTGAAGCCGGTCGTCTGGTGTGCCCGTTCAACGATGTGTTGGTCAGTAAAAATGCTTTTTATCTGGTATGTCATGACAGCCAGGCAGAACTGGGTAAAATAGCCGCCTTCCGGCAGTGGATCCTGGCGCGTGCCGCCAGCGAACAAGAGAAGTTCCGCTTCCGCTACGAACAATAAGGCCGGCCGCCGCCTTGCCGCGGTCGGTGATTTTTAATGGGATAGATCACGATGAGCAGCCGTTCCATGCTGGTTTTCGCCGCTATCAGCGGCTTTGTGTTTGTCGCGCTGGGCGCATTCGGCGCGCATGTGTTAAGCGGCACGCTGGGCGCCAACGAAATGGCCTGGATCCGCACCGGGCTGGAGTATCAGGGGTTCCACACCCTGGCCATCCTGGCGCTGGCGGTCGCGATGCAGCGCCGCGTGAGCCTGTGGTTTTACTGGAGCGGAGCGCTGTTGGCGTTCGGCACCGTGTTGTTCAGCGGCAGCCTCTATTGTCTGGCGCTGTCGCACCTGAAGGTCTGGGTATATATCACGCCGGTTGGCGGCGTGTGCTTCTTGATCGGCTGGATATTGATGTTGATTGGCGCTTTGCGTCTGAGGAAAAAGGCCGAGCGCCATGAATAAGATTGCGTTGTACTGCCGTCCCGGCTTCGAAAAAGAGTGTGCGGCGGAGATCACCGATAAAGCCGCCCAGCTGGAGATTTACGGCTTTGCGCGGGTAAAAGAGCACAGCGGTTACGTGTTGTTCGAATGCTATCAGCCGGACGATGCCGACCGCCTGGCGCGGGAGATTCCGTTCCGCGAACTGATTTTCGCCCGCCAAATGATCGTGGTGGGTGAGCTGCTGCGCGATCTGCCGCCGGAAGATCGGGTATCGCCGATCGTCGGCATGCTGATCGGCGTGGTTGATCGCGGCGGCGAGCTGCGGGTGGAAGTGCCGGACACCAACGAAAGCAAAGAGCTGATGAAATTCTGCCGCAAGCTGACGGTGCCGCTGCGCGCCGCGATGCGTGAGCAGAAGGTGCTGATGGCGCGCGAGAACCCGACTCGCCCGGTGGTGCACGTGTTCTTCATCGCGCCGGGCTGCTGCTATGTCGGTTACTCCTACAGCAACAACAACTCGCCGTTCTACATGGGTATTCCGCGTCTGCGCTTCCCGGCCGATGCGCCGAGCCGTTCGACGCTGAAACTGGAAGAAGCGTTCCATGTGTTCATCCCCGCCGACGAGTGGGACGAGCGCCTGGCCAGCGGCATGCATGCGGTCGATCTGGGGGCCTGCCCGGGCGGCTGGACCTATCAGCTGGTGAAGCGCAGCATGATGGTGCATTCGGTGGATAATGGCCCGATGGCGCCGAGCCTGATGGAAACCGGCCAGGTAACGCATCACCGCGCCGACGGCTTCAAGTTCGAGCCGAACAGCAGCAAGATCTATTGGTTGGTGTGCGACATGGTGGAGAAACCGGCGAAGGTGACCAGCCTGATGATTCAGTGGCTGGTGAAAGGCTGGTGCCGCGAAGCGATCTTTAACCTCAAACTGCCGATGAAAAAACGCTACGAGGAAGTGTCGCAAAACCTGATGAGCATCCGCGAAGCGCTGGGCGCTGCCGGCATCAGCGTTGAAGTGCATGCCAAGCAGCTGTATCACGATCGCGAAGAGATCACCGTACACGTGCGCCGCATGTGGTCGGCGGTGCCGGGCCGCCGCGACGAGCGCGATTAATCGCGTTAAACCTGATGAAGGGCGCTGCTTGCAGCGCCCTTATTGTATCGGCAGGCGCAGCTGCTGCAGGTTGCCGTCCAGCGACAGATCGGTGCGCAGCGTGGCGACTTGTTTGCTGACGTAGGCCAGATCGCGGTGCTGCTCCAGCTTGCCGCGCCATTTCTCCGGCACCTGCTCCAGGTGCTGATAGATCCCGTCCAGACTGCCCGACTGCTGCAACAGCAGCACGGCGGTTTTCGGCCCGATGCCGGCCACGCCGGGGATCTTGCTGCTGCCGATCCCCGCTAACCCCCAGTAGTCCGGCAGTTGCTGCGGCAGCACGCCGAATTCCTGCTGCACGAAAGGCATATCCAACCAGCGTTTCTGGAAGTAATCGCGGATCTGTACGTTCGGCGCCAGCAGTTGGCAATAGCCTTTGTCGGTGGAGACGATGGTCACCTGGTGGCCGCCGCCGGCGACCTTCGCCGCCAGCGTGGCCGCCAGATCGTCCGCCTCATTGCCGGGTGAATGCCAGCTGGCGACGCCCAGTTCGGCGAAGGCTTCACGCAGCTGCGGCATCTCCTGTTGCAGGTTTTCCGGCATCGGCGAGCGCCCGGCCTTGTAGTCCGGCAGAATTTGGTGGCGCCAGCTTTCGCTGCGGTCGTCCTCGTCAAATACCGCCACCGCGTGGGTCGGGCGGCTGTGCTGAAGCAACTGCTGCAGCGCGTGGCGACAGGCGTTGACGCAAGGGGAGCCCTGTACGGCGTGAATGCGGCGGATGAGGTTCAGGGCGTCGACAATCAGTAGGTGTATCATCATGGGCGGCAAGGTCAGAAAAAACAGGGCGGCCGTTACGCCGCCCGGGATTGAGGATCAGGCGACGATTTCGTAGCAGGGCACATAGGCGCTGCCCGGCAGCTTCATGCGGTGCTGGGCGACAAAGCCCTGCAGCAGGCTGTCCATCTGCTTCATCATCTGCGGTTCGCCGTGCAGCTTGTACGGGCCGAACTGCTCAATGGCGTGGATGCCGTTTTCCTTCACGTTGCCGGCCACGATGCCGGAGAAGGCGCGGCGCAGCGCGGCGGCCAATTGCTCCGGCGGCTGGTTCGGATACAGATTGAGGTTCGCCATGTTCTCGTGGGTCGGCTCGAACGGCAGCTGCAGATCCGGCGCGATGCGGATCGACCAGTTGAAACTGTAGGCGTCGCCGGTGTTGCGGCGGTTTTCCTTCACCAGCGGCATGGCTTTTTTCATCTGCCGTGCCACTTCCGCCGGATCGTCGATGATGATGGTGTAGTGACGGCGCGCGGCGTCGCCCAGCGTGTTCATGATGAACTCGTCCAGCACGCGGAAGTAATCGGCGCTCTCTTTTGGCCCGGTTAGGATCAGCGGCAGCACCTGCTCGCTGTTCTCCGGGTTCATCAGGATACCCAGCAGGTACAGCAGCTCTTCGGCGGTGCCGACGCCGCCCGGGAAGATGATGATGCCGTGCGCGATACGCACAAACGCTTCCAGACGTTTTTCGATGTCCGGCATGATCACCAGCTCGTTCACCAGCGGGTTAGGCGGCTCGGCGGCGATGATTGACGGTTCGGTCATGCCGATGAAGCGGCTGTTGCGGTAACGCTGCTGCGCGTGGCCGACCGCCGCGCCTTTCATCGGCGCTTCCATGGCGCCCGGCCCGCAGCCGGTGCAGATGTTCAACTCGCGCAGGCCCAGCTGGCTGCCGACCTTGCGCGCGTACAGGTATTCGTTCTCGTTGATCGAGTGCCCGCCCCAGCACACCACCATGTTGGGATCCTCATCCAGATGCAGTGTGCGCGCATTGCGCAGGATCGAGAACACCAGGTTGGTGATGTGGGCCGAGTTTTCCAGGTTCAGGTGTTGGAAACGGCCGGCGCTGGCGATTTGGCCGTGCACGAACAGAATGTCGCGCAACACGGCGAACAGGTTGGCCTGCAGTGAACGGATGATGCGGCCGTCGACGAACGCCTCTTCCGGCGGATTGACCAGCTCCAGCTTCACGCCACGCTCGCGGCGCAGCACGTTGATATCGAAGGTTTCATAGCGCGACAGCAGCTGTTTGCTGTTGTCGGTTTGGCTGCCGGAGTTCAACACGGCCAGCGAACAGTTGCGAAACAGGCGGTACAGGTCGCTGCTGGCGGTGCGCTTCAGCATGTCTACTTCCAGCTGCGACAATAAATCCATAGAGCCAAGCGGGCTGATGTGTGTAATCAAGGTAACTCCTTTGCACCCGGTGTGGGGCGGTAGTAATCCATACGCAGCAAAACAGCATCTCGTTATGGTTGGCGTGCTGCGGCGAAGCGGGCGCTCTGCCCGGCCGCAGCCTCGTTTTAACCTTACCGCCGTCCCTGCGCTTTTACCAACACAAACCGCTCGTTAGCTCAGTTGTTGAGCAATGTTTCGCACTTATTGGCGCGCCAGGCGGCCGTGCTCGGGAGCGAATGCGACGTTGCTGCGCCACGGGTTGATATCCAGTCCGCCGCGGCGGGTATAGCGGGCGTAAACCGTCAGGCTTTGCGGCCGGCAATAGCGCATCAGATCGTTGAAGATGCGCTCGACGCATTGCTCGTGGAATTCGTTGTGGTGGCGGAAGGAAACCAGATAGCGCAGCAGCGCTTCGCGATCGATCTTGCCGCCGCGGTAGCTTATCTGCACCGAGCCCCAGTCCGGCTGATGGGTGATCAGGCAGTTGGACTTCAGCAGGTGGCTGACCAATTGCTCTTCCACTACCTCTTCACCGGCGGCGTTCTGCAGGTAGTCGGCGTTGAACTCATAATTGTCGATGCGAATATCCTGCTGGTCGATGCAGTCGCCGGCCAGACGAGCGATCGGGCTGCCTTCCAGTTGGTCGACGCTGAACAGGGTGACGCTCACCTCGCCCTGGGCGCAGGCGGACAAATCGCGTTGCAGCGTGCTGCGCACCGTTTCCCAATCGGCGAACGGCGTTTGGTTGAAGCTGTTGAGATACAGCTTGAAGCTTTTCGATTCGATCAGGTTCAGGCTGTCGGCGTTGAGGCCGATCTCGCCCACCGCCACCTGAGGCAGCCCGTTGGCGTTCAGCCAGGAGAGTTCGTACAGCGTCCAGATGTCCGCGCCGTGGAAGGGCAGGTTGTCGGGATACAGCCCCAGCGGCTCGCGGTTCATGCTGCGCGGCACCGCCTGCAGCAGCGTGGCGTCGTAGCGATCGCGATAGGCGGTGGGTTTGCCCAGCGTCAGCCCTGACAGGGCCTGGTGGTCTTGATATGAGGACATCTGCTGTCACCTCGGTCAGAGATAGGTACAATGGCCGTCAGTTTAACGTATGCGAGAAAGAATATGGACCATGATGTATCGCACGCTCTGCGTGAATTCACTCAACGCTATGTCGAGTTGTGGCAGCAAGAGCGCGGCCACGCGCCGGCCAGCGAGGCGCTGTACGGCGTGCCATCGCCCTGCATCGTGGAGAATCGCGAGGACGACGTGCTGTGGTTGCCGCAGCCTTTCGAACCGGCGGCGACGCTGGAGAAGGTAGAGGCCGCACTGGAGCTGCGTTTGCAGCCGGATGCGCACCGTTTCTACACGCAGCAATACGCCGGTGACATGAGCGCGCAATTTGGGGAGCATCGCCTGAGCCTGCTGCAGGTATGGAGCGAAGAGGATTTCATCCGCCTGCAGGAGAATCTGATCGGCCATCTGGTGACGCAAAAGCGCCTCAAATTGTCACCGACTCTCTTCCTGGCGACCACCGAATCCGAGATGACGATGGTGTCGCTGTGCAACGTCAGCGGCAACGTAGTGCTGGAGCAGTTCGGCAGCGATAAGCGCACCTTGTTGGCGGCGACGCTGGGGAATTTCCTCGATGCGCTGCGCCCAGTGCTGGACTGAAGTGCGGCGGATTCGCCGTCGGTCGTGTAAGAGATCTCTCACACGGGCTGTGAGAGATCGCTCTTAATTTTTTTCACCTCTCTTTGGTCCATGAGATTATTGTTATCCAGATCAATTGGTTAGAATTTCTTTAGGATAACTCTTAGTCTTAATTTAGTGTGAGACACCTCTCAAACCCTTGTGATTCCGGGAAATTTGAGCGATCTTATCATTACCGGCACGGACCCGGCGGAGCAGGAAAGCATCAGGATGATGCAGCTTCAGGAAGAAGAAAGGGATGCGCTCAGGCAAGAGCGAGGGATGGCGTCAGGAGATGCCCAGGATGTTTCAGGATTGAAACCAAGGACACCTCCAGGACGGAGATTGAGAGCCGGCGCAGGACTGTCGGCGGGTCAGGAAGGCTGAGGAACCGCGTCAGGACGATGCTGCAGGATGATGCAAGGACCACTTGGTCAGGATGGCCGCAGGAAAAGTTTTCAAGGATTGAGCAGGGAGCATGCTGTGTAGCGGGATGGCTATAAAACGAACCGGGGGCACTGTTAACGCAGTGCCCCCAACTTTTTGTTCTATTCCGCCGCGCGTGCGCCCCGTCTCAATCCTTCTTCCGCGTTAACCAATCGCGCCCAGCGTATCGCCTGCGCCCTGTTTTTTCGGCAGCAGGAACAGCGTGGCGTAGATATCCAGCAGGTAAATCGCCGCCAACAGGCTGATGGCGGCGGCAAACGACACCTGCGTCACCAGCGCGCCGATCACCAATGGCCCCAGGCCGCCGACGCCGCGTCCCAGATTGAACAGGATGTTTTGCGCGGTGGCGCGTGCTTGCACCGGGTAGGTATCGGAAATCAACGCGCCGTAACCGCCGATCATGCCGTTGACGAACATGCCCATCACTGCGCCGGCGAACAGCATCAGCATCGGATCGCTCAACTGGGCGTAGCCGATCACCATCACCACCGCGCCGACCTGATACAGCACGAAGATCTTCCAGCGGGCGAAGCGGTCGGCCAGGACGCCGAACAGCCAGATGCCGAACGTCATGCCGACCACCGTCACCGCCGTCCACAGGCCGGACTTGGTGAGCGAGAAGCCGAAGTTTTTCGCCAGATAAGTCGGCATCCAGATCATCAGCCCGTAGTAGCCGAAATTCTGCACCGAACAGAGAATGAAGATGCCGATGCTGGCCTTGCTGGTGGCGCGATCCTTAAACAGCAGGCGCAAACGCTGAAGGAAGGAGAGCGGCTGCCCGGCGTCTTTCTGCCGCACGAATTCCTCCGGTTCGCCCAGCGTGCGGCGGATCAGGAATGACGCCAGCGCCGGCAGCAGGCCGACCAGGAACATGCCGCGCCAGCCGATATGTTCCAGCAGCAAAGGCGTCAGGAAAGCGGCCGCCAGCACCCCCAACTGCCAGCCCATGCCGACGTAAGCCGAAGCGCGGTTGCGTTTCTCCGCCGGCCAGGCTTCGGCGATCAGCGCCATGCCGATGCCGAACTCGCCGCCCAGCCCGATGCCCGCCAGCGTGCGATAGGCGAGTAGATCCCAATAGCCTTGCGCCACGGCGCACAGGCCGGTGAATAGGGAAAACATCAGAATGGTGATGGTCAGCACCCGGATGCGGCCGAAGCGATCGCTGAGATGGCCGAAGATCACGCCGCCCAGCACCGCGCCGATCAGCGTCCAGGTGACCAGCGAGCCGGCGGCCGATGAGGTTAATCCTAATTCGATGCTGATGGCCGGCAGCATAAAGCCGAGGATCAGCAGGTCAAACCCGTCCATGGCGTAACCGGTGACCGAGGCCAGCATGGCCTTACCGGGCGTCGCGTGATTTTTTTTCTCTGTTATTACGGACATGAATCTTTATCTGTGTGGTGAATTCGGTGGGTCTATTGTGCCGCGCGGCGGCGCACGCCACCAGATAAAAACGGCAGCCGGTCTCGGGCGCGCCAAATTTGGGCTATAAAAATGCTATGCTTTGCCGCCTTTCAGCCAGCGAGCTGAATATCATGATGAAAAGAGATCGGGAATGCAGATGAGTATACATAATCAGGTTCGCCGCAGTTTGCAGGCGATTGAACAATCCATGCGCGATTTGGCCTTGTGGCAGGCCGCGCCGCCCGAGCCTGAGGCTTTCTCCAGCACCGAGCCGTTCTGCATCGACAGCATGTCGGCCGAGGCTTGGCTGCAGTGGGTGTTTCTGCCACGCATGTATGCGCTGTTGGACGCCGAAGCGCCGCTGCCGACGCGTTTTGCCATCACGCCTTACTTCGAGGAGGCGTTGAAGGAGCGTGAGCCGAGCAGTCTGCCGCTGTTGGTGCTGCTGCAGCAGTTGGATTTGATGTTGAATAAAGAGCCGTAATTCGCCGGCGGCGCGCAGATTTTTGCCGCCCGGCAGTGTAGAGTACTCGCGCGGATGCCGGGCAGGAGAGCCGACGGCGTCTTTCGGCTCGGTTAAACCGCGGCGGTTGACCGGGGGCTGCATTAGGATGATGAGGTGCTGCAATAATGGATTTATTAAGGTTTATCCTTCGTTTGCCTTTTACCCTGGTTAAGGGCGTTTGCCGCCTGTTGGGTGGGGTCTTGTCGCTGTTGGGGCGGTTGCTGAGACCGCTGGTCGGCAACCTCAGCTGGCGCGCGCCGGCCTGGTGGGCTGCGCTGCCGCGCGGTTTTCTGCGGCTGGAAAGCGGCGTGGATAAACATCCGAAAGCGATCGGTCTGGGCCTGCTGCTGCTGGCAGGCGCCGCGGGCGGCGCGTTTTACGGTTGGCACTGGTGGCAAAATCGGCCTCAGCCGATCGAACCGGCGCCGATGGTGGTTCAGGAGGTCAGCGCATCGCTGGCTAACCCCGCGCCGATAGATTACACCGCCGCCCGGCAAGCGCCACAAACGGTGAGTCTGGCCTTCAGCGGCTCGGTCGCGCCGATCGCCGCGGTGGGCAAAACCGTGAGCGCCGGCATCACCCTCAAACCGACGGCGGAAGGGCAGTGGGCGTGGAACAATGAATCGACGCTGGTGTTCACGCCGAAAAAGCCGCTGCCGATGGGCGCGAAATATGACGTGACCCTCGAGCCCGCTACCTTGCTGGCGCCGCAGGTCAAACTCGCCAAAACCCGCTATGCCTTCACCGTGCCTGCGTTCGGCTACCGTCTGGGGCAGGCCGAGTACTACCGCGATCCGCAGAATGCGCAGAAACGCAGCGCGATTTTCAATCTGCAGTTCAACGCGCCGGTCGACGTCGCCAGCTTTGAAAAACAGATTTCGCTGGGATTGAAAGAAGGCAGCGCCACCTCCGAGAAGAAGCTGAATTTCTCTCTGGTCTATGACGAGAAAAAACTGAACGCCTGGGTGCATTCCGAGCCGCTGCAGGCGCTGGATCAGGGCGGCGCGGTACATCTGACCGTCGGCAAGGGCGTTAAATCGACGGCGGCCGGCAACGCGGTCGAAGAGGCGAAAAGCAACTGGGTCAAGGTTCCTACCCTCTACAGCCTGGCGCTGAGCGACGCCAGCGCCCAGGTGGTGGACACCGACGGCGGCAAAGGGCAGCGTGCGCTGGTGGTTGGTTTCAGCGATGCGGTGAAGGATAAAGAGCTGGCGCGGGCCGCGAAAGCCTGGCTGCTGCCGCAGCACGATCCGAGCGATGCCGAGGCCGCCAATGATGCTGAAGACTTTTACCCATGGACGGTAGACAGCGTCGGCAAGAACGTGCTGGCGCAGGCGACGCCGCTGCCGTTGACGCTTAACGAGGCGGAAGAGGCCTATCAGCCGCAGTTCAGCTTCCGTTTTGACGCCCCGGCGCACCGCTTTATGCTGCTCGAGATCGATAACCAGCTGGTCTCCGCCGGCGGTTACAAAATGCCGAAGAAGGTTTATCGGGTGGTCGAAGTGCCGGAGTTCCCGAAATCGCTGCAGTTCATGTCGCAGGGCTCGCTGCTGTCGGTCAACGGCGACAAGCAGATCAGCGTGGCGGCGCGCAACGTGGCGGGCCTGCGGCTGGACATCAAGCGGGTGATCCCGAGTCAGCTGCAGCACATTGTTTCCTTCAAAAGCCGGGAATACTCGTCCACGGAATTCAACCGGCTCAACGATGAGTATTTCACCGAGCATTTCAAATACCAGACGGCGCTCAACAACGAGCGGCCGGGGGAAGTGAACTATCAGGGCATCGATCTTTCCCGCTATCTCTCCACCAACGCCAGTTCCCATCGCGGGGTGTTTCTGTTGACGCTGTCGGAATGGCAGCCGAATCGCAAACCGGCGGCGGAAGAGGCGGGCGCCGAGCAGGAGCAGGAACAGGACGAGAGCGCAGGGGAAGAACAGCCCGACGTCGGCGATTCGCGTTTTGTGGTGGTGACCGATCTGGGCATCGTCGCCAAGAGCTCGCAGGATAAGACGCGCGACGTCTTCGTGCAGTCGATCCAAAGCGGTGCGCCGGTCAGCGGCGCCAACGTATCTGTGGTGGCCAAAAACGGCGTGACGCTGCTCAGCCAAACCACCGGCGCCGACGGCCACGTGCGTTTCCCGGCGCTGGATGTGTACACCAACGAGCGCCAGCCGGTGATGTTCCTGGTGGAGAAAGAAGGGGATGTCTCCTTCCTGCCGACCGGCAGCTATAACGATCGCGGGCTGGATTTCTCGCGCTTCGACGTTGCCGGTGAACAAACGCCGACCGATCCGCGCACGCTCAGCAGCTACCTGTTCTCCGACCGCGGCGTGTATCGGCCGGGAGATACCTTCAATATCGGCCTGATCACTCGCGCCGCCGACTGGCGCGTTGGCCTCGCCGGCGTGCCGGTGCGCGCCGAAATTCGCGATCCGCGCGACAAGCTGATGTCCACCGTGCCACTGACGCTGGGCGCCAGCGGTTTCAACGAACTGAGCTATACCACCGATGAAAACTCGCCCACCGGCGAGTGGAACGTTTATCTGTATCTGATCGGCAAAAACAACGACACCTCCACGCTGCTCGGCCATACCGCAGTCAATGTGAAGGAGTTCGAGCCGGATCAACTGAAAGTGAAGCTGGCGTTGACGCCGGACCGCCAGCAAGGCTGGGTCAAACCGTCTGAGCTGAAGGCCAGCATCGATGTGCAGAACCTGTTCGGCACCCCGGCGCAAGATCGCCGTGTGACCACCAGGCTGACGCTGCGGCCAATGTATCCGAGCTTCGATCGCTTCCCGGATTATGCGTTCTACGAAAACCGACAAAACAGCGACGGGTTCGAAACCGAGCTGGAAGATCGCACCACCGATGAACACGGCGCGGCTGATATTCCGCTCGATCTGAAATCTTACGCCGACGCCACTTATCAGCTGCAGCTGTTGTCGGAGGCGTTCGTTGCCGGCGGCGGTCGCTCGGTGGCGGCTACCGCCCGTACGCTGGTTTCGCCTTACGATTACCTGATTGGGGTGAAGGCCGACGGCGATCTGGGCTACATCAATCGCGATGCGGAGCGGCATCTGAACGTGATCGCCATCGATCAGGCCTTGAAACAGATCGCCATGCCGAACCTGAAGCAGGTGCTGATCGAACAGAAATACATTTCGGTGCTGACCAAACAGGATTCGGGCGTTTACAAATATCAGTCGAAGATGAAGGAAGTGCAGCTCTCGGAACAGCCGCTGGCGCTGGGCGATCAGGGCGCGGATCTGCGGCTGGCGACCGATAAGCCGGGCGACTTCGTGCTGGTGATCGAAGATGCGCAGGGCAAGACGCTCAACCGCGTCGCCTACAGCGTGGCCGGCAACGCCAACCTGAGCCGTTCGCTGGATCGCAACGCCGAACTGAAGCTAAAACTCAACCAGGCGGAATATCAGCCCGGCGAAGAGATCGAGGTGGCGATCAACGCGCCTTATACCGGCAGTGGCTTGATCACCATCGAGAAGGACAAGGTTTACGCCTGGCAGTGGTTCCACACCGACACCACCAGCTCGGTGCAGACGATCCGCGTGCCGGCCGGCATGGAGGGCAACGGCTACATCAACGTGCAGTTCGTGCGCGACATCAACTCCAGCGAGATCTTCATGAGCCCGCTGAGCTATGGCGTGATGCCGTTCAAGATCAGTACCAGGGCGCGCCAAAACAGCCTTGAGGTGACGGCACCGGAGGTCATCAAACCGGGTGAAAACCTGACGATGACTGTCAAGACCGATGCGCCGCAGCAGGTGGCGCTGTTCGCCGTCGATGAGGGCATTTTGCAGGTGGCGCGTTATCGCCTGAAGGATCCGCTGGAGTTCTTCTTCAGCAAGCGCGAACTGAACGTGAGCAGCTCGCAGATCCTCGATCTGATCCTGCCGGAATTCAGCAAGCTGATGGCGCTGACCGCGGCGCCGGGCGGCGATGCGGGCGAAGGGCTGGATCTCAACCTCAACCCGTTCAAGCGCAAGCGCGATAAGCCGGTGGCCTATTGGTCCGGCATAACCGAAGTCAGCGGCGAGAAGCAGTTCGTCTACCCGGTGCCGGATTACTTCAACGGCAAGATCCGCGTCATGGCGATTTCGGTGACGCCGGAGAAAATCGGCAAGGCGCAAACCGCCGCTACGGTGCGCGACAGCTTCATCATGACGCCGAACGTGCCGGCGATGGTGGCGCCGGGCGATGAGTTCGACGTCAGCGTGGGCGTCAGCAACAACCTCGAAGGGCTGAACGGCCAGTCGGCAGCCATCAACGTCCTGCTGACGCCGCCGCCGCAATTGGAGGTGGTGGGCAACGCGACGCAAAGCCTGACGCTGGCGGAAAAACGCGAGGGCGTGATCGCCTTCCGTCTGCGCGCCAAAGCCGTTTTGGGCGATGCGCCGCTGGTGTTCGACGCCCGTTACGGCGACCAGGCCAGCCGTCGCACCGTCAGCACCTCGGTGCGGCCGGCGGCGCCGTACCGTACTCAATCGGTGATGGGGCGCATGAGCGGCGGCAGCCAGAACGTCGATGGCCTGCGCCAGATGTTCGACGCCTTCGCGCAGCGCCGGGCGGCGGTGTCGAATTCGCCGCTGGTGCTGACCAGCGGGTTGGCGCAATACCTGGCGGATTATCCGTATTACTGTTCCGAGCAGATCGTCAGCCGTTCCATTCCGCTGATGTTGCAGAGCCGCCATCCAGAGATGAAAGGCAGCCTGAGCCAGGCGGAAGTCAGCAAGCAGCTGAGCAACCTGCTGGGCGTGCTGCGCGCCCGTCAGAACGACAGCGGGGCGATCGGCGCCTGGCGTTCGTCGCCGGATGCCGATCCTTTCGTCACGCCTTATGTGGTGCAATATCTGCTCGAGGCCAAAGCGGCGGGTTACGCCCTGCCGGAAGGCATGCTGGACGAAGCCAACGGCGCGTTGCGTGAGCTGGCGGCCAGCGGATTCGACGATCTGTATCTGCTGCGCCTGCGCAGCTGGGCGGTTTACCTGCTGACGCTGCAGGGCGAAGTGACCACCAACTCGCTGGCGGCGGTGCAGGATACGCTGCAAAAACGCTATGGCGAGGGCTGGAAAACCGATCTGAGCGCACTCTATCTGGCCTCTTCCTATCGCCTGTTGAAGATGGACGACGAAGCCGCCGCGCTGTTGCAACCGAGCTGGCAGCAACTGAGCAAAGCCTATGACAGCGCCTGGTGGACGCAGAACTATTTCGATCCGCTGGTGCAGGATGCGACGCGGCTGTATTTGATTACCCGTCACTTCCCTGAGAAGGTGGCGTCGATTCCGCCGCAGGTGCTGGAGAATATGGTCAAGGCACTGAAGGAAGAGCGTTATACCACCTACTCCTCTGCAATGAGCATCCTGGCGCTGGAAAGCTATTCGGCCCAGGTGGCGGCGCAATCCGCCAATGCGGACGCGTTAGGCATCGTGCAGGTAGATAAAGCCGGCGGTGAGCCACAGCGCATCAGTGAGCTGCAGGGGCTGTTCGTTCAGGGGCAGTTCAACGCCGATGCCACCGCCGTGCGCTTCACCAACGGCGGCAGCGCGCCGGCCTGGTATGTGGTGACGCAGGCCGGTTACGATCTGAACGCGCCGCAAAAAGCGCTGTCGCGCGGGATTGAGATCGTCCGCGAGTACACCGACGAACAGGGCAAACCGGTGACGCAGGTGACGCTGGGGCAGAAGATCAACGTCCATCTGAAGGTGCGCGCCAACTCGAAAGAGGGGCAGAGCAACCTGGCGATTGTCGATCTGCTGCCGGGCGGGTTCGAAGTGGTGCAGCAGACGCCGCCGGAACCGGCCGATGCCGGTGAGGAGAGCGACGATCGCGGCGGCTGGCAGTCGCCGCTGGCCGCCACCGGCTCCACCTGGGCGCCGGATTACAGCGACATCCGTGAAGATCGGGTGATTATCTACGGCAGCGCCGGCACCGAGGTGCAGGAGTTCGTCTATCAGATCAAGGCCACCAATACCGGCAGCTTTATTATTCCACCGGCCTACGGCGAAGCCATGTATGACCGAGAAGTGCAGGCCATGTCGGCCGGCGGCGGCAAGCTGGTGGTGGTGCCGGCGGGCAACGACTAGGCCGTATCCGGCGCCAGGCCAGCGTCTGGCGCCGGAATGCTGAGAACGTATGAAGATCCTGACCGGGCGCGTGCTGCAAAACGGCTTGATGGCGGTGTTTTTACTGGCGCTGCTGTTGACCGCAATTCGGCTGTGGCCGCATCCGCCCCTGTGGCAGGGGCTGCCGCAGTCTTCCGTTTATTACGACAGGCACGGCGCGCTGCTGCGCATTACGCTGGCCAACGACGATCGCTACCGGCTGTGGACCCCGCTGGAGCAAGTGTCGCCGCTGGCGGTGCGCGGGTTGCTGCTGCACGAAGATCGTTGGTTCTACTATAACCCCGGCTTTAACCCTGTCAGCCTGATGCGCGGTTTCTGGCGCAGCTATGTCGCCGGCGGCAAAATGCAGGGCGGTTCGACCATCAGCATGCAGCTGGCGCGGATGCGCTGGCATCTCAATACCCGTACGCCGGGCGGCAAGGTGTTGCAGGTGCTGCGTGCGGTGCAGCTGGAACTGAGCTACTCCAAGCGCGATATCCTGGAAGCCTATTTGAATTACGCGCCCTACGGCCGCAATATTGAAAGCATCGGCGCCGCCAGCCTGATCTATTTCGCCAAGTCGCCGCGGGAGTTGACTCTGCCGGAGGCGCTGACGCTGGCGGTCTTGCCGCAGTCGCCCAGCTACCGTCTGGAGCCGAAAACCGGCGTGCTCGGCGCGGCGTTGACGCAGGCGCGCAATCGTCTGTTCCAGCGTTGGCAGCGGGTTTACCCCACCGACGCCAGCCAGCAAACGCTGTTCCGCCTGCCGTTGGCGCTGCGGCAGCCTGAACAAGTGCCTTATATCGCACCGCACTTTATCGAACAGCTGCGCCTGCAGACGCAGCAACTGGTGCAGCGCGATACCCGCGTAGACACGACGCTGGACGCCGGGCTGCAGCGGCTGGTCGAACGGCAGGTCAACGCTTTTATCGCCCGCAACCGCAGCCGCGGCATCCAAAACGCCGCGGTGCTGCTGGTGGACAGCCGCGATATGGGGGTGCGCGCGCTGGTGGGCTCGGCGGACTATTACAATCGGCCGATCCAGGGGCAGGTGAACGGCACCAACGCCAAACGTTCGCCGGGCTCGACGCTGAAGCCGTTCATCTACGCGCTGGGCATGGAGCAGGGCGTGTTGCATCCGATGACCATCCTGAAAGACGTGCCTTCGTCGTTCGGTGCCTATGCGCCGGAAAATTTCGACCGGCGTTTTCTCGGCCCGGTGACCGCCACCGACGCGCTGAATTTCAGCCGTAACATCCCGGCGGTATATGTCGCCTCGCAGCTGCGCCAGCCGACTTTTTATCAGTTCTTACGCCTGACCGGCGTCGCCAATATGGCCAATGAGAGCCACTACGGACTGTCGCTGGTGCTGGGCGGCGGCGAGGTGACGGCGCAGGAGCTGGCGAAGCTGTACGCGTTGCTGGCGAACCGCGGCGAGCTGCGGCCGCTGCGATTGCGGCTGAACGAGGGTGAACCGAGGCCGGTGCGGCTGTTGAGCGAGGAGGCCAGCTTCATCACGCTGGATATGCTGCGCCAGCACCGGCGGCCGGGCGATACGCTGGCGCAGCGTTCTTCGTCGCTGCCGGTGTACTGGAAGACTGGCACCTCATGGGGCTTTCGCGACGCCTGGAGCGTCGGGATTTTCGGCCCTTACGTGCTGGTGGTGTGGGAAGGCAACTTCGATGGGCGCGGCAACAATGCGTTGGTCGGTGCCGAGGCGGCCGCGCCGCTGTTTTTCAATATCATCGACAGCGTCAACGCCAGCTATCCCGCCCTGCGGGAACCGAAACATCCGTTCCCCAAGCGGCTGCGGCGGGTAGACATCTGTCTCGCCAGCGGCGATCTGCCGACGCCGTGGTGCCAGCAAAAGGGCAAGACCTGGTTCATTCCCGGCAAGTCGCCGATCAAGGTAGACAGCGTCTACCGGCCGGTGGTGCTGGATATTCATAGCGGCGAGGTTGTTTGCCCGCCGTATGACGCGGCGCAGACCCGCACCGAAATTTTTGAATTCTGGCCTTCCGATTTGGCCAACGTGTTCGCCCAGGCCGGGCTGCCGAAGCGGGCGCCGCCGGTCAATCGCTGCAAGGACAACGGCATCGCCGTCGGCGGCAACGCGCCGCGCATCACCTCGCCGTTGAAAAACACCACTTATACCCTGCGCCAGTCGCAACAGGGACGGGACAAAATCGCCTTCAATGCGGTGACGGACGCCGACAGCAAGACGGTGTACTGGTTCGTTGACGATATCTATCTCGGCAGCAGCGCCAGCAAAAAACCGATCGACTGGCGGCCGATCAATAACGGGCGCTACCGCATTCGGGCGGTGGACGATCGCGGCCGCGCCGATACGCGCCTGGTGACCATCGAATGGGTGAACTAGCGTTGCGTCCCATGCCTGTTATACTCGCGCCCGAAACGGCTATTGACCTGGGAATGCGATGTGATTGAGATTTTGTATCAGGATGAACACCTGGTGGCGGTGAACAAACCGTCGGGCTGGTTGGTGCACCGCAGTTGGCTGGACCGTCATGAAACTCGCTTTATGATGCAGACGGTGCGCGATCAGCTCGGGAAGCACGTCTTTACCGTGCACCGTCTCGATCGTCCGACGTCCGGCGTGCTGCTGATGGCGCTCTCCAGCGAGGTGGCGCGCCTGCTGTCGCAGCAGTTCGAGCAGCATCAGGTGCAGAAAACCTACCATGCGGTGGTGCGCGGTTACGTGCAGGAGGAGGCGACCCTCGACTACCCGCTGACGGCGGAGCTGGATAAAATCGCCGATAAACATGCCGATGCCGACAAGGGGCCGCAGCCGGCCGTGACGCACTACCGGCCGTTGGCGCAGGTAGAGATGCCGGTGGCCGTCGGCCGCTACGACAGCGCGCGTTACAGTCTGGTGGAACTGCAGCCGGAAACCGGCCGCAAACATCAGCTGCGGCGCCATATGGCGCACCTGCGCCACCCGATCATCGGCGACAGCAAGCACGGCGATCTGCGGCAGAATCGCGGGATGGCGCAGCATTTCGGTTGCCCGCGCCTGATGCTGCACGCCAGCCATCTGCAGCTGACGCACCCGGTGACCGGCGAGCCGCTGCAGGTAACGGCGCGCTGGGACGAGGCCTGGCAAGGGGTGATGGCGCAGTTCGGCTGGGCGGGGGTATTCCCTGAACTTGCCGGGGTTGAGTTTAGCGCGGCTAACGGTCAGGATAGCTGACAATTTTTAAAGGTAATGAAGGGAGTAGGAGCCATGGCTCAGGTTGGTATCTTCGTGGGAACGGTCTACGGCAATTCGCTGCTGGTGGCGGAAGAGGCGCAAAACATCCTCAGCGAGCAGGGCCATGAGGTCAAACTGTTTGAAGAGGGCACGCTGGAGGCCTGGCAGTTTTATCGTCAGCACTACGCGCTGGTGATCACCTCCACCACCGGGCAGGGCGATCTGCCGGACAGCATCGCGCCGCTGTTCCACGCTATCCGCGATCAGGTTGGCTATCAGCCGGAGCTGCGCTATGGGCTGATCGCCCTCGGCGACAGCAGCTATGACCACTTCTGCGGCGCCGGGCGCACGTTCGATGCGCTGCTGCAGGAACAGGGCGCCACCCGCGTTGGCGAAGTGCTGGAAATCGATGCGATGGAACAGCCGGAGCCGGAAGTGGCCGCCTGCCCGTGGGTCGAGCAGTGGGGCACGCTGCTGCAGTCATAACGTAAAAAGGCGCCGCAAAAGGGCGCCTTAACGATGATGCGGGTCAGCCGATCCGCATTATTTGCCGCGGGTGAGTTTTTCCAGATCGGCTTCGATCTCGGCAATCTTGTGCGACACCACGCCTTCGAGATGGCGCAGGTCGTCGAGGATTTTACGCTTCAGATCCACTTCCACCTGATCGCGCTGGCACAGCTGATCCAGCTCGTCGATCACGTAACGCAGGTTCGGGTTGATCTCGTGAATTTCCTTGTAGCCCTGGCCGGCGTTGTCCGCCACCACGGTTTTACGCTGGCGCGGATACTTGAACTTCACGCTCTTGGCGAAGAACTCGCCCTTGTCCTTGCGGAAATAGATCTTGAGGATGTCGTTGTTGGCCTCTTGACGCAGGCTATAGCGATCGACGTCTTCCGGTTGATTGATGCCCAAACTCTTCAAGTTATCGTACATACTGCGCCCTCTTTAGATGTGATCGTTATATTCCACGACTGCGATTATGGCGGAAAGCGAGATCTGCGACTGTGACTGCCAGCGAAACGCAGACAAAAAAATAGCGGGTGAATCACCCGCTATTTCAATTTAGTCGATAGTACGCAATAACTCATTAATGCCGACTTTACCGCGCGTTTTGGCGTCGACTTTCTTGACGATCACCGCGCAGTACAGGCTGTAAGAACCGTCTTTCGACGGCAGGTTGCCGGAAACCACCACCGAGCCCGCCGGCACGCGGCCGTAATGGATTTCGCCGGTCTCGCGGTCATAGATGCGGGTGCTCTGGCCGAGGTAGACGCCCATCGAAATCACCGAGCCTTCTTCCACGATCACGCCTTCCACCACTTCGGAACGCGCGCCGATGAAGCAGTTGTCTTCGATGATGGTCGGGTTGGCCTGCAGCGGCTCCAGCACACCGCCGATGCCGACGCCGCCGGACAGGTGAACGTTTTTGCCGATCTGCGCGCAAGAACCGACGGTGGCCCAGGTGTCGACCATGGTGCCTTCGTCGACGTAGGCGCCGATGTTAACGTAAGACGGCATCAGCACGGTGTTGCGAGCGATGAACGCGCCCTGGCGCACGGTGGCTGGCGGCACGACGCGGAAGCCTTCCTTCTGGAAGCGCGCTTCGTCGTAGTCGGCGAATTTCATCGGCACTTTGTCGTAGTAGCGGGTTTCCGCGCCGTCCATCACCTTGTTGTCGTTGATGCGGAAAGAGAGCAGCACGGCTTTCTTCAGCCACTGGTGGGTGACCCATTGACCGTCGATCTTCTCGGCGACGCGCAGGGCGCCGCTGTCCAGCAGGCCGATCACCTGGTTTACCGCTTCGCGCGTTACGGTGTCTACGTTCGCCGGGGTGATGTCCGCACGGCGTTCGAAGGCGCTTTCAATAACGTTCTGTAATTGCTGCATGCTGTTCTCTTTCCTGATGTTGTCGGTAAAAAGTTACTTGTATCACATTTTATCGTTTGGGGTGAGGGCCTCTGTCAACCGTTGCTCCAACTTTCTGCGCGTTTCTTGGTCGAGCGCGCGCCGCTCGCCGTCGGCCAGGATAAACAAATCCTCGACCCGCTCGCCGATGGTGGAAATGCGCGCGCCATGCAGCGACAGCCCCAGATCGGCGAACACTTCGCCCACCCGCGCCAGCAGGCCGGGTTGGTCGAGCGCGGTCAGCTCCAGGTAGCTGCGGCGATCGGTGTGGGTCGGCAGGAAGGTGACCTCGGTCGGCACGCTGAAGTGGCGCAGCTTGGAAGAGGGGCGGCGCACGCGCGGCGGCTGGTACTCACGCTGGGTGATGGCCTGCAGCAGCGCCTGGCGGATCGCCGCGTGGCGATCCTGCGCCAGCGGGCTGCCGTCCGGCTCCAGCACGATAAAGGTGTCCATCGCCATACCGTCGCGGTTGGTGAAGATCTGGGCGTCGTGCACGCTCAGGTTGCGGCGATCCATCTCCCCGGCAACGGCGGCGAACAGATAAGGACGATCCGGGCTCCAGATGAAGATCTCGGTGCCGCCGCGCGTCGCCTGGCGGCTGACCAGCACCAGCGGCTGGGTGGAATCGTGGGCCAGCAGATGGCGGGCGTGCCAGGCCAGCTGATTCGGCGAGTGGCGCAGGAAATAGTCGGCGCGGCAGCGGCTCCAGATGCGGTGCAGCGCCTCTTCGTCGATGTTGTCCATGCGCAGCAGCGCCAGCGCCTGCAGCCGGTGGTGGCGCACGCGTTCGCGCAGATCCGGGCTGTTTTGCATGCCGCGGCGCAGCTGTTTCTCGGTGGCGAAATACAGCTCGCGCAACAGGCTCTGCTTCCAGCTGTTCCACAGGGTTTCGTTGGTGGCGCAGATATCCGCCACCGTCAGGCATACCAGGTAGCGCAGACGAGTTTCGCTCTGCACTTCGCTGCTGAACTGCTGGATCACCGTCGGATCCTGGATATCGCGGCGCTGCGCGGTGACCGACATCAGCAGGTGGCAGCGCACCAGCCAGGCCACCAGTTGGGTTTCTCGCGAGTTGAGGCCGTGCAGCTCGGCGAACTCCACCACGTCCTCCGCGCCGAGGATCGAGTGATCGCCGCCGCGCCCTTTGGCGATATCGTGGAACAAGGCCGCCAGCAGCAGCAGTTCCGGGTGCGGCAGGCGCGGATACAGCTCCACGCACAGCGGATGGCGCGGCCGGGTTTGCGGATCGGCGAAGCTCTCCAGCTTCTGCAGCACCCGGATAGTGTGTTCGTCGACAGTATAGGCGTGGAACAGATCGAACTGCATCTGCCCGACGATCTTGCCCCACTGCGGCATATAGGCCCACAGCACGCTGTGACGGTGCATCGGCACCAGCGCGCGCGACACCGCGCCGGGATGGCGCAGGATGGCCATGAACAGATCGCGCGCTTCCGGGATGGTGCACAGCGGCTGTTTCAGGTGGCGGCGCGCGTGGCGCAGCTGGCGCACGGTGGTGGAGTAAATGCCTTTGATCTCGCGGTTGCGCACCATCAGGTAGAACATGCGCATGATGGCTTGCGGCTCGCGGATGAACAGCGTTTCGTCACGCAGATCGATCAGAGCGCCGCGCAGTTGGAAATCGTCGTTCAGCGGACGCGGTTTTTCGGTGGCGTCCAGCGCCAGGATGGCTTCGTCGAACAGCTGCAGCAGCATGTGGTTCAGCTCGCTGACGCGCCGCGTCATGCGGTAGAAGTCTTTCATCATGCGCTCGACCGGCTCGTTGCCTTCGCCTTCATAGCGCAGCAGCTGCGCGACGCTGAGCTGGCGATCGAACAGCAGACGGTTGTCGTAACGCGGCAGCACCAGGTGCAGCGCAAAGCGGATGCGCCACAGGAAGCTCTGGCATTCGTTCAGCTCGTTGCGTTCGGCCTGGGTGAGAAAGCCGAAGCCGACCATTTCGTCCAGCGAGGTGGCGCCGAAGTGGCGGCGCGCCACCCACAGCAGCGTGTGGATGTCACGCAGGCCGCCGGGGCTGCTTTTGATATCCGGCTCCAGGTTATAGCTGGTGCCGTGGTAGCGCTGATGACGTTCTTGCTGCTCGTTGATCTTGGCGTGGAAAAACTGCGGCGAAGGCCAAAAGCCGTCGCTGAAGATATGTTTTTGCATCTGCAGGAACAGCGCGACGTCGCCGCAGATCATGCGCGATTCGATCAGGTTGGTGGCCACGGTCAGATCCGCCAGCCCTTCCAGCAGACACTCTTCCAGGGTGCGCACGCTGTGGCCCACTTCCAGCTTGAGATCCCACAGCAGGGTGATGAATTCGCCGACCCGCTGCGACTGTTGCTCCGTCAGCCGGCGCTGGCTGAGCACCAGCACGTCGATATCCGACAGCGGGTGCAGCTCGCCGCGGCCGTAGCCGCCGACCGCCACCAGCGCGGTTTCCGGGATATCTTCAAAGCCGTAGAACGTCCACAGCCGGCGCAGCAGGCGATCGATGAAGTCGCTGCGCGCCGCCACCAGGCTTTCTGCGCTGGAGCCGGCGTCGAACGCCGCCGCCAGCCACAGCTGAAACTGTTCCAGCCGCTGTTTCAGCACCGGGCAGGTGAGCTCGTCGTCGCCGTAGGCGCTGGGGGAGGCGGGCGGCATCGGCACGGCCGGGGCCGCCTGTTGAAGAAGATTGTCAGACATAGTGCGCAGCCCATAAAAAAGGCCGGCATAAGCCGGCCTGGTGATATTCTGCACGCGGCGTTCGCCGCGGTGCTTACATCTCGTGCGTAATGATGTTGGGGATGGTGTCATCCTTGCGCAACGTCATTATCTCGCAGCCGTTATCAGTCACCACAATAGTATGCTCATACTGCGCCGACAAGCTGCGATCTTTGGTTTTTACCGTCCAGCCGTCTTTCATGGTGCGGATGCGGTAGTCGCCGGCGTTGACCATCGGTTCGATGGTGAAGGCCATGCCCGGCTGCAGCACCACGCCGCCGTCGTCCGCGTCATAGTGCAGCACCTGCGGCTCTTCGTGGAACACTTCGCCGATGCCGTGGCCGCAGTACTCGCGCACCACGGAGAACTTCTCGGCTTCGACGAATTGCTGGATAGCCTTGCCCAGGGTGCGCAGACGGATGCCCGGTTTGACCATCTTCAGCGCCAGATACAGGCTTTCCTGAGTAACGCGGCACAGGCGCTCGCCCAGAATGGTCGGTTTGCCGACGATGAACATCTTCGAGGTGTCGCCGTGGAAACCGTCTTTAATCACGGTCACGTCGATGTTGACGATGTCGCCGTCTTTCAGCGTTTTGTCGTCGCTCGGGATGCCGTGGCACACCACTTCGTTCACCGAAATGCACACGGATTTCGGGAAGCCGTGATAGCCGAGGCAGGCGGAAATGGCCTGCTGCTCGTTGGTGATGTACTCGTGACAGATACGGTCCAGCTCGCCGGTGGTCACGCCAGGTTTGACGTGCGGCTCGATGATCTCCAGCACTTCGGCGGCCAGGCGGCCGGCCACGCGCATTTTTTGGATGTCATCAGGTGTTTTAATTGAGATTGCCATGAAATTCGTCCGCAGGTGTCGTTATCGTCGACAATAAGAAGCAGTGACTTATGGTATCAGCCCGGCCGGGGCTGCCAAATTTCATTTCCTGACGCCCGGCGAAACGCAACAAAAGTTGGTGTCGGCGGCGGGTTTATGGTATAAAGCGCGCCGGCGATCCGTGTCTTGGTTCTTGTGACCTGGCGGGAATGAGCCGAAAATACTTTAACTGCACTCATTTTGTGTAAATAACACACACGTATCGGCACATCCGCCGGGGTGCCCTGAGGTGACTTGTCGCCGCCAGGGTCGGCGTTATGGGATACGTGGAGGCATAACCCCAATTAATCTATAGAGGTTTAATCATGGCAACTGTTTCCATGCGCGACATGCTCAAGGCTGGTGTTCACTTTGGTCACCAGACCCGTTACTGGAACCCGAAAATGAAGCCTTTCATCTTCGGCGCTCGTAACAAGGTTCACATCATCAACCTGGAGCAGACTGTACCAATGTTCAACGCCGCTCTGGCTGAACTGAGCAAGATCTCTTCCCGTAAAGGCAAGATCCTGTTCGTTGGTACCAAACGCGCAGCAAGCGAAGCGGTAAAAGACGCTGCGAACAGCTGTGACCAGTTCTTCGTGAACCACCGCTGGTTGGGTGGCATGCTGACTAACTGGAAAACCGTTCGTCAGTCCATCAAGCGTTTGAAAGATCTGGAAATCCAGTCTCAAGACGGCACCCTGGACAAGCTGACCAAGAAAGAAGCGCTGATGCGCACTCGTGAACTGGCCAAGCTGGAAAACTCCCTGGGCGGTATCAAAGATATGGGCGGTCTGCCAGACGCACTGTTCGTTATCGATGCCGATCACGAGCACATCGCGATCAAAGAAGCCAACAACCTGGGTATCCCGGTATTCTCTATCGTTGATACCAACTCCAACCCAGACGGCGTTGACTTCATCATCCCTGGTAACGACGACGCAATCCGTGCAGTAAACCTGTACCTGACTGCTGTTGCTGCCGCTGTGCGTGAAGGTCGTTCTCAAGATCTGGCCGTTCAGGCGGAAGAAGGCTTCGTAGAAGCTGAATAATAAGGCAAGCTCGTCACTGAGCCCTTATTAACCAGGTATTGACATATGTTGGTTAGGGGGGCCTGTAAAGGCCCCCTTTGCTTATCTGAATGAGAACTGTCTCCACGCGAGATAACCGAGGAAAAATAAATGGCTGATATTACCGCTGCCCTGGTAAAAGAACTGCGCGAGCGTACCGGCGCTGGCATGATGGATTGCAAGAAGGCGCTGGTTGAATCCAACGGCGACATCGAACTGGCAATCGAAAACATGCGTAAGTCCGGTGCGATCAAAGCCGCTAAAAAAGCAGGCAACGTAGCTGCTGACGGCGTGATCAAAACCAAGATCGAAGGCAACTACGGCATCATTCTGGAAGTTAACTGCCAGACTGACTTCGTTGCGAAAGACGCCGGTTTCCAGGCGTTCGCCGACAAAGTGCTGGATGCCGCTATGGCCGGCAAAATCACTGACGTTGACGTGCTGAAAGCACAGTTCGAAGAAGAGCGCGTAGCGCTGGTGGCAAAAATCGGCGAAAACATCAACATTCGTCGCGTTGCTTCCCTGGAAGGCGACGTGCTGGGCAGCTACCTGCACGGCGCGCGCATTGGCGTTCTGGTTGCGGCTAAAGGCGCTGACGAAGAGCTGGTTAAGCAAATCGCAATGCACATTGCGGCGAGCAAGCCAGAGTTCGTGAAGCCAGAAGACGTGTCTGCTGAAGTGGTAGAAAAAGAGTACCAGGTTCAGCTGGACATCGCCATGCAGTCCGGCAAGCCGAAAGAAATCGCAGAGAAAATGGTTGAAGGCCGCATGAAGAAATTCACCGGCGAAGTTTCTCTGACCGGTCAGCCTTTCGTTATGGATCCGAGCAAATCCGTTGCTCAGGTGCTGAAAGAGCACAACGCTGACGTGACCAACTTCATTCGCTTCGAAGTGGGCGAAGGCATCGAGAAAGTCGAAACCGACTTCGCTGCTGAAGTTGCCGCGATGAGCAAACAGTCTTAATGACTGTCGATGGAACCGCCGTCTGGCGGTTCCATACTATCCAGCCAGAATTACACCGGTGGCAGGCCCTGCAGCGTGATGCTCACCTCAGGCGCGTTTCATCGGCTGAAATCCCCACTACTAATACTGCTTCTTAGGACAGAACACCATGGCAACCAATGCAAAACCCGTATATCAGCGTATTCTGCTTAAACTGAGTGGCGAAGCCCTGCAAGGTGCAGAAGGTTTTGGTATCGACGCCAGCGTTTTGGATCGCATGGCTCAGGAAGTGAAAGAGCTGGTCGAACTGGGAATTCAGGTCGGTGTAGTTATTGGCGGCGGGAACTTGTTCCGCGGCGCGGGGCTGGCGCAAGCCGGCATGAACCGCGTAGTGGGCGACCACATGGGAATGCTGGCTACCGTGATGAACGGCCTGGCTATGCGTGATGCACTGCACCGTGCCTATGTGAACGCCCGCCTGATGTCAGCGATCCCGCTGAACGGCGTATGTGATAATTACAGCTGGGCAGAGGCTATCAGCCTGCTGCGCAACAACCGCGTGGTGATCTTCTCCGCCGGTACCGGCAACCCGTTCTTTACTACCGATTCCGCTGCCTGCCTGCGCGGCATCGAGATCGAAGCGGACGTGGTGCTGAAAGCCACCAAAGTGGATGGCGTATACTCCGCCGATCCGGTGAAAAACCCGGATGCGACGCTGTATGAACAATTAACCTATCAGGACGTGCTGGAGCGCGAGCTGAAAGTGATGGATCTGGCGGCGTTTACGCTGGCCCGCGATCACGGTCTGCCGATCCGCGTGTTCAACATGAACAAGCCTGGTGCGCTGCGCCGCGTGGTGATGGGTGAGAACGAAGGTACGCTGATCAGCAAATAAGGCTGTTCACACCTCTTTTTCGGAGCGCGTGACGCCAGGCGCCGCGCGCTCTTCGAGTACGATTACGGGCTATACTTGAGTATCGCCTGCCAAGTAACCAGCTTCCAAGGGTTTGCAACGTGACTAATGAAATCAGAAAAGATGCTGATTCACGCATGGAAAAAAGCGTAGAAGCATTCAAAAACCAAATCAGCAAGATCCGTACCGGCCGCGCTTCTCCAAGCATTCTGGACGGCATCATGGTGGAATACTACGGCGCCGCTACGCCGCTGCGTCAGCTGGCCAACGTGACCGTGGAAGACTCCCGCACGCTGAAAATCAACGTATTCGACCGCAGCCTGAGCCAGGCCGTTGAGAAAGCGATCATGAGCTCCGATCTGGGCCTCAACCCGTCTTCCGCCGGTTCTGACATTCGCGTTCCGCTGCCTCCGCTGACCGAAGAACGTCGTAAGGATCTGATCAAGATCGTGCGCGGCGAAGCCGAGCAGGGCCGCGTAGCGGTGCGTAACGTGCGTCGCGACGCCAACGACAAGGTCAAGGCGCTGCTGAAAGATAAAGAGATCAGCGAAGACGAAGAGCGTCGTTCACAAGACGAGATTCAGAAAATGACCGACGCTTACATCAAGCTGGTCGACGCCGCGCTGGCGGAGAAAGAAAAAGAGCTGATGGAATTCTAATCAGCATCGCGCAGAAAAAAAGCGTCGCCTGGGCGGCGCTTTGTTTTTTGTGGCGCAGATCCCGTTTCATCGTACTGAAAGATCATGGACAAGCGGTGTCCAAGGTTCCACACTGGAGCACCTCCGATCTCATCAGACAGTTATTCAGAGTGAACTCATGAAGCAACTGACCATTCTTGGCTCGACCGGCTCGGTAGGGACCAGCACCCTGGCCGTGGTCAGGGCGAATCTCGACCGTTTTGCGATCAAAGCGCTGGTGGCCGGCCGCAATGTTGCGGTCATGGCGCAGCAATGCATGGAATTTCGGCCCGCGTTTGCCGCGATGGCGGATGAAAGCGCCGCGCGCGAGCTGCGCGCTATCCTGGCGGAGAACGGTGTCGCTACCGAAGTGTTGGCTGGGGAACAAGCGGCCTGTGAATTGGCCGCTTTGGATGACGTCGATCAAGTGACGGCGGCCATCGTCGGCGCCGCGGGGCTGTTGCCGACGCTGGCGGCGATCCGCGCGGGCAAGCAGGTGCTGCTGGCCAACAAAGAGTCGCTGGTCACCTGCGGCCGTCTGTTTATGGACGCGGTGCGGCAAAGCCAGGCGCAACTGCTGCCGCTCGACAGCGAGCACAACGCGATTTTTCAGAGTTTGCCTGAGAACATTCAGCGTCAGTTGGGATACTCTTCACTGGACAGTCATGGTGTTTCGCGCATCGTGCTTACCGGTTCCGGCGGCCCGTTCCGCACCACGCCGTTGGAACAGTTCGCCGCGATGACGCCGGATCAAGCCTGCGCCCACCCGAACTGGTCGATGGGTCGCAAGATCTCGGTGGATTCCGCCACCATGATGAACAAAGGTCTGGAATACATTGAGGCCCGCTGGCTGTTTAACGCCTCGGCCGAGCAAATGGAAGTGATCCTGCACCCGCAGTCGGTGATTCACTCGATGGTGCGCTATGCCGACGGCAGCGTGCTGGCGCAGTTGGGGACGCCGGATATGCGCACGCCAATCGCTCACGCGATGGCGTATCCGCAGCGTGTGAATTCCGGTGTGGAAGCGCTGGACTTCTGCCGTATCGGTTCGCTGACCTTCGCCGAACCGGAGCGTGAGCGTTATCCTTGCCTGTATTTGGCGATCGAAGCGTTTGATGCCGGCCAGGCGGCCACCACCGCGCTGAACGCGGCCAACGAAATCGCCGTGGCGGCATTTTTGCAGCAGCAGATTCGCTTTACCGATATCGCGGCGGTCAATCGCCAGGTGGTGGAACGTCTCGCGCTGCAGGAACCGACGAGCATCGAAGCGGTCTTAGACATTGACCGTCAGGCGCGCGCCGCCGCTGAGGAGCGGGTTCGCGCGTTGTGCGGCCGATCACGGTGATTATCCGATTTTGCTCGTAATTCGCGTGCGCCGCAGCGGGGCCGTTTGTTCATGCCCCGCTGAGGTGGTATAGTCTGCGCCACCTGTCAGCGGTTATACCGTTGAATTATGGCCCGATTGGCGCCTTGTGCGTCAATGGCGGCCCGGCTGCGCCGGGTGTCGCAAGGGCAGGCTGAAAGCCGTGTCGGGCACACGGCTTTTTTTGCGCGTAAGGGCCTGATGTTCCGGAAAGGCAGTTATATTTCTATTGAGGAAATAAGTACGAGTTATGTCGTCCGCAAACCAACAAGAGGCTAATCCATCTTCCCCGGGGCCGCGCCATGTCGCCATTATCATGGACGGTAACGGACGCTGGGCCAAACGTCAGGGCAAGTTACGTGTCTTCGGTCATAAAGCAGGGGTGAAATCGGTTCGCCGCGCGGTCAGTTTTGCCGCCAGCCACCATTTAGATGCGCTCACGCTTTATGCCTTCAGCAGCGAAAACTGGAACCGTCCGGTGCAGGAAGTCTCTGCCCTGATGGAGCTTTTTGTCCGCGCTTTGGATAGTGAAGTAAAAAGCCTGCATAAACATAACGTCAGGCTGCGAGTGATCGGCGATATTAGCCGATTCAGCGCGCGTTTGCAGGAGCGGATCCGCCGCTCTGAAGCTCTGACGGAAAATAACGATGGCCTGACGCTCAATATCGCTGCCAACTACGGCGGCCGTTGGGATATCATTCAGGGAGTAAGGGAACTGGCCGAACAGGTACGGGTAGGCGAGTTGCACCCGGATCAGATCAGCGAGGAATTATTGAACGAGCGGGTTTGCATGAGCGACCTGGCGCCGGTGGATCTGGTTATCCGCACCGGTGGCGAGCATCGCATCAGTAATTTCCTGCTGTGGCAAATCGCCTATGCTGAACTTTACTTTACTGATGTGCTCTGGCCTGATTTCGATGAACTTGTCTTTGAAGGTGCGCTGAATGCATTTGCACAACGTGAGCGCCGCTTCGGGGGAACAACACCTAACGGCGCCGATGCGTCCTAGGGAGAACTTTTGCTGAAGTATCGCCTCATAACTGCTCTGATTTTAATCCCGATCGTTATCGCGGCGCTGTTCCTGTTGCCGCCGTTGGCCTTTGCTCTGGTAACGCTCGTCGTGTGCATGTTAGCTGCCTGGGAGTGGGGCCAACTGGCCGGTTTTACCTCCCGTTCGCAGCGCATCTGGTTGGCGATACTGTGCGGTTTTCTGCTTGCGCTGATGATGCTCAGCGTCCCCGCTTACCATCAATCCGTGCCGCAGATAAGCGGCTCGCTGTGGCTGTCGTTGGCCTGGTGGCTGGCGGCGTTGCTGTTGGTGCTGTTCTATCCCGGCTCGGCCGCTATCTGGCGCAATTCGCGCCCGCTGCGCCTGCTGTTTGGCCTGCTGACCATCGTGCCGTTTTTCTGGGGCATGCTGGCGCTGCGCCAGTTCGGCTACGAGCAAAACCCGTTTACCGGCGCCTGGTGGCTGCTGTACGTGATGTTGCTGGTGTGGGGCGCAGATTCCGGTGCCTACATGTTCGGCAAGCTGTTCGGCAAGCATAAGCTGGCGCCGAAGGTCTCACCGGGCAAAACGTGGGAAGGGTTGATCGGCGGGTTGCTGACGTCGGCGGTGATCTCGTGGCTGTTCGGCCGCTACGCGCCGCTGAACGTGGTGCCGACCACGCTGCTGGCCTGTTCGGTGATCGCCGCGCTGGCTTCGGTGCTGGGCGATTTGACCGAAAGCATGTTCAAACGCGAAGCGGGCATCAAGGACAGCGGGCATTTGATTCCCGGTCATGGCGGCATACTGGATCGTATCGACAGCCTGACCGCGGCGGTGCCGGTGTTTGCCTGCCTGATGCTGTTGGTGTTTTAATCCGTCGATGACGGAAAGTGAGGGATGATGGTCAGCGTGCTTTGGAACCTGGTGGCGTTTCTGATTGCGCTCGGTATCTTGATTACCGTGCATGAGTTCGGACACTTTTGGGTTGCCCGTCGTTGCGGCGTGCGCGTTGAACGCTTCTCCATCGGCTTCGGCCGGGCGCTGTGGCGCCGAACCGATCGCCAGGGCACCGAGTACGTTATCGCTCTGATCCCGCTTGGCGGCTACGTGAAGATGCTGGACGAGCGCGTGGAGTCGGTGGCGCCGGAGATGCGCCACCAGGCCTTCAACAATAAAACCGTCTGGCAGCGCGCGGCCATCATCAGCGCCGGCCCCATCGCCAACTTCCTGTTTGCTATCCTTGCCTACTGGCTGGTGTTCATCATCGGCGTGCCGAGTTTCCGTCCGGTGATCGGCGAAATCGCGCCGCAATCGATCGCCGCCAAGGCTGAAATTTCGTCTGGCATGGAACTAAAGTCGGTTGACGGCATCGAAACGCCTGATTGGGAGTCAGTTCGTCTGGCGCTGGTGGCGAAGATTGGCGATGCGCAAACCGAAGTCGGCGTAGCGCCGTTCGGCTCTTCGCAGGTGGTGACCAAAACCCTGGACTTGCGCCAGTGGAACTTTGAACCGGACAAGCAGGATCCCGTTGTCGCGCTGGGGATTATGCCGCGCGGCCCGCAGATCGAATCCGTGTTGGCGGAAGTGCAGCCGAACTCGGCGGCGCAAAAGGCGGGTTTACAAGCGGGGGACAGGATCGTTAAAGTCGATGGTCAGCCGTTGGGTCGTTGGCAGACGCTGGTGAAGCGTATCCACGATGGCCCGGGGCAACCGCTGGCTTTGGAGATTGAAAGAAACGGCGCCCCCTTGTCTTTGACGCTGATACCGGATACAAAGCCGGTGGGAAAAGACAAATCGGTGGGGTTTGCAGGCATCATTCCAAAGGTGCTGCCGCTGCCGGAAGAGTATAAGACGATTCGCCAGTATGGACCGTTCCCGGCGCTGTATCAGGCCGGCGACAAGACCTGGCAGCTGATGCGGCTGACGGTCAACATGCTGGGCAAATTAATAACCGGTGATGTAAAGCTGAACAACCTGAGTGGCCCGATCTCGATTGCACAGGGAGCTGGGGCGTCAGCCGGAGTCGGATTCGTGTATTATCTGATGTTCCTGGCGTTGATTAGCGTCAACCTGGGGATCATCAACCTGTTCCCATTACCGGTGTTAGATGGTGGGCATCTCCTCTTCCTGGCGATAGAAAAGCTGAAGGGTGGGCCGGTTTCCGAGCGAGTACAGGACTACAGCTACCGCATAGGTTCGATCGTGTTGGTGTTGTTGATGGGTCTTGCACTTTTCAATGATTTTTCCCGCCTTTAGGGGCGGGGATAGGTTAGGAAGAACGCATAACAACGATGGCGATGAAAAAGTTGCTCATAGCGTCGCTGCTGTTTGGCAGCGCCACCGTATACGGTGCAGACGGGTTCGTAGTGAAAGACATTCATTTCGAAGGCCTGCAGCGAGTTGCCGTCGGTGCGGCGTTACTCAACATGCCGGTTCGCGTCGGCGATACCGTCACTGACGATGACATCAGTAATACCATTCGTGCCTTGTTTGCCACCGGCAACTTCGAGGACGTGCGCGTACTGCGCGATGGTAATACCTTGATCGTGCAGGTGAAGGAACGTCCTACCATCGCCAGCATCACTTTCTCCGGCAACAAGTCGGTGAAGGATGACATGCTCAAGCAAAACCTGGAAGCCTCCGGCGTCCGGGTAGGCGAGGCGCTTGACCGCACCACGATTTCCAGCATTGAAAAAGGGCTGGAAGACTTCTACTACAGCGTCGGTAAATACAGCGCCTCGGTGAAAGCCGTAGTCACGCCGTTGCCGCGCAACCGTGTCGACCTGAAGCTGGTGTTCACGGAAGGGGTCTCCGCCAAGATTCAACAAATCAACATCGTCGGCAACCACGCCTTCACCAACGACGAACTGATCTCGCGCTTCCAGCTGCGTGACGAAGTGCCGTGGTGGAACCTGGTCGGCGATCGCAAATACCAGAAGCAAAAACTGGCGGGCGATCTCGAAACCCTGCGCAGCTTCTATCTGGATCGCGGCTATGCCCGCTTTAACATCGATTCTACCCAGGTGAGCCTGACGCCGGATAAAAAAGGCATCTACATCACCATCAACATCACCGAAGGCGATCAGTACAAGCTTTCGGATGTTGTCGTGAACGGCAACCTGGCCGGCCACTCGGCGGAAGTCGCTCAGATCACCAAAATCGAGCCGGGCGAGCTGTATAACGGCAGCAAAGTGACCAAAATGGAAGACAACATCAAAACGATGTTGGGCCGTTATGGTTACGCCTACCCGCGTGTCGGCACACAGCCGGAGATCAATGACGCGGATAAAACCGTCAAGCTGCACGTCAACGTTGACGCGGGCAACCGTTTCTACGTGCGCCGCATCAAGTTCGAAGGCAACGACACCAGCAAGGATTCCGTACTGCGTCGCGAAATGCGCCAGATGGAAGGCGCCTGGCTCGGCAACGAGCAGGTCGAGCAGGGCAAGGAGCGTCTGAACCGCCTGGGCTACTTCGAAACGGTCGATGTGGAAACCCAGCGCGTGCCGGGCACTGCCGATCAGGTCGACGTGACCTACAAGGTGAAAGAACGCAACACCGGTACCTTTAACTTCGGCGTCGGTTACGGCACCGAGAGCGGCGTCAGCTTCCAGGCCGGCGTGCAGCAGGATAACTGGTTGGGTACCGGCTACTCGGTCGGCATCAGCGGCACCAAGAACGATTACCAGACGTATACCGAATTCTCGGTCACCAACCCGTACTTCACCGTTGACGGTGTGAGCCTGGGCGGCCGCGTCTTCTACAACGACTTTAAAGCGGATAACGCGGACCTGTCCGACTACACCAACAAGAGTTACGGTGTTGACGGCACGCTGGGCTTCCCGATCAACGAAAACAACTCGTTGCGCACCGGCCTGGGCTATGTCCACAACGGCCTGTCGAACATGCAGCCGCAGATCGCCATGTGGCGTTACCTCGACTCGATGGGCGTGGATGCGAACAAGACCGACCGCGCCAGCTACTCGACGGACGACTTTACCCTGAACCTGGGCTGGACCTACAACAACCTGGACCGCGGCTACTTCCCGACTTCGGGTAACCGCACCACGTTGAACGGCAAGGTCACCATTCCGGGCTCGGACAACGAATACTACAAGGTGACGCTGGACAGCGTACAGTACGTGCCGATCAACGACGACCGCACCTGGGTGCTGTTGGGTCGCGGCCGTCTGGGTTACGCGGATGGGCTGGGCGGCAAGGAAATGCCGTTCTACGAGAACTTCTACGCCGGTGGTTCGAGCACCGTGCGTGGCTTCCAGTCCAACACCATTGGTCCGAAGGCGGTGTACTACAACTCCAATTCGTACCAGTGCCAGTTCAACGCCGGCAGCACCACCGATCGTCAGAGCATCTGTGGCTCGGATGACGCGGTGGGCGGTAACGCCATGGCGGTCGCCAGCCTGGAGCTGATCACCCCAACGCCGTTCATCAGCGACAAATACGCCAACTCTGTGCGCACGTCGCTGTTCATCGATGCGGGTACCGTGTGGGATACCAAGTGGAAGAATACCAACGAGACGCTGATGTACGGCGTGCCGGACTACAGCAAGGCCAGCAATATTCGTTCTTCCGCCGGTATCGCGCTGCAGTGGATGTCGCCATTGGGGCCATTGGTGTTCTCTTACGCCAACCCGATCAAGAAATACGAAGGCGACAAGTCCGAACAGTTCCAGTTTAACATCGGTAAGACCTGGTAACGGGTCTCGCCTCTGGGCATAACAGTTATTAAGAATCGCAATGGCCAGGCGCCCGCCGGCAGAGGGAGATGATTCTCATTGTTTGGTGGGATAAGTCTGGCAAATTGTGTACTTCAGTGTCATATGACACAAATGGGTGATGGTAAGGAGTTTATAGTGAAAAAGTGGTTGTGTGCCGCAGGCCTCGGTTTAGCAATGGCTGCTTCAGCTGGCGTTCAGGCAGCAGATAAGATCGCTGTCGTTAACGTCTCCAGCATTTTCCAACAGCTGCCGGCCCGCGAAGCGGTCGCTAAACAGCTGGAAAACGAGTTTAAAGGCCGTGCAAGCGAACTCCAGAACATGGAACGTAGCCTGCAGACCAAAATGCAACGTCTGCAGCGTGACGGCGCTACCATGAAAGCCAGCGACCGCAGCAAGTTGGAAAAAGACGTGATGGCGCAGCGCGAGCAGTTCTCTCAGAAAGCCCAGGCTTTCGAGCAGGACAACCGTCGTCGCCAGATGGAAGAGCGTAACAAGATCCTGAGCCGCATTCAGGACGCGGTGAAATCTGTCGCGAGCAAAGGCGGTTATGACGTGGTGATCGACGCCAACGCCGTTGCCTATGCAGACTCTTCCAAAGATATCACTGCTGACGTGCTGAAACAGGTTAAATAACACATGCTTTCAATTCGACTGGCTGATTTAGCGCAGCAGTTGGATGCACAATTGCACGGTGATGGCGATCTCGTCATCACCGGCATTGCTTCTATGCATTCGGCACAGCCTGGCCAAATCACGTTTTTGTCAAACAGCCGCTATCAAGAGCAGCTGTCTTCCTGCCAGGCAAGCGCCGTGGTGCTTACCGAAGCGGATTTACCACACTGCCGTGCTGCGGCGCTGGTGGTTAAGAACCCTTACCTGACCTATGCGCGCATGGCGCAGCTGATGGACACCACGCCGTCGCCGGCTCAGGATATCGCGCCAAGCGCGGTGATCTCGCCTGAAGCGCAGCTGGGGCAGAACGTCGCCATTGGGGCGAACGCGGTGATCGAGTCGGGTGCGGTGCTTGGCGATAACGTGGTTATCGGCCCGGGCTGCTTCATCGGCAAACACGCACGCATCGGCGCGGGAACGCGTCTGTGGGCGAACGTAACGATTTATCATGCGGTCGAAATCGGCCAGCGCTGCCTGATTCAGTCGGGCACCGTGATCGGCGCAGACGGTTTCGGCTATGCGAATGAGCGCGGCGAGTGGATCAAGATCCCTCAGTTGGGCACGGTGATTATCGGCGATCGCGTCGAAATCGGCGCTTGCACCACCATTGACCGCGGCGCTTTGGATAACACCCAAATCGGGAATGGTGTTATCATCGACAACCAATGCCAGATTGCACATAACGTCGTGATTGGCGACAATACCGCCGTCGCCGGCGGTGTGATCATGGCCGGCAGCCTGAAAATCGGCCGCTACTGCCAGATTGGCGGCGCCAGCGTGATCAACGGTCACATGGAAATTGCCGACAAGGTTGTTGTTACCGGAATGGGAATGGTTATGCGACCAATCACCGAACCTGGGGTATACTCTTCGGGCATTCCGTTGCAGCCTAACAAGGTTTGGCGTAAAACCGCTGCGTTGGTAATGAATATCGATGAGATCAGCAAGCGCTTGAAAGCTGTCGAACGTAAAGTCGGAAAAGACTAGTCATTGCCGCCCGCTCTCGCGGGTACAAAACGAAACGCGTTGGTCGTGAGACCAAAAGCGCAAAGAGATGTTAATTTGCGGCCTGCATGATGATCTCCTTTTGGGGTCAGCGCAGGCCGTGTTGTTGATGCCATCAGTTTTTAGAGACAGGAAGAGTATTTTGACTACTGACACTCATACTCTGGATATTGCAGAAATTTTGGATCTGCTTCCTCACCGTTACCCGTTCTTGCTGGTCGACCGCGTCCTCGAGTTTGAAGAGCACAAATATCTGCGTGCGGTGAAGAACGTATCGGTGAATGAACCGTTTTTCCAGGGCCACTTCCCTGGCAAACCGATTTTCCCAGGCGTATTGATCCTGGAAGCCATGGCGCAGGCCACCGGCATCCTGGCGTTTAAAAGCGTCGGCAAACTGGAACCGGGCGAGCTGTATTACTTCGCCGGTATCGATGAAGCTCGCTTCAAGCGCCCTGTGGTGCCAGGCGATCAGATGGTCATGGAAGTCACCTTCGAGAAAACTCGCCGCGGTCTGACTCGCTTCAAAGGCGTGGCGACCGTTGACGGTAAAATTGTCTGCGAAGCAACCATGATGTGTGCCCGCAGCCGGGAGGCTTAATCCGTGATTGACCAAACCGCCTTTATCCATCCTAGCGCGATAGTCGAAGAAGGCGCCGTGATTGGCGCCGGCGTGCATATCGGCCCTTTCTGCTACGTCGGCTCCCAGGTGGAAATCGGCGCCGGCACGGTGCTGAAATCCCACGTGGTGGTGAACGGCATTACCAAGATTGGCCGCGATAACCAGATTTATCAGTTCGCCTCTATCGGCGAAGTGAATCAGGATCTGAAATACGCGGGCGAGCCGACGTGTGTGGAAGTGGGCGATCGCAATCGCATCCGCGAAAGCGTCACCATCCACCGCGGCACCGCGCAGGGCACCGGCCTGACCAAAGTGGGCAACGATAACCTGCTGATGGTCAACGTGCACGTCGCCCATGACTGCGTGGTCGGCAATGCTTGCGTGCTGGCCAACAACGCCACGCTGGCGGGGCACGTGGAAATCGACGATCACGCCATCATCGGCGGCATGACGGCGATCCATCAGTTCTGCATTATCGGCGCGCATGTGATGGTAGGCGGTTGTTCCGGTGTCGCTCAGGACGTGCCTCCGTTCGTCATCGCTCAGGGCAACCACGCTACGCCGTTCGGCGTCAACGCGGTCGGCCTCAAGCGCCGCGGTTTTGACAAGGATGAAATGCAGGCGATCCGCAACGCCTACAAAATCCTGTATCGCAGCGAAAAAACGCTGGATGAAGCGAAAGCGGAAATCGAAGCCCTGGCCAAAGAGCAGCCGGTGGTGCAGCAGTACCTCGATTTCTTCACCCGTTCTACCCGTGGCATCATTCGCTGAGTTATGTCGAATCGTCCATTGACTATCGGATTGGTCGCCGGAGAAACCTCCGGTGACATTCTCGGCGCCGGTTTGATCCGTGCGCTCAAGGCGCAGATCCCCGACGCGCGTTTCGTTGGCGTCGCCGGCCCGCTGATGCAGGCCGAAGGGTGCGAGGCCTGGTACGAAATGGAAGAGCTGGCGGTAATGGGCGTGGTGGAAGTGCTCGAGCGCTTGCCACGCCTGTTGAAGATCCGCAAGGATCTCACCCGCCGCTTCGGTGAGCTGCGGCCGGACGTGTTTGTCGGCATCGACGCGCCGGACTTCAACATCACGCTGGAAGGCCGCCTCAAGCAGCGCGGCATTCGCACCATCCACTATGTCAGCCCTTCCGTGTGGGCCTGGCGACAAAAGCGCGTTTTCAAAATAGGCAAAGCCACCGATTTGGTGCTGGCCTTTCTCCCTTTCGAAAAAGCGTTTTACGATCGTTTCAACGTCCCCTGCCGGTTTATCGGTCACACCATGGCGGACGCCATGCCGCTGCAGCCCGATCGGTTGGCGGCGCGCGCTCAGCTTGGCATCGCTCCGCAGGCGCGCTGTTTGGCCTTGTTGCCGGGCAGCCGCGGCGCCGAAGTCGAGATGCTGAGCGCCGACTTCCTCAAAACCGCGCAGCTGCTGCGCACGCGTTATCCCGAGCTGGAAGTGGTGGTGCCGCTGGTCAACGCCAAACGGCGTGAGCAGTTTGAGCGCATCAAGGCCGAAGTGGCGCCGGATCTGACCGTACACCTGCTGAATGGGCAGGGGCGTGAAGCGATGATCGCCAGCGACGCGGCGCTGCTGGCATCCGGCACGGCGGCGCTGGAATGCATGCTGGCCAAGTGCCCGATGGTCGTGGGCTATCGCATGAAGCCGTTCACTTTCTGGTTGGCGCAGAAGCTGGTGAAAACGCCTTATGTCTCGCTGCCGAATCTGCTGGCGGGGCGGGAGATCGTCACCGAACTGCTGCAGCATGACTGCGTCCCGGACAAACTGGCTGCCGCCGTGATGCCGCTGCTGGAAGAGAGCCCGGAAACCGACGCGCTGAAACAGACTTTCCTTACCTTGCACCAAAGCATCCGTTGCGGTGCGGACGAACAGGCCGCTCAGGCTGTGTTGGAGCTGGCGAAAGCATGATTGAACCCTTTATCTATCCCGCTGCCACGCTGATTGCCGGTGTGGACGAAGTGGGCCGCGGCCCGTTGGTCGGCGCAGTGGTCACCGCCGCCGTGATCCTCGATCCGGCGCAGCCGATCGTCGGGCTGGCAGACTCCAAAAAGCTCAGTGAAAAACGCCGTCTGGCGCTGTATGACGAAATCGTCGCCAAAGCGCTCTCCTGGAGCCTGGGGCGCGCCGAACCGGCGGAAATCGACCAGCTGAACATTTTGCACGCCACCATGTTGGCGATGCAGCGCGCGGTGGCCGGGTTGCATATCGCGCCGGACATGGTTTTAATCGACGGTAACCGTTGCCCGAGCTTGCCGATGCGTTCGCAGGCGGTGGTGAAGGGCGACAGCCGCGTGGCGGAGATCAGCGCGGCGTCCATTCTGGCGAAGGTCACGCGCGATCGCGAAATGGCCGAGCTGGACAGCGAGTTCCCGGACTACGGTTTCGCGCAGCATAAAGGCTACCCGACCGCCTTCCACCTGGAGCGGCTGGCCGCGCTGGGCGCCACCGAGCATCATCGCCGCAGCTTCGCGCCGGTGAAAAGGGCGCTCGCGCTGTAGCCTGCGAGCCTGACCGGCTCGACGATAGCATTAACCCGGGCTCAGCACGCTGAGCCCCTTCAATCAGGTATCTGGAGATGGCCGAACCTCGTTTTATTCACCTGCGCGTCCATAGTGACTACTCCATGATTGATGGATTGGCCAAGACGGCGCCGCTGGTGAAAAGAGCCGCCGCGTTAGCCATGCCTGCTCTGGCAATCACCGATTTCACCAACCTGTGCGGGCTGGTGAAGTTCTACGGCAGCGCGCACGGCGCCGGGATCAAACCGATCATCGGCGCGGATTTCCATGTGCAAAGCGAAGTCTTGGGCGACGAACTCGCTCAACTGACGGTGCTGGCCAGCAACAACGAAGGCTACCAGAACCTGACGCTGCTGATTTCCCGCGCCTATCAGCGCGGCTACGGCGCCGCCGGCCCGATCATCGATCGCGACTGGCTGATTGAACATCGCGAAGGGCTGATCCTGCTTTCCGGCGCGCGTCAGGGCGACGTCGGCAAGTTCCTGCTGCGCGGCAACCAGGCGCAGGTGGATCAGTGTCTGGATTTCTACCAGCAATATTTCCCGGACTGCTACTACCTGGAGTTGATCCGCACCGGCCGCCCGGACGAAGAGAACTATCTGCATGCGGCGGTGGCGCTGGCCACCGAGCGCGGTTTGCCGGTGGTGGCCACCAACGACGTGCGTTTCCTGGTGGAAGATGACTTCGACGCTCATGAGATCCGCGTCGCCATCCACGACGGCTTTACGCTGGACGATCCCAAGCGGCCGCGCAACTACAGCCCGCAACAATACATGCGCAGCGAAGACGAGATGTGCGAGCTGTTCGCCGACATCCCGGAAGCGCTGCTGAACAGCGTCGAAATCGCCAAACGCTGTAACGTCACCATTCGCCTCGGCGAGTACTTCCTGCCGCAGTTCCCGACCGGCGATATGAGCACCGAGGATTTCCTGGTACTCAAATCGAAAGAGGGGCTGGAAGAGCGCCTCGAGTTCCTGTTCCCCGATCCTGAAGTGCGCGCGCAGCGCCGCCCGGAATACGACGAGCGTCTGGACGTCGAGCTGAAAGTGATCAACCAGATGGGGTTCCCCGGCTACTTCCTGATCGTGATGGAATTTATCCAGTGGTCGAAGGACAACAACGTGCCGGTGGGCCCAGGGCGAGGCTCCGGCGCCGGTTCGCTGGTGGCCTATGCGTTGAAAATCACCGACCTCGATCCGCTGGAATTCGACCTGCTGTTCGAACGCTTCCTGAACCCGGAACGTGTCTCGATGCCCGACTTCGACGTCGACTTCTGCATGGAGAAACGTGACCAGGTAATCGAGCACGTGGCGGAGATGTACGGCCGCGAAGCGGTATCGCAGATCATCACCTTCGGCACCATGGCGGCGAAAGCGGTTATCCGCGACGTAGGCCGCGTGTTGGGGCACCCGTACGGGTTCGTCGATCGCATCTCCAAACTGGTGCCGCCGGATCCGGGCATGACGCTGGAGAAAGCCTTCGCCGCCGAACCGCAGCTGCCGGAGATTTACGAGGCCGACGAAGAGGTCAAGGCGCTGATCGACATGGCGCGCAAGCTGGAAGGGGTGACGCGCAACGCCGGTAAACACGCCGGTGGCGTGGTGATCGCGCCGACCAAGATCACCGACTTCGCGCCGCTGTACTGCGATGCCGAAGGGAACCACCCGGTGACCCAGTTCGACAAGAACGACGTGGAATACGCCGGGCTGGTGAAGTTCGACTTCCTCGGTCTGCGCACCCTGACCATCATCGACTGGGCGCTGGAGATGATCAACGCCCGGCGCGCCAAGACCGGGCTGGAACCGATCGACATCGCCGCCATCCCGCTCGATGACAAGAAAAGCTTCGACATGCTGCAGCGTTCGGAAACCACGGCGGTGTTCCAGCTTGAATCGCGCGGCATGAAAGATTTGATCAAACGTCTGAAGCCCGACTGCTTCGAAGACATGATCGCACTGGTGGCGCTGTTCCGTCCGGGGCCGCTGCAGTCGGGCATGGTGGATAACTTCATCGACCGCAAACACGGCCGCGAAGAGATCTCCTACCCGGACATTCAGTGGCAGCATGAGTCGCTCAAGCCGGTGCTGGAGCCGACCTACGGCATCATCCTGTATCAGGAACAGGTGATGCAGATTGCCCAGGTGCTGGCCGGCTATACGCTGGGCGGCGCGGACATGCTGCGCCGTGCGATGGGTAAAAAGAACCCGGTCGAAATGGCCAAGCAGCGCGGCGGCTTTGAAGACGGCGCTAAAGCGCGCGGCATCGACGGCGAACTGTCGGTGAAAATCTTCGACCTGGTGGAGAAATTCGCCGGTTATGGCTTCAACAAATCGCACTCCGCCGCCTACGCGCTGGTGTCGTACCAGACGCTGTGGCTGAAGGCGCACTATCCGGCCGAGTTTATGGCGGCGGTGATGACCGCCGATATGGACAACACCGACAAAGTGGTGGGGCTGGTGGACGAATGCTGGCGCATGGGGCTGAAGATCCTGCCGCCGGACATCAACAGCGGCCTGTATCACTTCCACGTCAACGACGACGGCGAGATCGTTTACGGCATCGGCGCCATCAAGGGCGTGGGGGAAGGGCCGATCGAAGCCATTATCGAAGCGCGCAACAGCGGCGAGCAAGGTTATTTCAAAGACCTGTTCGATCTCTGCGCGCGCTCCGACATCAAGAAACTGAACCGCCGCATTCTGGAAAAACTGATCATGTCCGGGGCGTTCGATCGCCTTGGGCCACATCGCGCCGCGCTGATGAATTCGCTCGGCGACGCGTTGAAAGCGGCGGATCAGCATGCGAAAGCCGAAGCTATCGGCCAGGTGGACATGTTTGGCGTGCTGGCGGAAGCGCCGGAGCAGGTGGAGCAATCCTACGCCAACATCGCGCCCTGGCCGGAGCAGGTGGTGTTGGACGGTGAACGGGAAACGCTGGGGCTGTACCTGACCGGCCACCCGATCACCCAATACCTCAAGGAGATCGAACGTTACGCCGGTGGCCAGCGTTTGAAAGACATGCACCCGACGGATCGGGGCAAAATGACTACCGCCGTCGGGTTGGTGGTCGCCGCGCGGGTGATGGTGACCAAGCGCGGCAACCGCATCGGCATCTGTACGCTGGATGACCGTTCGGGCCGTCTGGAAGTGATGCTATTCACCGAAGCGTTAGAAAAATACCAGCATTTGTTGGAAAAAGACCGTATCCTTATCGCCAGTGGACAGGTCAGCTTTGATGACTTTAGCGGCGGGCTTAAAATGATGGCCCGCGAGGTAATGGACATCAGTGAAGCCCGGGAAAAATACGCTCGCGGGCTTGCTATCTCGCTGACTGACAGGCAAATTGATGACCAGCTTTTGAACCGTCTCCGTCAGTCGTTGGAACCCCATCGCTCGGGGACGATTCCAGTGCATCTCTACTATCAACGGGAAGATGCGCGAGCCAAGCTGCGTTTTGGCGCAACCTGGCGCGTGACGCCCACCGACCGCTTGTTGATAGACTTGCGGACGTTGGTAGGCAATGAGCAGGTGGACTTGGAATTTGACTAAAATAGGAATGCTATGAGTCTGAATTTTCTTGATTTTGAACAGCCGATTGCAGAGCTGGAAGCGAAAATTGACTCGCTGACTGCAGTCAGCCGTCAAGACGAAAAATTAGATATTAATCTGGACGAAGAGGTTCAGCGCCTGCGTGAAAAGAGCGTTGAGCTGACGCGCAAGATTTTTGCCGATCTTGGGGCCTGGCAGATTGCCCAATTGGCACGCCACCCGCGCCGTCCTTATACCCTGGATTATATCAAACACATCTTTACCGACTTCGAAGAGTTGGCGGGCGATCGCGCTTACGCCGACGACAAAGCGATCGTCGGGGGGATTGCGCGCCTGGATGGCCGCCCGGTGATGATCATCGGGCACCAGAAAGGCCGTGAGACCAAAGAGAAGATCCGCCGTAACTTCGGCATGCCGGCGCCGGAAGGCTACCGCAAGGCGCTGCGCCTGATGGAAATGGCCGCCCGCTTCAAAATGCCGATCATCACCTTTATCGATACCCCGGGCGCTTATCCGGGCGTGGGCGCGGAAGAACGCGGCCAGTCGGAAGCCATCGCGCGCAACCTGCGTGAGATGTCGCGCCTGAACGTACCGGTCATCTGCACCGTCATCGGTGAAGGCGGCTCAGGCGGCGCGCTGGCGATCGGCGTGGGCGACAAGGTGAACATGCTGCAGTACAGCACCTACTCGGTGATTTCGCCGGAAGGCTGCGCCTCCATCCTGTGGAAGAGCGCCGACAAGGCGCCGCTGGCCGCGGAAGCGATGGGCATCACCGCGCCGCGTCTGAAAGAGCTGAAGCTGATCGACTCGGTGATCCCGGAGCCGCTGGGTTCCGCGCACCGCGACGTGCCGGCGATGGCCGCCGCGCTGAAAGCGCAGCTGCTGGCCGATCTGAAAGATCTGGATGGCCTGAACGACGAAGAGTTGCTCAACCGCCGTTACCAGCGTCTGATGAACTACGGCTACTGCTGAGTTGCGATCTTCACGGTAATAAACCGCCTTCGGGCGGTTTTTTTTGGCTACACACCGCCGGATTTTCGTGGTGTTATAGAGACTTGGCCGTTAACTGACAGGAGCTGCCGATGAATATCATCGCCATCATGGGCCCGACGGGCGTCTACTACAAAGATGAGCCGATCCGCGAGCTCCACGCGGCGCTGGGTGCGATGGGATTCCAGCTGGTATACCCCAAAAACAGCGGTGACCTGCTGAAGCTGATCGAAGCTAATGCCCGCATCTGCGGCGTGATCTTCGACTGGGACGATTACAGCCTGGAGCTGTGCAGCGAGATCAACGAGCTGAACGAATACCTGCCGCTGTACGCCTTTATCAATACCCACTCCACCTTCGACGTCAGCCTGCATGAAATGCGCATGGTGCTCTATTTCTTCGAGTATGGCCTGAATGCGGCAGACGATATCGCGCAGCGCATCCAGCAATACACGGCGGAATACATCGACACCATTACGCCGCCGCTGACCAAGGCGCTGTTCAACTACGTGCGCGAAGGAAAGTACACCTTTTGCACGCCGGGCCACATGGCCGGCACCGCGTTCCAGAAAAGCCCGGTGGGCTGCCTGTTCTATGACTTCTTCGGCGCCAATACCCTGAAGGCCGACATCTCGATTTCGGTCACCGAGCTCGGGTCGCTGCTGGATCACACCGGCCCGCATTTGGAGGCCGAAGAGTACATCGCGCGCACCTTCAATGCCGAGCAGAGCTATCTGGTCACCAACGGCACCTCCACCGCCAACAAAATTGTCGGCATGTATTCAGCGCCGACGGGCAGCACGGTGCTGATCGACCGCAATTGCCACAAATCGCTGTGCCACCTGTTGATGATGAGCGATATCGTGCCGATCTATCTGCGCCCGCTGCGCAACGCCTACGGCATCCTCGGCGGCATTCCGCAGCGCGAGTTTACCCGCGCCAGCATCGCCGCCCGGGTGCAGGAGACCCCGAACGCCACCTGGCCGGTGCATGCGGTGATCACCAATTCCACCTATGACGGCCTGCTGTACAACACCGACTACATCAAGCAGACGCTGGAGGTGCCGTCGATCCACTTCGACTCCGCCTGGGTGCCTTACACCAACTTCCACCCGATTTACGACGGCAAGAGCGGCATGAGCGGCGATCGGGTGCCCGGCAAGGTTTTCTACGAAACTCAATCCACCCACAAGCTGCTGGCGGCCTTCTCGCAGGCCTCGATGATTCATATCAAGGGCGACTACGACGAGAGCACCTTCAACGAAGCCTACATGATGCACACCACCACTTCGCCGCACTACGGCATCGTGGCGTCGATGGAGACCGCCGCCGCCATGCTGCGCGGCAATCCGGGGCGCCGCTTGATCAACCGTTCGGTGGAGCGCGCGCTGCATTTTCGCCGTGAAGTGCAGCGGCTGCGCGAGGAAAGCGACAGCTGGTTCTTCGATATCTGGCAGCCGGAAGAGATCGATGAAGCGCAGTGCTGGCCGCTGGATCCGGACGATAACTGGCACGGTTTCGGCCAGACCGATCGCGATCATATGTATCTCGATCCGATAAAGGTGACGATCCTGACGCCGGGCATGAATGAACTGGGGGCGCTGGAGGAAGAGGGGATCCCGGCGGCGCTGGTGGCGAAGTACCTCGACGAGCGCGGCATCGTGGTGGAGAAGACCGGGCCGTACAACCTGCTGTTCCTGTTCAGCATCGGCATCGATAAAACCAAGGCGATGAGCCTGCTGCGCGGCCTGACCGACTTCAAGCGCGCCTACGATCTCAACCTGCGGGTGAAGAACATGCTGCCGGATCTGTACGCCGAGGATCCGGATTTCTATCGCCATATGCGCATCCAGGATCTGGCCGCCGGTATTCATCGCCTGATCTGCCAACACGATCTGCCGCGCCTGATGCAGCGGGCGTTTGACGTGCTGCCGGAAATGAAGCTGACGCCGCACCAGATGTTCCAGGAGCAGGTGCGCGGCAATGTGGAAACCTGCGAGCTGGATCAGTTGGTGGGCAAGGTGGCGGCCAATATGATACTGCCTTATCCGCCGGGCGTGCCGCTGGTGATGCCGGGGGAAATGATCACCGAAGAGAGCCGGGCGGTGCTCGATTTCCTGCTGATGCTGTGCTCGATCGGCGAGCGCTATCCCGGTTTTGAAACCGATATCCACGGCGCCAAGCTGACGGAAGACGGACGCTATCTGGTGAAGGTGCTGAAAGCCCCGCAGCCATAAGGCCATAATGCGCCCGGCGGTTTGGAAAGATGCGCCGGGCTTCCTCATTGACGGCCTCATCGCCGCCGGATACCGTGCACCATCAGAATGAACAGGAGAGGGTTTCTATGCTGGCATTACGTCAGGTGCATCACATCGCGATCATTGGGGCGGACTACGCCGCCAGTAAACATTTCTATTGCGACATTCTCGGCTTTACCCTGCTGAGTGAAGTTTACCGCGAGGAACGTGACTCCTGGAAAGCGGATCTGGCGCTCAACGGGCAATACACCCTCGAGCTGTTTTCTTTCCCTTCGCCGCCGGCCCGCGTCAGCCGCCCGGAGGCTTGCGGCCTGCGCCATCTGGCGTTCAGCGTTGACGATATCGAGCAGGCTATCGCCCATCTGCAGGCGGCCGGCGTCGCCTGCGAACCGGTACGCGTCGATCCTTATACTCAATCTCGTTTTACCTTTTTCAGCGATCCCGATGGTTTACCGTTAGAATTATACGAGAGTTAACGGCTTAATCGCCTCCCGGCGGCCACAGCCGGGGGCGATTATGCTATGATCGCGCCCTTGCCCCACATGCCTACAGAGTTATTTCCGCCATGCAAGAGCCTGCTTTTCGCGTCGGGGAGTGGCTGGTTACCCCTGCCGACAACACCATCAGCCGTAACGGCCGCCAGAAAACGCTGGAACCGCGCCTGATCGACATGCTGTGCTATTTCGCCCGGCACCCCGATGTGGTGTTGAGCCGCGACGAGCTGATCGATAGCGTTTGGAAGCGCAATATCGTCACTAATCACGTGGTGACCCAATGCATTTCAGAACTGCGCAAATACCTGAAAGACGGCGACAGCGACAGTCCGGAATACATTATCACCGTGCCTAAGCGCGGGTATAAGTTGGCGGCTTCGGTGATCTGGTGTGAAGACGGGGAGTCGCAGCCCGCCCCTGCGCCGGCGCCGCAGATTGCGGTGATCATGCATGAGCCGGAAGACGGCAGCGATGATGAAGACGATACGCCGTACGTGCCGCCGAGCCGGACCCGAACGCCGGTTGCCGCGCCCGGCGAAAAGCAGCCGCGCTTCTATCGCCGCTCGACGTTCTGGGTGTGGCTGGCGTTTCTGGCGGCGCTCAGCGTCTGCGTGGCGTTTGTCGGCATCGCCACGCTGTCGCAGCGCGTGCCGGTATCGACCATGCCGGTGCTGCTCAATCCGCGCGATATCGATATCCGCATCCAGGGCGGCGAGAGCTGCAGCAACTGGATGCCGCAGCTCTCCTATGTGGTGGGCGTCAGCGAGCTGATCACCGATTCGCTCAACACCTACTCGACCTTCCTGGTGCACGACCAAACCAATTACAACTATTCCGGCCCCAGCAACTCGGGCAAGTCGCTGTATATCGAGTTCGTCAATCAGCGCCACTACCGCGCCCAGCAGTGTTTTCTGTCCGTGCGGCTGGTGGATAACGCCGACAGCTCAATCATGTTGGACAAGCGTTACTTCATTACCGCCGATAACCAGCTGAAGATCCAAAGCGACTTCCTCTCCAGCCTGTCCGCCGCGCTGAAACAGCCCTGGCCGCCGCAGCTGGAACAGCGTCTGGCGCAGCTGCTGCCGGACAACGGGCCGCTGCTGCAGCGCTTCTACCAGGCGCATCAATTGTTGATCCATGGCGACGCCGATTCGTTGACTCGCGCCAGCGCGCAGTTGAGCGAGCTGATTAAAAGCGCGCCGAATTTCCACTACCTGCTGGCGGAAAAAGCGCTGGTGGATGTGCTGCGCAACTCTTATCAACCGTTCGACAGCCAGGGGCTGGCGCAATTGCGCGCCGATATCAGCCATCTGGCGACGATCCCCGAATTGAAAAATACGCCGATCGTGCAGCAAGTTCTGGCGGTTGATGCGCTGGCGCAGGGACGTATTGACGATGCGCACCGGGCGATCGAGCTGGGGATTGAGTTGCAAATGTCGTGGCTGAATTATGTGCTGCTGGGCAAAGTGTATGAAATGCAGGGGCAGAATCATTTGGCGGCGGATTCTTATATTACCGCGTTCAACCTGCGCCCCGGTGAAGATACCTTGCATTGGATCACCAATGGCGTATTCCAGACGTCATTGACCAACGTGGTGCCTTATTTAAATAACTATCAGCGCCAATAATTCACCAGAACCACGCCGCCATTATTCTCAGGGAATTCCGGCGGCGTTATTTATTGGTGAAGACATGTTGCGCCATTGTGTTATTTTGCTGCGCAATATCGTTCCTTTTCTGCCGTTTGTTATTCGTGATTAACCTGGTTATTATCCTGTTTTTTAACGATGTTTATCTTTTCTTTAGCTTACCTTTTTATCTTGATGTGTTAATCAAAAACCTCAGATTATCATTTGTATGATCATGAGCGTAATCTCACTTTATCTTTAGGACTTTATTTCTGCCGATGGTTAGCATCCTGACTATCAAGCCGGCTCATTAAAATCTTTTATTTATGGGTGTGGCTTATAAGAAACGTAAATCAGGAGAAACTGACCATGGCTTCACCCAAGAAAATAGGGCTTATTGCCTGCACCGGCGTAGTCGCCGGTAATATGATGGGGAGCGGGATTGCCTTATTGCCCGCCAACCTGGCGAGTCTCGGATCCATCGCCATTTGGGGATGGGTGATCTCGATTATCGGGGCGATGTCGCTGGCCTACGTGTACGCCCGCCTCGCGACCAAAAACCCGCAGCAGGGCGGCCCTATCGCCTACGCCGGTGAAATTTCCCCGGCGTTCGGCTTCCAGACCGGCGTGCTTTATTACCATGCCAACTGGATCGGCAACCTGGCCATCGGCATTACCGCCGTTTCTTATCTCTCCACCTTCTTCCCGGCGTTGAACAACCCGGTGCCTGCCGGCATCGCCTGTATCGCCATCGTGTGGATCTTCACCTTCGTCAACATGCTGGGCGGGACCTGGGTCAGCCGCTTGACCACCCTGGGCCTGGTGCTGGTGCTGATCCCGGTGATCGTAACCGCTACCCTCGGCTGGCACTGGTTTGACGCCGCCACCTACCAGGCTAACTGGAATACCTCCGGCACCACCGACAGCCATGCGGTCATCAAAAGTATTCTGCTGTGCCTGTGGGCGTTCATCGGCGTGGAATCCGCGGCGGTCAGCACCGGCATGGTGAAAAACCCGAAACGCACCGTGCCGCTGGCGACCATGCTTGGCACCGGTTTGGCGGGCATCATCTACATCGCCGCCACCCAGGTGATCAGCGGCATGTTCCCGGCGTCTGAAATGGCCGCCAGCGGTGCGCCGTTCGCCATCAGCGCCTCGGCGATTATGGGCAACTGGGCGGCACCGATGGTTTCCGCCTTCACCGCCTTTGCCTGCCTGACCTCGCTCGGGTCATGGATGATGCTGGTCGGCCAGGCCGGGGTGCGCGCCGCCAACGACGGCAACTTCCCGAAAGTGTACGGCGAGCTGGATAAAAACGGCATTCCGAAAAAAGGCCTGCTGCTCGCGAGCTGCAAAATGACCGCGCTGATGGTGCTGATCACCCTGATGAGCTCCGCCGGCGGCAAGGCTTCCGATCTGTTCGGCGAGCTGACCGGCATCGCGGTGCTGCTGACCATGCTGCCTTACTTCTACTCCTGCGTAGACCTGATTCGCTTCGAAGGGGTCAACGTGCGCAACCTGCTGAGCCTGATCGCTTCGGTGTGCGGCTGCGGCTTCTGCTTTATCGCGCTGATGGGCGCCAACTCTTTCGAACTGTCCGGCACCTTTATCATCAGCCTGATTATCCTGATGTTCTACGCCCGGAAAATGAATACCCGCCAGGCTGCCAATGCAGCGGCGGTCGATGAAAACACCACGGCCAAAGCGCACTGATTCGCGTCCGCTGACCGACTGAATTTACCCAGCCCCTTTCTTTCCGACCTGTCAGCCGCGACGGGAAGGGGCTTGCTTTGCCAGGAGAAATGCATATGAACGTTATCGCCATCATGAATCACATGGGTGTCTACTTCAAAGAAGAGCCTATCCGTGAACTGCATCAGGCGCTGGAAAGTCTGGATTTCCGCATCGTTTACCCTAACGATCGCGAAGACCTGCTGAAACTGATCGAGAACAACGCCCGTCTGTGCGGGGTGATCTTCGACTGGGACAAATACAATCTGGAGCTGTGCGAAGAGATCAGCCAGCTGAACGAATACATGCCGCTGTACGCATTCGCCAACACCTATTCCACGTTGGACGTCAGCCTGAACGATCTGCGCATGCAGGTGCGCTTCTTCGAGTATGCGCTCGGCGCGGCAACCGACATCGCCGCCAAGATCAAACAGAACACCGACGAGTATATCGACACCATCCTGCCGCCGTTGACCAAGGCGCTGTTCAAATACGTGCGCGAAGGCAAATACACCTTCTGTACGCCGGGCCACATGGGCGGCACCGCGTTCCAGAAAAGCCCGGTGGGCAGCCTGTTCTACGATTTCTTCGGCTCGAACACCATGAAGTCGGATATTTCGATTTCGGTGTCCGAGCTTGGGTCGCTGCTGGATCACTCCGGCCCGCACAAAGAGGCGGAAGAGTACATTTCCCGCGTGTTCAACGCCGAACGCAGCTACATGGTGACCAACGGCACCTCCACCGCCAACAAGATCGTCGGCATGTATTCGGCGCCGGCGGGCAGCACGGTGCTGATTGACCGTAACTGCCACAAGTCGCTGACTCACCTGATGATGATGAGCGACATCACGCCGATCTACTTCCGCCCGACCCGCAATGCCTACGGCATCCTCGGCGGCATTCCGCAGAGCGAGTTCCAGCGCGCCACCATCGCCAAACGCGTGAAGGAGACCCCGAACGCCACCTGGCCGGTGCATGCGGTGATCACCAACTCCACCTATGACGGCCTGCTGTACAACACCGACTTTATCAAGAACACTCTGGACGTGAAGTCGATCCATTTCGACTCCGCCTGGGTGCCTTACACCAACTTCCATCCGATCTATAAAGGCAAGTGCGGCATGAGCGGCGGCCGCGTAGAGGGCAAGGTGATCTATGAAACCCAGTCCACCCACAAACTGTTGGCGGCCTTCTCGCAGGCTTCGATGATTCATGTGAAGGGCGATATCAACGAAGAAACCTTCAACGAAGCCTACATGATGCACACCACCACTTCGCCGCACTACGGCATCGTGGCGTCGACCGAAACCGCCGCGGCGATGATGAAAGGTAACGCCGGCAAGCGCCTGATCAACGGCTCTATCGAGCGCGCGATCAAGTTCCGCAAAGAGATCAAACGCCTGAAAGTCGAGTCCGACGGCTGGTTCTTCGACGTCTGGCAGCCGGAGCATATCGATGAGCCGGAATGCTGGCCGCTGCGCTCCGACAGCGCCTGGCACGGTTTCAAGAACATCGACAACGAACACATGTATCTGGACCCGATCAAGGTCACTATCCTGACCCCGGGGATGAGCAAGGAAGGCGAGATGCAGCCGTTCGGCATCCCGGCCAGCATCGTGGCGAAATACCTCGACGAGCGCGGCATCATCGTCGAGAAAACCGGGCCTTACAACCTGCTGTTCCTGTTCAGCATCGGCATCGATAAAACCAAGGCGCTCAGCCTGCTGCGCGCGATGACCGACTTCAAACGCTCGTTCGATCTGAACCTGCGGGTGAAAAACATGCTGCCTTCGCTGTATCAGGAAGCGCCTGATTTCTATGAAAACATGCGCATTCAGGATCTGGCGCAGAACATTCACCGCCTGGTGGAGCAACACAACCTGCCGGACCTGATGTACCGCGCGTTCGAAGTGCTGCCAACCATGGTGATGAATCCGTACCAGGCGTTCCAGAAAGAGCTGCACGGCGAAGTGGAAGAGGTCTATCTGGAAGAGATGGTCGGTAAGGTCAACGCCAACATGATCCTCCCATACCCGCCGGGCGTGCCGCTGGTGATGCCGGGCGAGATGCTGACCGAAGAGAGCCGGCCGGTGCTGGAATTCCTGCAGATGCTGTGCGAAATCGGCGCGCATTATCCGGGCTTTGAAACCGACATTCACGGCGCCTATCGTCAGGCGGACGGACGTTATCGGGTGAAAGTGCTGAAGGCGAAATAACCGCAGCCAATAAGAGGGGAGGCGCTCGCGCTTCCCCTTTGTCGTTCACCGACTGATGGGAGACCACCATGAAAACACCCTCACAGCCGCGCGCAATCTACTATGTCGTAGCGATACAAATTTGGGAATATTTCAGCTTTTACGGCATGCGTGCGTTATTGATCCTCTATCTGACCCACCAACTCGGCTATACCGACAGCCACGCCATCGATCTCTACAGCGCTTACGCTTCGTTAGTTTACGTCACTCCTATTCTTGGCGGCTGGCTCGCCGACCGCCTGCTGGGCAACCGCGTCGCGGTGATCGCCGGCGCGGCGCTGATGACCCTGGGACATATCGTGCTTGGCCTGAGCGCGGTCTCCGCCCAGTCGCTCTATCTGGCGCTGGCGATCATCATCTGCGGCTACGGCCTGTTCAAATCCAATATCAGCTGCCTGCTGGGCGAGCTGTATCCGGCGCAGGACTCGCGCCGCGAAGGGGGCTTCTCACTGCTGTACGCCGCCGGCAACGTCGGATCTATTCTGGCGCCGATCGCCTGCGGGTTGGCGGCCGAGCGCTATGGCTGGCACGTCGGCTTTGCGTTGGCTGGGATAGGCATGTTCGCCGGTCTGGTGATTTTTCTGCTGGGCGGACGCCATTTCCGCCACACACGCGGCGTGAATGCACCGCTGATGCGCGCCAGGAGCCTGGGCCTGCCGCACTGGGGATGGCTGCTGGCGGCGTTGCTGGCGTCGCCGCTGTTCTTCACGCTGCTGTTTGAACGCGGCTGGGCCGGCTATTTGCTCGGGTTGGTGTGCGTGGCGGCGGTGGCGCTGGTGGCGCGCATTATGCTGCGTGCGGACGCCGGCCAGCGCCGGGGGCTGTGGCAGATCATCGTACTGATGCTGCTGGGCACGCTGTTCTGGGCTTTTGCCCAGCAGGGCGGCAGCTCCATCAGCCTGTTTATCGATCATTTCGTTGACCGGCGCTGGTTCGGCTGGACGGTGCCGACCGCGCTGTTCCAGTCGGTTAACGCCTGCGCGGTGATGCTGGGCGGCGTGGCGCTGGCCTGGCTGGCGAGCGGCGATGGCGATCGCACGCTGCGCATCTGGTGCAAGTTCGCCTTCGGTCTGCTGTTGATCGGCGTCGGCTTTACGCTGATGGCGCTCAATACGCGGCTGCACGGGCCGGGATCGATGGGGCTGATGATCGCCGGTTTGGCGGTGATGGGCTTTGCCGAACTGTTTATCGATCCGGTGGCGATGGCGCAGATCACCCGGCTGAATATCCCCGGCGCCACCGGCGTGTTGACCGGCATCTATATGTTGGCGACCGGTTCGATCGCCAACTATCTGGCGGGCATTATCGCCAATCAGACCGCCGAGGATCACATCGAAGGGGCGGCGATGCAGGCGTATGGCCGCATTTTCGCCCAGATCGGCTGGGGAGCGGCCGGATGTGCGCTGGCGGTGATCGCGGTGCTGGGCGGCTGGTGGCTGCTGACGCGACGCCAGGCCCGGACGGTTAATGCTTGATTGATGGCGGTAGGCGGGGTTAACGTGCAGCTATGTAGAAGTGACAAAGCCTACCGATGGATACTGATCAATTAACGACGCAGGTGGCGGACCAGCTGGGCGCGCAGCAGCGGCTGCTGGTGGCGTTTAGCGGCGGCCTGGATTCCAGCGTGCTGCTGCATCTGCTGGCGGCGTTGCGCCGCCAACGTCCGGCGCTGCAGCTGCGCGCGTTGCACGTGCATCATGGCCTGAGCGCCTTTGCCGACCGTTGGGTTGAGCATTGCCGCAGCCGGTGCGCCGAGTGGCGGATCCCGCTGACGGTGATGCACGTGCAGGTGGATGCCCGCCAGGGCGGCATCGAAGCGGCGGCGCGTGCGGCGCGCTATGCCGCTTTCAGCACAGCATTGGCGGAGGGCGAAGCGCTGCTCACCGCCCAACACCTTGACGATCAAAGCGAAACCTTCCTGTTGGCGCTCAAGCGCGGCAGCGGGCCGGCGGGGTTGTCGGCGATGGCGGCGCGCGCCACGCTGGGCGAGCACCTGCTGTTGCGGCCGCTGCTGGGCTGCTCGCGTCAAACGCTGGAAAATTACGCACAACGCCACGGCTTGGCCTGGATAGACGACGACAGCAATCAGGACACGCGCTTCGATCGCAATTTCCTGCGGTTGCAGGTGTTGCCGCAGCTCAATCAACGTTGGCCGCACTTCGCCTCGGCGGTGGCGCGCAGCGCCAGCCTGTGCGCCGAACAGGAACAATTGTTGGACGAGCTGCTGGCGGAACCGCTGCAAAGCCTGTTGGCGGCGGATCGCTCATTGGCGATCGACGGTTTGACGGCCTGTTCGCCGGTGCGGCGCTTCGCTCTGTTGCGGCGCTGGATCGCATTGTTCAACGTTACCATGCCGGCGCGTGAGCAGTTGCAGCGTCTGTGGGAGGAGGTGGCGCTCAGCCGGGAAGATGCCGAACCGCAGCTGCAGCTCGGCGCCTATCAGATCCGCCGTTTCCGAGGCCGATTGCACCTGTTGCCGCCGCTGGCGGCGCTGCGCGATGTGCATCTGCCCTGGCAGCCTGACGAGACGCTGACGTTGCCGGACGGGCTGGGGCAGTTGGTTGCCGGTGAGGGCGATCTGGCGCTGCGCGCGCCGCTGCCATCGCAGCAGATTAGCATTCGTTTCGGCGGTGTACAGGGCGCGGTGCGCATCGTGGGGCGCGCCCATTCGCGGCCGATAAAAAAACTGTGGCAGGAGCTGGGTATTCCTCCCTGGCAGCGTGAACGCATCCCGTTGATTTATTATGATGAGCAGCTGATCGCCGCGCTGGGCGTATTCGTCTGTGAGGCGGGGCAGGTGCCGGAAGGCGAATGCCCGTGGCGGCTGCGCTGGGAAAAAAATCATAATCGTGAGGAGCAATGATGAAGTTTGTGGAAATCGCGCTGTTGGCCGCCGGCCTGTTCAGCCTGCCGGCGTTGGCGGCGGGGGATGCGGCCGCCGGTCAGGCCAAAGCCGCCGCGTGCGCGGCCTGCCACGGCGCGCAGGGCAAGGTGACGGTGCCGATGTACCCGAATCTGGCCGGGCAGAACGCCATGTACCTGCAGCACGCGTTGCAGGCGTATAAGAAAGGGGAGCGCAACGGCGGCCAGGCCGAGGTGATGAAAGCCTATGTGTCGGGATTGTCGGATGACGATATCGCCGATCTGGCGGCTTATTACGCCAGCCTGAAGCCCTAAATGACGAGGGCAGCCGTTGGGCTGCCCTGTTGGGATGGGGTTACCGCTGCTCAGTCCGACAGACTGACGACCACGGTACCGATTTCCGGATGACTGAAACTGCTGATATGGTCCAGACGCAGGTCGCGCTGCTGGCCGTTCTGTTCGATGGTCAGATACTCAACGCGTTTCTTTTGCAGCAGGTCGATCGCCTTGGCCTCGATCACTTCTCCGTCGCGTAACTCCAGCTTCAGAATAAGTTTATGCTGACAGGCGAGTTCCAGGTTGTCGTAGTCATCGCAATTGATGGGTTGGTACTCATCATTCATCAACATAGTCGCTCACCAATAAGTTAGCGGCGGCAAAGGCCGCCTGTTCCCTAACGGAGGACGGTAGCGCGTGGTTCGCTGCGACATCGTCCAATGCCTTTAACGCACAAGCCAGCGCATCAGGCACGTAGCCAAGATCTCCACTGCCAATCTCGGCGTAAGTACGGCGTACTAACTCACAGTATTGTTGCACAGTTTCCTCCCTTAAGAACCTCTGCATCATCAAGACTACTATCGCGATGAGGCGCAGGCTCTCGGAGTTTTATCCTATCCTAGACGACTATAGCACAGCTGTTATGGAGTTATCAGCACCCCGGCACGCCTTTCGCACTGCCGCAGCCTGGCCGCGCTGGCGGGGTTTGGCCCTGATCAAGTACACTGTCGCCGGATAATAATGAGGTCACCCATGGCGCTGAAAGCAACCATTTATAAAGCCGCGGTCAATATTGCTGATATGGATCGTCACTTCTACCACGACGCCACGCTGACGCTGGCGCAACACCCGTCCGAAAATGAGCAGCGCATGATGCTGCGCCTGTTGGCCTGGATCTGTCACGCCGACGAGCGGCTGGTGTTCACCAAAGGGCTGAGCGCCGACGACGAGCCGGAGATCTGGCAGCGCAACGACCACAACGGGCTGGAAATGTGGATCGAGATGGGATTGCCCGACGAGAAACGCATCCGCAAGGCCTGCAACCAGTCGCCGCGCGTGGTCTTGTACGCTTACGGCGAGCGCGCCGCGCACGTTTGGTGGCAGGCGATGCAGGGAAAAGTGGCCGGCTACAAGAACCTGAGCGTGCGCTTCCTCGATGACGAACAGCTGGCGCGCCTGACGGCGCTGGCCAGCCGCACCATGACGCTGCAGGCAACGCTGCAGGAGGGAACTATTTGGCTGTCTGATGCTCAGAATAGTCTGGAAATCCAGTTTGCCGAGTGGCAGCAGGCACAGGTGTGACCGGTGCTGGAACTGTCAAGAAACGTAGCCATACCGGATAATGAGCTGGAATTGACGGCGATCCGCGCGCAGGGCGCGGGTGGCCAGCACGTGAACAAAACCTCAACGGCGATCCATTTGCGCTTTGACATCCGGGCATCCAGCCTGCCAGAGTATTATAAGGAAAGGCTGCTGGCGCTGAATCATCATCTCATTACCGCTGATGGCGTAGTGATTATCAAGGCGCAAGAGTATCGCAGTCAGGAATTGAATCGCGAAGCGGCGTTGGCCAGATTGGTCGCGCTGATTCAGCAGGCGATGGTGGTGGAAAAAATGCGCAAGGCGACCAAGCCGACCAAAGGGGCAAAATTGCGCCGTTTGGAAGGCAAGGCGCGTAAGGGCGCCACCAAGGCGCTGCGTGGCAAGGTTCGCACTTAGGAATACATGAACACAGTAGGAGAATAACTGTGAAGAAAATTACGGTAGCCCTGTTCTTGGCGGCAGGCGCACTCTCGTTGTTGGGATGCAACAATCATTATCAACCGAAGGAACAACCGCTGCAGGCGATGCCGCAGAGTTATCAAGGGCTGTTGCCTTGCGCCGATTGCGGCGGGCTGGATACGGCGCTGTTCCTGGATGAGGACGGCACCTTTGTGCTGCAGGAAACTTATCGCGGCACCAAAGACGGCGATCAGACCTTCGCCGACTACGGCAAATGGGCGCGCACCGCGGATAAGCTGGTGCTGACTGACAGCACCGGGGAAAAACGCTACTTCCGCCCGGTGGGCAAGAGTCTTGAGATGCTGGATCGCAGCGGCGCGCCGATCGCCTCCAAGCTGAATTATCGTCTGGAGCCGGTCGAGAAGCCATTGCCTAAAACGCCGATGGTGATGAAAGGCAGCTACACCTATATGGCCGACGCGGCGGTGTTCAAAGATTGCGCCACCGGCATCACGTTCCCGGTGGATAACAACATCGCGCTGGAGCAAGGTTACGCCAAAGCCAATAAGAATGCCGGTGAGCCGGTGTTTCTGACTTTCAACGCGCACTTCAGCGTGCAGCCGTCGATGGAAGAGGGGCAGATAGAGAAGGCGGTGGTGCCGGACGGTAAAATCGCGTTCGACCGCAGTAAAAGCTGCAGCAACAACTAACTTCCCCTGTCCCCATGGACATAAAAAAACCCGCCTAGGCGGGTTTTTTATTCGCTGACGCTCGGTGTTTAGCGTTTGATCTGGCCCAGCAGGAAATCAACGATTTCACCGGTTTTGATCATGTGCTTCTCGCCGACGCGGCGGTTTTTGTACTCGATCTCTTCGTTGTCGAGGTTACGGTCGCCGATAACGATAGAGTGCGGCACGCCGATCAGCTCCATATCCGCGAACATCACGCCCGGGCGCTCTTTGCGGTCATCGAGGATCACGTCGATGCCGTGGGAGCGCAGGGTGTTGTACAGCTCTTCGGCCAGCGCCTGCACGCGGAACGACTTGTGCATGTTCATCGGCAGAATAGCGACCTGGAACGGCGCGATGGCGTCTGGCCAGATAATGCCGCGTTCGTCGTGGTTCTGCTCGATGGCGGCGGCCACGACGCGCGTCACCCCGATGCCGTAGCAACCCATGGTCAGCACCTGGTTGCGGCCGTCTTCACCCTGTACGGTCGCTTTCATCGCTTCCGAATACTTGGTGCCGAGCTGGAAGATATGGCCCACTTCGATGCCGCGTTTGATCAGCAGCGTGCCCTGACCGTCCGGGCTGGCGTCGCCTTCCACCACGTTACGGATGTCGGCCACCTGCGGCAGCGGCAGATCCCGCTCCCAGTTGATGCCGAAGTAGTGTTTGCCGTCGACGTTGGCGCCGGCGCCAAAGTCGCTCATCGCCGCCACGCTGCGGTCGGCAACCACCGGCATCTGCAGCTTGACCGGGCCGAGGGAACCCGGGCCGGCGCCGACGATGGCGCGGATCTCTTCTTCAGTGGCGAAGGTCAGCGGCGCGGCAACCTGCGCCAGCTTCTCGGCCTTGATTTCGTTCAGCTCGTGATCGCCGCGCACCAGCAGGGCGACCAGTTTATGGCCGCTCTCTTCGGTGGCGCGCACCATCAGCGTCTTCACGGTTTTTTCCACCGGCAGCTGGAATTGCTCCACCAGCTCGGCGATGGTTTTGGCGTTTGGCGTATCCACCAGGCGCAGCTCTTCGCTGGCCGCCGCGCGCGGCGCTGCCGGAGCGACCGCTTCCGCCAGCTCGATGTTGGCGGCGAAGTCGGAACCGGTGGAGAACACGATATCGTCTTCACCGCTGTCTGCCAGCACCTGGAATTCGTGCGACGCACTGCCGCCGATCGAGCCGGTATCGGCCTGCACCGGGCGGAAATCCAGGCCCATGCGGCTGAAGATTTTGCTGTACGCTTCGTACATCGCGTCGTAAGTCTCCTGCAGAGACTCCTGCGAGGTATGGAAGGAGTAGGCATCCTTCATCAGGAACTCACGGGAACGCATCACGCCGAAACGTGGGCGCACTTCATCACGGAACTTGGTCTGGATCTGGAAGAAGTTCAGCGGCAGCTGCTTGTACGAGCTGATCTCGTTGCGGATCAGATCGGTGATCACTTCTTCATGCGTCGGGCCCAGCACGAAAGGACGGTCGCCGCGGTCGACGAAGCGCAGCAGCTCGGGGCCGTATTGCTCCCAACGGCCGCTTTCCTGCCACAGGTCGGCAGGCTGAACCACCGGCATGGACACTTCGATCGCGTTAGCATTGTTCATTTCTTCGCGAACGATGTTTTCAACCTTTTTCAGAACGCGCAGGCCGGTCGGCAGCCAGGTGTAAAGACCGGAGGCCAGCTTGCGGATCATCCCGGCGCGCAGCATCAGCTGGTGGCTGATCACTTCGGCGTCGGCAGGTGTCTCCTTCAGAGTGGAGAGCAGATATTGGCTAGTACGCATGGTGTTTTGGTTCCGTTAGAACTGCAAATTGCATCGGGCTGCCAGAGTGGCGGCCAAAAAGTGATTTAGTTTACCAGCGCGAGCGGGTCGCCAAAAGAGAGGCGGCGGAATTTTAACGCGGGTCGAGCGACAGCACTTCGGTGTGGCCGTCCACGACGCGCCAGCGCACGTTGAAATCCAGCAGCCAGACGGCGTAATCCCGTTCGACGTCCTCTCCTTTACGATAGGCGGGACGGGGGTCCTGTGCCAGCACCTGGCTGATAAAACGCCTTAATTGCGGGTAGCGCGCCTGATGTTGCTGCAGCTGCTGTTCCGCCTGCGGCGCGAAACGCACCGGCATATCGCCGGCGGGCGCGGCCTGGGCAAAGCCTGCGCGGGCCTGCGGTTGGCTCTCGGCGAACGGCAGATAAGGCTTGATGTCCACCACCGGGGTGCCGTCGACCAGATCGAGGCTGCCCAGTTCCAGCGCCACTTCCCCGTTTTTCACCCGTACGCCTTTGAGCTCAATGAGCGACATGCCGAGCGGGTTGGGACGGAAGGTGGAGCGGGTGGCGAACACGCCCATGCGGGCATTGCCGCCTAAACGCGGTGGGCGTACCGTCGGGCGCCAGCCGCCTTCCATGGTTTGATGGAAAATGAACATCACCCACAGATGGCTGAAATCGCTGAGACCGCGAACCGCTTCTGCCTGGTTGTAGGGCGGCAGCAGCAGCAGTTCGCCGCCACCGTCTTCGACCAGCCCCGGTTGGCGGGGCACGGCGAATTTCTCTTTATAAGGCGAGCGGATCACGCCGATCTGCTCAAAAACGAATTCGGTCATTTAGACGAGACGTTAAGCGCCGAGCCCTGGCAAACGGCCTGCTGGTAACAACCGGCGACGCCGCTGACAATCTGGCAGTCGTGCAGCAGCACGGCGTTGGCCTTCATGTAAGACGCACGGATTTGCATGCGTTTACGGGCGGTAGCCAGATTCGGTGGGGAGTCTTGTACGGTGGTTTGGCACGATTCGCCGGACACTTCACCCAGATCGCGGAATGGTTTACCCACGAGTTCTTCTGCACTTTTATACAGTTTTACCGGAGCGGGGCGGGCGGCCGGCGTGGTCTTGGCCGGGGCGGTCGTGGTCGGCTTGCTGGTGCTGTTTGTTGAGGATGGCGCGATACGTTGCGATGAACATCCGGCCAGCGCGAGCGCTAACAAACAGAGAGGTAAAACACGCATTGAGATTCCTCTGCCTTAATGAAAGTGGCGCTATTGAAGCAATCTATGGCGGAAATAACAAGACGGGCCTTGGCCCGTCTTGCAATTATAGGAATAAAATTGGTGAATAAGCGCTTACCAGCCTTTCACGGCACCGCCGTTGAAGATTTTGTTGGCGGCGGCGTCAACTTCGTCAGACTGGTAGGCCTGGACGAATTTCTTCACGTTTTCCGCGTCTTTATTATCTTCGCGCGCAACCAGCAGGTTGACGTAAGGCGAGTCTTTATCTTCCACAAACAGACCGTCTTTCGCCGGCGTCAGGCCGATCTGGCTGGCATAGGTGGTGTTGATCACCGCCAGCGCGATCTGCTGATCGTCCAGAGAGCGCGGCAGCTGAGGGGCTTCCAGCTCAACCAGCTTCAGGTTTTTCGGGTTCTCGGTCACGTCCAGTACGGTCGGCAGCAGGCCAACGCCGTCTTTCAGTTTAATCAGACCGACTTTCTGCAGCAGCAGCAGCGAACGGCCCAGGTTGGTCGGATCGTTCGGCAGTGCGATCTGAGAACCCTCTTTCAGTTCGTCCAGCGATTTGATTTTCTTGGAGTAACCGGCGATCGGGTAAACAAAGGTGTTGCCGACCGGCACCAGCTTGTAGCCGCGATCTTTGATCTGCTGATCCAGATAAGGTTTGTGCTGGAAGGCGTTCAGGTCGATATCGCCTTTGCTCAGCGCTTCGTTAGGCAGCACGTAGTCGTTGAAGGTGACTAGCTCAACGTCCAGACCGTATTTCTCTTTCGCCACTTTCTGCGCCACTTCGGCCACTTGCTGTTCAGCGCCGACGATCACGCCGACCTTGATGTGGTTTGGATTCTTTTCATCCTGGCCGCAGCCCGCCAGAGCCAGAGTGCCGATCAGTGCGCCAATTGTCGCGATGGATTTAAATGTTAACGACATATCCCTTCCTCATTAGACTCGCATTAATATGCTGTGAAACTATTTATGGGTAACGGCTTTGACGATGCGATCGCCGCAGAATTGGATCAGATAAACCAAAACTACCAGTAATACTAATACGGTATTCATAACTGTGGCGTTATAACCGATATAACCGTATTGGTAACCGATTTGGCCCAGGCCGCCGGCGCCGACCGCGCCGCCCATGGCGGAGTAGCCCACCAGGGTGATCAGGGTGATGGTCGCGGCGTTGACCAGGCCAGGCAGGGCTTCCGGCAGCAACACTTTCTTGATGATCTGCATCGGCGTGGCGCCCATGGCGCGCGCCGCTTCCACCAGACCGGACGGGATCTCCAGCAGGGCGTTTTCCACCATGCGCGCGATGAACGGCGCGGCGCCAACGGTCAGCGGCACGATCGCCGCTTGCAGACCGATCGAGGTGCCGACGATCATGCGGGTAAACGGAATCATCCAAACCAACAGGATAATGAACGGGATGGAACGGAAGATGTTCACCAGCCCGGACAGGATCTTATACAGCGAATTGTTGGCGATGATCTGCCCCGGGCGGGTGACATACAGCAGCACGCCTACCGGCAGGCCGAGCACGAAACCGAAAAAGCCGGAGACAAAGGTCATCATGACGGTTTCCCACACGCCACGCGCCATCAACCACATCATTGCCTCAGACATAACCCAGAACCTCTACTTTTACCTGATTTTCTTGCAGGAACTTAATCGTTGCCAGCGCGTCTTCGTCGCTGCCGTGCAGCTCCGCCAGCATCACGCCGAATTTCACGCCGCCGGCATAATCCATCTGGGCGCTGATAATGTTGTTGTTCACGTTGAAGCGGCGAGCGGCTTCAGACAGCAGCGGCGCATCGACCGACTGACCGGTGAACTCCAGGCGCAGCAGCGGCTGACGGTCTCCCTGACGCTCCGGCGACAGGCGCGCGGCGTAGTCGTCCGGGATATCCAGATGCAGCGTGGACTGAATGAACTGTTGGGCCAGCGGCGTTTTCGGGTGCGAGAACACTTCGCTGACGCTGTCTTTTTCGATCAGCTGCCCCTGGCTGATGACCGCGACCTGGTCGCAGATGCGTTTCACCACGTCCATTTCATGGGTGATGAGCAGAATGGTCAGGCCCAGACGGCGGTTGATGTCTTTCAGCAGTTCCAGGATGGAACGGGTGGTGGCCGGATCCAGCGCGCTGGTGGCCTCGTCGCAAAGCAGCACTTTAGGGTTGCTGGCCAGCGCGCGCGCGATCGCCACACGCTGTTTCTGGCCGCCGGACAGGTTGGCCGGGTAGGCGTCGTGCTTGTCCGCCAGGCCGACCAGTTCCAGCAGTTCGGTCACGCGCTTTTTGATCTCGGCGCGCGGCGTATTGTCCAGCTCCAGCGGCAACGCCACGTTGCCGAACACCGTACGGGAAGAGAGCAGGTTAAAGTGCTGGAAGATCATGCCGATTTGGCGACGGGCGCGCGTCAGTTCGCTTTCCGACAGAGACGTCAGATCCTGGCCATCGACCAGCACCTGGCCGGAGGTGGGGCGCTCAAGCATGTTGGCGCAGCGGATCAGCGTGCTTTTACCGGCGCCGGAGGAACCGATGACGCCATAGATTTGCCCGGCAGGAACGTGAAGGGTCACGTCAGAGAGCGCGGTAATGGTGCGCGAACCCTGCTGGAACACTTTAGTGATGTTAGAAAGTTTAATCATATTCTTCTTATTTTAGCGTGGTTGCCCGTGGCTAGATAAAAGTAAACCTCGGCGTGGAACCAAGGTATGCCTCAGATGTTAAGGCGTCTAGACGTCTAAGTCAACGGCCAACGACGTTCTCCGGCGTTCTCAGCGTGGGGTAAAACATGCGATACTGTCAGCGTATACAGGCCCTCAGGAGCAAAGCGGTGACACAAAGCGTTCCAGCAATTTTTCTCGATCGTGACGGCACGATTAATGTTGACCATGGCTATGTCCATGAAATCGACAACTTCCACTTTATTGACGGCGTGATCGACGCCTGTCGCGAGCTCAAAAAGATGGGCTTCGCGCTGGTGATGGTGACCAACCAGTCCGGCATTGCGCGCGGCAAGTTCAGCGAAGACCAGTTTATGTACCTGACCGAGTGGATGGACTGGTCGCTGGCCGATCGCGACGTCGACTTCGACGGCATCTATTTCTGCCCGCATCATCCGGAGGCGGCAGTAGAAGAGTATCGCCAGGTGTGCGACTGCCGTAAGCCGCAGCCGGGCATGTTGCTGCAAGCGCAGCAGGAATTGAACATCGATATGGCCGCTTCTTATATGGTGGGCGATAAACCGGAAGACATGCAGGCGGCGATCGCGGCCGGCGTCGGCACCAAGGTGCTGGTGCGTACCGGCAAGCCGGTGACGGAGCAGGGCGAAAAGCTGGCCGATTGGGTGCTAAACAGCCTGGCGGACCTGCCGGCAGCCATCAAAAAGCGGGTTTAATAGGCGTTACGAATGAATAGTGAGCGGTCAGATAAAAAATGCATATTAACGCTTGTCATTCTGAACCGGCTCCCTATAATGCGCCTCCATCGACACGGAACATGTGAACAACTTCACAGAGTATCCGGGGGTCGCAGAGAAAAAATCCTGAAAATTAGGGTTGACTCTGAAAGAGGAAGGCGTAATATACGCCACCTCGAGTTAGCAAGCGAAAGCGCCTAACTCACTGCTCTTTAACAATTTATCAGACAATCTGTGTGGGCACTCCACAAGACGAT
>NZ_JADNRO010000009.1:0-214242 GCF_019913725.1 Serratia sp. EWG9
CGCAGCAACTACCAGGATCGCGCCGTCCATCTGAGCAGCACCGGTGATCATGTTTTTCACGTAGTCGGCGTGCCCTGGGCAGTCAACGTGCGCGTAGTGACGAGTCGGGGTGTCATACTCAACGTGAGAGGTGTTGATGGTGATACCACGAGCTTTTTCTTCTGGCGCGTTATCGATCTGGTCGAAAGCACGTGCAGAACCGCCGTAGGTTTTAGCCAGAACGGTGGTGATCGCTGCAGTCAGGGTAGTTTTACCGTGGTCAACGTGGCCGATAGTACCAACGTTAACGTGCGGTTTTGTACGTTCAAATTTTTCTTTAGACACGGCTATATTCCTTACTATAGCGCTCTCCCCTTCTGGAGAGAGCACGGGACTTTGGTTTTAACCCTGCGGCTTATTTGCCACGGGCTTCGATTACGGCCTGAGCGACGTTGTTCGGTGCATCATCATACTTCAGGAATTCCATGGTGTATGATGCACGACCTTTAGTCAGAGAACGCAGCTGAGTTGCGTAGCCGAACATTTCGGACAACGGTACTTCAGCGTGGATCTTAACGCCAGTCACTTCAGATTCCTGACCGCGCAGCATGCCGCGACGACGGCTCAAGTCACCGATAACGTCACCGGTGTTCTCTTCTGGAGTCTCAACTTCAACCTTCATGATAGGCTCAAGCAGAACTGGTTTCGCTTTCTTAAAGCCTTCTTTAAAGGCGATAGATGCGGCCAGTTTAAACGCCAGTTCAGAGGAGTCAACGTCGTGGTAAGAACCGAAGTGCAGACGAATACCCATATCTACTACCGGGTAACCAGCCAACGGACCAGACTTCAGCTGCTCCTGGATGCCTTTATCAACGGCAGGGATGTATTCGCCAGGAATTACGCCGCCTTTGATGTCGTTGATGAACTCGTAACCTTTCGGGTTAGAGCCCGGCTCCAGTGGGTACATGTCGATCACAACGTGACCGTACTGACCGCGACCACCAGACTGCTTGGCGTGCTTACCTTCAACATCGGTAATCTTCGCGCGAATCGCTTCGCGGTAAGCTACCTGAGGTTTGCCCACGTTAGCTTCAACGTTGAATTCACGCTTCATGCGGTCAACGATGATGTCGAGGTGCAGTTCACCCATACCGGCGATGATGGTCTGGTTAGACTCTTCGTCAGTCCATACGCGGAATGACGGGTCTTCTTTAGCCAGACGGCCCAGAGCCAGACCCATTTTCTCTTGGTCAGCTTTGGTTTTTGGTTCAACGGCGATAGAGATTACCGGCTCAGGGAATTCCATACGCTCCAGGATGATTGGAGAGTCTGGATCACACAGGGTGTCCCCGGTGGTCACGTCTTTCAGACCGATCGCAGCGGCGATGTCGCCTGCGCGAACTTCTTTGATCTCTTCACGCTTGTTGGCGTGCATCTGAACGATACGGCCGAAACGCTCGCGCGCAGCCTTAACGGAGTTCAGCACGGTGTCGCCGGAGTTAACAACGCCGGAGTACACGCGGAAGAAGGTCAGGTTACCTACGAACGGGTCGGTAGCGATTTTGAACGCCAGAGCAGAGAACGGCTCATCATCACTTGCGTGACGCTCAGCCGGGGTGTCTTTACCGTCGTCCAGGATACCGTTGATCGCAGGAACGTCAGTTGGCGCCGGCAGGTATTCGATTACCGCATCCAGCATCGCCTGTACGCCCTTGTTCTTGAACGCAGAACCACAGGTAACCAGGATGATTTCGTTGTTCAGCACGCGCTGACGCAGAGCGGATTTGATTTCTGCCTCGGTCAGCTCTTCGCCGCCCAGGTATTTTTCCATCAGCTCTTCGGAAGCTTCCGCAGCGGATTCGATCAGGTTCTGGCGCCATTCTTCAGCCAGTTCCATCATGTCAGCCGGGACGTCTTCGTATTCGAAGGTAACGCCTGCGTCTTCTTCGTTCCAGTTGATCGCCTTCATCTTCACCAGGTCGATAACGCCGGTGAATTTGTCTTCTGCGCCGATAGCCAGCTGCAGAGGAACAGGGTTAGCGCCCAGACGAGTTTTGATCTGGCCAACAACTTTCAGGAAGTTAGCGCCCATACGGTCCATTTTGTTAACGAACGCGATACGTGGCACTTTGTATTTGTTAGCCTGACGCCATACGGTTTCAGACTGTGGCTGAACACCACCAACAGCACAGTAAACCATTACCGCGCCATCCAGCACACGCATGGAACGTTCTACTTCGATGGTGAAGTCAACGTGCCCTGGGGTGTCGATGATGTTTACGCGATGCGGTTCGAACTGCTTGGCCATACCAGACCAGAAGGCAGTCGTCGCTGCAGAAGTGATGGTAATACCACGCTCCTGCTCCTGTTCCATCCAGTCCATGGTGGCAGCGCCGTCATGAACTTCACCGATTTTGTGGTTTACACCGGTGTAGAACAGAATACGTTCGGTAGTGGTGGTTTTACCGGCGTCGATGTGAGCACTGATACCGATGTTACGGTAGCGTGCAATGGGTGTTGTACGAGCCATTTGATTCCTCTATTCCTAGGGCGTTCAAGTTCAGTTAACCCAAGCGGGCCGATTTGACGCGCCCGCTTGGTTAGCATGACTACAGCCAGATGATTACCAGCGGTAGTGGGCGAACGCCTTGTTGGCTTCGGCCATACGGTGAACGTCTTCACGCTTCTTAACAGCAGAACCTTTGTTCTCTGCTGCGTCAGACAGCTCGTTCGCCAGGCGCAGAGCCATGGATTTATCACCGCGTTTACGTGCAGCATCAACGATCCAACGCATTGCCAGAGCATTACGACGAACCGGGCGGACTTCAACTGGTACCTGATAAGTAGAACCGCCAACGCGACGCGACTTAACTTCTACAGTCGGGCGAACGTTGTCGAGAGCGACTTCGAAAGCTTCCAGGTGATCTTTACCAGAACGCTGAGCCAGGGTCTCCAGCGCGGTATAGACGATTGCTTCTGCAGTAGATTTTTTACCGTCTACCATCAGGATATTTACAAATTTGGCCAGCAGCTCAGATCCGAACTTAGGATCTGGCAGGATTTTACGTTGGCCGATTACGCGACGACGTGGCATGGAAATACTCCGTTGTTAATTCAGGATTGTCCAAAACTCTACGAGTTTATTTTGACATTAAAGTTAAAACGTTTGGCCTTACTTAACGGAGAACCATTAAGCCTTTGGCTTCTTCACGCCGTACTTGGAACGAGCTTGCTTACGGTCTTTAACACCGGAGCAGTCAAGTGCACCACGGACGGTGTGGTAACGCACACCTGGCAGGTCTTTTACACGACCGCCACGGATCAGGATTACGGAGTGTTCCTGCAGGTTGTGGCCTTCGCCACCGATGTAGGAAGTCACTTCGAAACCGTTGGTCAAACGCACACGGCAAACTTTACGCAGTGCGGAGTTTGGTTTTTTCGGGGTAGTGGTATATACGCGGGTGCATACGCCACGTTTCTGCGGGCAGGCTTCCAGCGCTGAACGTTGCTTTTAGCAGCCTTCACAGAGCGTGGTTTGCGAACCAGCTGGTTAATTGTTGCCATTAAAAAAGCTCCTGGTTTTTGCTTCGTACTAGCTTCGTAAACATGTGATAAATCCCCTCGTATGCACTACTGGCAAAGTACGAGGACGCAGAATTTTAGGGCTGACCAGTATGGGTGTCAAGAAATATACAACATCACCGTCATCACCAGGCCATTTGGCTGCGGTGTTGTTCGGTTAATTCAACGAAGTGATTATAGCCGACGACAGTGATTTTGTGCGAAAAATGACCAATCAACCCCCTGGCTTCCAGGTCGTCCTGCAGCGCATAAAGGGATATGGGGGCGGCGAGCAGCGATTCAAGATGGGCGCTGCCAACAAGGCCTGCGAGCACGCCATCCTGCAGCAGCAGCAGCGCGTCGCCCTCCGCGGTCAGGCGCAACAGCGCGGGCAGGTCACATTGGTTTGGCGAATGGCTCAGGGTATACAACATCAGAAGTTCCTAAAACGTCATTACGGCGTCGTAGCCGGCCAATTCACGGCGCAGTTCGTCCGGCGCCAGCACCTCGGCATCCAGCACCCAATCGGTCACCTGACTCAGCCCGCGTTCCTGCAGCGAAGCCTGGCACAGATAACACCGCTCCACGTCATACAGCGGCAGTACGCCGAAAGTGGCGATATAATTGCGCGCCAAAATCTTTTCCGGTTGCTGGCCCGGCAACAGCTGCAACACGCCATCACCGATAAAAAACACCCCCAAATCTTCACCGAGCGCCGACGTGGCGAGCAGCGCATCCAGCCCTTCCCTGCCGCCGGCGCCGCCATGCGGCCCGTGGGTGAAAACAAAAGCGACTCGTTTCATCATTTCCTCAGAACTGCACCAGACGGTCGCAACTCAGCGACGCTTCGGCCAGGGAACCCAGCCCGCTCAGGGTAAAACCGGGCTGCAGGTTGGCACCGGCCAGCCCCTGCTGCTGCGCCTCCTGTTCGTCGGTGACGCCCCGACGCAGCGCGGCGGCCACGCAGACGTTGAGCGCTACGCCGTGTTGCTGCGCGAGCTGCGTCCAGCCGCGCACCAGATCGAATTCGTCGCTGGCGGGCGCGGTTAACCGGTTGGCGTTCAACACCCCTTCACGGTAGAAAAAGACGCTGGAAAGACGGTGCCCTTTCGCCAGCAAAGCCTGAGCGAATTGATAGGCGCTGCTGGCCTGCTGCGTGCCATAAGCCGGGCCGGTAACCAACAGACAATAGTCGAGCATCAACGGTCACTTCCTACCAGGTCGCCGCTTTTAAACTGGCGAATGTACAGATAGACGGTGTGTTTGGAGATATTCAGACGATCCGCCACCTGATTGATCGCATCCTTGATGTCGAAGATGCCTTTCTCATAGAGATTGAGCACCACCTGTCGGTTCTTGGCGTTATTGGACACCGAGCGGTCGGCGTTCACCTCTTCGATGGTGAACTCCAGCGTCTGCGCCACCAGATCGTCGACGGAAGAGGCGAAGTTCACCGACGACGGCACGTCCTGCGCTGTCGGTGGCATAAAGGTTTGCATGATCTGCGAGAACGGCACGTCGAGGTTCATGTTGATGCACAACAAACCAATCACCCGCTGCTCGCGATTGCGAATGGCGATAGTCACCGATTTCATCAATACGCCGCTCTTGGCGCGGGTAAAGTAGGCTTTCGACACGCTGCTGTCGTCGCCGGCCATGTCGTGCAGCATGCGCAGCGCCAGGTCGGTGATCGGCGAGCCGATTTTGCGCCCGGTGTGTTCCCCGTTGGCGATGCGCACCGCCGAGCTGTTCAGGTCTTCCAGCGCGTGCAATACGATTTCGCAGTGGCCGCCGATCAACATCGCCAGCCCGTCGACCACCGCTTCATAGGATTTCAGGATTTCATGATCCGTTTGAGTAAACGGACGTTCATTCAGCAAATCAAGTTCGCTGGCTTCGCTGGATAAAAGCGAATTCGACATCGAAGATACCACCCTCATAGATCGCCTGTGCCAGGGGGCGCAGCTAAAACCGCTCGGGCCGGATCGCTGCCGTCGTCGGCGCGCTGCAGCGCGGCTGGCTGAGAGCGGCATAAAACGGCGCGATGACATCCGCGGGCGAGGCGGCCGGGAACAATTTTAGGTACACGCCCTAAGGGGCAGACGCATGACTGATAAGTCAGAATTATTAGTCTAGCAAAGCGGCCGGAGCAAAGTCCTTGCGTTTGCGCGTGGTATTGACGTTAAGCCCGATGCCCGGCAGGCGTCAAGCGTTCAATGGAGAGAGCGGTAGCGGCTGCCGAAATGAAAACCGCCGCGGAGGGCATCCGCGGCGGTGGCAAACAGAGCGACGAGATTATTTCGCTTTGGCGTCGGCTTTGGCGTCGGCCGGTTTTTCGGCTTTAGCGTCAGCTTTCGGCGCCGCTTTCACATCCAGCAGCTCGACGTCAAAGACCAGCGTGGAGTTAGCCGGGATGCCCGGAACGCCGGTTTTACCGTAGGCCAGCGCCGGTGGGATCACCAGCTTGATTTTGCCGCCTTTCTTGATGTGCTTCAGGCCTTCGGTCCAGCCAGGGATCACACCGTCCAGACGGAATGACAGCGGCTCACCGCGGGTGTAGGAGTTATCGAACTCGGTACCGTCGGTCAGGGTGCCTTTGTAGTTCACTACCACGGTGTCGCTGTCTTTCGGCGCTTCACCCGCGCCCGGTTTCTCTACCTGATACAGCAGGCCGGATTCGGTTTTCTTCACGCCTTTTTCTTTAGCGAAGCTGTCGCGATACTTGGCGCCTTTGGTTTCGTTGTCCTTGGCGTCCTGCTCCATTTTCGCCTGTGCGGAAGCCTTCACGCGCGCTTCAAAGCCCTGCAGGTCTTTTCGATGTCGGCGTCGTTCAGCTTGCTCTTGTTAGCGAAAGCGTCCTGAACGCCGGCGATCAGCTGATCTTTGTCCAGCTTGATGCCCAGCTTCTCTTGCTCTTTCAGAGAGTTGTCCATGTAACGGCCAAGAGAGGCGCCCAGTGCGTAAGCCGCTTGCTCATCGTCGTTTTTGAACTTGCCGGTGCTTGGCGCTGCTGCCGCGTCTGCCGCCGGTTTAGCGGCATCGGCTGCCATGACCTGGGTCGCATTCAGAGCAAAAGCCATGGTGGTTGCCAGAAGCGTGACTTTAAACAAAGATTTCATCCATTTCTCCAGTGTCTGAAGCAATGCCCCAAACAATCATTAGGTAAGATAACCGGGCTACTATAGCTGCCTGAAACAAAACAAAACAGTCGCACAGGTAACCAATCGAGTCAAAGTGTGACTCCCGCTTTGCCAAGAAGTTTCCCGCTGCGTGCTACTCACATGATAAATCAGATTTTTCTTGCAGAATATTCGGCGAGGTTAGCAAAAAACGGCGAATCAGGCGTGCAGCTTTTCAGCACTTTACACTGCCGATCGCAACGTTGCGCGCCGCCCAAAGAAATAGCGCGGGCAAACCCGACGCCAGCTGTTACCATAGCGCCGAATCAGGATTTTATCGCGTCAGAGGTAGCCTCATGCACAACGCCGACATTCAAAGCCTGCTACAGCGGCTTGAAGAACTGGAAAGCCGCCAGGCTTTTCAAGAGCTCACTATCGAAGAGCTCAACCAGACCGTCACCCAGCATCAGATGGAAATGCTGAAGATGCGCGAGCACCTGCGCATGTTGACCGACAAACTGCGCTCGACCCAAACCTCGATGATCGCCTCGCAATCGGAAGAAACCCCTCCGCCGCACTATTGAGGGGCGCCGCGCATAAAAAAGGGCAGCCAATGGCTGCCCTCTCGTCTCGGGATTGCGTTCTGCTTAGTGGCAGCCGCAACCGCCGTTGCCGCAACCGCCTTTACCGTGGTCGTGACCATGGTCGTGATCGTGGCTATGGCCGTGACCGCCGCAGCAGCCTTCACCGTGCTCGTGGTGATGATCGTGCTCGCCGTGTACGTGACCGTGCGCCAGTTCTTCTGCGGTCGCTTCGCGGATCGCGACAACTTCCACGTTGAAGTTCAGGTTTTGGCCGGCCAGCATGTGGTTGCCGTCAACCACAACGTGGTCGCCGTCAACTTCAGTGATTTCAACCGGTACCGGGCCCTGATCGGTGTCAGCCAGGAAACGCATGCCGACCTGCAGTTCGTCAACGCCCATGAAGACGTCTTTCGGTACGCGCTGCACCAGGTTTTCGTCGTAGTTGCCGTACGCGTCGTTCGCGCCGACGTGAACGTCAAAACGATCGCCAACGTCGTGGCCTTCGAGCGCTTTTTCCAGACCTGCGATCAGAGAACCATGCCCGTGCAGATAGTCCAGCGGTGCGCTCACCGGAGACTCATCAACCAAAACACCGTCTTCTGTACGTACTTGGTAAGCCAGGCTGACCACCAAGTCTTTTGCTACTTTCATGATATCTCCTACCGTTGGCTACTAGGACGCGCACCGTTATCGGGATGCGCGCCTTTTCCGGACAGATTGTAACGGAAATCTGCCTCGCTGTACCCTTCGGGATAAAAAAACGCTACTTCGGCTGAAAAATGCCGATCACCTGCTCTTGCGGTCGAACGTGTTTTTCCACCTGTTGTTCGGTCTGGCGCTGGTGATGGCCGCACTTGACGCACTCCACCACTTCCACCTGATCCTCCCGCCATACCGCCAGCGTATCCATGGCGCTACAGCTCGGGCACACCGCTCCGGCGATAAATCTCTTACGTGTTGCAGACATCGTTATGCTCCCGCTTATTCGTATTCATCCCAGCCGTCAAACTGGCGACTTTCTTTTTGCATTTCGCGATGGAAGAGCTCTTCCAGCTCGCGCCGCGCCTCTTTCACGCGAGAAATTTGCGCCACGTCGCCCTGATGCGGCGGCATCAGCTCACGCAGCATGCGCATATCCAGACGACGGAAATGCTGCTGGGCGCGAAAGGCCTGATGCGGGTGCATGCCCAATTCCATCAGCGCCTTGCGCCCCAGTTCCAGCGCGCTGGAGAAGGTCTCGCGGCTGAACTGTTTTACGCCCGCCTGCAGCAGCTCATGCGCCTCCACGCGGCCGCGCGCGCGCGCCAGGATGCTCAGGTTCGGGAAGTGCTGCTGGCACAGCCGCACGATCGCCATGGTGTCTTCCGGCTCATTGCTGGTGATCACGATCGACTTGGCCTTCTCTGCGCCTGCCGCGCGCAGCAGCTCCAACTCGGTGGCGTCGCCGTAATAGACCTTGTAACCGTAGCGACGCAGCACGCCGACGGCGCTGACGTCGCGTTCCAGTACGGTAATGCGCATTTTGTTGGCCATCAGCAGGCGGCCGATCACCTGGCCAAAACGCCCGAAGCCGACGATGATCACCTGCGGATCGTCATCTTCCACGTACGGCGTCTCCTCGTCTTCGTCTTTGGCGTTATAGCGGCGCGCCAAAATGCGATCGATGGCCTGCATCAACAGCGGCGTGGTCATCATCGACAGCGTCACCACCACCAGCAGCAAAGAGAGTTGATCTGGCTGCAGCACCTTTTGGGCGCCCGCCGCCGAAAACAGCACGAAGGCGAACTCACCGCCCTGGCTGAGCACGCCGGCGAACTGCAGGCGTACCGAACTGCGCAGGCCGAACAGGCGCGATACGCCGTAGAGCACGCCGGATTTCACCGCCACCAACGCCAACACGCCGATCAACACCTCGGCCAGATGGGTGTAGAGCACGCCGATATTCAACACCATGCCCACCGAGATAAAGAACAGCCCCAGCAGCAGCCCTTTAAACGGCTCGATGGAGATCTCCAGTTCGTGGCGGTATTCGCTCTCCGCCAGCAGCACGCCGGCGATGAAGGTGCCGAGCGCCATCGACAGGCCGAGCGTCTCCATAAACAGCGCCGAGCCGAGCACCAGCAGCAGCGCCGCGGCGGTAAAGATCTCGCGCACGCCGGAAGCGGCGATATAGCGGAACAGCGGCCGCAGCAGGAAGCGGCCGCCGATCAGCATGCCGCCGAACGCCGCCACCTTGAGCGCGATCTTCGCCCAGTCGTCGCTGGTGCCGCCGGCGCCGGCCAGAATGGGGATCAACGCCAGCGCCGGGATCACCGCCATATCCTGGAACAGCAGCACCGAGAAACCCAGCTGCCCGCCTTCGTTGCGGTTCATGCCCTTTTCGCGCATCAGCTGCAGCGCCATGGCGGTGGAAGACATCGCCAGGCCAACGCCGCCGATCACCGCCGCCTGCCAGGCGAAGTGCGTCAGGTACAGCAATGCGCCCAGCACCGCCGCGGTGATCAGCACCTGGCCGGCGCCGGCGCCGAAAATCGAGCGCCGCAGCTCCCACAGCTTGCTGGGGTTCAGCTCCAGGCCGATGATGAACATCAGGAACACCACGCCCAGCTCGGAGAAGTGCAGGATCTCGTCAACGTCGCGAATAAAACCCAATCCCCACGGGCCGATGGCGATGCCGGCGATCAGATAACCCAGCACCGCGCCGATCCCCAGGCGACGGGCGATCGGCACCGTCACCACCGCGGCAAACAGGAACAGTAAAATGGCGGTCAGTAAGGTCGATCCTTCCATGATCACCGCCCCCCGTGCGGCAGCGGGTGGCTCAGCCACTCCCCGTAGGCGTCTGCGTGGCTGCGCAGCACCTCCGGCTTTTGCCGCCGCGCCCAATAGACCACGAACGGCGTCAACCAGTGCATATGGCACATCCCGGCGGTCAACTCGAACGGCCGCAGGATATCTTCCATCGGATAATGGTTATAACCGCCGGTGCGGTAGGCGCCTTCCGGCTCGCCGGTGGTGATCACCGAACGCCAGTATTTGCCCGCCAGCGCATTGCCGCCCACGCCGCTGGCGAAGCCGCGCGCCAGCACGCGATCCAGCCATTCCTTCAGCAGCGCCGGGCAGCTGTAGGTATACAGCGGGTGCTGAAACACGATGACCTGATGCTCACGCAGCAGCTGTTGTTCGTGATGAATATCGATAAAAAAATCAGGGTAGTGCGCGTAGAGATCGTGCACGGTGACATGTTCCAATTGCTGCGCCGGTCGAAGCAAAACCCGGTTCGCCACCGAGTCATGGGATTCCGGATGGGCATACAGCAGCAAGACCTTGGGCGGCTGCGACATCATTCCCCTCCAAAGCGTCGTCAGGGTAGCGGTTTTCCGTTACCATGCATCGCAAAGACAAAAACAGCGCGCGGTGCGCGTTCTGTTACCTTAATGATAATTTAACATACTCTGAACATACGGCGCTTTATGATTGTATTCTCCTCGCTACAAATCCGACGCGGCATCCGCGTCCTGCTGGACAACGCCACGGCGACGGTTAATCCAGGTCAGAAGGTCGGCCTGGTCGGCAAAAACGGCTGCGGCAAATCCACGCTGTTGTCGCTGCTGAAGGGCGAGATCGCGGCGGACGGCGGCAGCTTCACCTTCCCCGGCAACTGGGCGCTGGCCTGGGTCAACCAGGAGACGCCGGCGCTGGACGTGCCGGCGATCGAGTATGTTATCGACGGCGACCGCGAGTTTCGCCAGCTCGAAGCCGAACTGCAGGCCGCCAACGACCGCAACGACGGCCACGCCATCGCCACCCTGCACGGCAAGCTGGACGCCATCGACGCCTGGACCATTCGTTCCCGCGCCGCCAGCCTGCTGCACGGTCTCGGCTTCTCCAACGAACAACTGCAAAGCCCGGTGCGCGACTTTTCCGGCGGCTGGCGCATGCGTCTTAACCTGGCGCAGGCGTTGGTGTGCCGTTCCGATCTGCTGCTGCTCGACGAACCGACCAACCACCTGGATCTCGATGCGGTGATCTGGCTGGAGCGCTGGCTGAAAAGCTATCCCGGCACGCTGGTGCTTATCTCGCACGACCGCGACTTCCTCGATCCGATCGTCGACAAGATCCTGCATATCGAACAGCAGACGATGAACGAGTACACCGGCAACTACTCGTCGTTCGAACGCCAACGCGCCACCAAACTGGCGCAGCAGCAGTCGCTGTATCAGCACCAGCAAGAAAAAGTGGCGCACCTGCAAAGCTATATCGACCGCTTCCGCGCGCAGGCGACCAAGGCCAAGCAGGCGCAGAGCCGCATCAAGATGCTGGAACGCATGGAGCTGATCGCCCCGGCGCACGTCGACAACCCGTTCACCTTCAGCTTCCGGCCGCCGGAAAGCCTGCCGAACCCGCTGCTGCGCATGGAAAAAGTCAGCGCCGGGTACGGCGACAAGGTGATCCTGAAGTCCATCAAACTGAACCTGGTGCCCGGCTCACGCATTGGCCTGCTCGGCCGCAACGGCGCCGGTAAATCGACGCTGATCAAACTGCTGGCCGGCACCCTGGAGCCGCTGAGCGGCGAGATCGGCCTGGCGAAAGGCATCAAGCTGGGTTACTTCGCTCAGCACCAGCTGGAATTCCTGCGCGCCGACGAGTCGCCGCTGCAGCACCTGAGCCGCATCGCGCCACGGGTGTTGGAGCAGCAGCTGCGCGATTATTTGGGCGGTTTCGGCTTCCAGGGCGACAAGGTCAGTGAAATCACCGAACGCTTCTCCGGCGGCGAGAAGGCGCGGCTGGTGCTGGCGCTGATCGTCTGGCAGCGCCCGAACCTGCTGCTGCTCGATGAACCGACCAACCACCTGGATCTCGACATGCGCCAGGCGCTGACCGAGGCGCTGATCGATTTCGAAGGCGCATTGGTGGTGGTCTCGCACGACCGTCACCTGCTGCGCTCCACCACCGACGATCTGTACCTGGTGCACGATGGCCAGGTCGAGCCTTTCGAAGGCGATCTCGACGATTATCAGCAGTGGCTGATCGATCTGCAGCGCCAGGAAAGCCAACAGGACGCGCCGGAAAAAGAGAGCGGCAGCAACAGCGCGCAGGCGCGCAAGGATCAAAAACGCCGCGAGGCGGAGTTCCGTACGCAAACCCAACCGCTGCGCAAGCAGATCGCCAAGCTGGAACAGCAGATGGAAAAACTGGGCGCCGAACTGGCGGCGGTGGAAGAGCAGTTGGCGGATTCCGCACTGTACGACATCAGCCGCAAGGCCGAACTGACCGACTGCCTGCAAAAGCAAAGCCAGGCCAAATCCGCGCTCGAAGAGACGGAAATGACCTGGCTGGATGCGCAGGAACAGCTGGAGCAGTTAACGCAGGCGTTCGACGCCTAACCGTTGTTACGCCTTGTAAAAGGGCTTGTCCCCCAGAATGGTCGCGCGGTGCATGATGCGCCGCTGCGGCAGATAATCCGCGTTGGCGTAGTGCTGCGTCACGCGGTTATCCCAGATCGCCACGTCATTCTCCTGCCAACGCCAGCGCACCTGAAACTCCGGTTTGGTGATGTGAGCAAACAGGAAATTCAGTAAAGCGTCGCTCTCCTTCGGCGCCACATCCACGATCCGCGTGGTGAACCCTTCATTGACGAACAGCGCCTGCCGGCCGCTGACCGGATGGGTACGCACCACCGGATGCAACAGCGGCGGGTTTTTCTGCACCGCCAGTTGCCAGCGCTGATGCTCTTCTTCACTGCCGCGATGCTTGTGCTCCGGGAACGACTTGGTGAAGTCATGTTCCGCGCGCAGCCCCGCGAGCAGCGCTCTGAACGGCGCCGACAGCGCCTCATAGGCGGCAATGCCGCTGGCCCACAGCGTATCGCCGCCGGTGGCAGGCAGCGTCTTGGCCGCCAGGATCGCCCCCAGCGGCGGGTTCTCGATAAAGGTCACGTCGGTGTGCCAGTTGTCGTTGTCCGGCGGGTTGTCGTCGTGGGTATCGAGCACGATGATCTCTTCCACGTCGGTGGCGTGCGGATAGACCGGGTGGATGTGCAGATCGCCGAAGCGGCCGGCCAGATCGCGCTGCTGCAGCGGCGTGATCGGCTGGTTGCGGAAGAACAGCACCTGATGCTTGAGCAGCGCATGATAAAGCTGTTCAAACTGGCCGTCGCCCAGCGGCCGGGCCAACTCGACGTTTTCCACCAGCGCCCCGATGTAAGGCCCCAGCGGGGTGATATTCAGACGTTCGTTCATTGCTGTACTCCATGCCACGGGGTCAATCGGCGCTGCAGGGCGCGCAGCCCCAGCTCCAACCCAAATGCAATCACCGCAATCACGCCGATGCCGGCCAGCACCACGTCGGTCGCCAGAAACTCACCGGCGGATTGCACCATAAATCCCAGGCCGCGCGTGGCGGCGATCAGTTCGGCGGCCACCAGCGTCGACCAGCCGACGCCCAGCCCGATGCGGATGCCGGTCAGGATCTCCGGCAGCGCGCTCGGCAGCACCACGAAACGCAGCACCTGCCAACGCGTGGCGCCCAGCGCGCGGGCGGCGCGCACCCGCACCTGCGCCACGCTGCGCACGCCGGCCACGGCGGACAGCGTCACCGGCGCGAAAATCGCCAGATAAATCAGCAAGATCTTCGAGGTTTCGCCGATGCCGAACCAAATCACCATCAGCGGTAAATACGCCAACGGCGGCACCGGACGATAGATCTCAATCAGCGGATCGAGGATGCCGCGCACCGTGTCGTTCAGCCCCATGGCGATGCCCACCGGAATGCCGACGATCACCGCCGCCAGCAGCGCCACCAAAATGCGCCCCAGGCTGGCCGCCAGATGCTGCCACAGCGTGGCGTCCATAAAGCCTTGCGGGCTGGCGATGGTGATCAGCTGATGCAATACCTGCTGCGGCGCCGGCAGGAACAGCGGGCTGATCAGCTGCAGCGCCGTCACGCCCCACCAGACGATCAACACCGTCAACAGCGTGGCGCCGCTCAGCCAAACGTTGCGCGGCACGCTGAAACGGCGCGTCGCTTTGCCCTGCGGCTGCGCCGCGGCCTTTAACGTGGAATGCAGGCTCATAACAAGGCCTCGCGCTGTTGGAAAACTTTGCCCAGCACGTATTCGCGCTGCGCGATAAATTCAGGATCGGACTTAATTGAGCGGCAGGCTTCGCCGTCGGCATAGCGTTGGCCGAAGTTCAGCGACAGCCGCTCCACCACCTGCCCCGGCCCCGGCGACAGCAGCAACAGCTCGCTGGCGAGGAACACCGCCTCTTCAATATCGTGAGTGATCAGCAGCACCTGCTTGCCGGTATCGCGCCAGATGGTCAGCAGCAGCTCTTGCATCTGCTCGCGAGTGAACGCGTCCAGCGCGCCGAACGGTTCATCCAGCAACAGCAGACGCGGATCGGCGGCCAGGGCGCGGGCGATGCCGACGCGTTGGCGCATGCCGCCGGAAAGCTGCCAGATGAAATGCCGCTCGTAACCGGCCAGACCGACGCGCTGCAACATCTGCTCCGCCACCTGGCGGCGCTGCGCCTTGCCGACGCCGGCCAGCTGCAGGCCGAACTCGACGTTGTCCACCACGTTACGCCACGGCAGTAAACCCTCATGCTGGAACACCACGCCCCGTTCGGCGCTTGGGCCATGAACGGACGTTCCATCCAGCGTGATGCTGCCAGCTGAAGGCTCGATAAACCCGGCGATTAAATTCAGCAGCGTGGTTTTGCCGCAGCCCGACGGGCCGAGCACCACCACCAGTTGCCTGGCGGCGATCTGGAACGACACGTCACGCAGCGCGGGCCGCCCCTGATATTCTGCTGAAAGATGGCTGACGTTTAGCATCCTGCTTCCTTACGACTGCGGCGCAGCCTGCACCTGTTTCACAAAACGGTCGGTCACATAAGCGCTGTAATCGCTGTCGACCTGCGGGATCTTGCCCTGCTGCTTGAGGAACTCGGCGGTATCGCGGATTGCCTTGTCCACCGGCTGGCCGAGTTGGGCGACCTGATCCGCCACCGGCAGATAACGGTTCCCCTTCACCAGCTCCGGCACCTGCGCTTCCGGCACGCCGCTCAAGCGCGCCAAGGTGCTGAGATGGCTCGGATCTTTCAGCCACTGTTCCGGCGCTGCCAGGTAGGCCTTCTGCGCCTGCAGAGCGCTGGCGGCAAAGGCGGTCACCACGTCGGGATGTTTCTCGGCGAAGTCTTTGCGCACCACCCACACATCCAGGGTTGGCGAACCCCATTCGCCCACCTGCGCGGAGTCGGTCAACACCTTGCCCTGTTTGGCCAGTTCGTTGACCACCGGCGCCCAGACGTAGGCGCCGTCGATGTCGCCGCGCTGCCAGGCGGCGGCGATGGCCGGCGGCTGCAGATTGAGGATCTTCACCTGTTCAGGCTTGATGCCCCAATGTTTGAGCGAGGCCAGCAGGCTGTAATGGGTGGTGGAGATAAACGGCACCGCGATGCGCTTGCCGATCAGATCCTGCGGGCTTTTGATGTCATTCTTCACCACCAGCGCTTCGGAACTGCCGAGCTGCGAGGCGATGAGGAACACTTCGATGGGGAGTTTTTGGCTGGCGGCCACCGCCAGCGGGCTGGAGCCGATATTGCCGATCTGCACGTCGCCGGAGGCCAGCGCGCGCAACACGCTGGAGCCGCTGTCGAACTTACGCCAGTCGACGGTCGCACCGGACTGTTTGGCGAAGCTGTTTTCCGCCTGCGCCACCTTGGCCGGCTCCGCCGACGTCTGGTACGCCACGGTGACGTCCACCGCATAGGCGCTGGCAGCGCTGAGCGACAGCGCCAGCAGCGCCGCGTTGCGTAAAGAAAAGAGTTTGCCCGCCATGTTCCGCTCCGTTGATAAAAATCTGTTCAGTTGCTGACAGTTTTATCTGAGCGATGACGGGCGATAAAAGAATAAAAAAGTCTTCTTTATTACCTTAGGTAATATTAAAGCGAATCACAGCACGATCGTCCCGCGCAAGAACACGTGAGCGTAGCCGCCGAGCAGCGTGCGGTCCCCTTGCAGTTCGCAGAACAGCTCGCCGCCGCGCGCCGAAATCTGCCGGGCGTGCAGCCGATGGCGGCCGAGACGCGCCGTCCAGTAAGGCATCAACGTACAATGCGCGGAACCGGTCACCGGATCCTCGCCGCCGTCGAGCGTGAAATAGCGCGAAACGAAGTCCACGGTGTCACCCGGCGCGGTGACGATCACCGCGCGGCCGGCCAATGCGATCAGCGCCGGGATGTCCGGGCGCAGCGCGCGCACCTGCGCCTCATTTTCCACCACCGCCAGCAGCGCTTTCGCCTGCCACACTTCCTGCGGCTGCACGCCCAGCAGCGCCGCGAGGCCCGCCGGTTCGGCGACTTTCTGCGGCGGCCTGGCGGGGAAATCAAGCACCAGCCGCTCCCCATCCCGCTCATCGCGCTTGACGAACAGCTCGCCGCCGGCCGATCTGAAGCGAATATCCTTCAGCGCCGGGTTAACCGCGCTGAACATCACATGCGCCGCCGCCAGCGTGCCATGGCCGCAAAGATCGACCTCACGCTCCGGGGTAAACCAGCGAATGGCGGTCATGTCACCGTCATCCCAGACAAAGCTGGTCTCCGGCAGGCCGATCTCGTTGGCGATCGCCTGCAGCCGCTCCGTCGGCAGTGGCTGCGTCAGCAGGCAGACCCCGGCCGGGTTGCCGCGCAGCCCCTCACCGGTAAAGGCGACCACGTGATAATAGTTTTCCGCCATCGTTCCGCTCCTTAATGCCAAATCAGTAATACACAGGCTGCAGTCAGCAGCCCCATGGAAACGTTGAAGATAATCCAGGCCTTTTTGCTGCGCAGCAGGCGGCCGATCACCGTGCCGAACGCCAGCCAGATAACGCCGGCGACGATGTTGACCGCCAAAATGCCCAGCGCGATCGCCGCAATGGAACCGTTGTACTTATCGCCCGCCAGACTGAAGCTCGCCACCGCGCCCAGCGCCATCAGCCAGGCTTTCGGGTTGAGGAACTGCAACAGCCAGCCCTGATACAGCCGCACCGGCTGCGGCGGCGCCACGTCGGTTTCCAGCTTTTCATAGGCGGCGGTGGCGACTTTCCACGCCAGCCACAGCAGGTACAAACTGCCGAGGATTTTCAGGATCAGGTGCAGCGACGGGTAAACCAGGATCAGGCTGCCGACGCCGAAGGCCACCAGCAGCAAAATGCTTTGCATGCCGAGCATGATGCCGATCATCAGCCACAGCGAACGCATAAAGCCGAAATGAGCGCCGGAGGTGGTCAGCAGCAGGTTATTGGGGCCAGGCGTGATGGCGGCGACCCACAGGAAGCCCAGCATCGAAAGGAATAAACTCGGTTCCATGGCACGGGTGCTCCTCACCCAAGGCGCTTTTTTGCAGTATCATTGTCAGTTATTGGTATTGAAGCTAACAGTGCGCCTGGGATCTCACAATAGTCGCCAACAACATTTTTACTCCGCCTATGCATGACGTCTTTCGCCCCCTGACCGGGGCCAGTAACCCGCACCTGCAAACGCTGTTGCCGCGGCTGGTGCGCCGCCGCGTGTTATTGAAACCGCATTGGCAACGGCTGGAATTGCCCGACGGCGATTTCGTCGATCTCGCCTGGAGCGAGGATCCGGCGCAGGCGCGCGACAAACCGCGCGCGGTGCTGTTCCACGGTCTGGAGGGCAGCTTCTACAGCCCCTACGCGCATGGCCTGCTCAACGCCTGGCGCGAACGTGGCTGGCTCGGGGTGGTGATGCACTTTCGCGGCTGCAGCGGCGTGCCCAACCGCAAACAGCGCATCTACCACTCCGGCGAAACCGAAGACGCGCGTTTCTTCCTGCGCTGGCTGCGCGACAGCTACGGCGAGGTGCCAACCGCGGCGGTAGGCGTTTCGCTCGGCGGCAACATGCTGGCCTGTTATCTGGCGCAGCAAGGCGCCGACAGCCTGCTGCAGGCGGCGGTGGTGGTCTCGGCGCCGCTGATGCTGGAGCCCTGCGCCTATCGCATGGAGCAAGGTTTCTCCCGCGTCTATCAGCGCTACCTGTTGGGGCAGCTGAAACAAAACGCCACCCGCAAGCTGTTGCACTACCCGGACACCCTGCCGCTCAAGCTGTCACAGCTGAACGGGTTGCGGCGCATCCGCGAATTCGACGACGCCATCACCTCGCGCATTCACGGCTTCAGCGACGCCACCGATTATTATCGCCGCTGCAGCGCCCTGCCGCTGTTGCCGGCGATCCAAACGCCGCTGCTGATCATCCATGCGAAGGACGATCCCTTCATGACCCATGAGGTGATCCCCGACGTCGCCGGCCTGCCGCGCAATATCGAATATCAGCTGACCGAGTTCGGCGGCCACGTCGGCTTTGTCGGCGGCACGCTGAAAAAACCGCACATGTGGCTGGAGCATCGCATTCCGGCCTGGCTTTCCCCTTATCTGGACATCCCGACGTGATCATTCCCTGGCAAGAACTGGCAACCGACACCCTGAACAGCCTGATCGAATCCTTTGTGCTGCGTGAAGGCACCGATTACGGCGAGCACGAACGATCGCTGGAGCAGAAGGTGGAGGACGTGCGCCGCCAGCTGAAAAACGGCGAAGTGGTGCTGGTGTGGTCGGAACTGCATGAGAGCGTCAACATCATGCCGCGCGGTCAGTTCCGCGCCGGGCAGGAAGAAATTTAGTGGCGCCCGGTTCTATGACTGACGGAAAAAATCAGGTAACAATGGGACATTGCAAACCAGCGCGCGCCATTTTTTCCTGACATAGAGAGCGTCAACAAGAGCCACAATAATCCCCTGACGCCGGCGCATTCAACACGGAGTGACAACCACCATGTCTGCCAAACATCCCGTTATCGCGGTGACCGGTTCCAGCGGCGCCGGCACCACCACCACCAGCGTGGCGTTCCGCAAAATCTTCCAACAGCTCAACATTCGCGCCGCCGAGCTGGAGGGCGACAGCTTCCACCGCTACACCCGGCCGGAAATGGACGCGGCGATCCGCAAGGCGCGCGATCTGGGCAGACACATCAGTTATTTCGGCCCCGAAGCCAACGACTTCGGCCTGCTGCAGCAGAGCTTTATCGAGTACGGCAAAAACGGCACCGGCCGTTCGCGCAAGTACCTGCACACCTACGACGAAGCGGTGCCCTACAATCAGGTGCCGGGCACCTTCACCCCGTGGGAGCCGCTGCCGGCGCCGACCGACGTGCTGTTCTACGAGGGGCTGCACGGCGGTGTGGTCACCGAGCACCATGACGTGGCCAACCACGTCGATCTGCTGGTCGGCGTGGTGCCGATCGTCAACCTGGAGTGGATACAGAAGCTGATCCGCGATACCGGCGAACGTGGCCACTCCCGCGAGGCGGTGATGGACTCGGTGGTGCGTTCGATGGAAGACTACATCAACTACATCACGCCGCAGTTCTCGCGCACCCACATCAACTTCCAGCGCGTACCGACGGTGGATACTTCCAACCCGTTCGCCGCCAAAGCCATTCCCTCACTGGATGAAAGCTTCGTGGTGATCCACTTCCGCGGGCTGGATCAGATTGACTTCCCCTATTTGCTGGCGATGCTGCAGGGCTCGTTTATCTCGCACATCAATACGTTAGTGGTGCCGGGCGGCAAGATGGGGCTGGCGATGGAGCTGATCATGGCGCCGCTGGTGCAGCGGCTGCTGGAAGGCAAGAAGATCGAATAAGCGCGTTGAGCGCGGCGGCGGGCCGCGCTCCGTCCCGATTACGCCGGCTGGCGGATCTCGAAGCTGTGGGTCACCGTGGCGGCCTTGTTGAGCATCAGCGCCACCGAGCAGTACTTCTCCGCCGACAGGTTCACCGCTCGCTCTACGATTTTGTCGGTCAGATCCTGGCCGGTGACGATGAAGTGCAGGTTGATATGGGTGAACAACCGCGGGGCTTCTGCACGGCGCTCGGAGGTCAGCTTCACCTCGCAGTCGCGCACGTCGTTGCGCCCTTTTTGCAGGATGGACACCACGTCGATCGCGCTGCAGCCGCCCACCGACATCAGCACCATCTCCATCGGGCTGGGCGCTTTATCGCCGGCGTTGCCGTCCATCAGCACCTGGTGGCCGGAGGCCGATTCACCCAAAAACGTTAACCCTTCCACCCATTTAACTCTTGCCTGCATTCTGGTCACTCCGGTTGATTTCTTAAAATCAGAGTACGCTTTCGCATAGAAACAGGCAACGTAACCTGATGCTAATCATGCTGAAGCGAGACAACACGAGACACCCGCCTTACTCTGTGCTACAAACAGAGCCGCAATAAATCTTTCCGGGACACTGAATTTCAGGGAAACGCCCAGAGAAAGGCTCCTTTACCGGTATGTTAACAGAATGTAGCTTGCAGCGCTTACGGCAAGTTAATATGCTAGAGCGACAGCGTATTTTTATGACACGCCTCAAAACTTGCCGGTAGCCCTCGCTCATAACTGCGGCTACAGGCGGGTTTTACAGGGAACTCTGACCCCTGTGACACAAGGCAGCGATAACAACAGAGGATAACAGCGAATGGTTCTCGGCAAACCGCAAACAGACCCTACTCTCGAATGGTTCCTGTCTCATTGCCATATCCACAAATATCCATCGAAGAGTACGCTGATTCACCAAGGTGAAAAGGCCGAAACGCTTTACTACATCGTGAAAGGCTCCGTCGCGGTGCTGATCAAGGATGAAGAAGGTAAAGAGATGATCCTGTCCTACCTCAACCAGGGGGATTTCATCGGCGAGCTCGGATTGTTCGAAGAAGGCCAGGAGCGCAGCGCCTGGGTTCGCGCCAAAACCGCCTGTGAAGTGGCCGAAATTTCCTACAAGAAATTCCGCCAGTTGATCCAGGTTAACCCGGACATCCTGATGCGTCTGTCCGCCCAAATGGCGAGCCGCCTGCAGGTCACTTCCGAAAAAGTGGGCAACCTCGCCTTCCTGGACGTCACCGGCCGCATCGCGCAAACCCTGCTGAATCTGGCGAAGCAACCCGACGCCATGACTCACCCGGACGGCATGCAGATCAAGATCACCCGCCAGGAAATCGGCCAGATCGTCGGCTGCTCGCGTGAAACCGTTGGCCGTATTCTGAAAATGCTGGAAGACCAAAACCTGATTTCCGCCCACGGCAAGACCATTGTCGTCTACGGCACCCGTTAATCCCTGAAGAAACGGCGCAATCTGCGCCGTTTTTTTGTCTGCTCTCTGCCATGTGGCGCCGCCTGATTTACCACCCGGAAGTCAACTACGCACTGCGACAAACGCTGGTGTTGTGCCTGCCGGTGCTGTTTGGCCTGCTGATTGGCCAGATGCAGCTCGGCCTGATGTTCTCTCTGGTGCCCGCCTGCTGCAATATCGCCGGTCTGGACACGCCGCATAGGCGCTTCTTTAAACGGCTGATCGTCGGCGGTGCGCTGTTTGCCCTCAGCAGCCTGCTGCTGCAACAAGCCCTGCTGTGGCACGTGCCGCTGCCGGCGCTGATGCTGGGCCTGGCGCTGCTGCTCGGCGTCACCGGCGAAATCAGCCCGCTGCACGCCCGGCTGTTGCCGGCGGCGCTGGTGGCCGCCATCTTCTCCCTCAGCATGGCCGGCACCGTGCCTCTCTGGCAGGCGCCGCTGCTGTACGCGATCGGCACCGCCTGGTACGGCTTATTCACCTGGTTCTGGTTCCGGCTGTGGAAAGAGCAGCCGATGCGCGAGACGCTGAGCCAGCTCTATCTGGAACTGGCGGACTACTTCGAAGCCAAATACTCGCTGCTGACTCAGCACACCGATCCGCAGACCGCTCTGCCGCCGCTGCTGGTGCGCCAGCAAAAGGTGATGGATCTGATAAGCCTGCTGTACCAACAGCTTAATTTCCTGCCGCACGCCAACAACCTCGATCAAAAGCGTCTGCAACGCGCCTTTCAGGTGGCGATGGATCTGCAGGAGCACATCACCGTCAGCCTGCACTTGCCGGAGGAAGTACAAAAACTGATGGAGCAGAGCCAGGCCGAAGCGATCATTCGCCGCAACGCTCAGGTGATCGCCGGGCGGCTGCGCGTGGTGGCGCACGATATTCTCTACCATCAACATTCGAAGCGCTTTTCCATGACGCACGAACTGGCGGCGCTGGAAAAAATGGCGGCGCAGCATCCCGACAACCCGGTCGGCCAGTTTTGTTACTACCATTTCAGCCGCATTGCCCGCCTGCTGCGCACCCAGCATCCGCTGTACCGCCGCGATTTGATGCCCAGCCAGCATCGCCTGCCGTTTTGGCCGGCGTTGGCCAGCTACCTGTCGTTCAAATCCACGGCGCTGCGCAACGCCGCGCGGCTGGGGGTGACGCTGGCGGTCGGCAGCAGCCTGGGGGCGGTATTCAATCTGCCGAAGCCGTACTGGATACTGCTCACCATCATGCTGGTGAGCCAAAACGGCTATAACGCCACCCGGGTGCGTATTCAGCACCGTGCGCTCGGCACGATCGCCGGTTTGTTGCTGGCGGCCGGGCTGTTGCAGCTGCAATTACCGGAAGCAGAAACACTGAGCATCATGCTGATGATCACGCTGTTGGCCTACCTGGTTTCGCGCAAGAACTACGGGCTGTCGGTGATTGGCTTTACGGTCACGGCGGTTTACACCCTGCAGCTGCTGGCGCTGAACGGCTCGCATTTTTTGGTGCCGCGTCTGATCGATACGCTGATCGGCTGCGTGCTGGCGTTCGGCGGCACCATTTGGCTGTGGCCGCAGTGGCAAAGCGGGCTGCTGCGCAAGAATGCCCATCAGGCGCTGGAAAACGATCAAGCCGCGCTGCGGCTGATGCTGAAGCAACCGGAGCCGGACGCCACCGCGTTGGCCTATGCCCGCATGCAGGTCAACCAGGCGCACAATGCGCTGTTCACTTCGCTCAATCAGGCGATGCAGGAACCGGGGTTCGCCTCGAACTATCTGGCGGACATGCGGCTGTGGGTCACTCACAGCCAGTTCATCGTCGAACACCTGAACGCCATGACCATCCTGGCGCGCGAGCACTACATGCTGACGCCGAAGCTGGCGGAAGCGTATCTGCAAACCTGTGAAATCGCGCTGCAAAGCTGCCAGCAGCGGTTGGAATACGACGGCCCGAGCAGTGACAACAGCGGCATCATGCAGCCGCCGGATCTGCATCCGGAGATGCCCGTCACCGAGATGAAACGTCATTTGCGGCGTATTCTGTCGCACCTGAGCGTCATGCACACCATTTCGTCGCTGGCCTGGCGCCAGCGCCCGCACCACGGCATCTGGCTCAAGCGTAAACTGCGCGATCAATAAGGGCGCGGCATGCCGCGCCCCGTTATTCGCCGCAGGTGCTTCAGGCGTTGATCACATCCTGCACCGCCAGCTCGAACAGCGCCATGCCGGCCTCGATGTCCTGCAGCTCCACCACCAGCGACGGCGCAAAGCGGATCACGTTCGGCCCGGCGTTGAGGATCATCAGCCCACGCGCGGCGGCGGCGGTGAGGAAATCGCGCGCTCTGCCGTGATAATGCGGCGTCAGCTCGGCGCCGATCAGCAACCCCATGCCGCGAATGGCGGTGAAAATACCGTATTTATCGCCGATATTCTGCAAAGACTGTACATACAGCGCATGGCGCTGCTCGATGCCGCTCAGCACCTCCGGCGTATTGATCACATCCAGCGCCGCCTCCGCCACCGCGCAGGCCAGCGGGTTGCCGCCATAGGTGGTGCCGTGAGTGCCCACCTGCATCACCGACGCAATCTCTTCGGTAGTCAGCATGGCGCTCACCGGGAAACCGCCGCCCAGCGCCTTGGCGGTGGTGAGAATGTCCGGCGTCACGCCATAATGCATATAGGCGAACAGCTTGCCGCTGCGCCCCATGCCGCTTTGCACTTCATCGAACACCAGCAGCGCCTGATGTTGGTCGCACAGTTTGCGCACGCCTTTAAGGAAGTCGGCGTCGACCGGCGTAATGCCGCCCTCGCCCTGAATCGGCTCCATCACCACCGCGCAGGTGTGGTCGTCCATCACCGCTTTCACCGCCGCCAGATCGTTGAACGGCACGTGCACGATGTCGGCCGGCTTCGGCCCGAACCCGTCGGAATATTTGGCCTGCCCGCCCACCGACACGGTGAACAGCGTGCGGCCGTGAAACGCGTTATAGAAGGCGATGATTTTGGTTTTATAGGGGCTGTGGCGGGTGATAGCGTAATGACGCGCCAGTTTGAACGCCGCCTCGTTGGCCTCTGCGCCGGAGTTGGCGAAGAACACCCGATCGGCGAAGGTGGCGTCGATCAATTTGCTCGCCAGGCGCAGCGCCGGTTCATTGGTGAAGACGTTGCTGGTATGCCACAAGGTTTCGCCCTGGCGTTTGAGCGCCTCGACCAGCGCCGGATGGCAGTGCCCCAGCGCCGTCACCGCTATGCCGCCGGAAAAATCGATGTACTCTTTTCCCTGCTGATCCCAGACCCGGCTGCCTTGGCCGCGCACCGGCACAAACTGGGCGGGTGCATAAACAGGCAGGATCACCTGGTCAAAGGTGCTGCGGCTCACTGCGGATTTGTCAGTCATTTTCGGCTCCACCCTGAAGGTTTTTCAGCGCTATCGCGATGTTATAATGAAAATATAATCACGAAATATGCATAAAAAAACACTAAAGCGCAAATGCAAAACGCCTGACGGGCGAAAAAAATGCGAAGGGATTAACGCCTGAGAAAATTGTCCAACAGCTGATGGCCCTGCTCGCTGAGCACGCTTTCCGGGTGGAACTGCACCCCTTCCAGCGCCAGCGTGCGGTGGCGGATACCCATGATCTCGTCGCGCACGCCGTCGCGTTCGCTCCAGGCGGTCACTTCAAAGCAATCCGGCAGCGTATCGGCTTTCAGCACCAACGAATGGTAACGCGTCACGGTCAGCGGATCGCTCAGGCCGCGAAACACGCCGACGCCCAGATGGCGAATCGCCGAGGTTTTGCCGTGCATCACCGCGCGGGCGCGCACCACCTCGGCGCCGAACGCCTGCCCCAGCGCCTGGTGCCCCAGGCACACGCCGAGGATCGGCAGCTTGCCGGCGAAATGACGAATGGCGGCCAGCGAGATGCCCGCTTCGTTCGGGGTACAAGGGCCGGGGGAAATCACCAGATGCTGCGGCGCCAGCCGCTCGATATCGGCCAGCTGCAGCTCATCATTGCGCTTCACCACCACCTCGGCGCCCAACTCGCAGAAGTACTGGTAAAGGTTATAGGTAAAGGAGTCGTAGTTATCGATCAGCAGCAGCATGTTAGGTCCGGCAGAGAAAAACGCCGCCATAGTTTACTGATTTAACCCGCCGCTGCCGACGATAATTTCCGCTTACTTTTTACGGCCGCCGGTGATCGAGCCCAGTACGCCGCGCAGGATCTGCCGGCCGAGATCGCGCGCCATGCTCTTGGCAGCGGTCTGGACGATGCCGTCGCGTTTGCCGCCGCGCGGGCCGGTGGAACCGAACAGCAGCTCGTTCAATCCGTCCATCAGGCCGCCGCCCGTCTGTTGCTGCGCTTGCGCCTGCGGTTGCTGCCCCTGCTGCGCAGTGCCGACGGTGGCGAAGCCGCCCGACGACAGCTTCTCGTAGGCGGACTCGCGGTCAATCATGTCTTCATAGCGGCCATACAGCGGCGACTTGTTGATCGCGCTGTTCAGCCCTTCCGCGCCGAGCATGCCCATCTTGGATTCCGGCGCGATGACCATCGCCCGCTCCACCACGTTCGGCCGGCCCTTTTCGTCGAGGAATGACACCAGCGCTTCGCCCACGCCCAGCTCGGTGATCGCCGTTTCAGCATCGAAGGCCGGATTGGCGCGCAGGGTTTGCGCCGCCGTTTTCACCGCCTTCTGATCGCGCGGCGTGAAGGCGCGCAGCGCATGCTGTACGCGGTTGCCCAACTGGCCCAGCACGCTGTCCGGGATATCCAGCGGGTTCTGGGTGACGAAGTAAATGCCGACGCCTTTGGAGCGGATCAGGCGCACCACCTGTTCGATCTTGGTCAACAGCGCCGCTGGCGCGTCGTTGAACAGCAGGTGCGCTTCATCGAAGAAGAACACCAGCTTCGGCTGTTCAGGGTCGCCCACTTCCGGCAGATGTTCAAACAGCTCGGCCAGCAGCCACAGCAGGAACACTGAATACAGCTTCGGCTGATTGATCAGCTTGTCCGCCGCCAGCAGGTTGATCACGCCATGACCGTTGGCGTCGGTTTTCATCAGATCGTTGATGTCCAGCATCGGCTCGCCGAAGAACTGGTTGGCGCCCTGCTCTTCCAGCGCCAGCAACCCGCGCTGGATGGCGCCGATCGACGCGGCAGAGATGTTGCCGTACTGAGTCTGGAATTGTTTGGCGTTATCGCCGACGAACTGCACCATGGCGCGCAGGTCTTTCATGTCCAACAGCAGCAGCGCGTTGTCATCGGCGATTTTGAACACCAGCTGCAGCACGCCGCTTTGCACCTCGTTCAGATCCAACAGGCGCCCCAGTAGCAGCGGCCCGAGATCGGAAATCGTGGCGCGGATCGGATGCCCCTTTTCGCCGTAAATATCCCACGGGATAATGGTGCAGGCCTGCGGCTGCCAGTCGGTGACGCCAATCGCTGCCAGGCGCGCCTGCAGCTTCTCGGAAGGCACGCCCTCGGCGCCGATGCCGGACAGATCGCCCTTCACGTCCGACAGGAACACCGGCACGCCGATGCGCGAGAACTGTTCGGCCATTTTTTGCAGCGTCACCGTCTTGCCGGTGCCGGTTGCCCCGGTAATCAACCCGTGGCGGTTGGCCAACGCCGGCAAAATCACCAGATCCTGTTCCGGTTTTCCGTCTTTCATCGCCTTGGCGATAATCCGTGGTTCACTCATTTTCTGTTCCTTTGACGCTGACGCGGCGCGAAACGCGCCTGTTGATGCAATAAAGCTATAAGCGCCGCGTAACCCCGTCAAGGACAAACAAAAAGGGCGCCGTCGGGACGCCCATGATGCCTGTCTTTTCAGAATCCCCCTAAGACCTGCGTCACCCCCGCAGCCCCAGTTGCTCCTTCAGCGCTTTCAAATAGCGCCGGCTGACCGGCACCGGATCGCCGGCGGACATGATCATCTCCGCCGCGCCGCCTTCTTCGAAGCGGATCTCGCGCACCTGCTCCAGGTTGACCAAATACTGCCGATGGCAGCGCACCAGCGGCGTACGGCTTTCCAGCGTGCGCAGCGTCAATTCGGTGAAACACTCCATGCCGTCGCTGCGCACCACGAATACCCCGCTCAGTTTGGAACGGATCGCCAACACCTCGTCGAACCGCAGCAGATAGATGCGGCTGTGGCCGGTGCAGGGAATGTATTTCAGGTAACCGGCGCTCTCATCCAGCGCCGTCACGTCCTGCGGCGCACTGCGCTGCCGCAGGCGTTGCAGCGTCTTGCTCAGCCGCTTCGGCTCCGCCGGCTTCAGCAGATAGTCGAAGGCGTGCTCCTCGAACGCCTGCACCGCGTATTCGTCGTAGGCGGTCAGAAACACGATGTGCGGCATCCGATTGGGATCCAGCATGCCGACCATTTCCAGCCCGCTGATGCGCGGCATTTGAATATCGAGAAACACCACATCCGGCTGCAGCCGGTGGATCTGGCTGATGGCTTCGATGGCGTTGGCGCATTCGCCGATGATCGTGATCCCCGCTTCGGCCTCCAGCAGATGGCGCAGGTTGTCGCGCGCGGAAGGCTCATCGTCAACAATCAGTGCGTTTAACATCAGGCGGCCCTCTCCATGGGAACATTGAGCGTAATGCGGGTATAGGCGTCCGGCCGGCAATCCACCTGCACACCATAGCCTTCGCCGTAGCGCACGCGAATGCGTTTATCCACCAGATTCATACCCAGCCCGCTGCAGTTCGGTTTCGGCTGGAACAGCCCGGCGTTGTCCGTCACCTGCAGCAGCAGATGATCGCCTTCGCAGCAGGCGCCGATTTCGATGCGGCCCACGCCCAACAGATGCGAGGTGCCGTGCTTGATGGCGTTCTCGACGATCGGCTGCAGCGAAAACGCCGGCAGCCGCGCCGCCAGCAGCGCCTCGGGCAGCGATACCGCAATCTCCAGCCGATCGGCGAAACGCGCTTTCTCGATCTGCAGGTAGGCGTTCACATGTTCTATCTCGTCCGCCAGGCTGACTTCATCATCCGAGCGCTTGAGGTTTTTGCGAAAGAAGGTCGAAAGGGACTGCACCAACTCGCAGGCGCGCTCGCCATCACGGCGGATCACCGCCACCAGCGTATTCAACGCATTGAACAGGAAATGCGGGTTGACCTGCGCATGCAACAGCTTGATCTCCGACTGCGCCAACAACTGCTTGTGGCGCTCGTACTGTCCGGCCATGATCTGCGCCGAGAGCAGGCTGGCGATGCCTTCGCCCAGCGTGCGGTTGATGGTGCTGAACAGCTGGCTTTTCGGTTCGTACAGCTTGATGGTGCCGATGACCCGCTGGTTTTCGCCGCGCAGCGGGATCACCAGCGTCGATCCCAGCTTGCAGGCCGGATTGATCGAGCAGCAGTAAGAGAGCTGGTTGCCGTCGGCGTACACCACCTCGTTGTTGTCGATGGCGCGATGCGAATGCACCGAGGCGATCGGCGTCCCCGGCAGGTGGTGATCGTCGCCGATGCCGATAAACGCCAACAGCTTGTCGCGATCGGTGATCGCCACCGCGCCGATACCCAGTTCCTGATAAATCACCCGGGCGACCTTCATGCTGTTTTCCTGATCGAAGCCCTGCCGCAGGATACCCTCGGTACGCTCGGCGATTTTCAGCGCCTTGGAAGAGAAAGCGCTGGTGTATTTCTCGAACATCGCGCGCCGATCCAGCAGGATTTGCATAAACATCGCCGCGCCGACGGTATTGGCGATCATCATCGGCAGCGCGATGTGTTCCACCAGCTGCAACGCCTCGTTGTAAGGGCGCGCCACCGCCAGAATGATCGCCATCTGCAACACTTCCGCCACCAGCGCCACGCCGCCGACGAACAGCGGATTGAACAGCAGTTCGATGCGCCCGCGGCGCATGGCGATGCTGTGTACGATGCCGCCGACCAAGCCTTCCGACACCGTGGAGATCGCGCAGGCCACGTCGGTCATGCCGCCGAGCGTATACCGGTGCAGCCCGCCGGTCAGCCCGACCAGAAAGCCTACCGACGGCCCGCCCAGCAAGCCGCCCAGGACCGCGCCTATCGCGCGGGTATTGGCGATCGAATCCTGAATGTGCAACCCGAAATAGGTGCCCATGATGCAGAACACCGAGAAGATCACGTAACACAGCAGCTTGTGCGGCAGGCGAATGGTCACCTGCATCAGCGGGATAAACAGCGGGGTTTTGCTCAGCAGATAGGCGATGACGAGATAGACGCACATCTGCTGCAACAGCAACAGCACCTGGTTAAATTCATACATGGCAGCAACTCATCCAGAGACAACAAAGGGCGAACGCCGGATTTCCGGTCTGATTATTGTCTGCCGATTAGAGCATGGGGCGCGGGAGAAAACAGTGATGAAGGCAAGGCTTCGTGAGGAAGGACGGCCGACCCCGGCGGGATCGGCCAAAAAACTTACGGCAGCACCTTGGCCGACAGAATCACCACCGGTTTGGTCGGCACATTCTGGTAAGGGCCGACGTTGCCGGTCGGCACCTGAGCGATCTTGTCCACGACGTCCATGCCTTTCACCACTTTGCCGAACACGGCGTAGCCGAAGTCACGCTGGCCGTGATCCAGGAAGGCGTTATCGGCCACGTTCAGGAAGAACTGGCTGGTGGCGCTGTCCTTGTCGGCGGTGCGCGCCATCGAAATGGTGCCGCGCAGGTTGCGCAAGCCGTTGTCGGCTTCGTTCTTGATTGGCGCCTTGGTGGATTTCTGCTGCATGTCAGCGGTGAAACCGCCGCCCTGAATCATAAAGCCAGGGATCACGCGGTGGAAAATGGTGTTGTTGTAGTACCCGCTGTTCACGTAATCGACGAAATTCTGGGTGGAAACCGGTGCCTTCTGACTGTCGAGCGCCAACTCGATATTCCCTGCCGAGGTGGTCAGCATGACATGGGTTTCACCGGCGGCGAGCGCCGCTGGCGCCATCGCTGTCAGGGAACACAGCGCGACGAAGGTCACTAAAGTACGTTTGAACATTAACGGGTCCTTTCTCTGAGAGACAAACAACGGAAAAGCGCTTTGATTCTAAAGAGCTGTATCGGCAAGTGCCAGCCATTTACCTATATTTACCCAATTACGGGACATATCCTAGGTGGCCCTGAATTTTGCTGCGGAAAGTATGGGCGCAGAAGGCTTTTTTGCCAACCGCGTCACGCATTTTTTGCCCAGCGCCTCCCCGGGGCGTTTTTTGCGATCTACCTCCCAGTTTGCACACCCGTTGCCGTTACCCTATATAAATGAGAGCGCTCTCATTATAAAAAGAACGGATACTGAGGTATCCCACGGCGGCGTCGCCGCGCAACCCCTGGAGAAATGACGTGAGTGAATTGATGACTGAAGTCAGCCCCGAGTTTGAAAGCACCATCATGGAACTGCTGGTGTTCTCCGGCAGCGCGCGCAGTAATGCGTTGATGGCGTTGCGGCAAGCGCGCGCCGGTGACTTCGCCGCCGCGGCCAAACACATGGTCGAATCCAAAGAGTGGGTGAAGAAGGCGCACCTGATCCAGACCGAGCTGATCGGCCTGGACGAAGGCTGCGGCAAGCTGGCGATCAACCTGATCACGGTACATGCGCAGGATCATCTGATGAACGCCATGGTGATCCAGGATCTGGCCGACGACATGATCGAGCTCTATCGCCGTCAGTCGCAAACGGAGGGCCGCTCATGAGCACGCTCAAAATCGCGGTGATTGGCGGTGGCAGCAGCTACACTCCCGAACTGGTCGATGGGCTGATCCAACGCATCGATGAGCTGCCGGTCACCGAACTGGCGCTGGTGGACGTCGAGCCAGGCCGCCAAAAAGTGGAAACCATCGCCGCCCTGACCCGCCGCATGCTGGCGCGCCACGGGCTGGAACAGGTGAAGGTCAGCGTGCACTTCGCGCTGGACGAAGCGATTCGCGGCGCCGCTTTCGTGCTGACCCAGTTCCGCGTCGGGCAACTGCCGGCGCGCGCCGCCGACGAACGGCTGGGCCTCAAGTACCAGCTGCTCGGCCAGGAGACCACCGGCGTCGGCGGCTTCGCCAAAGCGCTGCGCACCATTCCGGTAATGCTGGATATCGCCCGTCGGGTGGAAAAGCTGGCGCCCGACGCCTGGATCATCAACTTCACCAACCCGGCCGGCATCGTCACCGAGGCGGTGTCCCGCTTTACCAAAGCGAAGATCATCGGCCTGTGCAACGTACCGATCAGCATGCATCACATGATCGCCAACATGCTGCAGGCGCCTTACGCCGACGTGCAGCTGCGGTTCGCCGGTTTGAACCACATGGTCTGGGTGCATCAGGTCACGCAGCAGGGGCGCGACGTCACCGGCAACGTGATCGACATGCTGTGTGACGGCGCGGCGCTGACCATGAACAACATCAAGGAAGAGCCCTGGCAGCCGGACTTCCTGCGCGCGCTCGGCGCCATCCCCTGCCCGTACCACCGCTATTTTTACCAGACCCGCGAGATGCTGGCGGAAGAGATGGCCGCCGCCGGCGAGCGCGGCACCCGCGCCGAGCAGGTGATGCAGGTAGAAAAAGAGCTGTTCGAGCTGTATGCCGATCCGCAGTTGAACAGTAAGCCGGAGCAGCTCAGCTTCCGCGGCGGTTCTTTCTATTCCGAAGTTGCGCTGGAGCTGATCCGTGCTATCCATAATAATCTCGGCACGCAATTAGTGGTCAACACCGCAAACCGCGGCGCAATCCATGGCCTGCCGGACGATGCTGTGATAGAAATCAACTGTATCGTCGATGCTCAGGGCGCGCATCCGCTGACCTTCGGCCCGCTGTCGGAACCGATGCAGGCGCTGACGCAGCAGGTGAAAGCCTACGAACGTCTAACCATCGAGGCCGCGGTGCACGGCGATCGCCGCAGCGGCTTGCTGGCGCTGATCGCCAACCCGCTGGTGGGCAACGCCAATCTGGCGCAGCCGTTGCTGGACGAGGTGTTGACGATAAACGCGCCGTATTTGCCGCAGTTCAGGTAAGCGCCTGCGCGCGGTATGACAGGGGTTCGGCGCGCCGAACCCATTTTTTTAGCCGTAATCAGGAGTTGGACGATGGTGACACTGGAAGATGTCGCGGCGCTGGCGGGCGTATCGCGCGCCACCGTATCGCGGGTAGTGAACGGCGACAGCAACGTCAAAGCGCCGACCCGCGAGAAGGTTGAGCGCGCCGTCGCCCAGCTCGGTTACACCCCCAACCCGGCGGCCCGCGCGCTCGCCTCCAGCCATAGCAATACCCTCGGGTTGGTCACCACGTCGTACCGCGGCGGCTTCTTCGGCGCGCTGATGGACTTCGTGCAGACCGAGGCCGAATCCCACGGCAAACAGCTGCTGGTGACCCAGGGCCGCAACAGCGCCGAAAACGAATGGCAGGCGATACAGCGGCTATTTAGCCTGCGCTGCGACGGCGTGATCCTGCACGTGCGTTTTCTCAGCGACGATCGGCTGCGCCAATTGGCGGCGGAACAACGTGATTTCGTGTTGCTCGATCGTCTGGTACCGGGGCTGGAAGCCCGCTGTGTCACCTTCGATCACCCGCTCGCCAGCCGCATGGCGACGCAGCAACTGCTCGATGCCGGGCACCGGCGCATCGCCTGCATCAGCGGGCCGCGCGAGCGGCCGTCGAGCCGCCTGCGGCTGCAAGGGTTTGAAGAAGCGATGCAGGCGGCGAATATCGAGCCGGTGGCCTGTCTGGAGGGCGTTTACGATCTGGAAAGCGGTTACCGCTGCGCCGATCGCCTGTTGCGGCAAGCCGCGCCGCCCAGCGCCATCTACTGCTGCAACGAAGAGATGGCGATCGGCGCCCTGCTGGCGATCAACGAGCACCGCCTGCGGGTGCCGCAGGATATCTCCTTGATCTGCTACGACAGCGGCGAACGGGCGCCCTTCGTCCGTCCGGCGTTGAGCAGCGTACACTTTCCCATCAGCGAGATGGCGCAATACGCGGCGCGCAGGTTGATCGATCCCGCCACCCCGACGCACCGTTTTGAGCCAACGATCATCAACCGTGATTCCATTGTGACGGTACGCAAATAGATCACAATAATGCGTATCATCCCTTCATGGGTTGCATCAAAAAATCGACAGCCATCACAAAAAATCCCGTTGTCTGTGCTAGGATCCGCCCCCTGGTGGCCTGAACGGGACTTTTTCTGCGTTTGCCAGGAAAAGCCAGCGGCCTTATGCCAGTTTTAAAACCTCTAACAGACATATTCAGGCCTATATAATGAATGACAGTAACCGCATACGGCTTACCTGGATCAGCTTCTTTTCGTACGCGCTGACCGGTGCTTTAGTGATCGTCACAGGGATGGTGATGGGAAACATTGCAGAGTACTTTAATCTGCCGGTTTCCAGCATGAGTAACACCTTTACTTTCCTCAACGCCGGCATTTTGATTTCGATCTTCCTCAATGCCTGGCTGATGGAAATCATCCCGCTGAAGCGTCAGCTGATCTTCGGCTTTGTCCTGATGGTGCTGGCGGTGGCAGGGCTGATGCTCGGCAAGAGCCTGACCATGTTCTCGCTGTGCATGTTTATCCTTGGCGTGGTTAGCGGCATCACCATGTCGATCGGCACCTTCCTGATCACCCACATGTATGCCGGCCGCCAGCGCGGTTCACGCCTGTTGTTCACCGATTCCTTCTTCAGCATGGCCGGGATGATTTTCCCAATCGTCGCCGCCATGCTGCTGGCTCGCCATATCGGCTGGTACTGGGTTTATGCCTGCATCGGCCTGCTGTACGTGGGGATCTTCGTGCTGACCCTGTGCTCCGACTTCCCGGTGCTGGGCAAGAAAGGCGCCGACGCCGGTCAACCGGTCGAGAAAGAAAAATGGGGCATCGGCGTGCTGTTCCTCTCGATCGCCGCGCTGTGCTACATCCTTGGCCAGCTGGGCTTCATTCAGTGGGTGCCTGAGTACGCCACCAAGTCGTTCAACATGGACATCGGCCAGGCCGGTAAGCTGGTGAGCGACTTCTGGACCTCATACATGGTCGGCATGTGGGTGTTCAGCTTCATCCTGCGCTTCTTCGATCTGCAGCGCATCGTTACCGTGCTGGCCGCGCTGGCCACCGGCGCGATGTACCTGTTCGTCAGCACCGACAATCCGGAGCACCTGGGCTACTACATCATGGCCCTGGGCTTCGTTTCCAGCGCCATCTACACCACGCTGATCACCCTCGGCTCGCTGCAGACCAAGGTCTCCTCGCCGAAGCTGGTCAACTTTATCCTGACCTGCGGCACCATCGGCACCATGCTGACCTTCGTGGTCACCGGCCCGATCGTGGCGAAAGGCGGGGCGCACGCGGCGCTGACCACCGCCAACGGCCTGTACCTGGCGGTGTTCGTGATGTGTCTGCTGCTGGGCTTCGTGACCAAGCACCGCAGCCACGGTCACGTAACGCACTGATTTCTTCGCATCAAATACATCAAGGGCGCCCGCAAGGCGCCCTTTTTTTGCGCCTTAGCGCCGAAAATCCACCGTCTCATCCTGCTGCAGATGCAGCGTGGTTTCCGCCGGCCGCGTTTCGGCGATCACCGCGCCCTGGCGAATCGAATAACGCACCGGCGTCTGGCGGCGCACCGCGTCGAAACCGCTTTCCGCCGGCAGGATCACCAGGTTGGCGCTGTTGCCGGCCGCCAGGCCGTAGTCGCTCAGGTTAAGCGTGCGCGCGCTGTGGCTGGTGATCAGCTTCAGCCCGTCGTCGATTTGGCCATAGCCCATCAGCTGGCACACGTGCAGCCCCATATGCAGCACCTGCAGCATGTTGGCGGTGCCGAGCGGATACCAGGGATCGAACACATCGTCGTGGCCGAAGCAGACGTTGATCTCCGCTTCCAGCATCTCCTTCACCCGCGTCACGCCGCGCCGTTTTGGGTAGCTGTCGAAACGCCCCTGCAGGTGAATGTTCACCAGCGGGTTGGCGACGAAGTTGATGCCGGACATTTTCAGCAGGCGGAACAGCCGCGAGGCGTAAGCGCCGTTGTAAGAGTGCATCGCCGTGGTGTGGCTGGCGGTGACTTTCTCCCCCATCTCCAGCTTCAGCGCCAGCGCCGCCACGGTCTCGACGAAACGCGATTGCTCATCGTCAATTTCATCGCAGTGCACGTCCACCAGCCGATCGTATTTTTGCGCCAGCGCGAATGCCTTGTGCAGCGACTCCACGCCGTACTCGCGGGTGAACTCGAAATGCGGAATGGCGCCCACCACGTCGGCTCCCAGCCGCAGCGCTTCTTCCAGCAATGCTTCGCCGTTGGGATAGGAAAGGATCCCCTCCTGCGGGAAGGCGACGATCTGCAGCGTTACCCAGGGCGCCACCTCCTGCTTGACTTCCAGCATGGCGCGCAGTGCGGTCAGCGTGGGATCGGAAACGTCGACGTGGGTGCGCACATACTGCACGCCGTTGGCGATCTGCCACTTGAGCGTTTGCCAGGCGCGTTGCTTGACGTCTTCATGGGTCAACAAGGCTTTGCGTTCTGCCCAGCGCTCAATCCCCTCAAACAGCGTGCCGGACTGGTTCCAGGCCGGCTGGCCGGCGGTTTGCGTGGTATCCAGATGAATATGGGGTTCGACGAATGCCGGCAGCGCCAGCCCGCCCTGCGCATCCAGCACGTCGCTGCGCCACTCCTGCCCTTCCGGCTGCGGCACCAGATGCGCAATGCGCCCCTGTTCTATCGCCAGTTGCCACAATCCTTCATGCCCGCTTAAATGCAGGTTGTCGATAAACTTCAATGGACGCTTCACCACCCTTCACCTCTGCCGTTGCGCTGGTTTTCTTCATCATACTGGCAGCGGATCGCGCTGACAAAGTCGCCGTTGCATGCCGGCCTGCGCGTCTACTCCCAGCGGGGTAGTTGGTGCGCGACCTGACTCGCTTCAGCTAAAGGTGAATAAAATCCGCAACTTATCAAAAAACGTGGAAAATCATTCATATACCACGTTGTGGGTATATAAAGGCGCGATTGATTTGCATCAATAAATTGCCCCTCGGGAGGGATAAGGTAAGCCTAGGAAACCCGAATTTTGAGGCAATAATGAGCAGAGTCAAACTTGCCGTGATCGGCAATGGCATGGTCGGCCACCGGTTCATCGAAGATCTGTTGGATAAAGCAGACAAAGACCTATTCGACATCACCGTATTTTGCGAAGAGCCGCGCATCGCTTACGATCGCGTGCATCTCTCTTCCTATTTCTCGCACCATACCGCCGAAGAGCTGTCGCTGGTGCGAGAAGGCTTTTACGAAAAGCACGGCGTGAAGGTGCTGATCGGCGAACGCGCCATCACCATCAATCGCGACGAGAAAGTCATCCACTCCAATACCGGACGCACCGTCTATTACGACAAGCTGATCATGGCCACCGGCTCCTATCCGTGGATCCCGCCGATTAAAGGCTCGGATAGCCAGGACTGCTTCGTTTACCGCACCATCGAAGACCTGAACGCCATTGAAGCCTGCGCGCGCCGCAGCAAACGCGGCGCGGTGGTCGGCGGCGGGCTGTTGGGGCTGGAAGCCGCCGGCGCGCTGAAAAGCCTGGGAGTGGAAACGCACGTGATCGAGTTCGCTCCGGTGCTGATGGCCGAACAGCTCGACCCGATGGGCGGTGACCAGCTGCGCCGCAAGATCGAGCGCATGGGCGTCAAGGTACACACCGGGAAAAACACCCAGGAGATCGTCAACGGCGGCGGCACGGCGCGCAAAACCCTGCATTTCGCCGACGGCAGCCTGCTGGAAGTGGATTTCATCGTTTTCTCCACCGGCATCCGCGCCCAGGACAAGCTGGCGCGTCAATGCGGACTGGAGATCGGCCGCCGCGGCGGCATCGCCATCAACGACTGCTGCCAGACATCGGATCCGGACGTGTACGCCATCGGTGAGTGCGCCGCCTGGCGCGATCGCACCTTCGGCCTGGTGGCGCCGGGTTACAAAATGGCGCAGGTGGCCGCCGATCACCTGCTGGGCCGCGAAAACGGCTTCCAGGGTGCCGATATGAGCGCCAAATTGAAACTGCTGGGCGTAGACGTCGGCGGCATCGGCGATGCCCACGGCCGCACCGAGGGTGCCCGCAGCTACGTTTATCTGGATGAGAGCAAAGAGGTCTACAAACGCATCGTGGTCAGCGCCGACAACAAAACCCTGCTCGGCGCAGTGTTGGTCGGCGATACCAGCGATTACGGCAACCTGCTGCAGCTGGCGCTGAACGGCATCGCGCTGCCGGAAAACCCGGACGGCCTGATCCTGCCGGCCCATGCGGGCAGCAAGCCGGCCATCGGCGTGGATTCGCTGCCGGAAAGCGCGCAGATTTGCTCCTGCTTCGACGTCAGCAAAGGCGACATCATCCGGGCAGTCAACCAAGGCTGCCACACCGTGGCGGCGCTGAAAGCCGAAACCAAGGCCGGCACCGGCTGCGGCGGCTGCATCCCGCTGCTCACCCAGGTGTTGAACGCCGAGCTGAGCAAGCAAGGCATCGAGGTCAACCACCACCTGTGCGAACACTTCGCCTATTCACGCCAGGAGCTGTTCCACCTGATCCGCGTCGAAGGCATCAAGTCGTTCGAGGCGTTATTGGCCAAATACGGCAAAGGCTACGGCTGCGAAGTCTGCAAACCGACCGTCGGCTCGCTGCTGGCCTCGTGCTGGAACGAATACATCCTCAAACCGCAGCACACGCCGTTGCAGGATACCAACGACAACTTCCTCGGCAATATCCAGAAAGACGGCACTTACTCGGTGATACCGCGCTCCGCCGGCGGCGAAATCACCCCGGACGGCCTGCTGGCCATCGGACAGATCGCCAAGGAGTACAATCTTTACACCAAAATGACCGGCTCGCAGCGCATCGGCATGTTCGGCGCGCAGAAAGACGACCTGCCGGCCATCTGGCGCAAGCTGCTCGCCGCCGGCTTTGAAACCGGGCACGCATACGCCAAGGCGCTGCGCATGGCGAAAACCTGCGTCGGCAGCACCTGGTGCCGCTATGGCGTCGGCGACAGCGTCGGTTTCGGCGTCACGCTGGAACATCGCTACAAAGGCATCCGCACCCCGCACAAAATGAAATTCGGCGTCTCGGGCTGTACCCGGGAATGCGCCGAAGCGCAGGGCAAGGACGTCGGCATCATCGCCACCGAAAACGGCTGGAACCTGTATGTTTGCGGCAACGGCGGCATGAAACCGCGCCACGCCGACCTGCTGGCCGCCGATCTCGATAGCGAGACCCTGGTGCGCTACCTTGACCGTTTCATGATGTTCTATATCCGCACCGCCGATAAGCTGCAGCGCACCTCGGTATGGCTGGAGAGCCTGGAAGGCGGCATCGATTACCTGCGCAAGGTGATCATCGACGACAAGCTCGGCATCAACGAGCAGCTGGAAGCGGATATCGCCCGCCTGCGCGAGGCGGTGATCTGCGAGTGGAAAGAAACCGTCGAGCACCCGGAAACGCAGCTGCGCTTCGCCCACTTCATCAACAGCCCGCTGCGCGATCCGAACGTGCAGGTGGTGGCCGAACGTGACCAACACCGCCCGGCGCGCCCTGACGAGCGCATTGCCGTCACCCTGATCGACACCGAGGAGAGCCAAGCATGAGTCAGTGGATTACCGTTTGCCCCATCGCCGACATCCTGCCCGGCACCGGCGTGTGCGCCCTGATCGGCGATCGGCAGGTGGCGGTGTTCCGCCCCTATGCCGACGAACAGGTGTTCGCCATCAGCAATATCGACCCGTTCGCCCAGGCCAGCGTGCTGTCGCGCGGGCTGATCGCCGAGCATCAGGGGGAGTTGTGGGTCGCCAGCCCGCTGAAGAAACAGCGTTTCCGCCTGTACGATGGCCACTGCCTGGAAGATGACAGCCGCTCCGTCGCCAGCTTCACCAGCCGGGTGGTCGACGGCATCGTGCAAGTCGCGGCATAACCTTTCGGGGCGCATCCCGCCCCCACGCCGATAACCCCGAGGAATGCCGATGGACTACCTGCCGATTTTCTGCCAACTGCAACACAAAGCCTGCCTGCTGGTCGGCGGCGGCGAAATCGCCGAACGCAAGGCGCGCCTGCTGCTGGACGCCGGCGCGGCGCTGACCGTCAACGCCCTGGCCTTCAGCCCGCAGTTCCACCAGTGGGCGGCAGAAGGCCTGTTGACGCTGGCCGAGGGCGAATTCAGCCCGGCCCTGCTGACGGAAAAATGGTTGGTGATCGCCGCCACTGACCGGCTGGAGGTCAACGCGCGGGTGTACCAGTGCGCCAACCAGCAGCGGGTGTTCTGCAACGTGGTCGATGACCCAAAACGCGCCAGCTTTATCATGCCGTCGATCATCGATCGCTCGCCGATCGTAGTGGCGGTGTCCTCCGGCGGCAAAGCGCCGGTGTTGGCGCGGTTGCTGCGCGAGAAGCTGGAAGCGCTGCTGCCGCAACACCTCGGCAAGCTGGCGCAGCTCGGCGGATCGCTGCGTCAACGGGTGAAACAGCGCTTCAGCAGCCTCGGCGCGCGCCGCCGCTTCTGGGAGCGGCTGTTCGCTCACGATCGGCTGGCGCAATCGCTGGCCAATGACGACGCGGCTCTGGCCGAACGCCAGCTCGAACAGCTGTTCAGCGAACGGCCGGAGGATCGCGGTGAAGTGGTGCTGGTGGGCGCCGGGCCGGGCGATGCCGGCCTGCTGACGCTGAAAGGGCTGCAACAGATCCAGCAGGCCGACGTGGTGGTTTACGACCGGCTGGTCTCCGAAGAGATCATGACGCTGGTGCGTCGCGACGCCGAGCGCATCTTCGTTGGCAAACGCGCCGGCCATCACTGCGTGCCGCAGGAGCAGATCAACCACATCCTGCTGCAGCAAGCGCGGCAAGGCAAACGCGTGGTGCGCCTGAAGGGCGGCGATCCCTTTATCTTCGGCCGCGGCGGCGAAGAGCTGGAAACGCTGGCGGACGCCGACGTGCCGTTCTCGGTGGTGCCGGGCATCACCGCCGCCTCCGGCTGTTCCGCCTACAGCGGCATCCCGCTCACCCACCGCGACCACGCGCAGAGCGTGCGTCTGGTGACCGGCCACGCCAAGGCCGACGGTGGATTGGACTGGGCGACGCTGGCCGCCGGGCAACAGACGCTGGTGTTCTATATGGGGCTGTCGCAGGCGGCGGAGATCCAGCGCCGGCTGATCGCGAACGGACTGCCGGCCGCCACGCCGGTGGCGCTGGTGGAAAACGGCACGTCCTGTCGCCAGCGGGTGATCGAAGGCGAGCTTGGCCAACTGGGCGCCTTGTCCCTGCAGGCCGCCAGCCCCAGCCTGATCATCGTCGGCAGCGTGGTCAGCCTGCGCAGCAAGCTCAATTGGTTCGCCAGCGAAGCCCCGCCCGCCGGCCTGGCGCAAATGGCGTGATACCGACGTAAAAAAAGCGGCCCAAGGCCGCTTTTTTTATTTGCGCCGGCGTTACGCCTGCGGCGGTACGAAACCGACGGCCTGATAAACCTTCGCCAAGGTTTCCTGCGCGCGTGCGCGAGCCTTGGCGGCGCCGTCGCGCATCACCTGCTGCAGGTAGGCTTCGTCGTTGCGGAAGCGGTGGTAACGCTCCTGCAGCTCAGCCAGCATGCCGGAGACGGCTTCCGCCACCGCGCCTTTCAGGTGGCCGTACATTTGGCCTTCGAACTCGGCTTCCAGCTGCGCGATGCTCTTGCCGGTGACACCGGCGAGGATGTCCAACAGGTTGGAGACGCCCGCCTTGTTGACCACGTCGTAACGCACGACAGGCGGCTCTTCCGAGTCGGTCATTGCGCGTTTGATCTTTTTGGTCACCGCTTTCGGATCTTCCAGCAGGCCGATCACGTTGTTGCGGTTATCGTCCGACTTGGACATCTTCTTGGTCGGTTCCTGCAGCGACATCACGCGTGCGCCGGATTTAGGAATAAACGGCTCCGGCACTTTGAACACGTCGCCGTACAGCGCGTTGAAACGCTGGCCCACGTCGCGGCTCAGTTCCAGGTGTTGTTTCTGGTCTTCGCCCACCGGCACCTGATTGGTTTGATACAGCAGGATGTCCGCCGCCATCAGCACCGGATAGCTGAACAGCCCGGCGTTGATGTTCTCCGCGTAGCGTGCGGATTTGTCTTTGAACTGCGTCATGCGACTCAGTTCGCCGAAATAGGTGTAGCAGTTCAGCACCCAGCTCAGCTGCGTGTGCTCAGGCACGTGCGACTGCACGAAGATGGTGCTTTTTTCCGGATCGATGCCGCAGGCCAGATACAGCGCCAGCGTATCCAGCGTGGCTTTGCGCAGCTTTTCGGCGTCTTGGCGCACGGTGATGGCATGCAGATCGACGATGCAGTAGATGCAGTCGTAGTCGTCCTGCATCTGCACCCACTGACGCAGCGCACCCATGTAGTTGCCGATGGTCAGTTCGCCGGACGGCTGCGCGCCGCTAAATACGATGGGCTTACTCATGTTTAAATTTCCTGATTCTCTAAAGATGACAGCCCAAGAGCGGGCAACAAATCGGCGAAGCGCTCCAACACCCGATCGGGGTGGCTCAGGGCGATCGATTCGCCGTAGTTATAACCGTAGGTAAAACCGACGCTCAGGCAACCGGCGCCCTGAGCGGCTTGAATATCGTTGCGCGAATCGCCGACGAACAGCAGTTCATGCGCTCGCAACCCAAGCTTGCCGAGCACCAGATACAACGGCGCCGGGTGAGGTTTCTTTTCCGTCACGTCGTCGCCGCCAATCACCAGCGAAAAATACTCGCCAATGCCCAGCGATGCCAGCAGCGGCGCCACGAACGGCGTCGGCTTGTTGGTCACCAATGCCATCGGGTAACCGTGCGCGGCCAGGCGGGCCAGCGTCTCTTGCACCTGCGGGAACAGGCGGCTGCCGCTGTCGACGGTCTGCGCGTAGAAATGATCGAAGCGCTCACGCAGCCGGCTGCACTGCTCCGGCGTGTCTTCCGCTTCCGCCCAGCGCAGCGCGCGCTGCACCAGCACGTCGGCGCCGTTGCCGATCCAGGTGCCAACTCGCTCTTCACCCGCTTGCGGCAGCCCCCTCTCTTCCAGCGCCATATCGATGGCGGCCGCGAGGCCCGGCGCGCTATCGACCAGCGTACCGTCAAGATCGAAGGCCAGTGCGCGGATCGCGCCGAAATCAGCCATGGGAAACCTTCGCCAGCTCGCTGCGCATTTCGTCGATCACCTTGCGGTAGTCCGGCTGGCCAAAGATGGCGGAACCGGCGACAAACATATCGGCGCCCGCGGCGGCGATTTCGGCGATGTTGTCCACCTTCACCCCGCCGTCGACTTCGAGACGGATATCGCGGCCGCTGTCGTCGATCAACTTGCGCACCTGGCGCAGCTTGTCGAGCGTGCCGTGGATGAACGACTGGCCGCCGAAGCCCGGGTTGACCGACATCAGCAGGATCACGTCGATTTTATCCATCACGTAATCAAGATAGCTCAGCGGGGTCGCCGGGTTGAACACCAGGCCGGCCTTACAGCCGTGCTCTTTGATCAGCTGAATGGTGCGATCGACATGTTCGGAGGCTTCAGGGTGGAAAGAGATATAAGACGCGCCGGCCTTGGCGAAGTCAGGCACGATGCGATCCACCGGCTTGACCATCAGATGTACGTCAATCGGCGCGGTAATGCCGTAGTTGCGCAGCGCTTCGCACACCATCGGACCGATGGTCAGATTGGGCACGTAGTGGTTGTCCATGACGTCGAAGTGCACCACGTCGCCGCCTGCGGCCAGCACGTTAGCGGTATCTTCACCTAACCGGGCAAAATCTGCCGACAGAATGGACGGGGCAATCAAAAACTTTTTCATCCGCTTCTCCAAACGTAGGGTCGAGTTGTTATGCGCCGGGGTGCCCCCGGCTTAGCGATACAGCGCCAAAAGCTCGTTCACTTTGCTGCGGCCGAGAATATTGCGGCTGATCGTGCGGCGCGCTTTCACCACATACAGCGCAGCATGCTGGTACCAGTCGCGCGTCAGCTCGGTATCGTGATTGGAAATCAATACCGGCACCCGGCTCTCTACCGAGAGCTGATGCGCCAGATGCGCCAGGCTCTGCTGATCGGCGATGCTGAAGCTGTTGGTGTGGTAAGCGGTGAAATTCGCCGTCGCCGACAGCGGCGCATAAGGCGGATCGCAATACACCACGGCGCCGGCTGCAGCCTTCGCCATGGTATCGCGGTAATGCTCACAGACAAAAGTGGCATTGCGCGATTTTTCAGCAAACCAGTAGAGCTCTTCTTCCGGGAAGTACGGTTTCTTGTACCGGCCAAACGGCACATTGAACTCGCCGCGCAGGTTATAGCGGCACAGGCCGTTATAGCAGTGACGGTTCAGGTACAGGAACAGCAGCGCCCGGCGGTAAGGCTCGGTGCTAGTATTGAACTCTTCTCGCAGCAGGTAAAACTGATCCGAGTTATTGAATTCATCGGCGAAAAGCGTGCGGGCATCGCGCACGAAGTCATCCGTGCGCAGCTTAACGATGTTATACAGGTTGATAAGATCGCTATTGATGTCGGCGAGAATGTAGGCGTCGTAATCCGTATTCAGAAAGACGGATCCCGCACCCACGAAGGGCTCGATTAAGCAGTCTCCCGCCGGCAGATGGCGACGAATCTCATCTACCAGCGGGTATTTTCCACCAGCCCATTTTAAAAAAGCGCGGTTTTTCTTCATGCCGTCAATTAGCTACTTATACAATTCAGAGCGGCGGATTGTACTCTGTTTCAGACAGCACATCAGCGCACAAATTTAAATGATTTATTTTTTAAGATCTTGCTGCACTTGGTGTACAGGTCGAACCCATGGTTTTTTCGCCTGCACATCGGCCGGCAACGAAGCAATGGCGCGCTTCGCTTCAGCAGAAGACGCATAGTTGCCGCTCACCAGCACGTACCACGGCTTGCCGTCACGCTTGGTGGCATACACCAGGTAATTCTGCAGCTTCTGCTGTTTGGCGTAGGCGTTCAGCGTATCGGAACGCGAAGCGCTGCTCAGTTGCAAGGTATAGTGGCTGCCCGGCGCAGACTGCACAGAACTGCCGCTGCTGGCGACCGCTCCCGCTTTCGCGGTGGAAGACGGTTTGGCCGGCGGCGTATACACCGTAGTCGGTGATTTATGCTGCGTTGCGGTCGGTTTGGCGGCGGCGGTTTTCGCCGGCGTTTTATGCTGTTGCGGGGCAGTGCCCTGCACAGGACGCGTCGCTTCGCGCGCTGCGGCGCCGCTCATCACCGTCGCCGGTGCGGTCGGCAACGTCGACGCTGCGCCGGTCATGCCCTGCGTAGCGGCGTCAACCTGCCCCTGCTGCTGCGACAGCGCATCCGCCATGTTGCCCGGCAAATCGACGCGCTGCTGCGCACCGCCTTGCTGAGGCTGCGTTTGCGCTTCGGTCGGCGTGCCGGAGATCGGCGGAACGCTGACGTTCTGCGGTTGCTGCGGCTGAGTCGCGCTCACGCCGTTATTATCGTGGGTATCCGTCGTGCCGCCCGGCACGCCGTTATTGGCGGTGGTCAGCGACGAAGAACCGGACAGATTGATATCGCGGGCCGCGCCGTTTTGCGCGCCGCTCTCCTGCGCCGCTTCATGTTTGGTCGGCGCCTTCAGGGCTGAACCGATGCCGATAATCAGCAGCAGCAGCACCAAAATGCCGATGCCAATCATCAAATGCTGGCGCGAAACGGCGAAGCGCGGCGCGGCGGCCGGCTTGCGCGAACGCGTAGGACGACGATCGCTGCTATCAGGTCTGAGATCGTCTTCCGGTTTAAACTCGTCCATCTGAAACCCTCCAACTAGAGGCAAAAGCCCACCACCGTAGACCTACCGTGGCACGGGCGGATTAACCCGATGATGGCAAAGCGACACCCGTCGTGCTCTGCTCACTGTATTAATATAGATGCTAATGGCGGCTAAGCCACTGTTACTTAGTCCGATTTAATTACGCTTCCGCTCAGGCGAGCAGGCGGCGATCGACGCCAGCACCAGCTCATGCCCTACGCCGCCGCGCACTTCCGCCGCACCGATCGCGGTCGGCAACACCAGACGCAGTTCCCCCGCCAGCACTTTCTTGTCGCGCAACATGTGCGGCAAGTAGGATTCCGGCGTCATTTCCTGCGGCCCGCAGACCGGCAAGCCGGCGCGCAGCAGCAGCGCTTTGATGCGCTCGATGTCTTCAACGGAGAACTGGCCGAGACGGTGCGCGGTTTCCGCCGCCATCACCATGCCCGCAGCCACCGCCTCACCGTGCAGCCACACGCCGTAGCCCATCTCAGCTTCGATAGCATGGCCGTAAGTATGGCCCAGATTCAGCAGGGCGCGCAGACCGCTTTCACGTTCGTCTGCGGCCACCACCTCGGCCTTCAGCTCGCAGCAGCGGCGAATACAGTAGGCCAACGCCTGCATATCCAACGCCATCAGCGCATCGATGTTATTTTCCAGCCAGACGAAAAACTCGCGATCGAGAATGATCCCGTATTTGATGACTTCGGCCAGGCCGGAAGAGAGTTCACGCGTCGGCAGCGTTTTCAGGCAATCCAGATCAACCACCACCGAAGCGGGTTGATAGAAAGCGCCGATCATGTTTTTGCCGAGCGGGTGGTTGACGGCGGTCTTGCCGCCCACGGAGGAGTCCACCTGCGACAGCAGCGTGGTGGGAACCTGAATGAAGCGCACGCCGCGTTGGTAGCACGCGGCGGCGAAGCCGGTCAGATCGCCGACAACGCCGCCACCGAGCGCGATCAGCGTGGTATCGCGCCCGTGCGGTTTTTCGAGCAGCGCCGAAAACACCTGCTCCAACACCGCCAGAGATTTGTACTGCTCACCATCGGGAAGAATCACCTGATCCACCACGACGCCGCTCTGCTCCAGCACCTGCCGGACACGCTCCAGATAGAGCGGCGCCAGGGTCTGGTTGGTGACCAACATTGCTTGTTCACCCGCCTTTAACGGCATAAAAGAAGCCGGATCGTCAAACAATCCGGCGGCGATGGTAATCGGGTAGCTGCGCTCCCCAAGCGTTACAGTAATTCTCTCCATGTCGCGCTTAGTTCTCTGTATGGTACGGCGGTGGTTGCTCCCCACAACGGCGGGGAACACAAATCAGTTTTCCGCATTAGCCGACGGCGAACGCGAAAATCGGCAATCAGTTGCTTTCCAGCATGTTGATGATCTGGTTGGCAACCACTTTAGCGCTCTGATCGTCGGTGCGAATGGTGACATCGGCAATCTCTTCATACAACGGATTGCGCTCTTTCGCCAAAGCTTCCAGCACTTCACGCGGCGGAGAATCAACCTGCAGCAGCGGGCGTTTTTTATCACGCTGGGTACGAGCCAACTGCTTTTCGATCGTGGTTTCGAGATAAACCACCACGCCGCGCGCGGACAGACGGTTGCGCGTTTCGCGCGACTTCACCGAACCGCCGCCGGTCGCCAACACAATCCCTTGTTTTTCCGTCAGTTCATTAATGACTTTTTCTTCACGATCGCGGAAACCTTCTTCCCCTTCCACGTCGAATACCCAGCCCACGTCAGCTCCGGTACGTCGCTCAATTTCTTGATCGGAGTCGAAGAACTCCATATTGAGTTGCTGAGCTAACTGACGGCCAATAGTGCTTTTGCCGGCACCCATAGGCCCAACCAGAAAGATATTGCGTTTCTCTGCCATGTTTTTCGGTATTACTAAGACAATTCGTTAATGTTAACCCGCCCCGCCAATCAAATCAGCGGCGGGACCTAAACTGAAACCTCATGAGCGATAGTGCGAGATCAGACGAAAAATTATCTCAACACTCTTGGTAGTTTGGCAACCGAATAAATCGCAATCCACGCCGCGGGAGGGAAACCATATGTTTTTAACGGCGTCTTGGCGCTAACAAAAAACCTCGGTGCTCAATTCGGTAACCCTTGTAAGCTAAATCGGCCGCAGCGTCAAACGCAGATCCCCCCAAGGGGATAAAAAAGTGTATCTGCTCATCAACTTTAGGCGATTTGCCGCCCGGCCGACAGGCCGCCGCTTATCCCTTAATCAGGGTCGGCGTAATAAAGATCACCAGCTCGCGTTTTTTCTGTTGTGCGCCGCTCTGCCGGAACAAGCCCCCCAGCAGCGGCGCATCCCCCAGTCCCGGCACCTTGTCCGCCGTCTTGCCGCGATGCCGTTGAAAAATGCCGCCGAGCACCAGGGTTTCGCCGTTTTTCACCGTGATCTGCGTCTTAATCTCCTGTTTATCGATGGTCAACGCCTCTCCGGCCCCTCGGCTGATGGCGCGCCCCGGCATATTTTGGCTGATCTGCAGCGTCAGCGTGATGCGCCCGTCCGGCAACACCTTCGGCGTCACCTCCATGCCCAGCACCGCCTCTTTAAACTCGATGGCGGTCGCACCGCTGGCGCCGCTGGACACTTCATAAGGGATCTCCGTCCCTTGCTTGATGCTGGCGGTTTGCAGATGCGCCGTCAGGAGACGCGGGCTGGCGATGATCTCCACCTGATTTTCCTGCTCCAGCGCCGTCAGCTCCAGGCTCAGCAAACGCCCGCTGATGCGCGCCAGATGGAAACCGGCGTTCACCGCGCTGCGCTCCAACGGCAGGTTAACGCCGATATTGCCCGGCCGCAGCGGCCGCGCCGGCCTGTCGTCGGGCGCCAATCCCCAACGCACGCCGAGCTCACGCAGGCTTTCGCTGTTGATGGTCACGATATGCGCCGCCAGTTGCACCTGTGCCAGCGGCGCATCCATTTCCGTTATCCGCTTTTTCAACTGCGCCACAATCGGCGCGGTGTCGCGCAGCAGCAGCGTATTGGTGCGTTTATCCGCCAACACGCTGCCACGCTCGCTCAGCAACGCGCCACGTTGGGCGTTGAGGCTTTCGGCAATTTCCGCCGCATCGCCGTTTTGCACGGTCATCGTCAGGCTGTGCAAGGGTTGCCGCTGCGCCAGCGCCTCTTGCAGCTGTCTTTTTTCCCGCGCATCCGGCTCCGGGGAGATCAGCATCACGTTACCCTCCCGCGTCATCGTCAGTTTGCCCATACGCAGGGTCAGCGCCAGCGCCTGGGGCCAGGGCACATCCTCCAACCGCAGCGTCAGGTTGCCGCTCACGCCCGGCGCGGCGATCAGGTTCATCTGCCGATAATCCGCCAAGGCCTGCAGGATGACCGTGACCGGCGCATCCTGAAACTCCAATGAGATTATCTGTTTATCCTGAGCCTGCGCAGCGCCGAGCGCCAAACACCCTAGCGCCAAGCCCAGTCCAGCGCGTCCTTTCATGATTTGTCATCCTTGTCGTCGATCATCAGCGATATGTCGTCGCGGCTCGTCGGGCACTCCGGTTCGGCCGTCAGCGCCTTCAACGTCAGGCTGCGCGCCTGCACCTGCGTCACCTGCCAGCGCTCGGCAAGCACCCGTTGTTGCGGCCGCAGGCGCAACCATTGCCCCGCCGGCGTCACCACCCAGCCATAGCGCTGCGTCGGTTGCCCGATGACGCCTTTCAGTCGCCAGCCCGCCGGGGATGTCTCTGTCTGGGCGCAAGCAGGCATCGGGGGCGGCGCAAACGGGTCGCGCGGTTCGGCGCATAAGGCCCACGGCCATAGCAGCCACCACCAACGGCCGGATCTTCTACTCATCGGCCAGCTCCTCGGCGGCATCCTGTAAAACCAACCGCGCCGTCATGCCCTGCGGCGGCGTCTCCACGCTCAATTGTTCGAGACGCAAATCGGCGGGCAGCGCCTCCAGCAGCGCCAACAAACCGGGGTAGTCAATGCGCAAGCTCAGCGTTTGCCGCGGCGGTTTTTCCTGCCGCTGCCAGCGCAATAAGGCGCCCCCCGCACGTTGCAGCCCGTTCGTCAGATCGCCGGTGGCGGCCGGAGCGAGCGGCGTCGGCGGCATCAGGGCGACCGGCGCCTCGTCCAGTTGGCGCTGCGCCACGGCGATCTGTTGCAGCAGGCGCTGTTGCCGCTCTGTCGCACTTTCCCGCTGACGCCATTCGTCTTGCAGCATCCAGCCCCCACCCAACAACGCCAACGTGCCGATGCCCAGCCATTGCGCGGCCAGCAATCGCCGGCCCGACAGGCCCAGCAAGAAGCGCAGCCCAGATGGCAAACGGTTATCCATCACGCCCCCATTGCGCCACCAGATGAAAGGCGTACAGGCCGTCGTCGCGTTGCGCCACCTCCGCCAAACGCAGCCGCGGTAACGCGGGCATCCCCGCCAGCCGCCGTTCGAACTGCGAAATGGCGGCAGGAGAACGGCTCAATCCACGCAGCCGCAGGCCGTTCGCCGCATCGCTGTCCAACGCCGTGAGCCACAGCGGTGGGGGGAGGCAGGAGGAGAGTTGCTGCAGCAGTTGCAAATAACGCCGGTTATGTTGGGCATTGCGCGCCTGCCGTTCAGCGAGGGCGCTGTATCGCGCCCGTTGCGCCCGCTCTAGCTGCTGCTGACGAACGAGCAGCGTCACTGCCGCCAGCTCGTCTTCCAACAGCGCCAGCCGCTCCTGACGCTGCGCCTGTTGATGACGCAGTTGGCCGGCGACGAGGAACAGCGCCAGCAACAGCACCGTTATCTGCAACAGCAACACGCCCAGCCAGAAGCAGCCGCGCCGCCGATCGCGACGTTGCCGCCAGGGCAAAAAGTTGACCTGGTACATCAGCGGTCCTCCTCGCGCAGCGCCAGACCGCCGGCCAACGCGAACGCTGAGGGATGCACGGGCAACGGCGGACGCAGCTGCGTGAAGGCGCTGAGCGGCGACCAGGAAAGGCAGCCGACGGGCAAGGCTCCTGCCAGCACGCTGCCGGCATAGACCGGTCGATCATCGTCCGCCGGCGTCTGGGCTTGCAGCGCCCGCAGCGCCTGCGCGTCATCGTCGCCCGGCGTCAGCCCGAACGCGAACGCGCCGTCGGCCGGCGCCACCCACAGCCATTCTCGCTCGAGACGATGCATCAGCCCCGCGGTGTGCGGCACGCCCGCCGCCGTCGCCATCATCCGCAGCGCGCAAGGCGTAATATCGACCGCTTGCGGATGCAGGCCCGCCTGGCGCAGACAGTGCAGCCACTGCTGCAGCTCCTGCCGCCGCGCGGCGGTCAACAGCAGCGCCGCCCCCTCCGCCGGCGCGGCGCGATAGTCGAGCGCCAGCGTCTGGCCGTCGAGTGGGAACTGCTTCACGCCGTGGCCAACGATATAGTCGCTGCGTTCCGGCTCGCGCAGACGCGCGTCCGGCTGCGCCATGCACTGTTGCAACACCCGCTGCGCCGGCAGGGCAATGCGTAAGGAAATATGTCGCGGCAGTTGGACACGCCATTGCCGCAGCGCCCGGATCAGGGCTTCGGAAGGTGCCAGGCAGCCGTCGCGTAAAACCGCCTGCGGCAGCGTCTGTTGCCACCAGTGACGCAGTTGCCAGCCGTTGCGGCGGCGTTGGACCGCCAGCGCCCGCACGCAGTCGATTTGTATATCCAGCCCCACCTGCCATGCTTGAGGGAACATGTTTCACAAGCCTCCATAACATCCGATGATAAAAGAACATATCCATGTCGCAGGCTTGCCTTTATACTACCGCGCGGTTGTTTATAAACTGCCCAAATGACTTAGAAATGGGAAATCTCAGGTGAAGTTCGTAAAGTATTTACTAATCCTTGCAGTATGTTGCATCGTGCTGGGAGCAGCCTCGATTTTCGGCTTGTACAAATATGTCGAGCCGCAGCTGCCCGACGTCGCAACGCTGAAAGACGTGCGGCTGCAGATACCGATGCAGGTTTACAGCGCCGATGGCGAACTGATCGCCCAGTACGGCGAGAAGCGCCGCATTCCGCTGAAGTTGGATCAAATTCCGCCGGTGATGGTGCACGCATTTATCGCCACCGAAGACAGCCGCTTCTATGATCACCACGGTGTCGATCCGGTCGGCATCTTCCGCGCGGCCTCCATCGCGTTGGTCTCCGGCCACGCTTCCCAGGGGGCCAGCACCATTACCCAACAGCTGGCGCGTAACTTCTTCTTAAGCCCGGAACGCACCCTGATGCGTAAAATCAAGGAAGCCTTCCTGGCGGTACGCATCGAGCAGATGCTGACCAAAGATGAAATCCTTGAGCTGTATCTGAACAAGATCTACCTGGGTTACCGCGCTTACGGCGTGGGCGCCGCCGCGCAGGTCTATTTCGGCAAGGATGTCAGCCAGCTCACCCTGAGCGAGATGGCGACCATCGCCGGCCTGCCGAAAGCGCCGTCCACCTTCAACCCGCTCTATTCGCACGATCGCGCCGTTGCCCGTCGCAACGTAGTGCTGTCGCGCATGCTGGACGAACACTACATCACGCGGGCGCAGTACGATCAGGCGCGTTCTGAAGATTTGGTCGCCAACTACCATGCGCCGGAAATCAGCTTCTCCGCCCCGTATCTCTCCGAGATGGTGCGTCAGGAGATGATCAAGCGCTACGGTGAAAACGCCTATACCGACGGTTATAAGGTTTACACCACCGTGACCAAACGGCTGCAGCTGGCGGCGCAGGAATCGGTGCGCAATAACGTGTTGGCCTATGACATGCGCCACGGCTATCGCGGCCCGTCAAACGTGCTGTGGAAAGTCGGCGAAGCGGCCTGGGATCGCAAACAGATTGTCGACTCGCTGAAAAACCTGCCGAACTACGGCCCGCTGGCGCCGGCGGTCATCACCGCCGCCAACCCGCAGGAAGCGACGGCGATGCTGGCCGACGGCAGCAGCATTGCCCTGCCGATGGCCACCATGCGCTGGGCGCGGCCATACCGTTCAGACACTCAGCAAGGCCCAACGCCGAAACGCGTCACCGACGTGGTGCAGCCAGGCCAGCAGGTCTGGGTGCGTAAAGTGAACGAGGCCTGGTGGCTGTCGCAGGTGCCGGACGTCAACTCGGCGCTGGTTTCCATCAACCCGAACGACGGCGCGGTGAAAGCGCTGGTCGGCGGCTTCGATTTCAACCAGAGCAAGTTCAACCGCGTCACGCAGGCCCTGCGTCAGGTGGGCTCGAACATCAAACCGTTCCTGTATACCGCCGCGATGGATAAAGGCCTGACGCTGGCCACCATCCTGAACGACTTGCCGATCACCCGTTGGGATGCCGGCGCCGGCACCGACTGGCGGCCGAAGAACTCGCCGCCGACCTACGATGGCCCGATTCGTCTGCGTCAAGGGCTGGGGCAGTCGAAGAACGTGGTGATGGTGCGCGCGATGCGTGCGATGGGCGTCGACTACGCGGCGGAATATCTGCAGCGCTTCGGCTTCCCGGCACAGAACATCGTGCATACCGAATCGCTGGCGCTGGGCTCCGCTTCCTTCACCCCAATGCAGCTGGTGCGCGGTTACGCGGTGCTGGCGAACGGCGGTTATCTGGTCGATCCGTACTTCATCACCAAAATTGAAGACGACAACGGCAATACGGTGTTCGAAGCCAAACCTAAAGTGGTTTGCAGCAGCTGCAACCTGCCGGTGATCTACGGTGATACTCACCGTTCGGCCGTGCTGTCCGATGACAACATCGAAAACGTCGCCACCTCGCAGGAAGGCAGCAACAGCACGGTGCCGATGCCGCAGCTGGAGCAGGTGACCCCGGCTCAGGTGCAGCAGGACGGCGACCAACAGTATGCGCCGCACGTGATCAGCACGCCGCTGGCCTTCCTGATCCACGACGCGCTGAACAGCAACATCTTCGGTGAACCGGGTTGGATGGGCACCGCCTGGCGCGCCGGGCGCGATCTGAAACGTCATGATATCGGCGGTAAAACCGGTACCACCAACAGTTCCAAAGACGCCTGGTTCTCCGGCTATGGCCCGGATACCGTGACGTCGGTGTGGATCGGCTTCGACGATCACCGCCGCGATCTGGGCCGTTCGACGGTGTCCGGCGCCATCCCGGATCAGATTTCCGGCGGCGAAGGCGGTGCCAAAAGCGCCCAGCCGGCGTGGGACGACTTCATGAAGATCGCGCTGGAAGGCATTCCGGAGCAGAAAGTCACGCCGCCGCCGGGCATCATCAGCGTCACCATCGACAAGAGCAGCGGCAAGCTCTCTGGCGGTGGCGGCGGCAGCCGCTCCGAGTACTTTATCGAAGGAACGCAGCCGACGGACTACCCATCGCGCGATACCGGCACCACGCTGACCGATCCGGGCGGCGAAAGCCACGAGCTGTTCTGATCGAAAAGGGCCAGAGAAATCTGGCCCTTTTTTTATGCGGCGTGAAGCGTCTCAGCGCGAAGCGCGCAGAAACGCCTCGGAGAGGAACAGCGCGCTGACGTTGCGCGCCTCACGGAAATCCGGTTCCGCCAGCAGCGCCATCATGTTGGCGATCGGCCAGCGCACCTGCGGCAGGGGTTCCGGTTCGTCCCCCTCCAGGCTCTGCGGGTAGAGATCGTGCGCCAGCACGATATTCATTTTGCTGGAAAAGTAGGATGGCGCCATCGTCAGCTTGCTGAGGAAATCAAAGCGTCTGGCGCCGAATCCCACCTCTTCCATCAGCTCGCGGTTGGCCGCCTCCAGCACCCCCTCGCCGGGATCGATCAACCCTTTCGGGAAGCCGAGCTCATAGGATTCAGTGCCCACCGCATATTCGCGGATCAGCAGCAGGTCATCGCCAATCACCGGCACAATCATCACCGCTTCGCGATCCGAAGGCCGCATGCGCTCATACACCCGCCGCACACCGTTGCTGAATTCCAAATCGACCGACTCGACGTTGAACAAACGCGAACGCGCGACCGTTTCCACTTTCAGAATTTTAGGTTTTTGCAGGTGTTTATCCATGATTGCCTCAAAGAGGTTGCCCAGGCGCGGACAGGGCAACCGAAAAAATGATTGGCGTAACGCACGGCTCGTTGGCGCTCAAACGCTGACCAAATTCGATCTTGATCACATTGTGCGTTAAGGGCAAGCTCGGCCGCAACGCGCATGAACAGTAATTTACTTTCTTTTAACAAGCGTCGCCAGCCGCGGGCGATTTTCTGCACTGATTCAGCAAACAGCGCGCATGAAAATAGGATAATGCCGATATCGACGGCAGGGGCCGGTTGCTAGTATCACGCAGGCAAGAATCAGTGATAAAATGACCTTGCTTCATGAAGGAATGAGATCCAAAGCGAAAATCTGTTTGTTCCCTCATTAGTTCTGGGTGCCTCCTGGCGGTTTACTCCGTATAATATTCAGCTTTTCATCAGGTTGGCGAAATTCACGGGTGTGAGATGGGGATTGCATGAGCACAATAGTGTTGATATTGGCCTTAGTGCTTGTCTGCCTGATTGCCGCCGGCCTGTACCTGTGGTTCAAGGCCCGCCACCCGACGGCGCTGGCGCGCACGCTGCCGTTTATCAAACCCGCCCACCGCAAGCTGACCGACGAAGAACGCGCGGCGGTCGAGTTCTACCTCAATCAACAAAACAAGCTGAGCAACAAACTGTTGCCCGGCGGCGGCGCTACGCTGCCCGCAGCCAAACTGGCGCTCACCCCGCAAAGCGATAACGTTTATCCCGTGACGCACGCCATCACCCGTTACGGGCTGGCCAGCGACGATCCCAATAAATGGCGCTATTACCTCGATGCCGAAGAGGTACATCTGCCGCCATTTTGGGAACCCTACATCACCGCCGATAACCATGTGGAAGTGATCCGAACCCAGACGCTGCCGCTGGTGATTTCGCTCAATGGGCACTCGCTGAAAGATCATATCCACGACCGGCCGCAGCCGCCGGTCGTGACCGCCGCGCCGACCAAAAACGCCTCCATCCGCAAGGAAGAGAGCGAGCATGTCGAGCTGGTGAACATTCGCAAGGAAACGCCGGAAGAGCATGCGCTGAACCGGCCGAACGGCATCCGTGAAGCCGTCATCATCTCCGCCGCGCTGCTGCTGCTGTTCTTCAGCCTGATCAGCCCGGTGCTGGTGATCCCCTGGATGATTTTCGTGGCGGTGCTGATGATCGCCTGGGGAGGGTGGAACCTGTTCCGCCGCCCGGCGTCGCGCGAGTTGAAAGAGATCCACTGCCTGCGCGGCACGCCAAAGCGCTGGGGCCTGTTCGGCGAATCCGGCCAGGGGCAGATCAGCAATATTTCGCTCGGCATTATCGATCTGATCTATCCGCCGCACTGGCAACCGTACCTGACGCAGGATCTGGGCAAAACCACCGATGTGGACGTCTATCTCAACCGTCAGGTGGTGCGGCAGGGGCGTTTCCTGTCGCTGCATGACGAAGTGAAGAATTTCCCGTTGCAGCAGTGGGGCCGCAATGCGGTGCTGGTCGCCAGCTCGGCGCTGGTTCTGCTGCTGCTGCTGATCTATATCCCGCTCAACCTGCCGTTGACCCTCAGCATGGCCTGGCTGCAAGGCGCGCAAAAAGTGGAAGTGACCAGCGTACAGGCGCTGGAGGCCACGCCGCTGCGCATCGGCGACACGCTGAAAGTGCGCGGCAGCGGCATGTGCTATGTCCCGCCGCCGGCCAACGGCGGCGGCGCCGTCAATTTTGCGCCGTTCGACTGCTCCGGCATCTATTGGAACACCGCCGCCCCGCTGCCGCAGCCGGAATCGGAAGTCATAGACAAAGCGACAGCCCTGCTGGCGACGGTCAGCGGTCAGCTGCATCCGAGCGGCGCCGATCAGAAGGTCAACCCGCAGCTGGCCAGCGCCATCGAGAAATCCGGCATGATCCTGCTGGACGATTTCTCCGATATCGTGCTGAAAACGCAGGATCTGTGCCAGACGGAAAACGACTGCGTACGGCTGAAAAACGCGCTGGTTAACCTGGGCAACGCGAAAAACTGGAGCAGCCTGGTGAAACGCGCCAAATCCGGCGCGCTGCAAGGCGTCAACGTCCTGCTTCGTCCGGTCAGCGCCGAATCGCTGGAAAGCCTGACCAAAGTGGCCACCTCGTCGTTCATCTTCAATGAGACGCGACTGGCCGCCGCTGCGCTCAACAGCCCGCCGCCAGGCGGTTTCCTGATCCGCAGCGACGAAGGCCGCCAGTGGGTCAGTCACCCCCAGCCGCAGACGCCGCAAAGCGAATACAACGCGCTCGACCAGTGGAATGAGCTGCAGCGCCAGTCCAACCTGCTGCTGCATACCCCATTCCAGGCGCAGGGCGTGATCACCAGCCTCAGCGTTGACGCCAACGGCACTCGCCACGTGGCGTTGCACAGCGAACCGGACATGATCACCCTGTGGCGCTATCTCGGCACCAGCCTGTTGTTGCTGGCCGTAGTGGTCAGCCTGGGTTATAACGCCTGGCGGCTGGTGCAGCGTCGGCGCATCAATCAGCACCGCGTCGCCGATATCCAGCGTTACTACGACAGCTGCTTCAACCCGCAGCTCAATCCGATGTCGATGCGGCCGATGGCCTGAACCTGACGCCGGGGGCTTCGGCCCTGTCATCCGCTTATGCTACGCTAACGCTATTATTCTCATCTGCGGACTGCCCGTCGGTCCGCCCGTGGAGTTTTTATGGTTCCCGAGTTTGATTGGCCGCAGATCGATACCGTGCTGCTGGACATGGACGGCACATTGCTGGATCTGGAGTTCGACAGCCACTTTTGGCTCAGCCTGGTGCCGCAGGCGTTGAGCGAAAGGCGCGCCATTCCGTTCGACGAAGCCCGCCACATCATCGAGCGGGAATACCAGGCGGTGCAGCACACCATGAACTGGTATTGCTTCGATTACTGGAGCGAGCGGCTGGATCTGGACATTTACCGCATGACCAGCGAAGTGGGCAGCCGCGCCCGGCTGCGCGAAGACACCGAGCCTTTTTTACGGGCGCTGCGCGACGCCGGCCTGCAAACCATTTTGCTGACCAACGCCCATCCGCACAGCCTGGCGGTGAAAATCGAGCATACCGGCCTCGATCGGCACCTTGATTTATTGTTTTCCACCCACACATTTGGTTATCCGAAAGAAGATCAGCGTCTGTGGCAGGCAGTGCAACAGCACACCGGATTCAACCCGCAGCGCACGCTGTTTGTCGACGACGGCGAGCCGATCCTCGACGCGGCGCGCACTTTCGGCATTCGTTACTGCCTGGGCGTGCAAAACCCGGACTCCAGCACGGCGGAGAAAAGCTTCCAGCGCCATCCGTCGATGCGCGACTACCGCCTGCTGATACCGGCGCTGCCCAAGGGGGAAGCATGAAGGAAAAAGCGACGCGCGACGACGCGGTCCGACTGGATAAGTGGCTGTGGGCCGCACGCTTCTACAAGACCCGCGCGCTGGCGCGCGAAATGATCGACGGCGGCAAGGTGCATTACAACGGCCAGCGCGGCAAGCCGAGCAAGATTGTCGAGCTCAACGCCGAGCTCAAACTGCGGCAGGGCAACGAAGAACGTACGGTGATCGTGCTGGCGCTGACCAGCCAACGCCGCGGCGCCAACGAGGCGCAGCAAATGTATCAGGAAACCGAAGCCAGCATCGCCAACCGCGAAAAAATGGCGCTGGCGCGCAAGATGAACGCGTTGACCATGCCGCATCCGGACCGACGTCCGGACAAAAAGGAGCGGCGCGACCTGATGAAATTTAAATTTGGTGAGCAGGAATAACCCCTCACCGCAATGAGAGAAGATTATGTCCAACCATGACCAATTGCACCGTTACCTGTTTGAAAACTACGCGGTGCGCGGCGAGCTGGTTACCGTCAGCGAAACCTATCAGCAGATCCTGAACAACCACGACTACCCGGCGCCGGTGCAAAAACTGCTGGGCGAGCTGCTGGTCGCCACCAGTCTGCTGACCGCAACCCTGAAGTTCGACGGCGACATCACCGTTCAGCTGCAAGGCGACGGCCCGCTGAAGCTGGCGGTGATCAACGGCAACAACCGCCAGGAGATGCGCGGCGTTGCGCGCACCCAGGCGCCTATCGCCGACGACAGCACCCTGCATCAGATGATCGGCAACGGCGTCATGGTCATCACCATTTCCCCAACGGAAGGCGAGCGCTATCAGGGCGTGGTCGGTCTGGAAGGGGAAACGCTGGCCGAATGCCTGGAAGCCTACTTCCGCCAGTCTGAACAGTTGCCGACCCGCCTGTTCATCCGCACCGGCGAAGCGGAAGGCAATGCCGCGGCGGCCGGCATGCTGCTGCAGGTGCTGCCGGCGCAAGACGGCAACCTCGATGATTTCGATCACCTGGTGCAACTGACCAACACGGTCAAAAGCGAAGAGCTGTTCGGCCTGCCGGCCAACGAGGTGCTGTACCGTCTGTATCATCAGGAAGAAGTCACGCTGTATGAACCGCAGGACGTGCAATTCCGTTGTACCTGTTCACGCCAGCGTTGCGCCGACGCGCTGCTGACGCTGCCGACCGACGAAGTGGCGGACATGCTGGAGCAGGACGGCAATATCGACATGCACTGCGACTACTGCGGCAGCCACTATGTCTTTGACCCGGTTGATGTTGCCGCGTTGTATGCGGGCAACGCCGGCGAAAGCGACCGGTTGCACTAAGTCACACCCTCTCGGCGGGCGCGCCCGGCGCCCGCCAAGCCCCGCCGTTTGCACGTTTGCTTTTTTCCGTGTGCTATCTCTCAGATCGTAACGAAATACCGCCTAAAACGTTAAATATTTGATACCCATCGCGGTTACGCACCGTTAGATCCCTACAATTGCCGCCAGAAATTCTGTGACCAAGGAGTAGTAACATGCGCGTTAAAGGTATAACCCCTCAGGATCTGGCCGCTTACGGCATTCACGACGTCAGCGAAATCGTTCACAACCCGAGCTATGAACTGCTGTTTAAGGAAGAAACAGACCCATCTCTGGAAGGTTTTGAGCGTGGGGTAGTCACCAAGCTGGGTGCCGTCTCCGTCGATACCGGCATCTTCACCGGCCGTTCGCCGAAAGACAAATACATCGTCCGCGACGACATCACCCGCGATACCGTGTGGTGGGCCGATCAGGGCAAAGGCAAAAACGACAACAAACCTCTCAGCCCGGAAGTCTGGGCCGATCTGAAACACCTGGTCACCGAGCAACTGTCCGGCAAGCGCCTGTTCGTGGTGGATACCTTCTGCGGCGCCAACGCCGACTCGCGCCTGAAAGTGCGTTTCATCACCGAGGTGGCCTGGCAGGCGCACTTCGTGAAAAACATGTTCATCCGCCCGAGCGACGAAGAGCTGGCAGACTTCGAACCGGACTTCGTGGTGATGAACGGCGCCAAATGCACTAACCCGAACTGGCAGCAGCAAGGCCTGAACTCGGAGAACTTCGTCGCCTTCAACCTGACCGAGCGCATGCAGCTGATCGGCGGCACCTGGTACGGCGGCGAAATGAAGAAAGGCATGTTCTCGATGATGAACTACCTGCTGCCGCTGAAAGGCATCGCCTCGATGCACTGCTCGGCCAACGTGGGCGAGAAAGGCGACGTGGCGGTGTTCTTCGGCCTGTCCGGCACCGGCAAGACCACCCTCTCCACCGATCCTAAGCGTCAGCTGATCGGCGATGACGAGCACGGCTGGGACGACGACGGCGTGTTCAACTTCGAAGGCGGTTGCTACGCCAAGACCATCAAGCTGTCTGAAGAAGCCGAGCCGGACATCTACCACGCCATCAAACGCGATGCGCTGCTGGAAAACGTCACCGTGTTGGCCGACGGCAGCATCGACTTCAACGACGGTTCGAAAACCGAGAATACCCGCGTTTCTTACCCGATCTACCATATCCAGAACATCGTCAAGCCGGTGTCCAAGGCGGGTCACGCCACCAAGGTGATCTTCCTGACCGCCGACGCCTTCGGCGTGCTGCCGCCGGTATCGCGCCTGACCGCCAACCAGACTCAGTACCACTTCCTGTCCGGCTTCACCGCCAAGCTGGCCGGCACCGAGCGCGGCGTGACCGAGCCGACGCCAACCTTCTCCGCCTGCTTCGGCGCCGCATTCCTGTCGCTGCACCCGACGCAGTACGCCGAAGTGCTGGTGAAACGCATGCAGGCCGCCGGCGCCCAGGCTTACCTGGTCAACACCGGCTGGAACGGCACCGGCAAACGCATCTCGATCAAAGATACGCGCGGCATCATCGACGCCATCCTGAGCGGTGAAATCGACAAGGCGGAAACCGTTACCCTGCCTATCTTCGATCTGGCGATGCCGACCGCGCTGCCTGGCGTGAACCCGGAGATCCTCGATCCGCGCAACACCTACGCCAGCCTCGAGCAGTGGCAGGAAAAAGCGCAGGCTCTGGCCGAGCGCTTCATCACCAACTTCGACAAATACACCGACACGCCTGCGGGCGCCGCGCTGGTCAGCGCCGGCCCGAAGCTGTAATTCGGTAACGTTACCTCTTCAGCTAAGGCGCGGATCCCGCGCCTTTTTTTATTTCAATTGATTGCTTTTTAACCGGGGAGACGAGAGAATAAGTCAATGCAATCATTGATAGCAAAGGAGGTTTCAATGGCTACTATCACCGTCAGAAATCTGGACGACGAAATCAAAGAGCTGCTGCGTATCTCAGCGGCGAAAAACGGCCATTCCATGGAAGAGGAAGCGCGCATGATCCTGAAACAGGCGCTGGTGAAAAAGCCGCCGCGCTATGGATTGGGTACCTGGATGCATCAGCACTTCGCCGAATTCGGCGGCGTTGAGCTGGAGATCCCACCGCGTGACGCCGTGCCGCCACGCATCGTCACCTTTGATGATGAAGATGACAACGCATGATCATTATCGACACCGACGTCATTTCAGAAACGCTGCGTCCCAGCCCGTACTACAACGTCATTAACTGGTTAAATGAAAAGGACAATGACGAGCTCTATCTCAGCGCCATTGTCCTCGCCGAACTGTTCAGCGGCGTGGCCTGCATGCCTGACGGCAAACGCCAGCGGGATCTCAAGCTGAAATTGGCGGACGCCATTGAATTGAAGTTCGAGGGGCAGATATTGCCGTTTGATGGGCTGTGCGCGATGCAATACGCGGAATTGACGGCAAGGAATCGGCTGTTGGGTAAAGCGATGAGCGTGCCCGATACCCAAATCGCCGCCACCTGCCTGCATTACGGCGCCGCGCTGGCCACCCGCAATACCAAAGACTTCCTCCACTGCGGCATCGAATTAATCGATCCGTGGCAGGCGCCGACCGGCCGCCGGTTGCATGAGGATGCGGCGGAATACTACGTGATGAGCAGAAAATCCTGACGGGGCCGCAGCGGCGCGGCCCACATCAGAGGTCAGGCGGTTTCCCTGGCCGTTTGATGGCCGTTGGTCGACTCTTTTTTCTCCATCGGCAACGGAATATAAGCGCGGATCAATAGCCCGCCGCGCTCGCTGGTGCCGATATCCAGTTCGCCATCATGCGCGTCGATAATACGCTGCACGATCGCCAGCCCCAGGCCGGTGCCGCTGGTGCTGCGCGCGCTGTCACCGCGTACGAACGGCTGCAGCAGGTGCTTCAACTCGTCCGGCTTGATGCCCGGGCCGTCATCTTCCACCTGGAACCAGCCGCGCTGCAGCTCACGGCCGCTGCTGACCTTGATCCAGCCGTTGCCGTAACGCGCCGCGTTCACCACCATATTCACCGCCGCCCGTTTAATCGACAGCGGATGCACGTTCATCATCAGCTCGCCCGGCGACAGCGCGGTTTCAATCACCCGCTCATAGCCGCTCTCGGCCGCGACCACTTCGCCTAAAATGGCGTTCAGATCGCTGCTTTCGGTCGGCATTTCCTGCCCGGTGCGCAGATAATCGATGAACTGCTCGATGATGGCGTTGCACTCTTCGATGTCTTTATTGATCGACTCGGCCAGATAGCCGTCTTCGGCGCTCATCATCTCCGTCGCCAAGCGGATGCGCGTCAACGGCGTGCGCAGGTCGTGGCTGACTCCGGCCATCAGCAAAGTGCGGTCATCCGCCAGCTGTTTGACGCCCGACGCCATCTGATTGAATGCGCGAGTCACCGACCGCACTTCGGAAGCGCCATACTCGCGCAGCGGCGGCGGAATAATGCCCTTGCCCACCTGCAGCGCCGCATGTTCCAGCTCCACCAGCGGGCGGTTTTGAATACGAATAAACAGCCAGGCGCCGCCGATCGCGAGCAGCATAATCGCCAGCGTATAGCGGAACAGCGGCGAGAAATCGCCCTGGTGGATTTCCGTCAGCGGCACGCGCACCCAGATATCGGGCTGCAGCCAGGTTTTCAGCCACACCACCGGGGAGTTCTTGTTCACCTCCACCCGCACATCGGTCGGCCCGCCGAGCTGCTGCGCCATCTGCTGGCTGAGGAACTGGTAGTGCTGCGCCCAGCGCAGGCCGCTCTCCTCCGCCGCCGAGTTGGTGTAGAGAGAGATGCCCAGCTCGCGGTAGATCTCACGGCGGAACGCCGGCGGCACCTCCAGCAGCGTGCCGTCCTCCAGCTGCAGCCGATCGGTCATCAGCATACGCACTTCGTAGGCCAATACCTTGTTGAACTGCTGCAGGCTGGGCAGGATGGCGAAGTTCAGCACCACCAGATAGGTCGTCACTAGGCTGACGAACAGCAAGGTGACGATCAACAACAGGGTTCGGGCAAACGAGCTACGCGGTGAAAAGCGCAATCGCCTCATGCCTTACTGCCGTCCGGGACGAAGACGTAGCCGAGACCCCACACGGTCTGGATATAACGCGGATGCGCCGGATCTTCTTCAACCATACGGCGCAGACGAGAGATCTGCACGTCGATGGAGCGTTCCATGGCGCTGTATTCGCGGCCACGCGCCAGGTTCATCAGCTTATCGCGCGACAGCGGTTCACGCGGGTGGCTGACCAGCGCCTTCAGTACCGCGAACTCGCCGCTGGTCAACGGCATCGGCTCGTCTTCGCGGAACATCTCGCGGGTGCCGAGGTTCAGTTTGAATTTGCCGAAAGCGATCACCGCTTCTTCCTGCGAAGGCGCGCCCGGCAGTTCGTTCGCCTGACGGCGCAGCACCGCGCGGATACGAGCCAACAGCTCACGCGGGTTGAACGGTTTAGGAATGTAGTCATCGGCGCCGATTTCCAGGCCCACGATGCGATCGACCTCTTCGCCTTTCGCGGTGACCATAATGATCGGCATCGGGTTGCTCTGGCTGCGCAGGCGGCGGCAGATGGACAGGCCGTCTTCGCCCGGCAACATCAGATCGAGCACCATCAAATGGAAGGATTCACGAGTCAGCAAGCGATCCATTTGCTCAGCGTTGGCAACGCTGCGAACCTGGAAGCCCTGCTCGGTTAAATAACGTTCTAAAAGCGCGCGCAGGCGCATGTCATCATCGACAACCAGGATCTTATGATTCTCTTGCATGGTATTACTCCCAAAGGCTTTATTGCCTGACTCGAATATTGTTAGAAAACCTTGCCATTTGAGACAGCGTTTAATGGTATGTATTCTAGACGAAATTGTTACAAAGCTTATTCTTTTCCCCATTTATCAACAATTTTCAGTGAATGTCGACGGGGGTTCGTCAAAATTTCGCCCTTTATCGGCGCAATGTGGGGCGACGGCCCAATTTTGTGCAATTTCGCCACCGGGAAGCGCCCGGTGGCGTTCAGCTGTCGGGTCAGGAAGTTTGCAGGAAACGCGCCAGCTGCCTGCGCAGCTGCCGGTTCTCTTGCTGTAGCGCATCAACCCGGTCGAGCAGCGTCAGCGCCATGGCGATCCCCGGCCAGTCCAGATCCAGCTCCGCCCGCAGCCTGCGTGCGCGCTGCAGATGGCTCAGCGCCGGATAATCAAACTCCCAGCGCGGCTGCGCCGGCTCCAGCGGCACGATAACGCCCAGGCCGACGATCTCGACCAGCTCGTCCTCTGAAATCTCCACCCTCTGACACAATTCCACCACGGTGAAAGTGATCTCTTTTTTCATCATCTGCTTTACTCCCATTCCGCGCGCGGGTTGAACGCCGCCTGTTCAGCCAGTTCCCGCCACAGGGCGCTGGCCTTCTCGTTCGGCTTCGGCGGCATCACCACCTTGAGAATAACGTACAGGTCACCGGGCTCTTTCTTGCCCGCCAGCCCTTTGCCTTTGACCCGCAGCCGTTTGCCGCTCTGGCTGCCGGCCGGCACGGTCAGCGCGATTTTGCCGGTCAGCGTCGGCACCTCAATGCTGGCGCCGAGCGCCGCTTCCCACGGAGCGAGCGGCGCCACGATGCTCAGGTTGTGGCCGTCTATCTCAAACAGCGGGTGCGGCGCGAGGCGGATAACCAGATACAGGTCGCCGTTCTGGCCGCCGCCCACGCCGGCAACGCCCTGCCCCTTGAGGCGAATGCGCTCGCCGTCGCCCACGCCGGCCGGAATTTTCACGTTCAGCGTCTTGCTGGCTTCGCTTACCTGCCGCCCCAGTTCGTCGTACACCGGCAGCTTGTAGGAAATCTCGCGGCTTTGACCATGCAGCGTTTCCTCGAGGAACAGCGGCACCTCCATCTCCAGATCCTGGCCGCGGAAGCCATGCCCGCCGTGCGAATGCGAAGCGGAACGGTGCCCGCCCGCCGCTCGCCCGCCGAACATGCTCTCGAAGAAGTCGGAGAAGTCTTGCGCGTCGGCGCCGCCGCCGTGCCATGAGGCGCTCTGCTGATAGCCGCCGTGATCGCCGCGCGCCTGGCGGCCAAAGTTCGGATCGTTGCGATGCAGCCGGATCTGATCGTACTCGGCGCGGCGCTCGTCGTCCTTCAGTACCTCATAGGCTTCGGCCAGTTCCTTGAACTTGCTCTCGGCGTCGTCTTCGGTGCTCACGTCAGGGTGATATTTACGCGCCAGCCGGCGGTAAGCCGTTTTGATGGTTTTCAGATCGGCGTTGGGCTCAATGCCCATCGTGGCGTAGTAATCTTTAAATTCCATGCGGTAATACCTTCAATGTGTTGGGTTGTGCGCCAAAATTCCTTGTCTCTCTCGCCAGATATCCTCCTTTCGTCACATTCTTTTTCCGCTATCGCTAAGCATACTCCCGATTGTTAAAAGCTGCGCAAACTGAATAAAAACCGTGCGACAAGGCGCAGGCCCGCGCGCCATTTTTAAAGCCCTCCGCATTCACGTACACTGTGGCGGTGGCCCCATAAAGATAAATCACGATGAGAACTCAACTGATAACCCGTGAAGGGTATGACAAGCTCAAACAAGAGCTGGATTACCTCTGGCGCGAAGAACGCCCCGAGGTGACCAAGAAAGTGACCTGGGCCGCCAGCCTGGGCGACAGAAGCGAAAACGCCGATTACCAATACAACAAGAAGCGGCTGCGCGAGATCGATCGCCGCGTCCGCTATCTGACCAAATGCCTGGAGCAGTTGAAGATCGTCGATTACTCCCCGCAGCAGGAAGGCAAAGTGTTCTTCGGGGCCTGGGTGGAGGTGGAGAATGACGACGGCGAGATCAAACGTTTTCGCATCGTCGGCTACGATGAGATTTTCGGCCGCAAGGATTACATCTCCATCGATGCGCCGATGCGCGCGCCCTGCTGAAAAAAGAGGTCGGGGACGTCGCCACCGTCAATACCCCGCTGGGCGAGGCGCAGTGGTACGTTAACGAGATAAACTACCCGAAGTAAGCTTTCAGCTTTTTCCGAACCGCCGCCAACGCCGCCGCCTGAGCTGTTCTCCACGCCGCGGCCGCGCGGCGGCGGCCCGCTCCGCTGGCATTTTCCGCGATCAATCCGTATAACTGTCCCCTGTTTATTCACCGTTCTCAATACAGATACCAGACCTATGAATGACCCACTGAGCCGCATTATTGCAACAGAACTGCAGGCCCGGCCGGAGCAAGTCGACTCCGCCATCCGTCTGCTGGATGAAGGTAATACCGTGCCCTTTATTGCACGCTATCGTAAGGAAGTCACCGGGGGCCTGGACGACACCCAACTGCGCCAGCTGGAAACCCGCCTGGGTTATCTGCGTGAACTGGAAGATCGTCGTCAGACCATCCTGAAGTCGATCGATGAACAGGGCAAACTGACCGAACAACTGGCGGGGGCGATCAACGCCACGCTGAGCAAGACCGAACTCGAAGACCTCTACCTGCCGTACAAACCCAAGCGCCGCACCCGTGGCCAGATCGCCATCGAAGCCGGTCTGGAACCGCTGGCGGACACGCTGTGGCAGGATCCGCAACAGCAGCCGGAACAGCTGGCTGAACGCTACGTCGACGCCGAGAAGGGCGTGGCGGACGTGAAAGCCGCCCTCGACGGCGCGCGCTATATCCTGATGGAGCGCTTCGCCGAAGACGCCGCGCTGCTGGCCAAGGTGCGCGACTACCTGTGGAAAAACGCCCATCTGGTCTCCAAAGTGGTCGAGGGCAAGGAAGACGAAGGCGCCAAGTTCCGCGACTACTTCGATCACCACGAACCGATTTCCCAGGTGCCTTCGCACCGCGCGCTGGCGATGTTCCGCGGCCGCAACGAAGGCGTGCTGCAGCTGGCGCTGAACGCCGATCCGCAGTTTGAGGAAGCGCCGCGCGAAAGCCAGGCGGAGCTGATCATCATCAATCACCTCAATCTGCGCCTGAACAACGCTCCGGCCGACGCCTGGCGCAAGGCGGTGGTCAACTGGACCTGGCGCATCAAGGTGTTGCTGCACCTGGAAACCGAACTGATGGGCACGGTGCGCGAACGCGCGGAGGATGAAGCGATCAACGTCTTCGCCCGCAACATGCATGATCTGTTGATGGCCGCGCCGGCCGGCATGCGCGCCACCATGGGCCTCGATCCGGGCCTGCGCACCGGGGTGAAAGTCGCCGTGGTCGACGCGACCGGCAAACTGGTGGCCACCGACACCGTCTATCCGCACACCGGGCAAGCGGCCAAAGCCGCCGCCATCGTCGCGGCGCTGTGCATCAAACACAACGTGGAGCTGGTGGCGATCGGCAACGGCACCGCTTCGCGTGAAACCGAGCGTTTCTATCTCGACCTGCAAAAGCAGTTCAGCGACGTCCGGGCGCAAAAAGTGATCGTCAGCGAAGCGGGCGCGTCGGTGTACTCCGCGTCCGAACTGGCGGCGCAGGAGTTCCCGGATCTCGACGTGTCGCTGCGCGGCGCGGTGTCCATCGCCCGTCGTCTGCAGGATCCGCTGGCGGAGCTGGTGAAGATCGACCCGAAATCCATCGGCGTCGGCCAGTATCAGCACGACGTCAGCCAGAGCCTGCTGGCGAAAAAGCTGGACTCGGTGGTGGAAGACTGCGTGAACGCCGTCGGCGTCGATCTGAACACCGCTTCGGTGCCGTTGCTGACCCGCGTGGCCGGCCTGACGCGCATGATGGCGCAGAATATCGTCAACTGGCGCGACGAGAACGGCCGCTTCAGCAACCGTGAACAGTTGCTGAAAGTCAGCCGTCTGGGGCCGAAAGCGTTCGAACAGTGCGCCGGCTTCCTGCGCATCAACCACGGCGACAACCCGCTGGATGCCTCTACCGTCCACCCGGAAGCCTACCCGGTGGTGCAGCGCATTCTGGCCGCCACCGAGCAGGCGCTGCAGGATCTGATGGGCAACGCCTCGGCGGTGCGCAGCCTGAAAGCGGTCGATTTCACCGACGACAAGTTCGGCGTGCCGACGGTCACCGACATCCTGAAAGAGCTGGAGAAGCCGGGCCGCGACCCGCGTCCTGAGTTCAAAACCGCCACCTTTGCCGAAGGCGTAGAAACCCTCAACGATCTGCAGCCGGGCATGATCCTGGAAGGGTCGGTGACCAACGTCACCAATTTCGGCGCCTTCGTGGATATCGGCGTGCATCAGGATGGCCTGGTGCACATCTCCTCGCTGGCGGACAAGTTCGTCGAAGATCCGCACACCGTGGTGAAGGCCGGCGACATCGTCAAAGTGAAGGTGATGGAAGTCGATCTGCAACGCAAACGCATCGCGCTGAGCATGCGTCTGGATGAGCAACCGGGCGAAGGCTCGCCGCGCCGCGGCGGCAACGCGCCGGCACAGCGCGACAACGCCAACCGTTCGGCGCCCGCCAACAAGGCTAAACCGCGCAATGCGGCGCCGGCCGGCAACAGCGCCATGGGCGACGCGCTGGCGGCGGCTTTCGGCAAGAAACGCTAAGTCAGACCAACAGGGCGGAGCCTGCTCCGCCCTTTCCAATGAAGAAAACTTGCGGCATTTTTGACCCGCCTCAATAAACCATCATCTTTTTATTTCCCGTTCTTGTGTGACCGTCCTCCCATTATTCAGCCAGCAAAAATCCCTTCTGCAGCCGTTTATTAACAACTCCGTTAACACGTATTTTTCATTTTGCGAATTGTGAGCGAAACACAAATGGTTACCGCTCGCATTACGGCGGAATAATGTTATTGAATTGCCTTTCACCAGAAATAAAAAAGGAAAAAACGCCATCGCCATTTGCAAACGAGATAACCTGGCTACAAATACGTAACTGATTTAACTCGCCATTCTCATTTGTTCCCAAGTGCAAGCAGTGATAAAACATCGTTAATCAAGACAACTCCATTAAAAACTGCCGTCACCATAATAATTGGTTACAATACCCTTACTTTTTGTATTGAACGCGATAATGATAATTACTATTATTTTCGCTCACTTTATTGCATGACCTTATGGATGAATACCGCCGACGGCGTGGCATTTTCGCCGGCAACGTCCAATTATCATCAGCCCGATGCTCATCGGCACCCGGAAGGTTAATGACATGCAGCTTCAACCTAAACACACATATAAGATTGTCGGCTTTTCCAGCGAGATTGCGCCGGCCTACCGCCAAAAATTGTTATCGCTCGGCATGCTGCCCGGCTCTTCGTTCGACGTGGTGCGCGTCGCGCCGCTGGGCGATCCGATAGAAATTAAAACCCGCCGCGTCAGCCTGGTGCTGCGCAGGAAGGATTTGGCTCTGCTGCAGCTCGACGGCCAGCCCTGAGCCGGCGCGCCCTCCGTTTGCCGGTGCGCCTTTGCGCCGGCGCTGTTCTCCTTGAAGACGACACGCAGAACTATGAAAAAACTCACCATCGGCTTAATCGGCAACCCGAACTCCGGCAAAACCACGCTGTTCAACCAACTGACCGGCGCGCGCCAGCGGGTCGGCAACTGGGCGGGCGTGACGGTCGAACGTAAGGAAGGCCATTTCACCACCCCGCAGTCCGACGTGCGGCTGGTCGATTTGCCCGGCACCTACTCCCTGACCACCATTTCGGAGCAGACGTCGCTCGATGAGCAGATCGCCTGCCACTACATTTTGAGCGGCGACGCCGATCTGCTGATCAACGTGGTGGATGCCTCCAACCTGGAACGCAACCTCTACCTGACGCTGCAGCTGCTGGAGCTGGGCATTCCCTGCATCGTGGCGCTCAACATGCTCGACATCGCCAAAAGCCAGCATATCGATATCGACGTCGCCGCGCTGTCGGCGCGCCTCGGTTGCCCGGTAGTGCCGATGGTCTCCACCCGCGCCGACGGCATCGGCGTGCTGAAACAAATGATCGACAATCATCGCATCAACGAACAGCAGGCGCTGGTGAACTACCCGCCGCTGCTGCTGAAAGAGGTCGCCACGCTGAGCGACGCCATGCCGCAAACGCTGCCGGCGGCGCAGCGCCGCTGGCTGGCGCTGCAGATGCTGGAGGGCGACATCTACAGCCATCGCCTGGCCGGCCCCGCCGTGGCGCGGCTGCCAGCGGCCATTCAGGCGCTGCAACAGCAGCAGCAGGAGGACCCGGCGCTGGTGATCGCCGACGCGCGCTACCAGTCCATCGCCGCCCTGTGCGACGCGGTCAGCAACTCGCAGCAGGCGATGCCCAACCGCCTGACCGACATACTGGATAAAGTGATCCTCAACCGCTGGCTGGGCGTACCGATCTTCCTGCTGGTGATGTACCTGATGTTCCTGCTGGCGATCAATATCGGCGGCGCGCTGCAGCCGATCTTCGATATCGGCTCGGCGGCGATCTTCATTCAGGGCATTCAGTGGCTGGGTTACACCCTGCACTTCCCCGACTGGCTGACCGTCTTCCTGGCGCAGGGCGTCGGCGGCGGCATCAACACCGTGCTGCCGCTGGTGCCGCAGATCGGCATGATGTACCTGTTCCTGTCGTTCCTGGAAGACTCCGGCTACATGGCGCGCGCGGCGTTCGTGATGGACCGCCTGATGCAGGCGCTCGGGCTGCCGGGCAAATCCTTCGTGCCGCTGATCGTCGGCTTCGGCTGCAACGTGCCGTCCATCATGGGCGCCCGTACGCTGGACGCCCAACGCGAACGCCTGATCACCATCATGATGGCGCCGTTCATGTCCTGCGGCGCCCGTCTGGCAATCTTCGCGGTATTCGCCGCCGCGTTCTTCGGCCAGGACGGCGCCGGCGTGGTGTTCTCGCTGTATATGCTCGGCATCGCGGTGGCGATCCTAACCGGCCTGGTGCTGAAATACACCCTCATGCGCGGCGAAGCCTCGCCGTTCGTGATGGAGCTGCCGGTCTACCACGTGCCACACCTGAAAAGCCTGTTGCTGCAAACCTGGCAGCGGCTGAAAGGCTTCGTGTTGCGCGCCGGCAAGGTGATCGTGGTGGCCAGCATGTTCATCGGCGGCCTGAACAGCTTCTCGTTCAGCGGCAAGACGGTCGACAACATCAACGACTCCGCGCTGGCCTCGGTCTCCAAGGTGCTGACGCCGCTGCTGCAGCCGATGGGCGTCCACAGCGATAACTGGCAGGCCACCGTCGGGCTGGTGACCGGCGCGATGGCGAAAGAAGTGGTGGTCGGCACGCTGAACACGCTGTATACCGCCGAGCACATCAACAAAGAGGCGTTCGACGCCGCCAACTTCAACTTGCTCGACGAGCTGGGCGGCGCGCTGCAGGAAACCTGGGACGGGCTGAAAAACACCTTCAGCCTGAGCGTGCTCTCCAACCCGATCGAAGCCAGCAAGGGCGACGGCGAGATGGGCGTCGGCTCGATGGGCGTGATGAGCAGCAAATTCGGCTCCGGCATTTCCGCCTACAGCTACCTGATCTTCGTGTTGCTGTACGTGCCTTGCGTCTCGGTGATGGGCGCCATCGCCCGTGAATCGAGCCGCGGCTGGATGACCTTCTCAATCCTGTGGGGGCTGAACGTCGCCTACTCGCTGGCGACGCTGTTCTATCAGGCGGCCACCTTCAACCAACATCCGCAGTACAGCCTGACGGCGATCCTGGCGGTGGTGCTGGTAAACCTGCTGGTGCTGTTCGGCCTGCGCCGGGCGCGCAGCCGCGTCACGGTTCGCCTGGGCAACGCCACGCCGGCGGCCTGCTGTCAGGGCGCCAAAGGGAGCTGCCACTGATGGCCGGGCTGCTGCAGGTGCGCGATGCGTTGGCGCTGCGCGGCAGCGCTCAGGCGCAGCAGCTCAGCCAATCGCTGGCGACGCCGCTGCCGCTGGTGCAGGCGATGCTGGACCGTTTGACGGCGATGGGGAAAGTGGAACGCATCGAACAGGATGACGGCGCCTGTCTGAGCGGCGGCTGCAAAAGCTGCCCGCAGGGCCAGGGGTGCAGCACGGTGTTCTACCGGCTGAAGGCCTGACGTTCAGGGGCGCCGCTGCGGGCGCCCCTTTGCCGTTCAAGGCTTATTGCTTGTCTTTGTAAACTTCGGCGATGGCGCTGAATTTACCGTGTTCGCGGCCCGCCAGGATCACGTAGTATTGACCGCCCTTTTCGTCCGCCAGTTTGGACAGCTCTTCCTTGGCATCCATCGGCGACGTGGTTTCCGCCGTGGTGGTCACGGTGCCGATCTTCTCGTATTTACCCGGATTCTTATCCAGATCTTCCTTGGTCAGCAGGGTTGCCGCCATGGAGCCGAAAGACACCGAACCCAGCACTGCCGCTGCAATAATCATCTTCAATGATTTCATGACACTAACCTCTCAATGGATAATTTATCTGTTATGAAAGCCGTCCAGGATCCATGCGTAGTACTGCAGGCTGCCGCGACATCCTCAGGCCTCGTTGCTTTCCCTAACGGGGCCTGTTTCCCAGAGACGAAACGCCAAAATGAAAATCGCCGCACGCGGTCTTTTCATTTTGCAGCCAACGCATTGACTCACTAAGTATTGAACAGCTTTGTCTTTTATCCACCCGGCAGCGTTTTTTTTCGCGCTCTATCGTGCGTTTTCACGCTGCATTCAATGTGCTGCAATAAACGCTTCGATCATCGTCACAAATTCATCGGGATGAGAGATAAACGGCGCATGGGCGGCTTTAGCCACGATCTGCGACGTGGAGTTCGGCCAGGCGGCGTCGAGCAGCTCGGCGACCTTGCGCGGCACCAGCCCGTCCAGATAGCCGTAGATCCGCAGCAGCGGCAGATTCAACTCCGCCAGCGGCGCGCGCAGATCGGCGGTGCGCAGGATCTCCAACCCGCCGTTCAACACTTCGACGCTCGGCGTCGGTTGGTTGAGCACCACCGCTTTCAGCTGGCGCGCATCCTGACGCGCGCTCTCGGTGCCCAGCGTCTGCAGCGCCAGAAAACGCTCGACGGTGCGCTGGAAATCCAGGCTTAGCTGGTGCTGGAAACCGCTCAGCACGTCCGGACGGATCCCCGGCCACTCATCGCGGGCGGCAAAGCACGGCGAGGAGGCCACGGTGATAAGCCCGTTGACCCGCTGCGGCTGCATCAGCGCCGCCTGGCTGGCCACCAGCCCGCCGAGCGACCAGCCGAGCCACCAGGCCTGCGGCGGGGCGGCCGCCAGCACGATTTCTGTCATCTGCGCCAGCGACAGGGCGCCGAACCCCTGGCTGCGGCCGTACCCCGGCAGATCGACCAGGTGCAGACGAAAATGCGGCGTCAGCCGCGCCTGAATGCAACTCCACACTTCGGCGTTCAATCCCCAGCCGTGCAGCAGCACAAGATCGCGTTCACCTTCACCTATTGTTTGCCAGTACAGCGCTGTCATTGGTTATTGTCCTTTCATGCTTACCCGTCTCGGAGACACTATGCTATCAATCCGCAGCCGCTGTTGGCTATGCCGACAGCCATTGAGCCTGATGCGTCATGGCCTCTGCAGCTGCTGCCTGCGTCACCTGCCGGCCAGACCGCCGTGTTGCCCGCGCTGCGGGCTGCCCGCCGGGGAGAAGCGCACGCCCTGCGGCCGCTGCCTGCAACGGCCACCGCCCTGGCAACGGCTGGTGTTCGTCGGCGACTACGTGACGCCGCTCAGCGGCTTGGTAAAAAGGTTCAAGTTCCACCGCGCGCCCGAGCTGGCGCCGGCGCTGGCGCGCCTGATGCTGTTGCGCTGGCAGCAGGCGCGCAGAGAGCAGTATCTGAACAGACCTGACCTGATTTTGGCGGTACCCTTGCATGCAACACGCTGCTGGCGCCGTGGCTATAACCAGAGCGATCTGCTGGCCCGGCCGCTGGCGCACTGGCTGGGCTGCGCCTACCGGCCCGCCGCCTTGCGCCGGGTGCGCAAAACCGCTCTGCAACAGCGGCTGAGCGCCTCTGCCCGCAGACGCAATCTGCAGCGCGCGTTCGCCTGTACCGTGCCGGTCGCCGGCCGGCATATCGCCCTGGTGGATGACGTGGTGACCACCGGCAGCACCGTCTCGGAGATCGCGGCGCTGCTGCGGCGGCAAGGCGCCGCCTCGGTGCAGATATGGTGCGTTTGCCGCACGTTGTAGTGCCACGGCAATGGGCGTATTATAACCGACTATAGAAGTCAACTATTGAGCTAATGCTATGATCCGTATAACAGATGCTGCACAGGAACACTTTGCCAAACTGCTGGCAAATCAAGAAGAAGGCACCCAAATCCGCGTATTCGTGATCAACCCGGGCACGCCGACGGCCGAATGCGGTGTCTCTTATTGCCCGCCGGACGCGGTAGAAGCGACGGATACCGAACTGAAGTTCGACAAACTGTCCGCCTATGTCGATGAACTGAGCGCGCCGTATCTGGAAGACGCCGAAATCGACTTCGTGACCGACCAGTTGGGTTCTCAGCTGACGCTGAAGGCGCCGAACGCCAAGATGCGCAAGGTCGATGACGACGCGCCGCTGATGGAACGCGTGGAATACGTGCTGCAGTCGCAGATCAACCCACAGCTGGCGGGCCACGGCGGACGCGTAACGCTGATGGAGATCACCGACGACAACATGGCTATTCTGCAGTTCGGCGGCGGTTGCAACGGCTGTTCGATGGTCGACGTCACGCTGAAAGAAGGCATCGAGAAAGAGCTGCTGCAGAAGTTCCCGGAGCTGAAGGGCGTGCGTGATTTGACCGAGCACCAGCGCGGCGAGCACTCCTACTACTGATACCCTTCTTACTTGAAGTTGCAGCGTTGTTGGCCGCATGCGCGCACCCCAGTCACTTACTTAAGTAAGCTCCTGGGGTTTTACGCACTTGCCGCCTAGCTGCAACGCCAATTAATTCGGGTATCCGTCATTTGGATGGGACTAAAGTTCTCATCCTTTGACCTAATACAACGACACCTCATCGTCACCCCACCGACACCTTGCGTCGGCGCTTGTCCAAATCCTTCAGCAGCCGGTTTATCCGCGGGTCGGCGAACATCTCCTCCAACGTCCGGGTCAGCTTGCGCCGCCAGTTAGGGTACTGATCGCTGGTGCCGGGGATGTTGACCGGATCGGCCATGTCCAGCCAGTCTTCCGGCTGCAGGCCAAGCAAGGCGCTGGCGCTGTCAGCGACATAACGCTGCAGGCCGCGGTTGAGCAGCGGGCTCATGCCGAGCAGCGCCGCCTTCTTGCCCACCTTCTGCGGCACGCAGCCATAACGATGCAATCCATCCAGCAACCCCTGCTTGGCGCGTTCCCGATCGGCGAACAGCGCCCGCAGGATTTCCGCGTCCGGGTAGAGACCCAGCCGGTTGCCGAGCGTCAGATCGTCGCTTTGCCAGTAGCCGCGCAACGTCGGCAGATCGTGAGTGGTGATGGTCGCCATCGCCTGTACCGGATAGGCCTGCGGCGCGCGGAAATGGTGTTCGCCGTCGCTTTCGAAATAGAGCACTTTGTAGGAATAGACGCCGCTGTCGCGCAGCTTGCCGACGATTTCCACCGGCACCGTACCGAGATCCTCGCCGATCACCATACAGCGATGGCGTTGGCTTTCCAGCGCCAGCACCGCCAGCAGATCGTCCACCGGGTATTTGACATAGGCGCCGCGATCGGCGGTTTCACCATACGGGATCCACCACAGCCGCAGCAGCGCCATGACGTGATCGATACGCAGCGCGCCACAGCTGGTCATGTTGGCGCGCAAAAGATCGATGAACGGCTGATACCCGCGCGCCGCCATCACGTGCGGATCCATCGGCGGCAGGCCCCAGTTTTGCCCCAGCGGGCCCAGAATATCCGGCGGCGCCCCGACCGACGCTTTCAGGCAGTACAGCTCGCGGTCGCACCAGGTTTCCGCCCCGCCTTCCGCCACCCCGACCGCCAGATCGCGATACAGGCCGATCGGCATCTGCTGCTGCCTGCTCTGGTCAAAACACTGCGCGAACTGGGTGGCAGCCAGCCACTGCAGCCACAGGTAAAAACGAACCGTTTCCTGGTGTTCAGCGCAGAACTGCCGCACCGCTTCGCTATCTCCCTGCCGATAACGTTCGGGCCAGGCCGGCCAGCCCCACTGGCTGATGTCATCCGCCGCCAAATGGGCATGCAGCGCGTCGAAGGCCGCCTGCCGGTACAGACTGTCGCCGCCGTCCGTCACGAATTGCTCGAACGCCTGACGCTGCGCGTCGTTTGGCTTGCGCGCCTGAAATACCGGAAACGCCAGCCTCAGCGCCGCCAGTTTCAGCTGCATCACGGCGGTGTAATCCACCCACTCCGCAGCGCGCGCTTTGGCGAGCTGTTTCTGCGTCGCCGGCTTCTGCCACCAGCGCTGCGCCGCGTCGCTGCGCTGGAAATCCTCCACCGCGTTGACGTCGATATACGCCAGGTTCAGCCAGCGGCGCGACGAGGGGCTGTAAGGGCTGGCGCTCTCCGGGTTGGCGGGGTACAGCGCATGGATCGGGTTGAGGCCGACGAAAGCGCCGCCGCGTTCCCCCACCTCTTCCACCATCAGGCGCAGATCGCCGAAATCGCCGATGCCCCAGTTGCGATCGGAGCGCAGCGTGTACAGCTGAACGCAGGCGCCCCACAGCTTTTTGCCGGTCAACAAGGCGTCCGGCTCGAAGCAGCGCCTCGGCGCGACGATCACTCGGCATGACCACTGCCGTGCGCCCTGGCTCAGCGTCAATTGGTGGTAACCCGCCGGCAGCTCGCCGGGCAGCGTCAGGGTCTTGCGCGCGCCGACGCGCCCCTGCAGGCATTCGCCGTCTTCACGCTGCAGCGCCCACAGGTATTCGCCTTCGCCCGTCGGCGTCAGCGCCAACGGCGCGCCCTGATAGAACACCTTGACCGCCGGTAACGGCGGCGGCGCGGTATCCTGCACCGCATCATCGGCCCACTTCATGGCCGCCAGCAGCTTGCGCTTGGTCTGCGGCTCAATCGCCTGCCGTTTGCCGTGAGCATTGATGAAATCGGCAGCGATCCCCGCCTGCGCTGCCGCCTGATCGATACGCTTGCGATCCATTCGCTCTCCTTAACGTTTGGCTTGCCAGATGCGCTGCTGGTAATCGCGGATCGAGCGATCCGAGCTGAACATGCCGACGCGCGCGGTGTTAAGGATAGTCCGCCGCGTCCACTCATCCCGATCGCGATACAGCTCATCGACCCGGCGCTGCGCCTGGCAGTACGAGGCAAAGTCCGCCAGCACCAGATAGGGATCGCCGCCTTCCAGCAGGCTGTGCAGCATCATGTCGAACGCGTGCTTGTCGCCATGGCTGAACGCGCCGCTCGCCAGTTCATCCAAAATCGCCTTCAGGTGCTTGTCCTTCTTGCGGTAGCTGAGCGGATCGTAGCCCTTCGCCACTATCGCCTTCACCTGCTCCACGGTATTGCCGAAGATAAAGATATTGTCTTCGCCCACCTGCTCGGCGATTTCGACGTTGGCGCCGTCCAGCGTGCCGACCGTCAGCGCGCCGTTCAGCGCCAGTTTCATGTTGCCGGTGCCGGAGGCCTCTTTACCGGCGGTGGAGATCTGCTCGGAGATATCCGCCGCCGGGATCATCAGTTCGGCCACCGACACGCGGTAGTCCGGAATAAACGCCACTTTCAGGCGATCTTTCACCAGCGGATCGTGATTGATCTTCTCGGCCGCCTGATTGATGGCGTAGATGATGTTCTTCGCCAGGTAGTAGCCCGGCGCCGCCTTGGCGCCGAACAGGAACACGCGCGGCACGATGTCCAGGTTCGGGTTGTCACGCAGCTGGCGATACAGCGACAGGATGTGCAGCAGATTCAGGTGCTGGCGTTTGTACTCGTGCAGGCGTTTGATCTGCACGTCGAAGATCGCGTCCGGATCGAGCGTCAGCCCCATCACGCCGTGCACGTAATGAGCCAGCGCCACCTTGTTGTCGCGTTTGATCTGCTGATAACGCTGGCGGAACGCCGCGTCGTCGGCGAATTTCTCCAGCCCGCGCAGCGCGTCGAGATCGCTCGCCCACTCCACCTTCAGCGTCTCGTCGATCAGGCCCGACAGCGCCGGGTTGCACTGTTTCAGCCAGCGGCGCGGCGTGATGCCGTTGGTGACGTTATGGAATTTGTTCGGCCACAGCTGGTGATATTCCGGGAACAGATCCTTCACCACCAGATCCGAATGCAGCTGCGCCACGCCGTTAACCGCAAAGCCGCTGACCACGCACAGGTTGGCCATGCGCACCTGCTTGTTGTGGTGCACCGCCAGTTTGGCCCACACTGCCTCGTCGCCCGGCCAGTGCTTATCCACCAGCTTTTTGAACCTGGCGTTGATCTGTTTGATGATGGAGAAATGGCGCGGCAGCAGGCTGCGCACCAGTTTTTCATCCCAGCACTCCAGCGCTTCCGGCATCAGGGTGTGGTTGGTATAGGCGAAGGTATTGCTGGTGATCGCCCAGGCCGCCTCCCACTCCAGCTGGTGCTCGTCCAGCAGAATGCGCAGCATTTCCGGAATGGCGATGGTCGGGTGGGTGTCGTTCAGCTGGATCACTTCGTACTTCGGCAGCTCTTCAATCTTGCGGCCGGCCTGATGGTGCTTGCGCAAAATATCCGCCACCGAGCAGGCGCACTGGAAATACTGCTGCATCAGGCGCAGGCGCTTGCCGGCCTGATGGTTGTCGTTCGGGTACAGCACCTTGGTCAGCTTGTCGGCTTCTACACCCTGCTTCTCCGCCTGCAGAAATTTGCCGTCGTTGAAATCGCTCAGGTTGAACGGATGCTGATGGGTCGCCTGCCACAGGCGCAGCGGCTGCGCCACGCCGTTGCGATAGCCCAGCACCGGCAGATCCCAGGCTTCGCCGCGCAGGGTGAAGGCCGGGCGCCACAGTTCGCGGCCGTCGGCCTGCTTTTCCAGCTTGCCGCCGATGCCCACGTCCACCGCCAGCGCGGCGTTGTGGCGGAACCACGGATAGCTCTCGCGTTGCCAGTTATCCGGCGCCTCTTGCTGTTGCCCACCCTGGAACGACTGGCGGAACAGCCCGTACTGGTAGTTCAGCCCATAGCCGGTGGCCGGTTGTTCCACCGTCGCCATCGAGTCGAGGAAACAGGCCGCCAAACGCCCCAGCCCGCCGTTGCCCAACGCCGGATCGGTTTCCTGCTCGAGCAGATCCGCCAGCTTGACGTTCTGCTCGGCCAGCGCCTGCTCGACGGTGTCGTACCAGCCCAGGTTGATCAGGTTGTTCGCCGTCAACCGGCCAATCAAAAACTCCATCGAGATGTAGTTCACGTGACGCAGCGGTTTGGCGCTTTTGCGCGGCGCCGGCTGTGCGGCCAGTTGCTCGGCCAGCGCCGCACTGACGGCTTCCCACCATTGATGTTGCGTCATTTGCTGCGCGGAACTGAGGCCGAACCGTTGCCACTGACGGGCGAGCGCCGCCAGAAAAGCATCCTTCTTGAGCGTAGGCTGTGACATAAGGAAAACTCTCTATCCAGTAAGTGGGTCAAATTGCCGCTATCGTGCCGGTGAGAAAGCCTGACGGCATCATCCCGCCTGGGGATTAGCTGGGGAGGAGGATTGGGGCGTAGCTGGAATTGTGATCTCAGGCACTTTTTGACTCCCTTGCAACGATGCAAAAAAGCCCGCCAACGCGTGCGGCGAGCACTGAGAACGTTAACCATGACGTTAGCACAAGTATTCGCGCTGCTGAAGTTTTGTCCATGGCCGGAAATGCGATCCGCAACCGCATCGCCGTACTCCGACACCAAACGTAAAAAAGTGTGATCGATAGCAACTTAACTCCAAGCCGATGCGGAAGCTTGTTGCAATACGTTTAGGGTTGGCAGAAGTTAGGGGGAGCTATTAATTACGAACCATAAAATAATTAGCGCCACTCCAATCCCGGCGGGAACCGCGATTTATACCCTGGAATACTATGCTGATCCCATCAAAACTGAGCCGCCCGGTACGGCTGCAAAATACCGTGATCCGCGATCGCCTGCTGGCCAAACTGGCCAGCGCGGGCAACTATCGCCTGACACTGGTCAATTGCCCGGCGGGATACGGGAAAACCACGCTGATCGCCCAATGGGCGGCCGGCAAGGCCGATCTGGGCTGGTATTCGCTGGATGAGAGCGACAACCAGCCGGAGCGCTTCGCCAGCTACCTGATCGCCGCGCTACAGCAGGCCAGCGGCGGCCGCTGCGTCAAGAGCGAGGCGCTGAGCCAGAAACACCAGTACGCCAGCCTGTCGGCGCTGTTCGCCCAGCTGTTTATCGAACTGGCCGACTGGCACCAGCCGCTGTACCTGGTGATCGACGACTACCACCTGATCACCAACGACGCCATTCACGAAGCCATGCGCTTCTTCCTGCGCCATCAGCCGGAAAACCTGACGCTGATCCTGCTCTCGCGCACCCTGCCGCCGCTCGGCATCGCCAATTTGCGGGTGCGCGATCAGTTGCTGGAAATGGGCACGCAGCAGCTGGCATTCACCCACCAGGAAGCCAAACAGTTCTTCGACTGCCGCCTAGCGGCGCCGATGGAGCAGCAGGACAGCAGCCGCCTGTGCGACGAAGTCGAAGGCTGGGCCACCGCGCTGCAGCTGATCGCGCTGTCGGCCCGCCAATCCGCTTCGTCCGCTCAACTGTCGGCCAAGCGGCTAGCGGGGCTGAACGCCAGTCACCTGTCCGACTATCTGGTAGACGAAGTGCTGGATCACGTCGATGCCGATGCGCGCGCCTTCCTGCTGCGCTGTTCGGTGCTGCGCTCGATGAACGACGCGCTGATCGTGCGCCTGACCGGCGAAGACAACGGCCAGCAACGGCTGGAGGAGCTGGAACGCCAGGGGCTGTTTATCCACCGCATGGACGACACCGGCGAATGGTTCAACTTCCACCCGCTGTTCGCCTCTTTCCTGCGCCAGCGTTGCCAGTGGGAACTGGCGCTGGAGCTGCCGGGGTTGCACCGCGCCGCCGCCGAGGGCTGGCTGGCGCTGGGGTATCCGGCGGAGGCTATTCACCATGCGCTGGCGGCCAGCGACGTCAGCATGCTGCGCGATATCCTGCTGCAACACGCCTGGTCACTGTTCCACCACAGCGAACTGGCCCTGCTGGAGGAGTGCCTCAACGCGCTGCCCTATGAGCGCCTGATTCAGAACCCCAAACTGGCGCTGCTGCAGGCCTGGCTGGCGCAGAGCCAGCACCGCTACAGCGAGGTCAACACCCTGCTGGAGCGCGCCGAGCGCACCATGCGCGAACAGAAAATCGAGATAGACCAAACGCTGCACGCCGAGTTCGACGCCCTGCGCGCCCAGGTGGCGATCAACGCCGGCAAACCGGAAGAAGCCGAGCGGCTGGCGACCGAAGCGTTGAAATTCCTGCCGCTGTCCAGCTATTACAGCCGCATCGTCGCCACCTCGGTGACCGGCGAAGTCCACCACTGCAAGGGCGAGCTGGCGCGCGCGCTGCCGATGATGCAGCAAACCGAACAGATGGCGCGTCGTCATCAGGCCAACCATTACGCGCTCTGGGCGCTGCTGCAGCAGAGCGAAATCCTCATCGCCCAGGGCTTCCTGCAGGCCGCTTACGAAACCCAGGATAAGGCGTTCGAACTGATCCGCGAACAGCATCTGGAACAGCTGCCGATGCACGAATTCCTGCTGCGCATTCGCGCGCAGATCCTGTGGTCGTGGTCGCGGTTGGACGAAGCGGAAGACGCGGCGCGCGCCGGGCTGAAAATCCTGGCGAACTACCAACCGCAACAGCAGCTGCAGTGCATCGCCATGTTGGCCAAATGCTCGCTGGCGCGCGGCGATCTGGACAACGCCAATACCCATCTGCAGCGCTGCGAAACCCTGCTGCACGGCGCCCACTATCATCGCGACTGGTTGACCAACACCGACAAGTCGCGGGTGATCCACTGGCAGATGACCGGCGACACCGCCGCCGCCGCCCAGTGGCTGCGCCACACCGAAAAGCCCGGCATGGCGGACAACCACTTCACGCAGGGCCAATGGCGCAACATCGCGCGAGTGCAGATCCTGCTCGGCCAGTATGAAGAGGCCGGCGTGGTGCTGGATGAACTGAACGAAAATGCCCGCCGCCTGCGGCTGGTGAGCGATCTCAACCGCAATCTGCTGCTCAGCAACCAGCTCTACTGGCTGCAAGAGCGCAAGGGCGAAGCGCAGCAGGCGCTGATCGAAGCGCTGTCGCTGGCCAACCGCACCGGCTTTATCAGCCACTTCGTCATCGAAGGCGAAGCGATGGCGCAGCAGCTGCGCCAGCTGATCCAGCTCAACACGCTGCCGGAGCTGGAACAGCATCGCGCCCAGCGCATCCTGCGCGACATCAACCAGCATCATCGGCACAAGTTCGCGCATTTCGACGAGAACTTCGTCGATAAGCTGCTGACCCATCCGCAGGTGCCGGAACTGATCCGCACCAGTCCGTTGACCCAACGCGAATGGCAGGTGCTGGGGCTGATCTATTCCGGTTACAGCAACGACCAGATCGCCGGTGAGTTGGATGTAGCGGCCACCACCATCAAGACCCATATCCGCAATCTATACCAGAAGCTGGGCGTGGCCCATCGCCAGGAAGCGGTGCAGCAAGCGCAGCAGCTGCTGAAGATGATGGGGTACGGCGCCTGATAGTCAGCGCTGGCCGTAATAAGCGCCGACGCCATGTTTGCGGCTGAAATGTTTCGCCGACAGGTGTTCATCGATCCGGCGCAGGCCGGGGTTAATGCCCCGGCTGATCCACGCCATCTTAGCCACCTCCTCGAGCACCACCGCGTTATGCACCGCCTCATCCGGCGAGCAGCCCCAACTAAACGGGCCATGCTGATACGCCAGAATGCCGGGAATGTGCAACGGCTCGTGCCCGCACAGGGTTTCGATAATCACCTGCCCGGTGTTCAATTCATATTCCCCCGCCACCTCTTCCGCCGTCAGCGCGCGGGTGCAAGGAATGTCGCCGGAAAAATAGTCGGCATGGGTGGTGCCAAACGCCGGTATCGCCTCACCCGCCTGGGCCCAGGCGGTGGCGTGAGTGGAGTGCGTATGCACGACGCCGCCGAGTTGTGGGAATGCCCGGTACAGCGCCAGATGCGTCGGCGTATCGGATGAAGGCCGCAGTTGCCCCTCAACAACCTCCCCTCGCGCATTCACCACCACCATATCTTCCGCCCGCATCGTTTCATAAGGCACGCCGCTGGGTTTTATCACCATCAGATCGCTGGCCCGATCGATGCCGCTGACATTGCCCCAGGTATAGGTCACCAGCCCGTGCTCAGGCAGCGCCATATTGGCTTTGTAGACCTGCCATTTCAGTTGTTCCAGCATGTTAGCTCCCTATTTCCAACCCGGCCTCTGCCATGCGTTCAACCACCCAGGCACGCGCCTCCCGCACCGCCTGCAGCGGGTCGGGCGCCTTCTCGCTCCACATTTCGAGCAGATAGGGGCCGCGATAGCCGCTCGCAAGCAGCGTTTCGAAGCAGCGGGTGAAATCGACCACTCCCTCGCCGAACGGCACGTTCTTAAACTCTCCCGGCCGCGTATCCTTAACGTGCACCGCTACGATATGCCCGCGTCCGGCTACGAGCTCCATCTGCACATCGTTGTCCCAGGCAGACAAATTGCCGATGTCCGGGTACAGCTGAAACCATGGGTTTTTCAGGTAGTGGACATAACCCAGCGCCTTGCTGATCGAATTCATCAGCGCATAATCCATGATTTCCATCGCCAGCATGACCTGCGCGCGGCTGGCCATCTCCACCGCCTGCGCCAAGCCGGCGCGGAACCGGGCGCGGGTCTGCGCAGTAGCCTGTTGGTAATAAACGTCATATCCGGCCAGTTGGATCACCCGTATGCCGGTATCCTGCGCCAGCCGGATGGCCTTGCGCATGATCTCCAGCCCCCGCTCGCGCGTCCTGTCGTCTTCACTGCCCAACGGAAAACGCCGATGGGCGCTAAGGCACAAAGAAGGGACGCGCACACCGCTGGCCGCAACGGCGCCGATCAGCGCCAGTCGCTGCTCGCTGTTCCAATCCAGCCGCGCCAGACGGTCGTCGCTTTCATCGATCGACATTTCAACGAAATCGAATCCCAACTCCCCCGCCAGTTGCAAGCGCGCCAGCCAGTCCTCGCCCGGCGGCAACGCCTTCTCGTAGATGCCCAACGGTACGGATTTTTGCAACATAACCGCTCCTCAGCCCCACAGTTGGGCGATGACGCGTTTAAATTCCCGCGCCGCCGCGACCGGATCGGCGGCATCGCGAATGCTACGCCCGGCGATAAAAACATGGATGGGAATGCCCCGGAACAGAGGCAAATCCGCCAATGACAATCCGCCGGTAACCGTCACCTTGAAACCCATCTCGCTCAGGCGATGAACCGCGCGGATATCGTCATCGCTCCAGGCGACGCCCGCCGCCTGCGCGTCACGGCTGCGGTGATACACCACCTGACCAATACCCGCCTCACGCCACGCCTGCGCCTGTTCCCAGGTCCAAAATCCCGTCAGTTCGATCTGTACGTCGCCACCGAACTCATGCGCCACCTGCAGCGCGCCCTTGGCCGTATTGATGTCAGCGCAGCAGATCACCGTGATCCAGTCGGCGTGTGCCTCGAAGCACATCCGCGCCAAAATTTGCCCCGCATCGGCGATTTTCGCGTCCGCCAACACGATGCGATCCGGATACAGCGCTTTCAGATCGCGCACGGCCCGTACGCCTTCCGCCACGCACAAAATAGTGCCGACCTCAATGATGTCGACTTCGGCCGCGATCAGGCGCGTCGTATTGTAAGCCGCGGCCATGGACAGGTTATCCAGCGCCACTTGCAGCATCGGTAAATGCGTTTTCATAGCATATCTCCTTCAATTCGCCGCCGCCGCGGACGTTTTGTCGATTAACGCCAGTACCTCGCCCGCCCGGCGACAGGCCCGCAAGCGATCGAAGTTCGCCTCATCTTCGAACAGGTTAACCACTTGCATGATGCCCACCTCCTGATGCGTTTTGGCGTCCACCGCCGCCATGGTGATCAAGATATCTATCGGATCGTTGTCCTCATCGCCGAAGCACACCGGCGTTTTCAAGGTGACCAAGGCGAAGCCGGTTTTCAGCACCCCTTCCTCCGGCCGACCATGCGGCATCGCCAGGCCGGGCGCCAACACGAAGTAAGGGCCGTGCCGTTCGACGCCGGCCAGAATGGCGTCGAAATAGCGAGGCTCCACCACGCCGGCGGCCACCAGCAGATCGACCCCCAGCCGCACCGCCTGACGCCAGTCGGCGGCCTCCGCCTGCAGGTGAATAGCGTTGTTCTGCGCCAACGAATCGCTCAGCTTCATGACTCGCTCCTCACTGCTTCAAATCTTGCGGAAAATGCGCGCCGATGACTTCCATCAGCTTCGGACCAAAGTCGGCCGCCGAGAGCATATTGCGCACCCCGACCACGTATTTGTTGCCGCTGACGACGATCTCATCCGCGACATGGGTGGAAGCGATGATGATGTCAGCCCCGCTCAACTCGGATTTGTATTCCCCCACCGCACAGCTGTTGACCGAATGATCCACGCCTTGCTGCGTTAAAAATTGGTCGACTTTCATTTTCATGATCATGGAACTGCCTTGTCCGCAACCGCACACCGCCAGGATTCGTACCGTCATAATCTGCACTCCTATTAACGTGACGCTGGTTCAACCGATTGTTTTTCAGCATCTTCCTCCGCGCGCAGGGTGCGCCCGGCGAAGAACATGTACAGCAGCGCGATGGCGATCACCACGCCCATAAACCACAGGCCGAAGCTCAGCCCTTGCATCAGCGGCGGCGCCAGAATCGACCAGTCCGCCATTCCCATCCAGGCGCTCAGCCCGGTCAGCTTGATGGCCCACACGCAGCCCAAGATCTCTATCATCCCCATCACCAGGCAGATCTTCATCGCCGCGCGCCAGCCGCCAAAGTGGTTAGCGAACACGCCGATGGTGGCGTTAGAGAAGAACATGGGAATGAAACCGGGGATGATCATGATGGAAGCGCCGCACGCCAGGAGGATGCCGACGGCGATCAATTGGCCGATGGTGCCCCACATAAAGCCCCACACCACGGCGTTGGGCGCGAAGCTATAGATGGCGGCGCAGTCGATGGCCAGTACCGCACCGGGGATCAGGCGTTGGGAAATCCCATTGAAGGCCTCGGTCAATTCGGCGACGAACATGCGCACGCCCTGCACGATGATGAAAATCGCCACCGCGAACATCAGCCCGGTTTGCAGGATATAAATGCTCCAGTGGGTTTTACCGGCCATCGCCTGCAGGGTATCCAAGCCGAACGAGCAAAGAATGATGCCGAAGAACAGCGTCATCACGATGGCGGTGGAAACGATGTTGTCATGGAAAATGTTCAGCCACCCGGGCAGCTTCAGATCTTCCACGCTGTCCTCTTTTTTACCGAGATACGGCGCTGCCTTATACGCCAGCCACGAAGCGAACTGCTGTTGGTGCCCAATGGAGAAACCGCTGTTTTCCGTCACCGCCTGCGTCGGTTTGAACATCATGTTGGACGTGATGCCCCAATACAGTGAAGCCAACAGCGCGCTGCACAATACCGTTGTCCACATGCCGTAGCCCAGAATGTAGAAAAATACCGCGATCAACCCCACCTGCTGAAACATGATATGGCCGGTAAGCATGATGGTGCGGATGCCGGTAATGCGCCTCAACAACACGTAGAGTATGTTCAGCGCCAGCGCCAGCAAGACCGCGTAGCCGACCCAGCTATAGGCCTCCCCCATCCGATCGATGGTGGCCATCATCGAGGCATAGGTATCTGAAATCGCCCCGTTGATGCCGTACACCTCGGACAGCTTCGCCACCACCGGTTTGAACGTGCCGGTCAGGATGCCGGAACCGGCTTGCAGCAACATGAAACCGATAATGGTTTTGATCGTGCCTTTGATAATGACCGCCGCGCTTTTGCGCAGCAACGTGTAACCCAGCAGCGTAACCAGCCCCAACAGCAGCGGCGCATTGGTCATCACCTGGTTAAAAAAGACGGTGAAGATGGTGTAAAGAGTTTCCATACGGCTCTCCCGAAAAGGTTGGCATGCAGGTAACGCCTTCACCATACCAATCACAAGAAATCACAAAAAGATCATAAATGATTATTTGTGAACAACCTCGCAAGTTAAAAATCAATTCCACTAACATTCAATGAATTAGACGACTTACATTTTATTACTCATTGAATTTAATAGCAGTTAATCAAACAAAAAGGAGATAAAAGGACGGCGCGGCACGTAAATCCGGCGGTGTTATCGTGTATTTCGATCGTTGTCAGTTGAAAAAAACGGTGCTAGATTCGATCAAAACAAATCACATAAAATCTTAAAATGATTATTTGTGATTGCATTATCACCGCCAACGAGGAACGACCCATGAGTAAAGTCAACGACATCACCCGCGAATCCTGGATATTGAACACCTTTCCCGAATGGGGCACCTGGCTGAACGAAGAGATAGAGCAGGAGAAAGTTGCGCCCGGCACCTTCGCCATGTGGTGGCTGGGCTGTACCGGTATCTGGCTCAAATCCGAAGAAAGCGCCAATCTGTGCGTCGACTTTTGGTGTGGTACCGGCAAGCAGAGCCACGGCAACCCGCTGATGAAAACCGGCCACCAAATGCAGCGAATGGCGGGAGTGCGCAAGCTGCAGCCTAACCTGCGCACGACCCCATTCGTACTGGATCCCTTCGCGATTACCCAGCTCGACGCCGTCTTGGCCACGCACGACCACAACGATCACATCGATGTGAACGTCGCCGCGGCGGTGTTGCAAAATTGCGCCGCCACCGTTCCGTTTATCGGGCCGCAAAGCTGCGTGGATATCTGGATTGGCTGGGGTGTGCCGCCTGAGCGCTGCATCACCGTCAAACCTGGCGACGTGATAAAAATCAAAGACATTGAAATTCATGCGCTGGACGCCTTCGATCGCACGGCGCTCATCACACTGCCGGTGGAACAAAAAGCGGCGGGCGTTCTGCCGGACGGCATGGACCTGCGGGCGGTCAACTACCTGTTCAAAACGCCGGGCGGCAACCTTTATCACAGCGGCGATTCCCACTACTCCAACTATTACGCCAAGCACGGCAACGATCATCAGATCGATGTCGCCCTCGGTTCCTACGGCGAGAACCCGCGCGGCATTACCGACAAGATGACCAGCGCCGACATCTTGCGCATGGCGGAATCGCTGAACGCCAAGGTCGTTATCCCCTTCCACCATGACATATGGTCGAATTTCCAGGCGGATCCGCAGGAAATTCGCGTGCTGTGGGAAATGAAGAAAGACCGGCTCAAATACGGTTTTAAACCGTTTATCTGGCAGGTTGGCGGCAAGTTCATCTGGCCGCAGGATAAAGACAATCTGGAGTACCACTACCCGCGCGGTTTCGATGATTGCTTCACCCTCGAACCCGATCTGCCCTTCAAGTCTTTCTTGTAATCAACCGGTGTTGCATACGGATGCGCGCTTTTGAACGGGAATGATTCAAATCGTCAAACGGCGCGCATATAATCATAGGCAACGACGTTTTCTCTCTCCGACGGAGCCCGCATGACAGAGTCCCAACGCCACAACGCCATTCTCGATCTCTTGCAGCGCAAGGGGCAAATCTCCGTGGCGGACGTCATCGCGGCGTTTGACATCTCTCCGGCCACCGCGCGCCGGGACATCAACAAACTGAATGAAATCGGCAAATTGCGCAAAGTGCGCAACGGCGCCGAAGCCACACAAACTCCGCGCCCGGCCTGGACGCCGCTCAATATCCACCAAACTCAGCACCTGGACGAAAAAATGCGTATTGCGGCGGCCGCGGCACAGCTCTGTCAGCCGGGTGAAAGCGTGGTGATCAATTGCGGCTCCACCGCATTTCTGTTGGGCCGTGAAATTTGCGGCAAGCCGGTTCAGGTGATCACCAATTATCTGCCGCTGGCCAATTACCTGATCGAGCAGGAACACGACAGCGTGGTGATCATGGGAGGCCAGTACAACAAAACCCAGTCGATTACTCTGGCGCCCCAGGACGGCGACGCCACCCTGTACGCCGGGCACTGGATGTTCACCAGCGGTATCGGCCTCACCGCTGACGGCCTGTATAAAACCGATATGCTGACCGCGATGGCGGAACAGAAGATGCTCAACTACGTCGGTAAACTGGTGGTGCTGGTCGACAGCAGCAAAGTCGGCCAACGCGCCGGCGTGCTGTTCAGCCGCACCGAGCAAATCGCCATGGTGATCACCGGCCGCGCCGCCGATTCGGCGATCGTTGAGCAACTGCGTCAACAAGGGGTAGAAGTGCTGCTGGTGTGAGAAAACCACAAGCTTGCTCTGGTCTTAAACGCCGCAGAGTTGGTTACAATAGCGGCGTCCCCCAATAATGAGGCAGTCAGCAGTATGGAACAGTTCGAAGCGATCAACGTTGAACAGGCTTACACCCGCTGGAAAGAGGGCAGCGCCGCCCTGGTCGACATCCGCGATCCGCAAAGTTTTGAAGCCGGGCATACGCCGGGCGCCTTTCACCTCACCAACGCCACCCTGTCGGCCTTTATGCAACAAAACGACTTCGAGCGGCCGGTGATGGTGATGTGCTACCACGGCAACAGCAGCCGCAGCGCGGCGCAATACCTGCTGCACCAGGGGTTCGACGCGGTCTACAGCATCGACGGCGGCTTCGAGGCCTGGGCCCGTCAGTATCCGCAAGACGTGGAAACCTCTGCCTGATCCCCGCCGCCCGCCGTGCGTCGGCGGGCTTCCCCTTCGTTTTTATGCGCGTTTTCGCGGGTTTTTCGCAGATCCGTTTGCCAGCGCTCAGGATTTCGACGTTATAATCGGCCGTCAGGGTCGCCGGCGCGCAAGCGGCGGCCAAAATCATTCACTTACGACGGAAGAGCAATGGTTAGAGTAATCGCCGTATCCAACCCGCGCCTGGCGCTGGCCTTTGTCGACTATATGGCGACCCAGGGCATCCGGCTTGAGCTGCGCAACAGCGGCGAGGCGGCGGAAATCTGGCTGGCCGACGAAGGTCATCTCGAGCAGGTGCAACACGAGCTGCAGCAGTTTCTGGTCGATCCGCTCAACCGCCGTTATCAGGCCGCCAGCTGGCAGACCGGCCATACCGACGCCGGCCTGCACTATCAGAGCGAGTCCTACCTGCACACCCTGCGCAGCAAAGCCGGGCCGCTGACGCTCGGCGTGATGGTGCTGTGCATCGCAGTCTATATTCTGATGCAGGCGCTCGGTGACGATACCGTGATGTACTGGCTCTCCTGGCCGCAGGACAGCAGCCAATACACCCAGCTGTGGCGCTGGATCAGCCATGCGTTCCTGCATTTCTCCCTGCTGCATATCCTGTTTAACCTGATGTGGTGGTGGTATCTCGGCGGCCAGATGGAAAAACGCCTCGGCGCCGGCAAGCTGTTCGTGCTGGCGGTGGTGTCGGCGTTCTTCAGCGGCTGGGCGCAATCGCTGTTCAGCGGCGCGCTGTTCGGCGGGCTGTCCGGCGTGGTCTATGCGCTGATGGGCTATGTCTGGCTGTCGGGCGAACGGGCGCCGGAGCGCGGCCTGATGCTGCCGCGCGGCCTGATGGTGTTCTCGGTGCTGTGGCTGGTGGCCGGATATTTCGATATTTTAGGAATGTCGATCGCCAACGCGGCACACGTAGCCGGTTTAGTGTTAGGGTTATTGATGGCATTTTGGGATACGCGTCATCGCGCACACAACGAACAATAACAGCCGGGAGCTATGCCCAGCGGGCATAGCGGGCGTTTTAGGGGATTATCGTGAAGCAAACACAGCGTCATGACGCAATTATCGAGCTGGTGCGCCTGCAGGGTTACGTCAGCACGGAAGAACTGGTCGAGCATTTTGACGTCAGCCCGCAAACGATTCGCCGCGATTTGAATGACCTGGCCGACCAGAACAAGATCCAGCGTCACCACGGCGGCGCGGCGCTGCCTTCCAGCTCGGTCAACGCTGCCTATAACGATCGCAAGGTGATGTGGTCGGAAGAGAAAGCCCGCATCGCGCAGCGCGTCGCCAGCCAGATCCCGGACGGCGCCACGCTGTTCATCGATATCGGCACCACGCCGGAGGCGGTGGCCCATGCGCTGATGAACCACAAGAACCTGCGCGTGGTCACCAACAACCTTAACGTCGCCACCCTGCTGACCGCCAAAGAAGACTTCCGCCTGATCCTGGCCGGCGGCGAAGTGCGCACCCGCGACGGCGGCATCATGGGCGAAGCCACCCTGGACTTCATCTCCCAATTCCGTCTCGATTACGGCATTCTCGGCATCAGCGGCATCGATATGGACGGCTCGCTGCTCGAATTCGACTATCACGAAGTGCGCACCAAACGCGCGATTATCGAAAATTCCCGCTGCGTGATGCTGGTGACCGACCACTCCAAATTCGGCCGCAACGCCATGGTCAACCTGGGCAACATGAACCTGATCGACTACCTGTTTACCGACCAGCTGCCGCCGCCGAGCGTGATGAAAATCATCGAACAGTACGACGTGCAGCTGGAGCTGTGCTGATTCGGCCTTAACCTGCGGGGCGCGCCGCCGCCCCGTTTCATCCCTTTAGCCCCCCTCACCGACAACCGTTTGCGCGCCCGCGCCATATCCATGCTACTTGTGTGACTATCATCACCAAACTGTTACCTCTATCACGCCTAAATGTTTTTGTTTGGTTAAGTCTTGGCTTGCTTGTTGGTTTTTGATTACAATCATGAGCGAAAACGAACATGAAAGAGCTATTTCGAACATCTGGAGGAAGATGACGTGGAAACCAAAGACTTGATCGTTATCGGTGGCGGCATCAACGGTGCCGGCATCGCGGCGGATGCTGCCGGGCGCGGGCTGTCGGTACTGCTACTGGAAGCGCAAGACTTGGCCTGTGCTACGTCTTCCGCCAGTTCCAAACTGATCCACGGTGGCCTGCGCTACCTGGAACACTACGAATTCCGGCTGGTGAGCGAAGCGCTGGCCGAACGTGAAGTGCTGCTGAAACTGGCGCCGCACATCGCGTTCCCGATGCGTTTCCGCCTGCCGCACCAGCCGCATCTGCGTCCGGCCTGGATGATCCGTATCGGCCTGTTCCTGTACGATCACCTGGGCAAACGCACCAGCCTGCCGGGCAGCAAGGGGTTGCGCTTTGGACCAGAATCGGTGCTGAAGCCTGAGCTGAAGCGCGGTTTCGAATATTCCGACTGCTGGGTCGACGATGCTCGCCTGGTGGTGCTGAACGCGCAGGAAGTGGAAAAACGCGGCGGCGAAGTGCGCACCCGCACCAAAGTGACCCGCGCATGGCGCGAAAACGGCCTGTGGATGGTGGAAGCGGTCGATATCGACAGCGGCAAAACCTTCACCTGGCGCGCCAAAGGCTTGGTGAACGCCACCGGTCCATGGGTGAAAAACTTCTTCGACGACGGCCTGAAGCTGAAATCGCCTTACGGCATCCGTCTGATCAAAGGCAGCCACATCGTGGTGCCGCGCGTGCACGATCAGCCGCAGTCTTACATTCTGCAGAACGAAGACCACCGCATCGTGTTCGTGATCCCGTGGAATGACGAGTTCTCCATCATCGGCACCACCGACGTGGAGTACAAAGGCGATCCGAAAGACGTGAAGATCGACGAGAACGAAATCGCTTATCTGCTGAAAGTGTACAACGATCACTTCAAGAAGCAGTTGGGCCGCGACGACATCGTCTGGACTTACTCCGGCGTGCGTCCGCTGTGCGACGACGAATCCGATTCACCGCAGGCGATCACCCGCGATTACACGCTGGACGTGCACGACGAGCAAGGCAAAGCGCCGCTGCTGTCGGTCTTCGGTGGCAAGCTGACCACCTATCGCAAGCTGGCCGAACATGCGATGGAAAAACTGGCCCACTACTACCCAGGCTGCGGCCCGGCGTGGACCAAAAACGCCACGCTGCCGGGCGGTGACATCGACGGCGACCGCGACGGTTACGCGGCCAAACTGCGCCGTGCGCACGGCTGGCTGCCGGAAGCCCTGGCGCGCCGCTATGCCCGCACCTACGGCAGCCAGAGCGAGCTGATCCTGGCCGGCGCCAACGGCCTCGCCGATCTGGGCGAAGATTTCGGCCACGGTCTGTATGAAGCCGAACTGCGCTACCTGACCGAGAAAGAGTGGGTCGTGGAGCTGGACGACGCTATCTGGCGCCGCACCAAGCTGGGCATGTGGCTGGACGAAGCGCAGCAGGCGCGCGTGAAAGCCTGGCTGGCGGAACACGCGAAAACGAAAGCGCTGTCGCTGGCTTCCTGAGCCGCAGCGTAACGAAAAAGGGCCGGTTATCCGGCCCTTTGCTTTTTTCCTGTCCCGCTTTACAGCTTCACCGGCTTAATGTGCCAAATTTCATCCGCATATTCCTGAATAGTGCGATCGGATGAGAAGTAACCCATATTGGCGATATTCAGCACCGCGCGCCGCGTCCACTCGTCCTGATTGAGATACACCTCGTCCACCTTGTCCTGCGTGTCCACATAGCTGCGGTAATCCGCCAACAGCTGATAGTGGTCGCCGAGGTTCACCAGCGAGTCGAACAAATTGCCATAGCGCTTCGGCTCCTCAGGGCTGAACATGCCGGTGGCGATCTGCGTCAGCGCCTGATGCAGTTCTGGGTCTTGCTCGTAGTACTGGCGCGGGTTGTAACCGTTGCGGCGCAGTTCCTCGACCTGCTCGGCGGTATTGCCGAAAATAAAGATGTTCTCCTCCCCCACGTGCTCGCGCATCTCGACGTTGGCGCCGTCCAGCGTGCCGATGGTCAGCGCGCCGTTCAGCGCGAACTTCATATTACTGGTGCCCGAGGCTTCGGTGCCCGCCAGCGAGATCTGTTCCGACAGATCCGCCGCCGGGATGATGATCTGCGCCAGGCTGACGCCGTAGTTCGGAATGAACACCACCTTCAACTGGGTATGCACGCGCGGATCGTTGTTGATCACTTTGGCCACGTCGTTGATCAGGCGGATGATCTGCTTGGCGGCATAGTAGGCCGAGGCCGCCTTGCCGGCGAAGATCACCACCCGCGGCACGCGCTCGATATCAGGGTCGGCCAGTAAACGGTTATACAGCGTGATGACGTGCAACACGTTGAGCAACTGCCGTTTGTACTCGTGGATGCGTTTGATCTGCACGTCGAACAGCGCATCCGGGTTAACCACCACGTTGAGCGTTTTGGCGATGTACAGCGCCAGCCGCTCCTTGTTCTGCCGCTTGGCGCGCTGCACCGCCTGCAGGAAGCTCGGGTAATCGATGTTGGCCTTGATCTCGCTCAGCTGGCTGAGATCGGTGCGCCAGGTTTGGCCGATGCAGTCGTCCAGCACCGCCGCCAACGGCGGGTTGGCCAGCGCCAGCCAACGACGCGGCGTCACCCCGTTGGTTTTGTTGCAGAAACGAGTCGGGAACAGCCGGGCGAAGTCGGCGAACAGCGACTGCACCATCAGTTCGGAATGCAGAGCGGAAACGCCGTTGACCTTGTGGCTGGCCACCACCGCCAGCCACGCCATGCGCACCCGACGGCCGTTGGTTTCGTCGATGATCGAGACCCGCGCCAGCAGATCGTTGTCGCCCGGCGCCACCTCCTGCACCATTTTGAGGAAGTGATCGTTGATCTCGAAAATCAGCTGCAGATGGCGCGGCAAGATGCGGCCGAGCATGTCCACCGGCCAGGTCTCCAGCGCCTCGCTCATCAGCGTGTGGTTAGTGTAGGAGAATACCTGCTCCACCACTTCCCAGGCGTCGAGCCACTTGAACTTGTGCTCGTCGATCAGCCGGTGCATCAACTCCGGAATCGACAACACCGGGTGAGTGTCGTTGAGGTGAATGGCGATCTTGTCCGCCAGGTTGTCGAAGGTTTTGTGCATCAGCCAATGGCGATTGAGAATATCCTGCACCGTGGCCGACACCAGGAAATACTCTTGTCGCAAGCGCAATTCACGCCCGGAGGAGGTCGAATCGTCCGGATAGAGCACGCGCGACACGTTCTCCGAATGGTTTTTATCTTCCACCGCCGCGAAGTAATCGCCCTGATTGAACTTGCCGAGGTTGATCTCGTTACTGGCCTGCGCGCCCCACAACCGCAGCGTGTTGGTGGCGTCGGTGTCGAAACCGGGGATCACCTGATCGTAGGCGATGGCCACGATCTCTTCGGTCTCCAGCCAGCGGGCCTTGGCCCCCTCCTGCTGCACGCGACCACCGAAGCGCACCTTGTAGCGGGTGTTATGGCGCGGAAACTCCCACGGATTGCCGTACTCCAGCCAGTAGTCCGGCGATTCCATCTGTTGGCCGTTGACGATGTTCTGCTTGAACATGCCGTACTCATAGCGAATGCCATAGCCGCGCCCCGGCAGCGCCAGCGTCGCCAGCGAGTCGAGGAAGCAGGCCGCCAGCCGGCCCAGACCGCCGTTGCCGAGCCCGGGGTCGTTCTCTTCCTCCAGCAGCTCCGCCAGGTTCAGCCCCATCTCGTTCAACGCGTTGTCGATGTCCTGATAAATGCCCATCGACAGCAGCGCGTTCGACAACGTGCGGCCGATCAGAAACTCCATCGACAGGTAATACACCTGCCGCACGTCTTGAGACAGCTGGGCGCGGTTGGAGCGCAGCCAGCGCTCAACCATGCGATCGCGCACCGCGAACAGGACGGCGTTGAGCCAGTCGTGGCGGTTGGCGATCGCCGGATCCTTGCCGACGATAAACATCAGCTTATAGGCAATGGAATGTTTCAGCGCTTCCACACTGACCGTAGGTGAGGTGTAACTAAACGGTGAAGTCATGGCTTTTAATCCCTAATGGGGAGCCCAGCCATCCGCCGCGGAATAGCTGGCCCCGCTGAACATGGGCGCGGTACGCTGCGCCCCGACAATCTACCCTTACGGTTGCCCGCCGCGCGTCAACTCGCGACGCGAATCGCGGGCTACAAGCGTTGATAAAGCGATAAATACTCTTTCGCCGCCACCGGCCAGCCGAAGTCCACGCTCATGGCGTGGCGCTGAACGTGGCGCCAGTGTTTCGGCCGGCTCCACAGCACCATGGCGCGGCGGATGGCGTTGCCCAGCGCGACAGCGTCGCAATCGTCGAACACGAATCCGCTGGCGGTGCCGTCGGCCAGGTTCTCCAGCGCGCAGTCCACGACCGTGTCCGCCAGTCCGCCGGTGCGGCGCACTAGCGGCAGCGTGCCGTATTTCAGGCCGTAGAGCTGCGTCAGGCCGCAGGGCTCGAAGCGGCTCGGCACCAGAATGACGTCGGCGCCGCCGATGATGCGGTGGGAGAAGGATTCGTGATAACCGATCTGCACGCCGACCTGCTCAGGGTAGTCGGCGGCGGCGGCCAGAAACGCCTGCTGCAGCACCGCGTCGCCGGCGCCCAGCAGCGCCAACTGCCCGCCCTGCGCCAGCAATTCGGGCAACGCCTGCAGCACCAGATCGAGGCCTTTCTGGCTGGTCAATCGGCTCACCACCGCGAACACCGGCAGCGATTCGTCCACCTTCAGCCCCATGGCCTTTTGCAGATGCAGCTTGTTTTTGACCTTGCTTTTCAGATCGTCGGCGTCGTAGCGGGCGCTCAGCCGCGGGTCGTGGGCCGGATCCCAAATCTTGTCGTCCACGCCGTTGAGGATGCCGCTCAACCTGCCTTGCCGCTGCCGCTCCTGCAGCAGCCCCTCCATGCCGTAGCCAAACTCCGGCCGGGTGATCTCGCGCGCATAGGTCGGGCTGACGGCGGTCACGTGGTCGGCATAAAACAGCCCGGCCTTGAGGAACGACATCTGGCCGTAGAACTCCAGGCCATAAACGTCGTAAAACGACGCCGGCAGCCACAGCTCGGTCACGTGATGGGCGGAGAACAGGCCCTGATAGGCCAGGTTGTGCACGGTGAACACCGAACGCGCCGGGTGGCCGTTGGCGGCCAGATAGGCGCAGCTCAGACCGGCATGCCAGTCGTGGGCGTGCACCAGCTGCGGACGCCAGTAGCGATCCAGCCCCTTGGCCAGCTCGCAGGCCATCCAGCCCAGCAGCGCAAAGCGCCGGTGGTTGTCGGGGTAGGCGTACATGGACTGATCGTGGTATGGGCTGCCCGGCCGGTCATACAGCCAGGGCGCATCGATCAGGTAAATGCCCACGCCATGGTAGGTGCCGTAACGCAGGCCGACACGGCCGGCGAACGAGTCTATCTCCGCCACCAGCACGGTGTCGGGTATGCCGTTGCGTACGTCAGGGAAAGCGGGCAATAGCACCCGAACATCGGCGCCTTCGGCGATTTGCGCCGCCGGCAGCGCGCCAACCACGTCTGCGAGTCCGCCCGTTTTCAGCAGGGGGAACATTTCAGAACATACGTGTAAGACCTGCATTATCACTCCTGAAAGTCGGCCGAAGGCCTCTGGATAAGAAATAAAGCAGGCTTGCCGCTGTTATGTGTGCCGCGTTGCGCAAGCCATCGAACCGTTCATCGGGCGGCAGGCTATCGTTCTGCCCCCCACGTTAACTCACAATTTTGACAACATTTCGCGCGTCACCAGCACGATGCCGCCTTCCGAGCGATAGAAACGCTTGCTGTCCTCATCGGCGTTTTCCCCGATCACCATGCCCTCCGGAATATGGCAGGCGCGGTCGATGATGCAGCGCCGCAGGCGGCAGGAACGGCCGACGTTCACGTCCGGCAACAATACGGTAGAGTCGATGGTGCAAAACGAGTTCACTCGCACGCGCGGGAACAGCACCGAATGCACCACCACCGAGCCCGAGACGATGCAACCGCCGGACACCAGCGAATTCATGGTCATGCCATGGCTACCGGAGCGATCCTGCACGAACTTGGCCGGCGGCAGCGGTTCCATGTGGGTGCGAATCGGCCAGGCGCGGTCGTACATGTCCAGCTCCGGCGTCACCGACGCCAGATCGAGATTGGCGCGCCAGTAAGCGTCCAGCGTGCCCACGTCGCGCCAGTAAGGCGGCAAGTCGGGGTTGGACGTCACGCAGGACAAGGTAAACGGATGCGCCCACGCCGCCTGCTGCGCGGTGATTTTCGGGATCAGATCCTTGCCGAAATCGTGGCTGGAGCCGGGGGTCGACATATCCTCTTCCAGCAGTTGGAACAGGTAGGCGGCATTAAAAATATAGATGCCCATGCTGGCCAGCGACATATCCGGGTTGCCCGGCATCGCCGGCGGATCGGCGGGCTTTTCCAGAAACTCGATGATGCGGTCGCTTTCATCCACCTTCATCACGCCGAATTCGCCGGCTTCGCTGCGCGGCACCGGCAGGCAAGCCACGGTGCACTGAGCGCCCTTCTCGACGTGGTCGATCAGCATGCGCGAATAATCCATCTTGTAGATGTGATCGCCCGCCAGGATCACCACGTATTCGGCCTCGTAGCGGCGGATGATATCCAGGTTCTGGTACACCGCGTCGGCGGTGCCCTTGTACCAATGCTCGGTGCTGAGGCGCTGCTGGGCCGGCAGCAGATCGACGAACTCATTCATCTCCTCGTTGAGGAACGACCAGCCGCGCTGAATGTGCTGCACCAGCGTGTGCGACTGGTATTGGGTGATCACGCCGATGCGGCGGATGCCGGAGTTCAGGCAGTTCGACAAGGCGAAGTCGATGATGCGGAATTTGCCGCCAAAGTGGACGGCGGGCTTGGCGCGGGTGGAGGTCAAATCTTTCAGACGTGAACCGCGGCCGCCGGCCAGGATCAGCGCTACGGATTTAATCGGCAGCTGGCGCGCCAACATCAGGGGGTCTTTATTTTCAAACCTAACCATAGCGGACTCCTTTTATTATTTCCGTACCAGTACGCAAAGCGAGCGCGCGGCCTGGTGCCAGGCGGGCAATACCGCCCGTGAGTCTTCCTGAGTGAACGGGGCGACAACCTGCCAATCGCCTTCCGGCAACCTCATCTCCGTCGTTTGCGGCGTGGCGTTGATCAGCAGCAGCCAGCGCTGCGACAGCAGGATCTGCATGAGCGGCTCGCCCTGCTCCCACTGCTGCGCGTCGAGCGCCTGCCCTTGCGCGTTCAGCCACTGCACGCTGCCGTCGTCCTGCTGCCACCAGCGGTCCTGCTGCAGCGCGGGGATCTGGCGGCGCAGCGCGATCAGCGCCGCGACGTAATCGGTCAGCGCGTCGTCCGCCGTGGCCCAATCGAGCCAGGTGGTGGCGTTGTCCTGACAATAGGCATTGTTGTTCCCCTGCTGGCTGTGTCCCTGTTCATCGCCGGCCAGCAGCATCGGCGTTCCCTGGGACAGCAACAGCGTGGCGAGCATCGCCCGCTGGCTGGCCCTGCGGCGTTGCACAATGGCGTCGTCGGCGACCAGGCCTTCGACGCCGTGGTTGTTGCTGAAATTGCGATCGCTGCCGTCGCGGTTGCCCTCGCCGTTGGGCTGATTGTGTTTCTCATTGAAGCTGACCACGTCCTGCAGGGTAAAACCGTCATGGGCGGTCAGCATATTGACGGTGGCGTAAGGCGCTCGCCCGCGCTGGTTATACAGATCGCTGGAAGCGGCAAAACGCCGGGCGAACTGGCCGAGCGATACGCCGCTCTGCAGCCAGAAACGACGCATGTCATCGCGGTAATGATCGTTCCATTCGGCGAAGCGGCCGGGAAACGCCCCCACCTGATAGCCGCCGGGGCCAATGTCCCAGGGTTCGGCGATCAGCTTGCAGCGCGACAGCACATCGTCCGCCAGCATCGCCTGGAACAGCGGCGCATCGCGATCGAACCCCGGCGTGCGGCCGAGCACGCTGCCCAGATCGAAACGGAAGCCGTCGACGTGGCACTCCCGCACCCAAAAACGCAGGCAATCCATCACCCAGGCCACGCCCTGCGGCTGATCCAACCGCAGCGTGTTGCCGCAGCCGGTGTCGTTGACATAGTCCCCTTCGGGCGTCAGCCAGTAGTAGCTCAGGTTATCGATGCCGCTCAGCGACAGCATCGGCCCGTCCATATCCAGCTCGGCGCTGTGGTTGAACACCACGTCGAGGATCACCTCGATGCCGGCTTTGTGCAGCGCCTTGACCGCATCGCGGAATTCGTTCAGCGGCGTGGCATCGGTGCTTAGGCTGGCGTAGCGGTTGTCCGGCGCATAGGGCGCCAGCACGTTATAGCCCCAATAGTTGATCAGCCCCAACCGCTGCAGGCGCGGTTCGGAGGTATGTTGCTGCACCGGCAGCAGTTCCAGCGCGGTGATGCCGAGGCGTTTGAAGTGGGCGATCATCGCCGGGTGCCCCAATGCGGCGAAGCTGCCGCGCAGCGCCGGCGGGATCTGCGGGTGCAGCAGCGTCAGGCCGCGCACGTGCGCTTCGTAAATCACCGTCTGTCCCCAGGGCGTGGCAGGCGGGCGATCGTCCTGCCAGTCATACTGTTCGTCCACCACCACGCACTTCGGCATCAGCTCCGCACTGTCGTGCGGGTCCGGCTGCTCGTAACCGCCGTGCAGGTGCGGGTGATCCGCCACCGGCCCTTCCACCGCGCGCGCGGCCGGATCGAGCGCCAGTTTGTTGGGGTTAAAACGCTGTCCGTTCGCCGGGTCAAACGGGCCGTAGACCCGGTAACCGTAACGTTGCCCCGGCCTGCCGCCCGGTAAGTAGCCATGCCAGATATCGCCGCTGCGCGCCGGCAGCGGCAGGCGCACTTCGCGCTGCTGGCCGTCGAACAGGCACAGCTCCACCCGCTCGGCGTGCGCCGAGTACAGGGTAAAGTTGATGCCTTCGCCGTCGTAATGCGCGCCCAGCGGCGCGGCGAGGCCGGCCGTCAGCTCCGTCATGGCGCCTCCCGCAGCAGATAAATGGTCGCCAGCGGCGGCAGCGTTACGCAGATGGAGAAGTCGCGGCCGTGGCTGCCGACCGCTTCGGAAGAGACCCGCCCCTGATTGCCGGCGTTGCTGCCGTGATAGTGGTGCGAATCGGTATTGAGGATCTCGCGGTAGTCACCGGCGCGCGAGAGGCCGATGCGGTAGCGGTAGCGCGGCACCGGGGTAAAGTTGCTGATGGCGATCAGCTCATTGCCCTGCGAATCGTAGCGCGCGAACGCGAACACCGAGTTGTCGTGATCATCGACCACCAGCCACTCGAAGCCGTCCGGCCGGTAGTCGCGCTCGTACAGCGGCGCCTGCTGCCGGTAGCAGTGGTTCAGATCGCGCACCAGCCGCTGCACGCCGTTATGCCAGTTATCCAACCCTTCCAATAAATGCCAGTCGAGGCTGGTATCGAAATTCCACTCGCGCCCCTGTGCGAATTCGCAGCCCATAAACAGCAGCTTCTTGCCCGGATGCGCCCACATAAAGCCGTAATAGGCGCGCAGGTTGGCGAATTTCTGCCAGGCGTCGCCCGGCATACGGTCGAGGACCGATTTTTTGCCGTGCACCACTTCATCGTGCGAGATAGGCAGCACGAAGTTCTCGGTATAGGCGTACAGCATGCCGAAGGTCATCTGGTTGTGGTGATACTTGCGGTGCACCGGATCGCACTTCATGTAATTGAGCGTGTCGTGCATCCAGCCGAGGTTCCATTTGTAGTGGAACCCAAGGCCGTTGGCGTCCGGCGGCAGGGTGACGCCGGGATAGTCGGTGGATTCCTCCGCCAGCGTCACCGCGCCCGGCTGCGCCTGGCCGATAGTCTGGTTGGTATAACGCAGGAAGGCGATGGCCTCCAGATTCTCGTTGCCGCCGTAGTAATTCGGCACCCACTCGCCGTCGGCGCGGCTGTAGTCGCGATAGATCATCGACGCCACCGCATCCACCCGCAGCGCGTCGATGCCGAAGCGCTCCAGCCAATACAGCGCGTTGCCCGCCAGGTAGTTGCGCACCTCGTGGCGACCGTAGTTGTAAATCAGCGTATTCCAGTCCTGATGGTAGCCCTCGCGCGGATCGGCGTATTCGTACAGCGCAGTGCCATCGAAATTCGCCAGGCCGTAGGCGTCGCTGGGGAAGTGCCCCGGCACCCAGTCGAGGATCACGTTGATGCCCGCCTCATGCGCCGCCGCCACAAACGCCCTGAAGTCGGCCGGCGTGCCGAAGCGCCGGGTCGGCGCATACAGCCCCAGCGGCTGGTAGCCCCAGCTGCCGTCGAACGGGTGCTCGTTGACCGGCAGCAGCTCGATATGGGTGAATCCCATGTCCTTCACATAGTCGATCAGCTGCACCGCCAGTTCACCGTAGCTGAGCCAAAAGTGGTTATCGGTGTGGCGCCGCCATGATCCGAGATGCACCTCGTAAATGGCGATCGGCTGGTCAAAATCGTTGGCGCGGCGGCGCGCCGGCGTCGACGGCACCACCTCCGGCAGCGGCGCCACCAGCGAGGCGGTATCCGGGCGCATCTGCGCCTCAAAGGCGTAAGGATCGGCTTTCAGTTGGGTATTGCCATAGCAATCGACGATTTCATATTTGTACAGCTGCCCGGCCCGCACGCCGGGCAAGAACAACTCCCAGATGCCGTTCTCACGCCGCAGACGCATCGGGTGGCGGCGGCCGTCCCAGAAGTTGAATTCCCCCACCACCGAGACGCGCTGCGCGTTGGGCGCCCAGACCGCAAAGCTGACGCCGTCGACGCCATCCAGCGTGACGAGGTGAGCGCCCAGCCGTTCATAGGGGCGCAGGTGCGTGCCTTCGGCCAATAACCAGCTGTCGATATCCTGCAGCAGCGGGCCGAACCGGTAGGGATCGTCGACGATCTGTTGATGATCGCGCCAGCTGACCTGCAGCTGATAGCGGAAAGGATTTTTTCGCCGCGGCACCACGGCGCTGAAGAAACCGCGCGGATCGTCGCAGTTCAGCTGCACCAGTCGCCGGCCGGTTTGCTGTTCCACCAGCCAGACTGCGCCGGCGTCCGGCAGCAGCGCGCGCACTTGCAGACCGTTATCGGTCGCATGCATGCCAAGCAGAGCAAAGGGATCGGCGTAATGGCCGGAGATGATCTGATCAATCACGTCACGATCGGGAAGTACAGGCATAGTCTTCTTCCTTAGATTAACAGCATGATCTAAGCACGGCTTGTTGGTTATTCCTTGGCCGTTTTGGTCATCATGCAATGCATTCGGACTCTAAAGCGTGATTGCGGTCGGTTATTGACCAATCTTTACTCTGCCGACCTGAATTTCGCTCTTTATGCTTATTTTTTGAAATATTTCAGTCATGGTGAAAAAGTGTTCACCCCTGCGTTAAGCATAGCCAATGTCTGTTAAAAACGGCTCGGCATTGGTGAGGAAAATTCTTCATTAAGAAAACTGCCAGCCTGACGGCATCTGCATGCGGCGGCCGACGAGAAGAGATGCGGGGTACAGCCCAATGAAACGAGACTTGCGATAACGCTGCCCGACGCGGCGCGCAGCGAACAAAAAAGCGGAAAATAAGGCGTTAGGGGGCTGAAAGCGCTCAGCCCCCAGGAAGTGCGGGTTTACAACAAAGTACAGAAGCAGCAGGTATCGCCTATTCCAAAGCAGAGATCACCTTCTCAAGAAACGATCGCGCCGTGTATCCCCATGGCGCTGGTGCAAACTCCCCATCAGCAAGTTCAGCAACAGCAAGTTCAAGCTGTTGTTCCTCAGGATATTGCGCCAGCAACGCTCGTGCTTCATCGACGGTTTTTCTCACTGTCGCGGTATTTTCCGTCTCCCGATAAGAGGCCAGGATCTCTTCTACAGACTCTCCAAATAAATCATAATCTTGCCCAAAAAAAACACGCACAAGTGTACCGAGATTAGCGACTGAAAAGCCCATAGGGTCCCTTATCTGATAATGGGGTAAGCGGTTAAAATGTAATACGGCTTACCGTTGTAAATTTTCTTTAGCAAGACAACCCGCACGCTGTTGGACGTTAATTGAATTGTGCTTCCTTGCCTGTAGCCAAAACCAACCGCTTTACCCACCTTATGCGTGAGTTCAAGCACGTTGGCCGAAGTAGGCTGTTGCGCCCAGCGCTTAATAAGCGCGTTATTCACTTTCAACGCCCGACTAATCGCGTCTTCAGCAGTACGTAAATCTGTAAATGTCGAGGCTGACTGTAAACCAGGACTCTTTGCCAAGCGCTCCAGCAGCTCTTCTGAACTTTTAGCAACATGCTTAGCAATAGTGTGCCCACCTCCTTTTGCACCGGCTATAGACTCGTGTTCAAGCAATTTTAATTGCCCCACCCGAACGGAAGCCACGCGTACAGCGCCTAAAGCGGTTGCAAACACCAAAGGAACGGCAATATCTACCGTTAAACCGACGTTGTAAGCCATATCTTCGTCGGCCCCCAGACTCTGAGCCAGCAAAACCGCCGACTTGTAAGTGTCTGTAGTCAATGATCGGCCGGTAATGATCTGATTTGATGCGGTTTTTATGCTATCCATGCTATGAGTGCCAACGACCACGCATCCCACTTTGGTTAACAATGTTGGGTCAGGCGCATAGCACATCACCCCAGCCCCAAGAAGTTCGACGACTCCCCCCGCTAAACCCAGTCCACCCATGAGCCGATTACCCCAGGTTTCCCCTTCTGTGACCGTGCTATCCGACATCACGGCCGCTAGCTGCACGGGTGAAAGCGCGACCTGCAATCCTTCGTTGGAAATCATATCCCTATACCTGCGCTATGTTGCCAATGCGCTTATAAATATCACAGGGAAGATTAACTTGTAACCACATTCAGACCATACCGACATGACTCCGCTCATATGAAAAAGCCCGCAATAAGCGGGCTTTGAAATACAACAGATGAACTGGCGAGCGGGTTTACAGCAGGATGCGCAGCATGCGGCGCAGCGGCTCGGCCGCGCCCCACAGCAGTTGGTCGCCCACGGTGAACGCCGACAGGTACTCCGGCCCCATATTCAGCTTGCGCAGACGGCCGACCGGCGTATTCAGCGTGCCGGTCACCGCCGCTGGCGTCAGTTCGCGCATGGTCAGCTCGCGGTCGTTCGGGATCACGCGCACCCAGTCGTTGTGCGTCGCCAGCATCTGCTCGATTTCCGGCAGCGACACGTCTTTTTTCAGCTTCAGGGTGAACGCCTGGCTGTGGCAGCGCAGCGCGCCCACGCGCACGCACAGGCCATCGACCGGGATCACGCTGCCGGTGTTGAGGATCTTGTTGGTCTCCGCCTGGCCTTTCCACTCTTCGCGGCTCTGGCCGTTGTCGAGCTGTTTGTCGATCCACGGGATCAGGCTGCCGGCCAGCGGCACGCCGAAGTTGTCGGTCGGCAGTTTGCCGCTGCGGGTCGCCTCGGTCACCTTGCGTTCGATATCCAGAATGGCGGAGGCCGGATCCTGCAGCTCTTTCGCCACGTCGGCGTGCAGCATGCCCATTTGGGTCAGCAGTTCGCGCATGTGGCGCGCGCCGCCGCCGGAGGCCGCCTGGTAGGTGGCGACCGACGCCCACTCCACCAGATCGTTGGCGAACAGGCCGCCGAGGGACATCAGCATCAGGCTGACGGTGCAGTTGCCGCCGACGAAGGTTTTGATGCCTTTGTCCAGGCCCTGCTGGATCACCGCGTGGTTGACCGGATCCAGAATGATGATGGCGTCATCCTGCATGCGCAGCGACGAAGCCGCGTCGATCCAGTAACCCTGCCAACCGCTGGCGCGCAGCTTAGGATAAACTTCGTTGGTATAATCGCCGCCCTGACAGGTAATAATGATATCGAGCGCGCTCAGGGCGTCGATGTCATAGGCATCCTGCAGCGTGCCCTGCTGGCCGCCGAAGGCCGGCGCGGCAGAACCGTGCTGCGAGGTGGAGAAAAAGACCGGGCGAATGGCGTCGAAATCGCGCTCTTCCGTCATGCGTTGCATGAGAACCGAGCCGACCATTCCGCGCCAACCGATGAAACCAACGTTTTTCATGATATCTGTGTCCCGCCCGGATAAGGGCTTATTAGGTGATAACGAGTTGTGTGCAATATCTCCTCACCTTACAAAATGTCGGCGCGGGCGCAAAGTGAATTTATTCGATGGCTGGGGATTTCTCAGCAATCCTTCTTATATAGCCGTCGTCTTTCAAACTGCAGCGTTGTTGCCTGCACGTAGTTACGTGGCCCATCCGTGGGCCACGCCCCAAGGGGCCGCTGCGAGCAGCGTTCAAATCTGCTCCCGGCAGATTTGTCATACCCCAGTCACTTACTTGAGTAAGCTCCTGGGGATGCGATCGCTGGGCGCCTAGCTGCAATTTGAAATCCATAGGGTACAGGCAAGGACGCGGCCGAAAAGGCCGAGGCGTTTTCCCAATCACGAGGGCACCATGACAGAGATGATTTCCGCTACGGTATTGCTGTTTTTAATTATGGATCCGCTGGGCAACCTGCCGATTTTCATGTCGGTGCTCAAACACCTGGAACCGCGCCGCCGCCGCGTGGTGTTGATTCGCGAGCTGCTGATCGCCCTGCTGCTGATGCTGATCTTCCTGTTCGCCGGCGAGAAAATTCTGGCGTTCCTCAACCTGCGCACCGAAACCGTCTCCATTTCCGGCGGCATCATCCTGTTTCTGATCGCCATCAAGATGATTTTCCCCTCGCAGGAAGGAAACAGCTCCGGGCTGTCCGCCGGCGAGGAGCCGTTCCTGGTGCCGCTGGCGATCCCGCTGGTGGCCGGGCCGTCGATTCTGGCTGCATTGATGCTGCTGTCGCACCAGTATCCGCATCAGCTGCCCCATCTGGTGGCGGCGCTGTTGATCGCCTGGGGCCTCTCTGCGGCCATTTTGCTGATGTCGAACCTGTTCCTGCGCCTGCTGGGCAGCAAAGGCGTCAGCGCGCTGGAGCGGTTGATGGGGCTGATTCTGGTGATGCTGTCGACCCAGATGTTCCTGGACGGCGTGCGGGCTTACATGAAGCTGTAGGCGCCTGGCGGCGCCGACAACGGCCCGTGCTCAGCGGGCGGTAACGCGGCGAATATAGGCGAGCGTATCGGCGACCACGCCGTCCAGCGGCTGGTTGATGTCGATCGCTTGCACATCCGGCTCCTGCTCGCCCGGCTCTTCCAACGTGGCGAACTGCGAAACCAGCATCTGCGGTTTGAAGAAGTGACCTTTGCGCTGCTTCAGGCGCTCCTCGATCACCGCCTTGTCGCCTTTCAGGTAGAGGAAATGCAGGTTGCTATTCCCTTCGCGCAGGCGGTCGCGATAGCTTTTCTTCAGCGCCGAGCAGACCAGCAGCGACACGGGATTGGTGCGTTGCATGGCGAAGATGGCGTCGTTCAAGGCCGCCAGCCACGGGGCGCGATCGTTGTCGTCCAGCGCATGCCCGGCAGCCATCTTGTTGATGTTGGCGCGCGGATGCAGATAATCGCCGTCCAGCATGGCGGCATCGGCCTCGCGGGCGACGGCGCTGGCTACGGCGGATTTGCCGCTGCCGGACACGCCCATCAGGATAAATACGTGATTCTGCGGATTGCTCATTGTGTCATGCCCTTATGGGAACTGGCGCAAACGCGCCAAATGCGTCCCGACTGATAAAGATACTTTGGAACGCCGACGCCCCGCAGGGCGCCGGATAAAGATTATACGACCGTCGCCAGCAGCAGGCAGCCCACCAGGCCGCACACCGAGATGATGGTTTCCAACACTGACCAGGATTTGATGGTTTCCATGATGCTCAGGTTGAAGTACTCCTTGAACAGCCAGAAACCCGGATCGTTGACGTGCGAGAAGATAACGCTGCCGGAACCGACCGCAATCACCATCAGCTCAGGGCTGACGCCGGTAGTGGCGATCAGCGGCGCCACGATGCCGCCGGCGGTGATTGCCGCCACAGTGGCGGACCCCAGCGCCAGACGCAGCGCGGCGGCGATCGACCAGGCCATCAGGATCGGCGAAACGTTGCTGCCTTCCATCAGACCGGCGATGTACTTCTCGACGCCGCTGTCCACCAGCACCTGCTTGAAGGCGCCGCCGCCGCCGATGATCAACAGCATCATGGCGATGATTTTAATCGAATCGGTGATGGTGCCCATCACTTCATCCATGGTGCGGCCGCGGTTCAGGCCGAAGGTGAAGATGGCGATCAGCACGGCGATCAGGGTCGCCATCACCGGGTCGCCGAAGAACTCGGCGAAGCGCAGCAGGCTGTGCCCCTTCGGCAGCACCATTTCAGCGACCGCGCGCAGCGCCATCAGGATCACCGGCACCAGCGACGTGGCGACGCTGACGCCAAAGCTCGGCATCTCCGCGTCGGTAAAGGTTTTCGGGTTGTACAGGCCTTCCGGCACCGGCTTGTCGATGCCTTTCAGGAAGCGGGCATAGACCGGGCCGGCCAGGATCACCGTCGGGATCGCCAGCAGCGTGCCGTACAACAGGGTTTTACCCATGTCGGCATGGAAGATGGTGGCGATAGCGGTCGGGCCCGGGTGCGGCGGCAGGAAGCCGTGAGTCACCGACAGCGCGGCGGCCATCGGCACGCCGACGTACAGCAGCGGAATGCGCGCGGAGGCGGCGATGGTGAACACCAGCGGCAGCAACAGCACGAAGCCCACTTCGTAGAACAGCGCGAAGCCGACGGTGAAACCGGTCAGCACCACCGCCCATTGAATGTGTTTTCTGCCGAACTTGTCGATCAGCGTGGTGGCGATGCGCTGTGCGCCGCCGCAGTCCGCCAGCAGCTTGCCGAGCATGGCGCCGAAGCCCATGATCAGCGCCAGGCTGCCCAGCGTGCCGCCCACGCCGGCCTTGATGGAGCCGATGACCTTATCGACCGGCATCCCCTGTGCAATCCCGACCGCCAGAGCAACCAGAACCAGAGAGATAAAGCCGTTCAGCTTGAAGCGGATCATCAGCAGCAGCAGCAGCGCTACGCCGCCTGCAACAATCACTAATGGCATAGTTTTTCTCCAACCTTTTATCGCGACTCTCTTTACGATAGGCGTAAAGCGTGCGGTTGTTTTATTTTTAGGCTCTTTCCCGGTGTTTAAGAAGAGCTGTAGGTGTTGTTGATTCAGAGGTTCAGTCTTGCAGCAAGATGACCGCCCACTCGTTGTTACCGGTATCATGATACCGGTAACAACATAATCCTCGGAACCGGGTAAGCGGCTAAAATTCGCGTTCTGGGACAGAGATCAAACTTATGTCGGCAACGAGCGGCGGGCTTACAGGCGGGATAACCAGCGCGCCTCAGGACGCGCTGCAAAAAGAAAGGGTGTTAAAACAGAACGTTAAAATGGCTCAGATGCTGCCGCCTGGGATCACGGTGAAACCGACGTCCACCATGCGCGGACACACCGTTTCGCCGCGCAGCCGGGCCAGCAGGCGCTCGGCGCCGATCTGCCCCATGCGCTCGCGCGGGGTCAACACGCTGGCCAGCTTCGGCACCATCACCTGACCTATGTCATGGCCGTGGAAACCGGCGATCGCCATGTCCTGCGGGATCGACAGCCCCTGTCGCTGGCACTCGAAGGCCGCGCCGATCGCCAGGTCATCGTTGGTGCAGAAGATACTGTCGATCTGCGGATAATCGCGCTGCGCCTGGCGCAGCAGCTCGCCGCCGGCGGAATAGGAGGAAGAACGCGCGGTCATGATGCTGTACGGCTCCAGGCCGGATTCACGCATCGCCTGCTCATACCCCTGTTGTTTGATGATAGTACGTTCATCCTGACGGGCGCCGAAGTAGACCACGTGACGGTGGCCGTGCGCGATGATTTGCTGCGTCATCTGGCGCGCCGCCTCGAAGTTGTTGAAGCCCACCGCCAGATCGATGCACGGCGAGACGCAGTCCATCAGCTCTACCACCGGAATGCCCGCCACCTCGATCATCTTCAGGGTGCGCGGCGTGTGGTGGCGCTCGGACAGGATCAAACCGTCGATATTGTAAGACAGCAGCGAGGTCAGACGCTCTTCTTCGCGCTCCGGCAGATAGCCGTAGTGCGCCAGCATGGTCTGGTAGTTGTGCGCGTCGGTCACGCTTTCGATGCCGCGCAGCACTTCGGCGAACACCTGGTTGGTCAGCGACGGCAACAGCACGCCAATCGCCCGGCTGGTGGCGTTGGAGAGAATGTCCGGCGCGCGGTTGGGGATGTAGCCCAGCTCATCCAGCGCGACGGCGATTTTTTGCTGCAGGGCGGCGGAAACCTGGTCGGGATTGCGCAGATAACGGCTCACCGTCATCTTGGTCACGCCCACCTTGTCCGCCACATCCTGGAGTACCGGCCGTTTTTTCTTCATTATCAATGAACTGACTAACCGTGAATGGGCAGTCATTTTAGCAAAAAAAACGGCGCGCCGATATTGTCGGTTATGCGACGGCCAACGCAAAAAGGGCTCACACCGTGAGCCCTTCATACGCAGACAAAGGGGGAAAAAGCGTGGTTTCTCCCCCTTTGTGACGAGCAGCCGAAAATCAATAAATTGATTTTCCTTGTTTTTATATGTTTTGCCGGCGTTAAGTCAGGCAACGTCGGCAGGCGAATCACTCACTTCAAGGGCTCACACCGTGAGCCCTTGATATTTACCGCTTAATCACACCGGCGGCAGATCGAACAGCAGGATTTCGCTCTCTTCGTCGGCCTGAATCGTCAGCGCCGATTCATCCCACACCGCAAACGCGTCGCTGATGCCGGCGGCCTGGCCATTGACCGAGACCTTGCCGCGCACCACCTGGATCCAAATGCGGCGTCCGGCGTCGATCGCGTATTCCGCCTGCTCACCTTTATTCAGCGCCCAACGCGACAGCGTCATGTCCTGGAACACCTTCAGCGAGCCGTCACGCGCATCCGGCGACAGCACCAGCTGACGGCCCTGCGGCGCGTCGAACATGCGCTGTTCGTAGCGCGGCTCCAGCCCGACCTGATCCGGGATGATCCAAATCTGGTACAGGTGCAACGGACGATCCTGATTGGCGTTGTACTCGGAGTGACGCACGCCGGTGCCCGCACTCATGATCTGGAATTCGCCGGCCTGGATCTGCTCCTTGTTGCCCATGCTGTCCTGGTGTTCCACCGTGCCGCTCAGCACGTAGGTCAGGATTTCCATGTCTTTATGCGGGTGGGTACCGAAACCCTGCCCTGCGTCGATCACATCTTCGTTGATCACCCGCAGCGCCGAGAACCCCATAAAGTTCGGATCGTAGTAATCGGCAAATGAGAAGGTGTGCCAGCTATCCAGCCAGCCATGATTGGCGTGGCCGCGGTCTTCCGCTTTACGTACATAAATCATATTCAACTCTCCTCAATGTTTTTTTACAGTCTAGTCCTGCCAGCAGAATAAGAAAGCGTAAAAAACTCATGCCTCTGTTCAAAAATTTCGATGAAATGAAACGGCGGATGGGCAGCGGATTTGTTGAAAGCGGGAACGACTGAAAAATGGCAAAAAAAAGCCAGCACCCGAGCTGGCTAAGTAAACACTGGAAGCAATGTGAGCAATGTCGTGCCTTCGCAGCGAGAGTATCAAGGGTTGATGCCCTCCCCGGAACGCATCGCAATAATAATCATTATCATTCGCACCTGTAAAGCGTTTTTTTTTGACCCGTTTAAATAATATTGACTCAAGGCAGTAAACGGATAAATTCAGAGGTTATTCAACCGGTAAGCGACAGGAGCAGCGAGATGAGCGAGATCGTGATACGCCACGTGGAAACAACGGATGCGCAGGCCCTGCATCATCTTTATTCTCAGACGCCCGTCTACCGCGATACGCTGCAGCTCCCGCTACCGTCCGTCGAGTCCTGGCAGAAGCGCCTCGCCAATCCCGAACCGGGCACGCATAACCTGGCCGCCATCATCGACGGGCAGCTTGCCGGCCAGTTGGTTGTGATGCTGAATCAGCGCGTTCGCCGCCGCCACGTCGCCACCTTCGGCATCGGCGTCGATCCGCGCTACCACGGTAAAGGCGTCGGCAGCCGCCTGATGCAGGCGATGCTCGACCTGTGCGACAACTGGGCGGCCATCGAGCGCATCGAACTGACGGTGTTCACCGATAACCCGGCGGCCATCGCGCTGTACCGCAAATTCGGCTTTGAGATAGAGGGCACCAGCCGTGCCTATGCCATGCGCGACGGCGTGCTGGTCGATGCCTACCATATGGCGCGTCTGCGCTCCGGGCAGCCACGCGCAGATGCGTGATCTCATCCCCCCGCAGGAGCCGCTGCGCCGGCCCCTTAACATCAACCGCCGAACTTTTTTACAAGCGCTGGCCGGCCTGACCGCCGCCGCCGGCATGTTCTCTCCCCTCACCCCATTAGGTGCCGCTATGCCAACTTCCGCCACCGGGCGCCCTGGCGCCCGCAACCTGATTACCGATGTGCCGGGCCTGAAGGTCGGCGTGGCGCAGGACAGCCGGGTGCGCACCGGCGCGACGGTGATCCTGCCGGACAGCCCGGCGATGGCCGCCGTGGACGTGCGCGGCGGCGGCCCCGCCACCCGGGAAACCGACGCCTTGGGCGAAGACAATCTGGTGCAAACCATCGATGCGCTGACGTTCAGCGGCGGTTCAGTTTACGGCCTGGCGGCGGCGGACGGCGTCGCGGCCTGGCTGGGGCAACAGGGCAGAGGCTACGCGCTGCGCCCAGCGCCCGGCGTGCCGGTCTCCCCGATCGTGCCCACCGCCTGCCTGTACGATCTGGCCAACGGCGGTGACAAAAACTGGCAGCTCACGCCGCCGTATCGCCAGTTGGGCATCGACGCGGTCGGCAAGGCTGGATTGGACTTTCCGCTGGGCACCGTCGGCGCCGGCTACGGCGCCATGACCGGCATGGGCAAGCTGAAAGGCGGCCTCGGTTCGGCGTCTATCGTCGCCGCCAACGGCGCTACCGTCGGCGCGCTGGTGGCGGTCAACAGCCTGGGTGCGGTGGTAGCGCCCGGCACCCGCGCTTTCTGGGCGACGCCCTATGAAATTGACGGTGAATTCGGCAACGGCGGCGCGGCGGCGCAGGCGCAACTGCGCGCTCAGGGTGAAGACTGGATGGTGCAAGAGCCGCAGGGCGGCAGAAAGAACACCACCCTGGCCTGCATCGCCACCGATCTGGCGCTGACGCGCGTGGAGTTGAAACGGGTGGCCATCATGGCGCAAGACGGCATGGCGCGCGCTATTCGCCCGCTGCACAGCCCGTTTGACGGCGACGTGGTGTTCGCCCTGTCCACCGGGCAGCGCGAGGTACAGGGCAGCCGCGAACTGGCAGTGCTGCAGATCGGCGCGCTGGCGGCGGACACCCTGGCTCGGGCGATCGCCCGGGGCGTATACGCCGCCACGCCGTGGCCGGGCAGCCAGGTTGCCACCTGGCGAACGCTCGGCGGCTAACGCGCCGCCATCAAAAAGGGGCGCTGGCGGCGCCCCTCGAGTTTTATTGCCCCTTACCGCTTAAATGCCGGCGGTTTCCCGAATATAGCGGCGCGCTTTCACCGCATACTCGAACGGGTTGGCCAGCGCCGGATCCTGCTCGGCTTCCACCACCATCCATCCCTTGTAACCGCGCTCGTCCAGCAGCTTGAACACCGGCCTGAAGTCGATCACGCCATCACCCGGCACGGTAAAGGTGCCCTTCTTCACGCCGTCGAGGAAGCTCAGCTTGTTGGCCTTCACTTCCGCCACCACCTCATCGCGTACGTCCTTCAGATGGACGTGGTTGATGCGCGGCAGATACTTCTCCAGGATCGCCATCATCGCCTGCTGGCTGCCTTCCGAATAGTAGGCGTGGCCGGTATCGAACAGCAGGTAGACGTCGTCGTTGACCATACTCATGTAGCGATCGATTTCGGCGGTGGTCTGAATGCCGGTGCCCATGTGGTGGTGCAGACACACCTGCATGCCTTTGCCGGCAGCGATCTTCGCCAGCTCGTTGTAACCGTCGGCCACCCGCCGCCACTCTTCATCGCTGAAGTACGGCTTCTCTTCGAACACCCCTTTGGTGGTGCCCTGAATGCTCTTGCTCTGTTCGGAACAGCCGATCACCCTGGCGCCCATGGCATGCAGGAAATTCATGTGGTTGATAAATTCATCGATGGTTTTGTCTTTCTGACCATCGGCGAAAAAGGTGCTGAACCAGGCGTTGCAGATCTGGATGCCGCGAATATCCAGCATCGGCTTCAGCACCGCCGGATCGCGCGGATATTTGCTGCCCACTTCGCTGCCGGTGAAGCCGGCCAGCGCCATTTCGCTGACGCACTGCTGAAAGGTGTTTTCCTTGCCCAGATCGGGCATGTCGTCGTTGGTCCAGCCGATCGGCGCAATGGCCAATTTCACGTTGTCTTTATTCATGGTCTGCCTCGGTCCTTGGAGGGCCGCCGGTGCAAACGCCGCCGGCGAGCCGAATAAGATTAGTTGCCCAACAGCTCTCTTTCGATGCGCTCTCTGGTCGCCACCGCCTGGCTCGGCATCTTTTCCGGATAGCCGAACAGCGAGGTACAGATGATCGATTCGCCACCGACCTTGAAGTTGCGGTTGGCGAATTCCATGTCGCGCAGCGTCTGGAACAGGGCGTCGAAATTCACCTCGCCTTCGCCGATGCCGACATGCTGGTGCACCGCGGCGTCAACGCCCGGCGGGTTGACGATATAGCGGCAGTGCTTGGTGTGGTTCATGGTGTCGGCGATCAGCACGTGGGAAAGATCGTCCCCGGCGTACTTCAGCATGCCGGCCACGTCGCCCTGACCCTTGTCGTAGTAGAAGGTGTGCGGCACGCTGTAGAGGTATTTGACGTGGTCGCTGCGCAGCGATTTCACCAGATCGGCGGTTTCGTTGCTCAGCTCACAGAAGTCCCACGGATGCGACTGGATCTCCATACGGATGCCCTCACGCTCGACGATCGGCAGCAGCTCCTCCATCGAGCGATACCACAGCTCCTCACAGATCTCCGGCTCGTTGGGGTTGCCGGCCAACTCGGTGTTGATCACCTGCACGCCCATCTCCACCGCGATTTCGATCATCCGTCGCCAGTTTTTGACCGCCGCCTGGCGGCGATCTTCCCCTGGCCCGGACCAGCGATACACCACGATAAATGAGGATATTTCCACGCCGGTCGCTTTCAGGGCGTTTTTATACTCCGCCATGATTTCGCGGCTGGCCTTCGGATGCTTGTAAAACGGGTTGATCTGCGGGTGCGGCGACTGCTCGATGTACTTATAGCCCCAGTCCGCCACCTGCTGAACCATTTTGGTCACGCCCAAATCCCGGATAACGTCGACATCAAAAGCGATCTTCATGGTCACTCCTCTGCAATCGTGGGTACGGGGTTCAAGCCGATGGCTTGTTGTAAAACGCCGGGCGCGCCGGCAGGGTCACCGGTACGATCTCGCCGCTGAGCTGGGCCGCAACGCAGGCGTCGGCGGTCACGGCGGCGGCGTAGCCGTCCCAGGCAGAAGGCCCGGTCAGTTGGCCCGCGGCCACGTCGTTGATGAACCCCTGCAGCTCGACGTCATAGGCGTCGATAAAGCGATCCTTCCAGTCGGTCAGGATTTCGGTCGACAGGCGGGCGCCGCTGCGCAGCTGCACCGAGGACGGCTCCGGCAGTTTGGCGATGCCGGTTTCCCCCACCACTTCACACTGAATGTCGTAGCCGTACTGGCAGTTGACGAAAATCTCGACGTCGATGCGGGTGCCTTTGGCGGTTTCGAACAGCACAATCTGCGGATCTTTCAGATGCGGGAACGCCTTCGGGCTCTTGCGCGGGAACACCACCTGCACCGACACATAGTCGTCGTCGAGCAGCCAGCGCAGCACGTCGATTTCGTGGATCAGGGTGTCGGTGATCGCCATATCGGTGGTGTAAGCCTCGCCGACCGTCGGGTTGCGGTGCGCGCAGTGCAACATCAGCGGTTCGCCGATCTGGCCGCTGGTCAGCACCTGTTTCAGCGCGCGATAGCCCTGGTCATAGGGGCGCATAAAGCCGACCTGCACCAGCCGCTTGCCGTGCTTCGCTTCGGCATCGACGATGTTTTTGCAGCCCTGCGCGGTCACCGCCAGCGGTTTCTCGCAGAACACCGGTTTGCCGGCGGCGATGGCCGCCAGCACGAATTCTTCGTGGCTCGGCCCCCAGGAGGTGACCAGCACCGCCTGCACGTCGGCGGCCTTGATCAGATCGTGGCCGCTGTCATACACCCGCGCATCCAGCTGCAGATCGTTCACCGCCTTGGCGGCGTTGTCGCGATTGATGTCGTTCACCGCCACGACGCGGGCGCCCTGCAAAACTTTGCTGCAGCGACGGATATGATCGCGGCCGATGGCGCCGGTGCCGATAACCCCAATGTTCAAAGTCATTTTCGCTACCCTCTGGAAAGTGTGTTGTGTTCGAAAACGAATCAGTAATCGCGCGCCTTATCGATGTTTTCCTGCAGCTTGCGCGCCACTGCGACGATTTTCTCGCTGTCGGCCACCTGAGCGCCGCCCACGCGCCACCAGCTGAGGTACTTGTGCACCATGGTCTTCGGCAGCACTTTGATGTCGAGCAGCGTGGACACGGTTTGCCTGCGGGCGTCGGCCAGCGCGTCGAGCAGCTGCTGCTCGGTGGTGACGCGATAGGTTTTGCAGCCGTAAGCCGCCGCCAGCATGGCGAAATCGACCGGCACCAGTTTGCCGTCGAGCTTGCCGCCCTCTGGATTACGGAAGCGGAATTCGGTGGTGTAACTGTCCATGCCGTGTTCCATCTGCAGGTTGTTGATGCAGCCGTTGGTCATGTTGTCAAACAGCACCACGTTGATCTTGCAGCCTTCCTGAATCGAAGTGACCAGCTCGGAATGGAGCATCATGAAGGCGCCGTCGCCCACCATCGCGTACACCTCGCGCTGCGGCTCGGCCAGCTTGACCCCCAATGCGGCGTTCACCTCGTACCCCATGCAGGAGTAGCCGTATTCCACGTGGTAACCGTGCTCGCCATGGTTGTGCCACACCCGCTGCAGGTCGCCCGGCAGGCTGCCGGCGGCGGCCACGATCACGCTGTCCGGCGGCAGCTCGCGGTTCAGCACCCCCAGCACCCGGCTTTGCGTCATCGCCGAGTCGGTCTGCGCGATAAATTCGGCGAACACCCGTTCGCGATCGAGGTGATCGTCTATTTCCGGCACAAAGCCTGCGCCGCTGTATTCCACCGCGTAAACCCGCTCGGTCTCTTCACGCTGGGCGCCGCGCGCAGCGGCGATGGCGTCGCCCCAGCCGGCGCGATAATCAGCCTGCGCCAGCAGCGCGCTCAGTTCGCTCAGGCCCTCGCGGGCGTCCGCCAGCACCTGCACGCCGTCGAGCTTGCCGGCGTCAAAGGCGCTGACGTTGATATTGAGGAAGCTGACGTCCGGATGTTGAAACAGCCATTTGGACGAGGTGGTGAAATCGGTGTAACGGGTGCCGACGCCAATCACCAGATCGGCCTGTCGAGCCAGCGTGTTGGCCGCCAGGCAGCCGGTTTCGCCGATGCCGCCGAGGTTGAATTCATGATCGCTCGGCACCGCGCCTTTGCCGGCCTGGGTTTCGGCGAACGGAATGCCGAAGCGCTCGGCGAATTCGCGCAGCGCCCGCCCGGCCTGCGAGTACTTCACGCCGCCGCCGCACACCAGCAGCGGTTTGCGTTTGGCCGTCAGCAGCGCCAAGGCGTCCGCCAACATGCCATCGGTCGCCGGGCGGCGATCGAGCCGGTGCACGCGTTTTTGGAAGAAATAGTCGGGGTAGTCGTAGGCTTCCCCCTGCACGTCCTGCGGCAGACACAGCGTCACCGCGCCGGTTTCCGCCGGATCGGTCAGCACGCGCATCGCGTTGATGCAGGCGCTCATCAGCTGCTCCGGCCGCACGATGCGGTCCCAGTACTTGCTCACCGCGCGGAACGCGTCGTTGGTGCTGATGCTGAGATCGTAAGACTGTTCGATTTGCTGCAGCACCGGGTCCGGCTGGCGGGAAGCGTAAACGTCGCCCGGCAGCAGCAATAAAGGGATGCGGTTGGCGGTGGCGGTAGCCGCGGCGGTGATCATATTGGCGGCACCGGGGCCGACCGAGGAGGTGCAGGCGTAAATCTGCCGGCGCAATTTCTGCTTGGCGAAGCCGATCGCCGCGTGGGCCATCCCCTGTTCGTTACGGCCCTGGTGCACCCGCAGATCGCCACTATCCTGTTCCAGCGCTTGCCCCAACCCCAGTACGTTGCCGTGGCCGAAAATCGCGAAAATGCCCGCGACGAATTTGGTTTCCACCCCGTCGGCCAGCAGATACTGGTTATCGAGAAATCTGACGAGCGCCTGCGCCATGGTTAGCCTGATCTTGCCCATTTACTCACCCTTTAGATTGAGGGCCGCCCCGGAAAGGGCTCGCTCCGAGCCGACAATCCCGTGTTTGTGTTACGCGGCGGCAGCTATTATCTTGAGCAGGCGATGCCCGCTGCTCACGAAGTCGACAACCTGAAACGTGAAGCGATTATAAACAAATATATTTTTCATAAAATCACATTACAGAAGAAACATTTCATTTTGCGATAAAGATCGCATATTAGATGAAAAGCCCGTTTCATCTCGTGGTTTGGCCTTTACCGGCTTAGCGCCGCGCACCGGCCGGGGAACCCCATCAGCACTCAGGGCGACCGTCTTTCATCCTGCCCCGGCGCCTCTTTGCCGCACGCCCTCCGCCACCCTCTCATGGCGACTTAATCCGCTTTTTCCGCTCCTCCGTCGATGTTTTAAACGCATCACATTTTTGGGGTGTAAATTTCATTCCATATTGAAATTGAAATTTTCATTCCCCATACTGTTCCCATGCTTCCTGCAAGGCGCCACGCTCGGGCCGCCGCCGGAGTTTTGCTTAAACAGAAGGAAACGGGTATGGCTACACAAGAAAAACAGCTTGATGTCATTTGTCTCGGGCGCATCGCCGTCGATTTCTATGCTCAGCAGATCGGCGCGCGTCTGGAAGACGCCGGCACATTCGCCAAATACCTCGGCGGCTCTTCCGGCAACGTGGCCTACGGCACCGCCATTCAGGGGTTGAAATCCGGCATGCTGGCCCGCGTCGGCGATGAACACATGGGCCGCTTTCTGCGTGAAGAGCTGCAGCGCGTCGGGGCCGATACCCGCTGTCTGATCACCGACAAACACCGGTTAACTGGCCTGGTGATCCTCGGCATCAAGGATCAGGAAACCTTCCCGCTGATCTTCTACCGCGAAAACTGCGCGGACATGGCGCTGACGCCGGACGACATCGACGAAACCTACATCGCCAGCGCGCGCGCGCTGGCCATCACCGGCACGCACCTGTCGCACCCGAACACCCGCGCCGCCGTGTTGAAGGCGCTGGAATACGCGCGCCGCCACGGTTTGCGCACCGCGCTCGACATCGATTATCGCCCGGTGCTGTGGGGGCTGACGTCGCTGGGCGACGGCGAAACCCGCTTTGTGGAATCGGCACAGGTGACCCGCGAGCTGCAGGAAGTGCTGCACCAATTCGATCTGATCGTCGGCACCGAAGAGGAATTTCATATCGCCGGCGGCAGCACCGATACGCTGACGGCGCTGAAAAACGTGCGCCGGACGACCGCGGCCACGCTGGTGTGCAAGCGCGGCGCGCAGGGCTGCTCGGTGTTCGAAGATGACATCGCCGACGACTGGGCGCAGGTGAAGCTGCACGCCGGCGTGCGGGTGGAGGTGCTGAACGTGCTGGGGGCCGGCGACGCCTTTATGTCCGGTCTGCTGCGCGGCTATCTGAACGATGAGGGTTGGGATCAGTCCTGCCGCTACGCCAACGCCTGCGGCGCATTGGTGGTCTCGCGCCACGGCTGCGCGCCGGCCATGCCGACCAAACGGGAGCTGGACAACTACCTGCAGCGTGAACAACAGGTCACGCGCCCGGACCGCGACGCGCGCCTGAACCACCTGCACCGGGTCACCACCCGCAAGCAACAGTGGCCGGAACTGTGCGTGTTCGCCTTCGATCACCGCAAGCAGCTGGCGGACATGGCGCGCGAAGCCGGCGTCGGCGAGGAACGCATCCCGCGTCTGAAGACCCTGCTGCTCACTGCGGCGCGACAGGCCGCCGCGCAGGCCGGCCTCAACGGCAACAGCGGCATTCTGGCCGACACCACCTACGGGCAGGCGGCGCTGAACGAGATCACCGGCCAGGGATGGTGGATCGGCCGGCCGGTGGAGCTGCCCAGCTCGCGCCCGCTGCGCCTGGAGCACGGCAATATCGGTTCGCAATTGATCGACTGGCCGCAGGAGCACGTGGTGAAGTGCCTGGTGTTTTATCACCCGCACGACGCGGCGGAACTGCGCCGCGAACAGGATGCGCTGATCGCCGACGTCTACCGCGGCTGCTGCAAATCCGGTCACGAACTGCTGCTGGAGGTGATCCTGCCGGACAGCAACGCCGACAAGGACGAGCGCTATTACCTGGAGATGATTGAACACTTCTACCAGTTGGGCATTCAGCCGGACTGGTGGAAACTGCCGCCGCTGAGCGCGGAAAACTGGCAGCGGGTCGGCGCGCTGATCGACGCCTGCGATCCCGACTGCCGCGGCGTGCTGATCCTGGGGCTCGACTCCCCGGAGGCGGTGCTGAAGGCGGGCTTTGCCGCCGCCGCAGATGCGCGCTGGGTGAAAGGTTTCGCCGTCGGCCGCACCATTTTCGGCCAACCTTCGCGCCGCTGGCTACAGGGGGAAATCGACGACGCGGCCCTGATCGAGCAGGTGAAACAAAAATACCTGACGCTGATCGGTTTCTGGCGCCAGTACCGTCCGCAGGCGGGCGGCGCGCACTGACAGCAACAGCAGGTTCACGTCCCCTTAAGGCCATTTCGCCGCTTTAAGGGGATTTTTTTGCCCATTTTCTGTGAAGTCGCGCAATGTGCGATCGAATAAATCGCTTTTTGAGGAAATGAAATTTCCGCTCCGTCTGTTAAAATACCCTGTCAATATTTCAGGCGTCAGGCCAATGCGCCTTCACCCCACTGCGAGCCGAATGGATGAACAACCCAACTCAACTTTCGCTGTTACAGGACGAGATCCGCCACCGTTATGAAACGCTGAGCAAGCGTTTGAAGCAGGTGGCGCGCTACATTTTGGATAACAGTAACAGCATCGCTTTCGATACCGTTGCCTCCATCGCCGCACAGGCCAGCGTGCCGCCCTCCACGCTGATCCGTTTCGCCAACGCCTTCGGCTTCAGCGGCTTCAACGAAATGAAGCAGGTGTTCCGTCAGCATCTGATGGAAGAGACGGTGAACTATACCGAGCGCGCGCGTCTGTTCCGCCAAACCTCCACCGACGACAACGTCGCGCCGGAGAAACCGGCGGAGATTCTCAACGTATTCACCATGGTCAACGCGCAGGCGCTGCAGCAACTGGCGATGCAAATCGCCCCCGAGCAGCTGGATCGCGCCGTTGAGCTGCTCAACAACGCCGAAAACATCTACGTGATCGGCCTGCGCCGCTCGTTCAGCGTCGCTTCCTACCTCACCTATGCGCTGCGCCATCTGGAGCGCCGCGCGTTTCTGATCGACGGCCTGGGCGGAATGTTCACCGAACAGCTGAGCATGGTGAAACCGAAGGACGTAGTGATCGCCATCAGCTATTCGCCGTACGCCCGCGAGGCGGTGGAACTGGTGGAATTGGGCGCCAAGCGCGGCGCGCAGCAGATCGCCATCACCGACAGCCAGGTCAGCCCGCTGGCCGCCTTCAGCGACGTCTGTTTCGTGGTGCGCGAAGCGCAGGTGGACGGGTTCCGCTCGCAGGTGGCTTCGATGTGCCTGGCGCAGACGCTGGCGGTCTCGCTGGCGCTGAATAACGCCCGGGACGAGTAAAGCTGACAAAAAAGCCCGGCAAGCCGGGCCTCAAGCGCCTATTGCGCGGCGGGGTAGCCGTCGCCGTTAATCCAGGCGTGGTCTTTTTCCCAGGTGAACTTCCACTGCCGCACCGGCCCGGCCATCACGTTGAGGTAATAGTTGTCGTAACCCGCCAGGGTCGCCACCGGGTGATAACCGCGCGGCACTTTCACCACGTCGCGATTGTAGACCGGCATGCACTCGTCGAGCGTGCGGTCGTCGGTATAGACGCGCTGCATGCAGAACCCTTGCTCCGGCTGAATGCGGTGATAGTACGTCTCTTCCAGATAGGTTTCGTCCGGCGAGTCTTCTTGATCGTGCTTGTGGCTCGGATAGGAGCTGGTGTTGCCCTCGTCGGTGTAAACCTCCACCACCAGCAGACTGTCGGCCGGCTCGCTGTCCGGCAGAATGTTGTGCACCAGCCGCTGGTTGCGCCCCTTGCCGCGCCGCTCCACGCCGATATCCGCCGGCGTGATCAGCCGTGAAGGCAGGTGGCCGCCGCCGGGCGCGCTGCACACCGCCAGCTCCACATCGGTTTCTGCCCGCACGTCGATGCGATCGTGGTGCGGCACATACACCGCGTAAGGCGGCGTACGTTCGAACGGACTCATGCGTTTGCCGATATGCGGGTATTCGGCGCGCCGCGTGGCGACGGAGGCGATACCGGCCACCAGCACCAGACACAGTTCCTTGTCGCCGCATTCCAGCTGCAGCGACTGCCCGGCAGCCAGGCGGTAAACGTCAAAGCCGACATAGCGCCAACCGGCATTTTCCGGCGTCACGTGCTGGATACGCCCCTCGGCGTTCGGCGTCTGACATTTGGCAAGCAGTGAAGACATTTCGATTCTCCTGTTAACTCGCAGTGCAAAGGCCGTTGCTCCGAAGGAGCAACGGCCTGGCCTGAGTGTGAAAGCGCTTAGCCCAGCGTCGGCATGCTGAATTCGGACACCGTCTGCTGCCCGGCCGGCCAGCGCGCGGTGGCGGTCTTCATGCGCGTGTAGAAGCGCACGCCGTCGGTGCCGTGCACGTTCAACGCGCCGAACACCGAGCGCTTCCAGCCGCCGAAGCTGTGGAACGCCATCGGCACCGGCACCGGCACGTTGACGCCGACCATTCCGGCCTGCACGTCTTGCACGAACTGGCGCGCATAGTGGCCGCTGCCGGTGAAGATGGCGCTGCCGTTGCCGAATTCATGGCCGTTCACCGTGTCGATGGCGGTGCGGTAGTCCGGCACCCGTACGATGCCCAGCACCGGCCCAAAAATCTCTTCGCGGTAGATGCGCATGTTCGGCGTCACATGGTCGAACAGCGTGCCGCCGACGTAGTAGCCTTCAGGATAGCCCGGCACCTGATAGTTGCGGCCGTCGGCCACCAGGGTGGCGCCTTCTTCCACGCCCAAATCGATGTAGCCCAGCACCTTTTTCTGGTGAGCGGACGACACCAGCGGCCCCATTTCATTCTCTTCGCCGCCCTGCTGCAAGCCCGGCCCGACGCGCAGCTGCGCGATCAGCGGCTTCAGTTTGGCGATCAGTTTATCGGCAGTGTCGTCACCAACCACCACGGCGATCGGCAACGCCATGCAGCGCTCGCCGGCAGAGCCGAACGCGCCGCCCATCAGCGCGTTGACCGTGGCGTCCAGATCGGCGTCCGGCATGACGATCGCCTGGTTCTTCGCCGCGCCGAAGGCCTGCACCCGCTTGCCGTGCGCGCTGGCGGTGGTATAGATATGTTCCGCCACGGTGGAGGAGCCGACGAAGCTCACCGCCTGAATGCGCGGATCGGTACACAGCTGCGCCGCATCTTCATTGGCGCAGTGCACCACGTTGAACACGCCGTCCGGCAAACCGGCTTCCTTCAACAGTTCCGCCAGGCGCACCGAGGCCGAAGGCACCAGCGCCGGCGGCTTGAGGACGAAGGTGTTGCCGCAGGCCAGCGCGATGGGGAACATCCACATCGGCACCATCGCCGGGAAGTTGAACGGAGTAATGCCCGCCACCACGCCCAGCGGCTGCATCAGCGAGAAGCTGTCGACGCCGCTGCCGACGTCCGGCGAGTACTCGCCTTTGATCAGATGCGGGATGCCGCAGGCGAATTCGACCACTTCCATGCCGCGCGTCAGTTCGCCCAGCGCATCCGAATACACTTTGCCGTGCTCGCTGACGATAAGCTCGGCCAGCTCGTCGCGGTGCTGTTCCAGCAGCGCCTTGAAATTGAACATGATGCGCGCGCGGCGCAGCGGCGTAGTGCGCGACCAGTCGGCGAACGCCCGGTGGGCCACGTCGATGGCCTGCTTGACTTCGGCGGCGGTGCTCTGCGTGACGCGCCGCTCAACCTGCCCGCTGGCCGGGTTGTGCACGTCGACGGTCTGATTGCTGCTGCTCAGGCACACCTGCCCGTCAATAAAGTTACCCACGGTTTTCATGTCACGCCCTCTTTTCAAGTCCGCTGTCGCCTGGCCACACCCAGGCGGCGCGGCGTTAATCGTCCCGCTCGCCAAACCCCGTCGGCAAGCCGGCTACATCCTGACCGGATGCAGCAAACTCTATTGCATTGAAAAAAAAGTTTCAAATAAATTGTTTTGAAAAATTTATTTTTAGTGCGTGAGGTCGCAATTTTGCGGTGTCGATCGGGTTGGCGCTTTCATTATCGCGCCAATCAAGGCGCGGTTTCGCAGGAGAGTCCATCGCTAATGCACACTGACTTTGCTACAGAAAATCCGCACTGCGCCTGACCTGCGGCCGTTACCGCCTCCCTCCGAGCGCCCAAGGCGCCCGGATCGCTCGCGACGGTTTTTTTTGAACTGGATCTAAAAATCAATATTCCATTATTCACTAATTATGAAATAAATGTTCTTGTTTGTTCCAGCATTTATCAACGACATCGCCTTGATGACAGGCACGGTTCACACCCTTCCGCTCGCCCTCTTCCCGACACCCCAACCGTGCGGACGGAAGCCAGGATAAAAATCGGAGCAACACATGTCATATCAGCGTAAGCACAATACCGGTTACATATTGCGAATTTGCGGCATCGCCGCCCTGGGCGGCATTCTGTTCGGCTACGACACCGCCGTGATCTCCGGCGCGATCGAAGCGTTGAAAACCTATTTCAATCTCAGCCCGGCCGAAACCGGCTGGGCCGTCTCCAACGTGGTGATCGGTTGCGTGATCGGCGCCTTCGCCGCCGGGCCGCTGGCGGCGCGCTGGGGCCGTAAAAAGGCGCTGATGCTGGCGGCGCTGCTGTTCACCGTGTCCGCCGTCGGCGCCGCATTGGCCCCGACCTTCACCTGGTTCGTCATTTACCGCATCATCGGCGGGCTGGCGGTCGGCATCGCCGCCACCGTGTCGCCGATGTACATGTCGGAAGTGTCGCCGAAAGACATGCGCGGGCGGGCGCTCAGCATGCAGCAGTTCGCCATCGTCTTCGGTCAGATCGTGATTTTCTACGTCAACTTCAAAATCGCCAGCCTCGCCAGCGAAGCCTGGCTGGTGGAAATGGGCTGGCGCTGGATGTTCGCCTCAGGCGTGATCCCCTGCATTCTGTTCTGCATCCTGGTGTTCGTCATTCCTGAATCGCCGCGCTGGAACGTGATGATGGGCCGCGACGATCAGGCGCTGGCGATGTTGACCAAAGTCTCCAACGCCGCCCACGCGCAGAATCTGCTGAAAGAAATCAAAGACTCGCTGCAGCAGGATCAACAGCAGCAGCACCGGAAGCTGAACTACGGCGATGTGCGGGTGCGGTTCATCCTGTTCGTTGGCTGTATGATCGCCATGTTGCAGCAGGTCACCGGCGTCAACGTGATGATGTACTACGCGCCGGTGGTGCTGAAAACCGTCACCGAAAACGCGCAGGAAGCGCTGTTCCAGACCATCTGGATCGGCGTGCTGCAGCTGGTCGGTTCGGTCATCGGCGCCATGCTGATGGATCGCATGGGCCGCATTCCGTTGATGCGTTACGGCACGCTGGGCGCCATCGCCGGCCTGCTGCTCACCTCGTACGCGCTCTACACCCAGGCCACCGGCTATTTCGCGCTGTTCGGCATGCTGTTCTTCATGGTGTTTTATGCGCTCTCCTGGGGCGTCGGCGCTTGGGTGCTGGTGTCGGAGATCTTCCCGAACCGCATGCGCGCGCAGGGGATGAGCATCGCCGTCGGCTGCATGTGGGTCGCCAACTTCGCGGTGTCGCAGTCGTTCCCGATGATCAACGATCACCCTTACCTGTTCTCGCATTTCCACGGCGCCTTCCCGATGTGGATCTTCGCCGCCTGCTGTCTGTTCAGCTACTGGTTCATCGGCCGCTATATTCCGGAAACCAAAGGCGTCTCGCTGGAAAAAATGGAGCAGGTGGTGTTGGCCAAACGCCACCGCCAATCCCAGACCGACGGCAAGCCGCTGCCGCTGGAAAACGGCAAATCCTGATCTCTCAACCCTGACCGCTGGAGTCATGCCCATGAACATTGCGCTGGACCGCTTCTGCATTAACCGCAAGATCGCACCGAATCTCGATCTGGACCGTTTTTTCCGCCTGGTGAAACGCTGCGGGCTCAGCAAAGTTGAGCTGCGCAACGACATGCCCAGCGGCAAGGTGACCGACGATCTGAGCGACGCGCAGCTCAACGCGCTCGCCGCGCAATACGGCATCGAGATCGTCACGATCAACGCCCTCGGCAGGTTCAATCTGATGGATGACCCGGCGGTGCTGCAGCAGCGCGCCGAAGCGATGCTGGCGCAGGCGCAGGCCATCCGCAGCCGGGCGTTGGTGCTGTGCCCGCACTGCAGCGCCGACGACACGCGCAGCGAGCAGCAAAAACGGGACGACACCCTCGCGGCGTTGCGGCTGCTGGCGCCGCTGTTTGCCCGCTATGGCGTACAGGGATACGTCGAACCGCTGGGCTTCGGCATCAGCTCGCTGCGATCGTCGCTGCTGACCCAGGCGCTTATCCGCGACTCGGGCGCGCCGTACCGCATCGTGCTCGATACGTTCCACCACTATCTGAGCGATGTGGCGCAGGCCGACTTCGACGCGCAGATCCAGGTGGCGCAGATCGGCCTGGTGCATCTGTCCGGCGTGGAGGACGGGCGGGATAAAAGCGCGCTGAGCGACGAAGAGCGCATCATGCTGAGCGAGGGCGATCGGCTGGAGAGCCGCCGCCAGGTGCAGAACCTGGAACGCCTGGGCTACACCGGCGTCTATGCTTTCGAACCGTTCTCTTCACAGCTGGACCGCTGGAGCGAGGCGGATATCGAACGGGAAATCCGCCAGAGCATCGCCCTGCTGCAAGGGTAAACAAAACGGCCTCCGCGGAGGCCGTTTTTCATGGCGTTACTTCAGGTTGCCGACCACCAGCTGATGGCGCTCATTGTAAAACTTACGGTAGGCCAGATAGCAGGCGATGATGGTCGACAGGCTGGCGGTGGAAAGCAGCATGAAGGTCACCATAATCTGATATTTGATCGCTTTCACCGGATCGATGCCGGCGAAGATCAGCCCGGACATCATGCCCGGCAGGCTGACCAGCCCGACGGTTTTCGCCGAGTCGACGGTCGGGATCAGCGAAGCGCGGATGCTGTCGCGGATCAGCGCCGCCGACGCGAACTTGGGCGTCGCCCCCAGGCTGAGCATCTCCTGAATCTTCTGCTGCTCGCTTTTGAAACGCTGGCCGAGGTTGGTATAGCACAGCCCCACCGCCACCATGGCGTTGCCGGCGATCATCCCGGAGATGGGGATCACCTGCATCGGCGTAAATTCGATGGAGCCGGTCAATACCAGCACCGCCAGCGTCAGCACCGCGCCGGTGGTGATGGCGATAAACGACGTCACGAACGCGTGTTCGACGTACTTGCTGCGTTTCTTGGCGTTGTAGGCCGCGTTAAAGCAGATGAACAGCACCATCAACACGGTGAGAACGGCGTTATCCAGGTCGAAAATATACTTCAGCACGTAGCCGACGATGATCAGCTGCACCACCGCGCGGCAGATGCTCCAGATGATGTCCTTTTCCAGCGCCAGCTTTTCCCGGTGGCTGATCAGGATGGCGACCACCACCAGCACCATCGACAAGCCCAAGGATTCGTTGGTGATATTATGCTGATTCATGCTGTTGCTCCTGTGGCTCGGCGCCGTGCGCGCGCAGGGTGATCACCTCGTCCGCATGCGCTATCTCTTCGGTATCGTGCGTCACCCACAGCACCGCCAGCCGGTGTTCCGCCACCAGCTGATGCACGATTTCGTTGACGTTGCGCTTATTTTCCTCGTCCAACGCGCTGGTGATCTCATCGAGCAACAGCACCCGCGGCATAAACTGCAGGTTGCGGATCAGGGACACGCGCTGCTTCTCCCCGCCGGACAGTTCATTGATGCTTTTCGTCAGCATCGCCTCCGGCAGGCCGAAACGCGCCAGATCGGCCTTCATTTTTCGCTCGGCCGGCGGTTCCTGGCGGATCTGATACGGCAGCGCCAGATTGTCGTAAACCGTATTGCCGAACAGCGCCGGCGTCTGGAAGCAATAAGAGACCTGCTTGCGATACGCCTCCGGCGACATCTCGTCGATCGCCTGGCCGTCGAAATAGAGGCTTCCGCTGGTCGGATTCATTAAGGAAGAGATGATTTTCAGCAGCGTGCTTTTTCCGCAGCCGGAAGGCCCGGTGATCAGTTTGAACTCGCCCTCACCCAACGTGAAAGAGACGGAGTCCAGGATCACCTGGCGGTCTATTTGATAATGAATATCATCCAATCTCAGTATGTCTTTCTTTTCCTTCATTACGATGCCGGCTCCCTACACCTGTTCCCGTCTGAGCGATAAGTATATGGTCGCAAAAAACATCTTAGCAATGCCTGCGCGGAGGGCGGAAAGCGGAGAGGAGGATTGGCGGAGCGAAACGCCCCGCCAAATAATAAGATTAATTAATGTTTAGCTGTAAGATAGTCAAAAGCGACCGTCAGGGTCGAATCACTCTTTTTTTATCGCTGCCTGTTCGTCGCAGCTGTACCAGCGTAGAGAATTGTTGATGCTGCGGTGGGTGCAGCGGACCTTGCCCTCCTTTTCCAGCGCCAGCAGCAGGGTGCGGGTGGTATAAATGTTTTCACCGCATTTATCCGCCAGCTCGCGGGTCTTCGGCCATTGCTCCGGCGGGGGATGATGGCCGCCGGAGCCTTCCACACGATCCCTGCACAATCCTTGCAACACATTCAGCATCAGCGATTTTCTGCTTTCAAACGTTTTCGGCGCCTTGGCCATAGCATTCCTCCTGAGTGGTTACTGCTGAGCTCCCCGCTCACGACTGCACGTCAGCGATGCGCAGGGTATAAATCATGGTGGCGTCCGGAGGGATCGCCGGCGGGCTGCCCTGCTTGCCGTACGCCAGCGCCGGCGGCACCACCAGCGTGATCGAGCCGTGGCGCTGCAGCTTCTCGATAGCCGCGCGAAACAGCGGCGGATAGCGCGTCAATGGCTGCGAGATCACCGTTCCCGCCAGCTCCATGTCTTTGATCACCCGGCCGTCGGTCAGGCTTTCGCGCACCACGATATCCACCCGATCGTCGGCGCCGATCGCACCGCTGCCGGCATAGTCCACCCGGTAGTAGAAACCGAGCGCATCTTGCTTGACTCCCTCCTGGCGGGCGAAATCGGCCAGATAGGCCTTGCCGTCCGGAGGGGGAGCCTGTGTCTGTTGCGTCTGCTGCAAACGTTGCTGCGCCGTGCGCAGCGCGCTGTCGATGGCGGCCTCATCCAGCCGCAAGCGCCCGGCCAGGGTATCGGCGATGCCCGCCAGCAAAAGCCGCCGATCCGCCTCCAGTCCCGCACGCCGGTTCTCCTGTTGCAGATGCAAAATATCGCGCCCCAGCGATACGCCGGCGGCATACGCCTGCTTGTCCGCCTCGCTGGCCAGCACCGGGGCCTCAGCCGCCTGCCGCCGCTCAGCCAGCAAGGCGTCTACCCGCTGCCGTTGCTGTGCCAACTGCGCCGTCAAGCTTGCGCTGCGCTGTTCGGCCCGCGTGAGCGAAGCGGCCAGCGCGGTGACCTCAGGCAACGGCGCAACGGCCTGCCGCAACGCCTTCAGGGCATCGGCCAGCGGCCGAATATCGACATCGGTCCGCGCGCTTTTCGGCGCCGCGGCGGCCTGAGCCGCCGCCAACTGGCGCTCCAGCTGACGGATTTTCTCCGCCTGCTGTTGTACAGAGTGCTTCAGAGAAGTTAAACGAGCGCCGTCTGCCCCCGCGACGGCGGCCGGTTTGGCGGCCGGTGCGGGCGCCGGTTTACGCGCGGTTTCCTCCTTGAGCGCGGCCGGTGGAGCCTGCCGCTGTTCGGCAAACTTCAACAGGGCGGGAATGCCGTCGTCAGCGGCGCAAACGGCACCGCTCAGCGCCAACAGCCAAAGCCCCATCGCCCATCTTTGCGCGCATCGCTTCATGGCTACAGATTCTCGACCCGGTTGGACAGATCGGACATCAGCTCATGTTCAACGTCGGCGCAGAATTTCTCGGTTTTATATTGATAAAGAGCATCAATCGCTTTACGGGTGCTTTCATCCACATTGCCGCGCACGCCGGCATATCCGGAAGCGTTGGAAAGCAGACCGTTAAAATAGGCAATGCGTTTTTGGTAACTCTGCGGATTAATATTTTTTAATGAGTTAACCCGTTGCTGGCAAAGCGCGATACGTTGTTCATCGGATTTATCATTAGGATTGTTCTGTGAAAGTTTTTTCACGGAATTCAGGTTTGTTTTGCTACCGCCCACGCAGCCTGACAGCGACATGACAGACAGTAAAAATATAGCAGAAACTACCGTACGGCGGCCGCCGCAAGCATTAATCATCGTTATCATTCCGTTTATAATCCTTTAATTGTCACTTAGGTCATCATTATGTGGCGAACGGCAACAGCACATGCCTTAATTTGATTAATCAAAATGGGTTAGGCAGTGAAAAATCCCTATACCGCAGTGCGATAGAATAATTCACTACCGATGACATTGTTATTTAATTGTTAATGAATTAGACCTAAACGCGGGCTAAACACGAATAAAAAAGCCAATCCCTTAGGGGAAGAAAACCACGAAACAACAATAAAAACAATAGATTATGTTTTATATTTTGTTTCTAAAGGGAAATTCATCATCTGCTGCCTCAGGGCGATATTAGCAAAACAATATGGCGAATTGTAGGTATCAGCCTATTTCCCCCGATCTAATATCTCGCATATCGTTATTTATATAGTGATTTATACTGGATAATATTTGTATACGATCTATTGGTTTTAAAGCAAATATATTTCTTTTTCCTTTTGGTTTTATATTCTGAATTTGACTTAATTTAATAAAATCTATTTCCAAGCAATACTATTATTTGCAAGAATATTCCCAGCAACACGCCACACGTAAAACTCGTATTTTATTTACCAGAAAATCCATTGTCGATTTTCCCAATCTCGTTATTTCTCATAAATAACGGATGTTGGCGTATTGCCCAGAGCAAAAGGATCTGGCTCCAACCGTACGGCCGGCGACATGACGTTGCCACCGCTGCGGGGGATTTAGATGTGCTGTTCTTTTTATTTAAAAACTCTCTACAGGAACCTGAGAAATGAAACTGAATAAATTAATGCTGGCAACCGTGATTGCTTTCGCTTCTGCATCTGTTGCTCACGCCGCATCTAATCAGGGCAGTGGTAAAGTCACCTTTACCGGCGAAATTATCGATGCGCCATGCAGCGTCGCGCCGGAATCCGTTGACCAAACCGTACCAATGGGCCAAATCAGCAGCCGCATCCTGGCTAACCAGGGTAAATCCAGCATGCAACCTTTCAACATCGAACTGAAAGATTGCTCCATCTCCACCATGAAAAACGTCAAGGTGACCTTTACCGGCACGCCTGATCCGGTCAACAACAAACTGCTGGCCCTGAGCGGCACGGCAACCGGCGCCGGCATCGTGATCTACGACAACCTGCACTCCAAGGAAGTGGAACTGGGCACGGCGACCGACGGTCAGGGCCTGAACGACGGCGACAACTCGCTGAAATTCGCCGCTTACCTGCAGGGCAGCAGCGCCTCCGCCGCCGTGGTGCCGGGCGACTTCACCAGTGTGGCCAACTTCACCCTGGCTTACCTGTAATACCCCACAGGGGATGTCTCAGGGCATCCCCCGCTTGATTGCATGCCGACGAGAGCGGCAAGGGAACAGGGCAAGACAGGGAGACGCCAGCATGACTATCCGCCTTTGCGGCCTGTTGCTCATCGCGCTCAGTGTAGGCAGCGCGGCGGCGGCAGTGAAAAATCAGGGCCACGGCAAAGTCAGCCTGGGCGGCACCATCGTTGAAACGCCGTGCGGCATCGCCAGCGACAGCCTGGATCAAACCGTCGATTTCGGTCTGATCTCCATGACCGATGCCTCGCAGGACGGGCAATCGGTGCTGATCGGCAGCCGCCGTCATTTCACGATCAAACTGGTGAACTGCGAACTGGCCAGCCAGGTGAAGCCTGACTTCATCTATCGCGCAGCCAACGTCACCTTCGACGGCACCGCCGACAGCCGGGATCCTTCCCTGCTGGGCGTTTACGGCGAGGCGCAGGGCGTGGCTATCGAGCTGTTGACCGATGCCGGCACCCCGATCCCGCTCGGCAGCACGACGGCGGATTACCAGATCGTCGCCGGCGACAACACGCTGCGCTTTGGCGCGCAGTTGCGCCTGCATCCCGATAAGGCGCGGGCGGGCGGCTTCAGCTCTCTGGCCAAATTCACCCTGTCTTATCTCTAGCGCCGGCGGGCGCTGCACAGCATTACGTATTCAGGTCGCACGGATGACCTGCTATTGGGCGCGGACTTGCCATGAGTGATTATGCTATGACGTCATTACTGACACGGAAACACCTACCTCTTCTCGTCATTCTATCTTTCCTCTGGGTGCGTCCGGCATTTTCCGCCACGGAATTCAATACCGACGTCCTGGATATCGGCGAGCGCAGCAAAGTGGATCTTTCGCGTTTCTCCGATGCCGACTACGTCATGCCCGGCGCTTATTTGCTGGACATCAAGATCAACCAGAAAACGCTGCCCCAGCGCAGCATTCAGTATTTCCCGTCGCCGGATAACAAGAGCGGCAGCCAGGTGTGCCTGCCGCCTGATCTGGTGGAAAAAATGGCGCTGAAAGAAGAAGCGGCCAAAAAAGTCACCCTGTGGCACGACAACCAGTGCGCCGACATTCGCGGCATCAAAGGCGCGACCGTCTCCGATCGCATCGGCGGCGGCGTGCTGGCGATCACCATCCCGCAGGCGTGGATGAAATACTCCGATCCCGACTGGACACCGCCCGAGCAGTGGGACGACGGCATTCCCGGCCTGCTGCTGGACTACAACCTGAGCGGCCAGTTAGGCAAGCAGAATCACAACAACAACACCGCCCAGAACCTGAGCAGCTACGGCACGCTGGGCGCCAACCTGGGCCCCTGGCGCCTGCGCGCGGACTACCAGGCCAATTACAATCAGCAGGCCGGCGATCGCAGCACCGGCTTCGACTGGAACCAGATCTACGCCTACCGCGCGCTGCCGATGCAGGCCGCCAAGCTGACGCTGGGTGAGATTTATCTCGACTCCGGGGTGTTCGACGCCTATCGCTTCACCGGCCTCAATCTGGCCAGCGACGAGCGCATGCTGCCGCCGAACCTGCAGGGCTACGCGCCGGAAGTGCGCGGCATCGCCAAGAGCAACGCCAAGATCACCGTCTCGCAGGAAGGCCGCACGCTGTACGAAACCACCGTGCCCGCCGGGCCGTTCGCCATTCAGGATCTCAACAGCTCGGTGCGCGGCAAGCTGGACGTCAAGGTGGAAGAGCAGGACGGCACCGTCTCGACCTTCCAGGTGGATACCGCCACCATTCCGTACCTGACCCGCCCGGGCTACGTGCGCTACAACGTGGCGCTCGGCAAAACCTCGGCCTACGACCACCGCACCCAGGGCCCGCTGTTTTCCGCCAGCGACTTCTCCTGGGGGCTGAGCAACGCCTGGTCGCTGTATGGCGGGGCGCTGCTCGGCGGCGACTATAACGCCTGGGCGCTCGGCCTCGGCCGCGATCTGAACGTGTTCGGCGCCATGTCGTTGGACGTCACCCAGTCGATCGCCCGTCTGCCCGGCGAGCCAACCGCCAGCGGCATGTCGTTCAAGCTCAACTACGCCAAACGGTTCGATGAGCTGAACAGCCAGATCACCTTCGCCGGCTACCGCTTCTCGCAGCGCAAGTTCATGAACATGTCGCAGTATTTGCAGGAGCGTTACGGCGATTACGACAAGAATTACAACGGCCGCCAGAAAGAGCTGTACACCATCACCGCCAGCAAAACCTTTATGGCGGAAGACAGCGCCAAGGCGATCACCGCCTACCTGACCTACTCGCACCAGACCTATTGGGATGCGCGAACCCAGGACCGTTACGGGCTGTCGGCCAGCAAGCTGTTCAGCGTCGGCGATATCAGCAACATCACCGCCTCGCTGTCGGCTTACCGCACCTATTACCAGGGCCGCACCGACGACAGCGTGATGCTCAACTTCACCGTGCCGATCGGCGACCGTCGGCGCGTCGGTTATGCGCTGCAAACCAACAACGGCGATGTCACGCAGACCGCGTCGTACAACGACTACAGCGATCCGGACAATACCTGGCAGGTCAGCGGCGGCTTTAATCAGTCCGGCAAATCGCTGGCGCGCGGGTACTACACCCACAACGCCTCGTTCGGCTCGCTGAACGCCAGCGCCTCTTACCAGCAGGACAGCTACTCGTCGATCGGCGGCTCGTTCCGCGGCGGCCTCACCGCCACCCGGCACGGCATCGCGGCGCATCAGAACTCGAGCAACGGCGGCAGCCGCATGATGCTCGACACCGACGGCATCGCCGGCGTGCCGATCAACAACGGCCGCGCCTACAGCAACCGTTTCGGGCTGGCGGTGATTTCCGACATCACCAGCTACTACAACACCGACACCCGCATCGACGTCAACAAGCTGGCGGACGACGTCGAGGCCACTCGCGCCGTGGTGCAAGGCACGCTGACCGAAGGCGCCATCGGTTACCGCCACTTCGAGGTGGTGAAAGGCAGCAAGCTGTTGGCCACCATTCGCCTCGCGGACGGCAGCGAACCGCCGTTCGGCGCCGCGGTGCTGAGCGAGAAAGGCCGCGAGGTCGCGGTGGTCAACGACGGCGGCTCGGTTTACCTGACCGGCGTGCAGCCGGAGGAAAAACTGGACGTCGCCTGGGAAGGCCAACGCCGCTGCCGCATCGTGATCCCGGGCGCCGCCAAGCCGCTGGACCAGCTGCTGCTGCCGTGCGCCACCCTGTAATCCGTAACGCTGAGAAATAATGACATGAACAAACACCCGATAACGCTACTGACCGCCGCCGGCCTGGCCCTGAGCGCCGTACTGCCCACCGCCGACGCGGCGATATCGCTGGATCGCACGCGCGCCGTTTATGTGAGCGACGCCAAATCGATCAGCCTGAATATCGTCAACGAAAACAAAGAGCTGCCCTTCCTGGCGCAATCCTGGCTTGAGAACGAGCAGCACCAGAAAATCACCTCGCCGCTGGTGGTGCTGCCGCCGCTGCAGCGCGTGGAACCAAGCGAGCGCAGCGTGGTGCGCATCACCAAGACGCCGGAGGCGGATCGCCTGCCGCAGGATCGCGAGTCGGTGTTCTACTTCAACCTGCGCGAAATTCCGCCGAAAAGCACCAAAACCAACGTGATGCAGCTGGCGCTGCAAACGCAGATCAAACTGTTCTATCGGCCGAAAGCCATCGTCGCGCCCAAGGGCCAGGTGTGGCAGGAAAAGCTGGTGTTCCGTAAAAGCGGCGGCGCCATCACCGTCGATAACCCGACGCCGTTTTACATCACCCTGACCGGCATGACGCGGCAGACGCAAAAACAGGGCGGCGGCGCGATCGGCGGTTTTCAGCCGCTGATGCTGAAGCCGAAATCCAGCGAAAGCCTCAAGCTGCAAGAGACCGGCATGAATAGCTTCGTCATCACCTACATCAACGACTACGGCGGCCATCCGGAGCTGCGCTTCGTCTGCAATGGCGGCGTTTGCACCGCCGTGCCCGAGAAAAAATAAGGAGGTCCAGCATGGCTGAATTCACCGATCGACTGCGCCCGCTGCTGCTCGGCGCACTGCTGTGCGGCGGCGGCGCGATGGCGGCAACGCCGCTGGGCGTGATCGAAGGCACCACCGGCACCGTCAGCTTTCACGGCGGCCTGCTCAGCTCCCCCTGCAGCCTGACGCCGGACAGCCGGGATCAGTCCGTCGATCTGGGCGACGTCAGCGCACGCGACTTCCGCAACGCCGGCGATCGCAGCGCGCCGGTGCGTTTTCGCCTCTCGTTCCGCAACTGCCTGCTGGGCGCGCGCGCGCTGGCGGATAACCCGGCCGGCCCGCGCAACGGCGACGCCGGCCGCCTCTACCTGCAGGGAGAGCAGGCCGCCACGCTGGTGTTTCTCGGCGAAAGCGATGTCGACAACCCATCGCTGCTGAAGCTGAACGGCGGCGTGCAGGGCATCGGTCTGCGGCTGCAAGACCAACAAGGCCAGGCGCTGGAGCTGAATCAACGCAGCCGCCCTTACATTCTGCAACCCGGTAGCAACACCCTGTGGTTCAGCGCCAGCGTGGAATCCACCCAGCGGGCGGTGATGGCGGCCGGGTTCGCCGCCGTGGCGCACATTCAGGTGATTTACCTGTGAGGCTCGAGAACGCGATGAAAACACAACTGACCAAACTCTGCCTGCCGCTGGCGATCGCGCTGGCGGCCCCCGCCGCCTGGGCCAACGGCTACGTCACGCCGGACGGCGGCCCCAAACAGTTCTATATCGATCTGAATCAAAGCAACATCACCAACCAGGTGGGGTTCACCAAACAGTTTCCCTATTCATTAGGCGGTACCTATACCGGCAAGGCCTACTGCGATACGCCGATCCCCCGAAGCCCGCACTTTTACAAGTCGGATTCGGCGCTGCCCCCCTCTGACTACGGCAACGGCTTCTTGCAGTTGAACGACTTCCTGGATTTAAAAGCCGAAGTGTGGATTGCAGGTAATAAGAAGGCCTATGTCACGGTGCCTTTTTACAACGAATCCAACGAGTATCCCAATCACAGTTGCTCACCGCCCTATGTGCAGGTCAACAACTATGAAAGCGGTTCAAAAGGCCGCATCACCTTCCGGGTGCGCAAAAAGATCATCAACGGCGTCGAGATTAACGATCGGCAGATCATCGAGATGTTCGGCCGCCTCGGCTCAACCGACGGCGGTTTCGGCCCCAATCCGATGGCGCAGGTGTTTATCCAGTCCGCGATCCTTTACGTGCCGGATAAATGCGTAGTGAACGAAGGCCAGCTGATCAACGTGGAGTTCGGCGAAATCGGCGGCAGCGATCTCAACGGCTCGAACTATCCGCAAAGCATTCCGGTGCGCTTCCAGTGCGAGGGCGGCAGCTTCGAGGACGGCACGCTGAACATCAAGCTGGCGGTGTCGGGCACGGCGGCCGCCTTCAGCAACGAGGTGTTCAAAACCGACAAGAACGATCTCGGCATCCGGCTGACGCACAACGGCCAGCTGGTCATTCCGAACGAGTTTTACCCGGTGCCGAACATCGGCAACGGCGGCTCCTGGAACCTGGTGGCGGCGCCGTTCGCCAACGGCGGCGCGGAGATCGGCGAAGGGGAATTCAACGCGTCGGCCACCATCGTGGCGGCATTCCAGTAACCGAGGGAGGAACGGAAAATGCGTCTACGCGCTTTAGCGCTGCTCAGCTGCGCGTCCTGGTGGTTTGCCGCCATGCCGGCGGCGGCGAACACCGAGCTTATCGGCGCGCCGGTGCAGTTCCACGGTACCGTGGTGAGCCGGCCGTGCAATATCGAACCGCAGTCCGCCGATCAGCTGGTGGAGATGGGCACGGTGATCGTCAAAACCCTGTATCGCTACGGCCACACCACACCGGTACCGTTCAGCATCAAGCTGACCGACTGCAAGACCACGGTATTCAAATCCGTCAGCGTAACCTTCAGCGGCACCGAAGACGGTGAGCTGCCGGGCAAGCTGGCGATCAACAACGGCGCGAACGGCGCCGCCATCGCCCTGTTCGATCATCAGGGCGCAGACATCGATTTGAATAAGGCCACCAGCGCCGTCGCGCTGCAAAACGGCCCCAACAGCCTGAACTTCACCGCCTACGTGCAAGGGCGGCCCAGCGCGATTCAAAACCAAAGCATTACCGAAGGCGAATTCACGTCCATCGCCAATTTTGTGCTGGCGTACCAATAAGCCCCGCACCGTCCCAGGGAAATCAGGAAAACGACCGGCGCGCGAACGCCGGCGATGGGCCGTCACCGTTTGCTCCGGCGCGGCGCCACGGCTTTTTAAGGAGTCACCCATGCCAGATATTCGCTTCACGCTGTTCGACAGCGATAACTTCTACCAGCAGGGGCTGCGTCTGCTGCTGCAGGACTATCTGCACTCCCTGAACGAATGCCACCGCCGGTACCCGCAGTTCTCGCCGCTGGCGCTGCAGGCGTTGGATAACATCGAAATCGTGTTCCGCACGCCGGAAGAGCGCTGGGGCTGCGCCTGTTGTTATCAAAGCCCTCACGGCGTTCCGCGCCAGCGGCAGCTGACCCTGCTGATCCTCGACGACGCGACCCAGCAACAGGTGAAAAACCTGCCGCCGCTGTTCAGCATCCATCGGCGCGATTCGGCCTACGCCATTCGCCTCAAGCTGCAGATGGCGTTGGAAAAGTTCATCCTGCATCCGTGGGTGGCGCTGCACGCCGCCGGCCAGTGGAAATGCCAGGCTTGCCGCATCGCCGCGCTCAGCCACTGCGAGAAAAAGGTGCTGGGTTTGATGAGCAGCGGCATGTCCGCCTGCAGCATCGCCGGCCTGCTGCAGCGCAGCCAGAAAACCATCAGCGCCCATAAGCGTTCGGCGATGCGCAAGCTCAACGTGCGTAAAAACAGCGAGCTGAATAAGGTGCTGCTGAATCAGCGCGGGCTGAGTTGACCAGCCCGCCCACTCAATAATAATTGATGTTAAAGGTCACGGTCGCGTCGGCGGCGCCCGGCGTGACGGTAGGCTCGGTTTGAATATAACGCGCCTGCAACGGGATGGTGAAAGACGTAGGCGTGGCGGGGGAAAGCGGCACCTTAATTTCCCGCGAGAACTGCACCGGCCGCGGCGATGACGCACCATAGGCCAACTGGATGCCGACGCCGCTTGCGCTGCCGCTGCCGTCTTTAAGCCCCATAATGCCGTTATCGCCATCGACCACCGCCGTATTGGGCGCTAACGACACCCCTAAACTGTTGGCGGTTGCGCTGACGATGCCGCTGTTGCCGCTATCGGAATAATGGGCTTCGGCCGTACCGTAAAATTTTGGGCAATCCATCAGGCGGATCGAGGCGTCTTTCCATTCGGTTACGCTGCCTTTTCCGGTGAAATCTCGTCCCATATCGTATTTCCCCATGGCGACGAAAACATCGGGCGTGGTGCAACTCTGCGCGACGATATTGATCGAGCCGGTAAAACACAGCCGCATAGCGGTAAACGGCGAGCTTGCCGGCCCAACCTGGGTCACCAAACAGGGCAAATCGGCGCCGGTGATGGTGCCGGGTTGAATATCGCCGGTCTTTATCAGCCGAATGCGGTATTTGAAAAGATTCGACGACCACCCGTACAGGGTATGACTCTCCGTGCTCCGCGACGTGTACGGCAGGGTGAAGGACAAAGCGTGGTTATCGATAAACACGCCAACGCCCGGCACGCCCGTCTGATAAACCTTGCCAAAACCGCCGCTCCACTCCGACAGAGGATGCGGCGGCGGCTCATAACCCATGTCTATCGCGATGAACGGTTGCGCCGTCGAACATTCGACGTACACATTCCTGAAAGTGGGGTTAAAATTTTGCGTATACAGCGTAGCGCCCCGGGCCACTTCTGCCCCCACGGTGATATTGCTGGATACAATGGGCGCAGTGATATTCAGATCGTTTTTAACGTCCGACTTATCGCTGTAATAACAGTCGGCCCACACCGATTGGGCCAGCAACAGCGCCAACAAGGCAATGCCGCGCCAAATACCCTGGCGGTTTTTCTGTGTCATCTCATTCTCTCCCGTGCGCTGAAACGCCGTCGCTGCAGCCGTGCCCGACGGCGTTCCCGAGCAAAAAATAGGTCTCATCGTTCTGCGCCAACGCCGCTGCGACACGGCGCGCTAAAGCGCTGCAATACCGGCCGGCTGCCTTTCTGCTGCGGCATCAGCACGTAATTCAGGGCGCACTGCTCAGCGCGATCCGCCCCCCAGCGAACGCGCAACGCGCCCCTGTCCTGAGCGACGCGCGCATAAACCAGCCCGCCCTGCCCCACGGCGCCAACCACGGCGCCGCCTTCGTCGATCACTTCGGCGCCGAACGGCGCCGGCGCGCCGGCGGCAGCGGTATCGATCAGAATCGGGGAGCCCTGGCGGGCGTTGTATTTCACTTTCACCACCGCGCCGGAATAAGGCGCGACCTTCTGCGTGGTCTCATCCATTTCAAGATCAGGGGCGCTTCCCTTGGGATCCAGACTGATTTCATTCAGCTGATACGGCGTCAAATACGGCACCAGCGCATAGCCTTGCGCATCCACATACACCCCTGGATATGCGGAGACGCTGGCGCCTTCGGCCCCTTTCGCCTCCACCAACGCGAACGTTTCCGAGCCGTAAGAGCTGAACGAGACGCCGCCGGCATGCCCCACGACGGTGCCGCTTAACCCGGCGGAGGCGCTGCGGTAGCCTTTACCGGAACTGTAAGCGCCGCTGAGCAGCGCTGCCTGACTGCGATACTGGCCGTTTACCGAGCCGCTGCCGCCATTGCGATTGGCGTTCATTGCGCTCATGCCGTAACTGAACCGACTGTCGGCCCCCAGGTTGCCGGAGAGGGTGGCCTGCTGGCTCGACAACCCGTCGCTGTCATGCGCCAATCCGAGCCGCAGCTGCGGCGTGCCGGCCTTGTCACGACGCCCTAACGGCAGGCTGAAATTCAGCAGATAGCTGTTTTGCGCCCGGCCATTGCTCGCCTGGCTGCGCGTCATGCTCAACCCGTAGGTGACGGCTTTATAGCTGTTGCTATACCCCAACTGATACTGCTTGTCGCTGCCCTGCCCGTTCCAGTAATCCTGCACAGAGCCGCTGACATACAGCTGTCCCCATCCAGACGCCAACTCCTGCGAAATGGAAAACGTCACCCGATTGCGAGCGCGCGCGATATCGCCCTCTCCGCCGCCTTGCCTCAGCCGGTCGCGCGTTTGCATGGCGGTCATGAAATCCATATAGCCGGAGGTAGAGAATCGGTAAGCGGCCAGCGACAGGCTGCTGCCGATGTCATTCACGGTCTTGCTGTAGCTGAGGCGGTAGCTCTGCCCGCTCTGACGCCGTTCGCGACCCAAACGACTGTCGCTTTGCGTCACATCGAAGCCAAGTGCGCCCAGCGAGGAACCGACGGCCCCGCCCAACTGCACCGCCTGATAATCTCGGGCGGCCTGCAGGCCGCCGTAGGCGGTGAGCGCATTGGATAAACCACGCTGGTAGGTGGCCTGATACAGCCAGGGCTTTTCCCGCAGGCTGTCACTGTCGGCCTTGCCAACGACGACTTCGTACCGATCGGCGCCAGGTCGCAGCAGTTGGGTGACCGCCGCATAAGCCACGGTAAAGACGCTTTGCGCGCCGTCAGCTTCACGCACCGTCACTTCCAGATCGCCGCCGTAACCGGTGGGATACAGATCGTCGATCAGAAATGCCCCCGGCGTTACCGTGGTCTGATAGATGACCTGCCCCCCTTGCCGCACGGTCACCTGCGCGTTGCTTCTGGCGATGCCGCGAATTTCCGGCGCATAGCCGCGCTGCGATTCCGGCAACATGCGCTCATCGCTGGCCAGCTGCACGCCGTTAAACGCCAGCGTATCGAACAGTTGGCCGGTGGTGTTCGCCTGGCCGATCACGCCTCTGCCCTTCAGCGGCGGAATATCGCGCTGCAGGAAGGTGTTAATGCTGTCGTATTGCGAAATGCCGTTTTGCGTCCAGCTATAGGCACCGTTATGGCGCAAATACCAGGCGCCGAAGTTGGCCCCGCCGGACAAACCGGCGTAGACGGAGTTATAGTCCGCTCCGCGTGACGTGCTGGAATACCCGTTCAGGTTGTAATTAAGAAACAACGTCGAGACGCCGCTATCCCACTGCGCGGCGTCAACGCTGCCGCGCGCGGTCTTGCGCATATAAATCTGCGGCACCACGATATCCAGCCGCTGCTCGCCGCTGTCGAAGTTGACCTGCGCATCCGGAATCTGCCGCGGCAGATTAAAACAGGGTTCGCCCTGCGCCAATGGCGCCAGCGCCCCTGCCGGCAGCGCGGCGTCGTTAAAAGCGATGCTATTGACGATAGCCGGCGTCAGACAGGGATACAGACTCTCATCGGCGCGGCTGCGAAAGTCGATCTCTTTATTGCCAAAGGCCTCGTCATTGATAAACAACGCCACCCGATGCGTGCCGGCCAGCCCGGCCGCCCCGCGCGCAAAGCGCGCCAGATCGACGCCGGCGCGATCGCTCAGGTTAAGAAACGACGGGTCGAATTCGACCTTTCCGGCGATGGCCCGCGGCACACGGTCGTCGGCCCACGCCTGAGCGCCGCTTAATGCGCCGAGCACGCACAGCGCCGCCGGCGTTAAGCGCGCAGAGGCCGTGCGAAGGCCATGCGCAACGCTAACATATTCGGTCATGAACTTTTTTCCGCAAGGTTCGGCTGCTGCCGATGAGGCATTAAATGGCGATGTGCTTCGTTTACTTCACCAGCGCATCGAATTTATTGACGGCGCCGTAGTCATTGACGAATTCAATGACGATCTGGGTTCCTGCGGCGGCGCGAATGCCGTTAAACATCAGCGAGGAATACGGCGCGATCATTTGCCCTTCACGTTCCTTACCATTGACGGCCAGGCTCACCAACGAGACGAAATACGGCGTCGGGTTGAACGCCTTCACGCCGCCCGGCGCGGCGGACCACGTCACTTTCTGCGCCGCGTCATTGGCGTCGCCGTTCAAGCCCGCCGGACGGAAAAATAGCTTGATGCGCGAACGGAAAGCCATTTGCAGCAGGCTGGCATCATCTTTGAGCTGTTTTTTGGCCGGGATTTCCAGCACGTTCAACCAGAAAACGCTTTCTTTATCCATCGGCAGCGCCGCCCCGGTATAGCTCAGGCGCAAGGTTTGCCCTTTGCCCGGATCGACGCGATTAATCGGCGGCGTCAAAATAAAAGGCACGCGGATATTTTCCGGCTTCACCGTCATATCACCGTCATCGATCCAGCTTTGAATCAATACCGGCGCTTTACCGACATTGTTCAATTTAACGGTGACATCCTTCGCCTCCGAGGAATAAATAACGCGCGTACCGCTAATCACCACGCTGGCAAATGTCATCGCCGAAAAAAGAGAAATAACTGCAAGCAAGAAAGCCTGCGATAAAATACGAGCCTGTCTGCTCATAATAATCGCCCCAATAAATAGCTGAGAAACAGGGGGGAAAATCCCCCCTTGAAATACGGGTTATTTGTATTGCAGTGAATATACGACGTTGCTTACCACCGAGCCGGCGGTCGCGGCGCCCATGGCGTAATATTCAACCGTATACGGCAAGGTCGCCATGCCATTGGTGATGGTGTAATAGGTAGCGTTCGCTATCTGGTTTTGACTGCCTGCAACGATCGGATTGAACGCCCCAGAGCCTTCACGCAGCTGCAGCACGACGTTTTTCGCCGTGCCCGTGAGGTTGCGCAGGCGCCCGCTCGAATCCACGCCGGGGCCGGCTTCAAAGAACGCCGTCGTGGTTTTCAAGGCGCCCTGGCAATTATTCAACTTCAGCTCAAACGCCGTACGACCTGCAGTCCAGCTCATCACGCTCAGCTGACTCTCGCTTACAACCGGCAAAGCAACATTACCATCGGCTTCCTGCCCATTGACCCGTACATCACAGGTCATCGCAGATACAGTACCGCTAAAATTGATCGTCCCGGTGCTGGCGGCTTGCACCTGACCAACGCAGCCCAGCAAGGCCAATCCTATTACGGAGGTCTTTTTCATATATACTCCTGATGATTTTAATTATAACGCGTTCTATTTCCGTAGGTGATAGCCAGCGGGAACGAGCTCCTTAAGCAATACGTTATTTCTTGCAACGCACGTTCAATAAGCTCACTCGTAGAACAAAGGCGTAACGATAGGATTATTCAGGGTATAACCCGACCCCCTCACATTCACTATGAAGTCGTGCGGCAAACCGATGGCATCGAGCCTTATCCTCAGCTCTTTCATGGTTTGCCAGAGTTTTTGACTGGACGAAGAATAATGATTTTCATCCCAGACTTTTTTCAGTATTTCATTCTTCGAAAGCTGTCGGCCTTTACCATATTGGATCAGCAAAAAAACCAGCAGCCGCACCATGGCATCATTGAGCGTCACGGTACTAAACAACACCAGTTTTTCCGGCGATAAAGAATTAATGCGCACCAGCCGCTTATTAGCGATATCGAGCTGTATATCGTTATCGATGATAAAACCAAAAAGATTGCGTTCCATCATGTCAATTCCCTGGATAAAATAAAAAACAAATAACTCAGAATCATAATATCGCTATGACATTATAATTTCAGAACACTCTGAGACAATCCCTGCTAACTCATCAGCCATAATGACCATAAACGTCTTAAAACAGATTTAATATCCATTAAAAGCCGGCCTCACCTTATTTTTGACCAAGGCAAGAAAGTTATCAGAAAAAAAATATCAACTCCGTCATTCCTTTTGCGGTGAGTCTTTCACTCTGCATTTTCGGATAAACTAGCTGAAAACTTCAAAAACACAAAAAAGCGTTACTTTTTTTAGACTCAACCTCTCATCAGCATTCCGCATTACAACGCAGAGAACTCGTCCTCTGCGCACCAACAGCGCCTCTCGCCTCATTTGAATGACCTGGAGCAATGATACAGAAAAAAACATTTTTGCAGATGTATATGTTGCTTTTTTAATATTATTTAAAATAAAATAACATGGAATGACTAAAAATAGATTTTAATAAACAAAAAATAGATTTAATTAATAGTTTGCAGCATATCTGACTTATACCGTCGATAAATTTTAATATTTTAAATAGCATTAAATTTCATCCAAAACGCCAATTAACAAACATAAACACCAAAAAATTAACATTTACACCATTAATGAACCGCATTTAGGCTCTTACAGTGCAAAGCCCCCCCCTACGTTCACCAATCACCGTCACGCGCCCTATCCGGGAACAATCTCGCAAACTTATTCATTTGCCGCGCCCCTCCTCACATCGTTTATTATCGTGCGCTTTATTCAGCGCCGCTCCTGTTCACTCAGGCAAACCATATTCAACGCCGCTCGCAATATAAATGCTCTACGTCCGCGATGAAAACAGTCGCCACGCTGACAGGCACAAGCAATCAACAACATGCCCCCTCTATATTGATCGTCAGACGTCACTAAATTATGGCGAGGCAGACACAACCGCCATGCCGCGACACCGCGAATTCGGCAACGCATGCATGGCGAGATAAAGTGGTTTACTCTGCCTAAGCAATTTCTTTTTTTAATATGGACCGGAATGCATGCCCAGAACAGCCCAAGTCGTTGACGTCCCCGCCCTCGGCGAGATTGACCGCCAGGCGGGGCAGCTAAGCCACCAACTGGCGCAGGCACTGCGCCGGGCCATCCACAAAGGCGATCTGAAAGCGGGCGATCTGCTGCCTTCGACGCGCCGGCTGTCGGCGGCGCTGAATCTGGCGCGCGGCACGGTATTGGAGGCGTTTGCTCAGCTGACGGCGGAAGGCTTTCTTGAACCGCAGCCCGGCTCCGGCACCCGGGTCGCCCACTATCAGGCGCCGCGCCGCACGCCACACGCAACGGTGCAAACCGCTCCGGCCACAGCCGTGCCGCTTTCTTCACAGGCGCAGCATCTGGCGCGCTTTGCCGCCCAGGCGCGGGCGCTGCCGTCGGTGCCATTCACCGTGTCGGTCCCGATCGGCGATACCGCGCCCGACGATATCTGGCGGCGGCTCGGCAACCGCATCCGGGCGCGCGGCCCCGGCGCCCCGTCCGGCTATGGCGATCCGTTGGGCGCCCTGCCGCTGCGCGAAGCCATCTGCGATTATGTGCGCCGTTCCCGCTCGGTAAACTGCACGCCGCAGCAAATCCTCATCACCGCTGGCACCCAGCAGGGACTGTATCTGGCCGCGCAGATCCTGTTGGACGCCGGCGACAGCGCCTGGGTCGAGGATCCCGCCTACGCCGGCATCACCGCCCTTTTTAACAGCCTGTTTCGCGATCGGCACATGATCAGGGTGCCCGTCGCCGACGACGGCATCGACGTTGCCGCCGGCGTGCGCCTGGCCGCCGACGCCCGCGCCGCTTTTGTCACGCCGTCGCATCAATATCCGCTGGGCATGCCGATGAGCATGGCGAAAAGAAGCGCCCTGCTGGCCTGGGCCAGAGAACGGCAGGCCTGGATCGTGGAAGACGATTACGACAGCGAGATGCGCTACGCCGGCCACCCGTTCCCTTCGCTGCAAGGGTTGGCGCCCGAGCGGACGCTCTATCTCGGCACCTTCAGCAAGGTGCTGTTCCCTTCGCTGCGGTTGGGTTACGCCATCGTGCCGCCGCCGCTGGTCGACGCCTTTTGCGGCGCCCGGATCCTGATGGATCGTCACCCGCCCAGCGCAGATCAACATGTACTGGCCGCCTTTATCGCCGAAGGGTATCTCGACCGGCATATCCGCAAAATGCGCGGCGTCTACGCCGAGAAACGCCGGGTGCTGATCGAGGCGATCAACGCGCGCATCGGCCGAATTGGGGAGGGTGCAGCCCTGCGATCAGGGCATGCACATGGTGCTGTGGCTGAGGAAAGATCTCGACGACGTGCAGGTCGCCCAGCAGGCCAACGAAGCCGGATTGGCGCTGCGGGCGGTATCGCCGATGTATGTGCCCGGCCACGGTGAGCCGGGTCTGGTGCTGGGGTTGGGCGGTTACGATGACCGCCAGGTGCAGCAGGCGGTGGAACGGCTCGGCGAGGTGATCCGCGCCTGCGCCCGCAACGGGGCCTAGCGAGAAAAGCGTTTGGCGCCGAACACGCAAACCACCACGCCGGCCATCACGACGATCATCATCGGCTGGACGGTTTCCTGCAGCAGCCAGCCCGCCAGCGCCAGGCCGAAGAACGGCTGCAGCAGCTGCAATTGCCCGACGGCGGCGATGCCGCCCTGCGCCAGGCCGCGATACCAGAAGATAAAGCCGATCCACATGCTGAACACCGAGACGTAAGCCAGCGACAGCCAGGCGGCGCCGCTGACGACGGGCCAAGCGGCCGGCGCCGCCCACCATGCGGCCGCCAGCGTCAACGGCAACGCCGCCACCAGCGCCCAGGAGATCACCTGCCAGCCGCCGATCCGGCGCGACAGCACCGCGCCTTCGGCATAACCCAAACCGCACAGCAGCACCGCGCCGACCATCAGCATATCTCCCTGCCAGGCGCCGCCGCTCCCCTGGCTCAGCGCGAACGCCCCCACCAGCGCGGCGCCGATGCCCGAAAAAGCCCAAAAAGCGGGCTTGGGGCGCTCACCGCCGCGCAATACGCCAAAACCGGCGGTTGCCAGCGGCAGCAGGCCGATATACACCAGCGAATGCGCCGAGGTGGTGTGCTGCAGCGCCAGCGCCGTCAGCAGCGGAAAACCGATGACCACGCCGAGCGCCACAAACAGCAACGGCGGCAAATCGGCCCGCGTCGGCCGCGCCTGGCGAGTGATCCGCAGCGCGCACAGGGCCAGCAAAGCGGCGATCGCCGCCCTGATCGCCGTCAGAAACAGCGGATCGAGCTCCAGCACCGCCACCCGGGTGGCGGGCAACGAGCCGCTGAAGATAATCATGCCGAGGAAACCGTTCATCCAGCCCTGAGCCGAATGCCCGACGGCGGGATGAGCAGGGGTAACAACAAGCGTTTTTTCAGACTGACTGTCCATCATGCGAATGCTCCGCACGCCTGAGGCATACCGAAATCGGCAACCCGCGAGGCGAGGTCATAGTGAAAGAGAACATCGTTCCCCAGGCGTCGCTTGCCGGGGCTGCGTTCTATTTTTCAGATAAAGCGGTTCACAAACAGGTCCAGATAGCGAGATTTTCACTGTGCCGGTTGCCAAAGTGCGCCGCTAACGCCAAAGAAGGGCGTTTTTCGGGCTGTCCTTGGCCGTTTGGCGGCATCGCCGGCGGGGTACCATGGACTTTTATGCGTTTTTGCAGAACAGGACAAGGTGCGGCGCCGTGGTGAAACCCTTCTTACGCAGTGGCAGTTTGGATGATGTGCTGGCTTTAGGCGAAAACGGGCAACCGATCTACGCCTGCGCGCAGCAGCTGCGGGAAACCCTGCGTCTTCGCCGACAGCAGCAGGCCGCCGACTGTCTGGCGATCCCCCAGCCGAACGAAAGCGGCACGCGCATCGACTGGTATGCGCCCTTTCCGGGCAAGGTGACCTCCTGGCTGGCGGCAAGCGATGCCCAGCGCGCGCAGGCGGTGCGCCACCTGGAACACTGTCTGGCGACCTTCCGCAGCCTGACCGAACAGACCCGGGCGACCGATCACCCCAGCCACCGCCTGTTCGGCGCGCTGCTGGCCAAAGCGATGCACATTCCCGATCCCAACCACGTCTACCTGGTGGACGATCGGCCGGTGCTGACCTTTTGGGGCTTTATCAAACCGCAGGCGCAGAGCCCGGACGATCCGTTAGCCTGCCTGCGCCCGCTCGAATCGGAAGTGGAAAAACCGGCGCCGATCGCCGCCGCGCCGCGCAAACCGGCCGTTGTCGAACCGGTAAAACCGGCCCCGGCCGCCGAGCCTGAACCGGTGCCCGCCCCGACGGCGCCCGCCGAATCCCCCGCCGTTGTTCGCCCGCGTCGACGCACGCGCTGTGGCTGTTGCCGGTACTGCTGCTAGGCAGCGCGGCGCTGGCCGCCTGGCTGCACCGCTCACCGCCGCCGCAACCGGCGATGCCGGCTGAGGTGCGCCATCCGGCACCGCCGGAAAAAACCGCCGCGCCGTTGCCTGAGCTGCGCTTGCCGCTGGCGCACGCCACGCTGATGCCGCCGCCCCCGGCGCCGGTCATCCCGCAGCCGGCGGACAAAAATGCGCTGGTGCTGCCGCCCGAGGCGGTGAAGGCCGGCTCCACCCGTTTCCTTAACGGCAAATGGCGCGCCACGGTGGCGCTGAAAGATCCGATCACCGGCAAGCGCCCCAGCCTGCAATACCGCCTGAACGCGGGCAAAGGCAGCGCCGTCATCGCCTACGGCGACGGCGTCACCTGCCGGGTGGCGGTCGAGGCCGGGCTGATGCAGTCCGGCAATCTGGTGATCAACAGCCGCACCAAAGCGCGCTGCAGCGACGGCAGCCGCTACCAGATCCCGGAAATCGTCTGCCGCCAGGGCGAGACCGGGGCCGCGGAATGCACCGGCCGCTACGATGCGGACACCACCTATCCCATGACGTTCAAGCGCGAGAGTAAATGATGCTGGCACCCCTTACGGACTACAAACACGGCATTACGCTGATTCAGGACAGCGGCATTCAGTTTATGGACTTTGCCCTGACCCCGCGGCTGGACGCCGAGTTTCCCGGCAAATTCGTGCGCAAGACCGCCAGCGGCCCGCTGCTGCGCCTGCAATGGGAGGCCGAGAGCGGCAAATATCAGCTGCCGGCCGAGGGCGGGCAAGCCCCCGAAGTGGTGCGGCCGGAGTTCAGCTACCCGCTGCAGCAGTCGCTGCGCCTGCTGGATAAGCTCTGGCTGCCGTTGCCGTTCTTGCGCTATACCGCCTCGGGGATATTTTTGTCAGGCCCGGATAACTGGGCTCGCCTGCAGGTGGTGCAACTGGATGAACCGGATCAGGACGGCAACCTGCTGCGGGTGGTGCTGGCCTTCGATACCCGCGCCGCCGTGCCCGGCCAGGAAGCGCTGGCGCCGGGCGAGAGCGATCTCGGCGCCGATCTGAGCTTCGCGCTGGCGCACCGCAACCACGAGCTGGGCGAGTTCCTCGATCTGACCTGGGTGGACGGCTGGCTGCGCGAGGCGTTCAGCCAGCGCGCCGCCGAGCAGGAACAGCGCGCCGAGGCGGAGATCAACGCCGGGCTGAAAACCTTCGAGTATCAGGCGCACTACCTCAACCTATTGCACATGCTCGGCCATCAGCTGACGGTGCCGCAGATAAAAATGGCGGCGGCGACGCTGCAACAGCCGGCGATCGACGTCGATCTGGTGCTGGACGTCGGCAATTCTCACACCTGCGGCGTGCTGGTCGAAGACCATCCGGAAGAGAGCAACGGCCTGAAGCAAACCTATGAGCTGCAGCTGCGTTCGCTGTCCGAACCGCATCACGTCTACAACGAACTGTTCGAGAGCCGGGTGGAGTTTTCTCGGGCCGCGTTCGGCAAGCCACATCTGTCCTTCCAGAGCGGACGCGACGACGCCTTCCAATGGCCGTCCATCACCCGCGTCGGCCGTGAAGCCGCGCAATTGGCGCAGCGACGCGAAGGGCATGAAGGCACCACCGGCATCTCCAGCCCGCGCCGCTATCTGTGGGACGAAGAGCGCTATGCGCCCGGCTGGCGCTTCAACGAGCGGCACGAGCCGATGGCCGCCGCCGCGCCGTTGACCACCTTGATCAACGACGAGGGCGTGCCGCTGTCCGCCCTGCCGACGGCCGAACGGCTGCCGGTGTTCGCCGCCCATTACAGCCGCAGCGCGGTGATGAGCCTGATGCTGAGCGAGCTGTTGGCGCAGGCGCTGATGCAGATCAACAGCATCGCCCAGCGCAGCCGCATGCCGAACGCCGCCGCCCCGCGCCGTTTACGCGCCATCATCCTGACGCTGCCGTCGGCGATGCCGAAGCCGGAGCGGGAGATCTTCCGCCGCCGCATGCAGGAAGCGATCGGGCTGGTGTGGAAAGCCCTCGGCTGGCACCCGCAGGATGCGCCGTTCGACGGCGCGCACACTCGCTTCCCGGCGCCGCAGGTGCAGATCGAGTGGGACGAAGCCACCTGCGGCCAGATGGTCTATCTGTACAACGAAACCCAGGTGAACTTCGCCGGCCGCACCGACGCCTTCTTTGCCGCCATGGCTCGGCCCGATCGGCCGCTGGCGCCGGGTGAACAGCCCGGCAAGACGCTGCGCATCGCCTCCATCGACATCGGCGGCGGCACCACCGATCTGGCGATCACGCACTACTCGCTCGATGACGGCGTAGGCAACAACATCAAAATCAACCCGCGCCTGCTGTTCCGCGAGGGCTTTAAGGTCGCCGGCGACGATATCTTGCTGGACATCATCCAGCAGTTTGTCTTGCCCGCCGTGCAACAGGCGTTCGAGGCCGCCGGCGTGAGCGCCGCCGCGGCGCTGATGGACAAACTGTTCGGCAACGAAGGGCGCATGGACGGGCTTTCCACCCTGCGTCAACAGGCCGCGCTGCAGATCTTCATGCCCGCCGGACGCGCGCTGCTCGCCGCCTATGAGCAGTACGATCCGCTGGACAGCCGCGCGGAAATCGCCGCCGGCCTCGGCGATCTGCTGCCGCAGCGGCCGACGCCGCAGGTGCTGGCGTTTATCAACGGCGAAGTGCAGCGCGAAGCCGACAGCGACGCCTTCGATATCCTGCACACCCCGCTGGTGATCCGTCTGGCCGACCTGCACGCCGCTTTCTTGTCCGATCGCATCGGCATCGGCCGCTGTCTGCGCCTGCTGGCCGAAGTGGTGGCGCTGTACACCTGCGACGTGTTGCTGCTGACCGGCCGCCCGGCGCGCTTCCCCGGCGTGCAGGCGCTGCTGCGCCACCTGCAGCCGCTGCCCGCCAGCCGCATTCTGCCGCTCGAGGGCTACCACACCCGCAGCTGGTACCCGTTCAACAAACGCGGCCGCATCGACAACCCGAAATCCACCGCTGCCGTGGGCGCCATGCTGTGCCTGCTGGCGATCGATCTGCGGCTGGAGAGCTTTTACTTCAACGTCGGCGATTTCCAGCCCTACTCCACCATTCGCTATCTGGGCATGCTGGACGGCAACAACATGCTGGCGGACGATAACGTCTATTACCGCGACATCGATCTGGATCGCGCCGATTTCGCGCTCGATCCCGCCAGCAGCTTCCAGCTGCGCGGCCCGCTGCGTCTGGGCTTCCGCCAGCTGGACAACGAACGCTGGCCGGCCTCGCCGCTCTATACGCTGACCATCAATGACGCCCAGTTGGCGCGCAAGCTGGCCGGCGACGCGGTGATCGGCCTGCGGCTGGCCATCACCGCCAGCGCCGAGCAGGGCGCCGAGAGCGTCAAGATCGCCCAGGCGCTGCTGGCCGACGGCAGCCCCGTCCCGGCGCACCACCTGCAACTGAAACTCAATACCCTGGCTGCCAGCGCCTCCGGTGCGACCCACTACTGGATAGACAGCGGGAGCATTTACCCACGATGAACACGCAAACCCTCGCCCCAGCGGCTCCGAATAACGCGCTCAGCGCCGGCATTTTGCAGGCGATCGACTGGGTGGACGCCGCACGCCATCACTCCGCCCGCCTGGAGCGGGAAGCCGATCGGCTAATACAGCGTTTGCGGCGTTGCCATAACCGCGCCGCACTGTTGGAAAACACACGGTCTGCGCAGGTCGCCATCGGTTTATATGGCCACAACGCCGCCGCCAAAGCCCATCTGTTGGCGGCGCTGGCGCCCGGCGCGAAACGCTTCGACGCGGACCTTTCGCTCGCGGTGCGCTACTGCACGGCGGCCGAGGCGGGGCCCGCCGATTATCCGATCGCCCTCGCCTTGCTCGATGAAGCGCAGTGGTTGGCCATGACGATTGACGCCGCCGCGATGAGCGGCTTCCGCACGGACTGGGACGCCCGCGCCATCGCCGACCACCTGCAAGCGCTGACGCGCCACCGACAGGCGATCGCCATCGATGGCCTCGACGGCAATGCCGTACTGGCGCTGTGGGACAGCCTGCGCCGCCACGGCGACAAAGAGCAATCCTCGCTCGACAGGCACTTCTGGCCGCAGGCGGTGACGCTGGCGCCGCAGTTGAGCATCGATGACCGCGCGCGCCTGTTTGCGCCGCTGTGGGGAGAGGAAGCGACGCTGACGGCGCGTTACCGCCAGCTGGCGCACGCGTTGCAGGCGCTCGACGGCAGCAAACGGGTTCATGCCCCGCGCCGCGCGTTGGCGCTGCTGACCGCAAGCGCCGCACCGGAAAACGCCACGATCGCCGTCATGACCGAAAACGGCGATGAACGGGAGATCGCGCTGAGCGATCTGGCCTGGCTGACCGCAGAATTGACCACCCTGCTGCCGCAGACGACGCAGGCAGGCTTGCCCGCCGACGTGGCGCTGATCGATCTGCCCGGCAGCCGCATCTGTCCGCAGGCGGAGCCGGCGCAGCGTCTGCAGCAGGCGAAGCGCGCCCATTTACTGGCCCGTTGCGCCGACGGCCTGCACGCCAGCCTGCTGCTGGTGACCGATGCCGCCGCCACGCCGCAGGACACCGCGCGCGTCGGCCAGGCGCTCGCCGATTGGGTCAACCACACCCAGGGGGAAACCCCGGCGCTGCGCCAGCGCCGCAAGCCCGGTTTAATCTGGGCGATCACGCCGTTCGACCTGCGTCAGGAAGGCAAAGCGCGGCCCGACGATGCCGTCCAGCGTCAGGTCGGCGAGCCCGGCGACAGCTGGGCCACGCTGCTGGCGCTGGATGAGCAGGACTGCCGCCGGATGGTGAACTACCTGGCTGCACAGGCGCGCCCGGCCCACAAACAAGCGCGCTTGCTCGAACAGCGTGAAGAGTTGCAGCGCGAACTGACGGAAAGCCTGCTCGGCAACTGGCTCTCCGTCGCCGATCCGCACGCGGCGCAGCAACGCGCCCAGCAGCTGTTGCGCGCGTTGCAGGCGCAGGCCGGCCGCCACGGCGAACTGCTGGAACGGTTGCTGCCCCAGCGCGATACGCTGCGCCAGCTTTATCAGCAACAGCAGCATACGACGCCGTCCCAGACGACGCCGCCTTCGCCGTTTGGGCTGGATATCGATCTGTTCGGTGCGCAAGACCCTGCGGCGCCCGGCGAGCAGCCCGCATCGCCTTTCGCCGCGCGGATCTTCGCCGACTGGGTCAACCATCTGCGCGCGCTGCCTGACAGCCGCCGGTTGCTGGATCTGCTCGGCGTCGACAGGCCGCACCTCGAACTGCTGGTCGATGCGCTGATCGGCGCCGCCTGCCGCCTGCGGCTCGACGACGAACTGGAGCGCGCGCTGTGCGCCGGGAGCTTGCCGGAACAGGGTGAAGATCGGCAGATCAGCCAGGCGCTGGCGCTACTGGGCGACTTCGTCGCCTGGCTCGGCTTCCAGCGGCGCGACGCGGCCACGCGCCCCGAGAGCCGCGTCAATCCCGGCCAGCCGATCTTTACCCCGCCGCCGCAGCCGGCGGTGGACTGGAGTGGCCAGCAGCGGCTAACCCGGCTGGCGCCGACGCCGACCAAAAATACCGCGTTTTATATCTATGACTGGCTGATCGGCCTGCAAACCCTGCTGGCGGAGAATGCCGCGATGGACAGCGCACTTGGTGAGGCGCAGCGTGCTGAGCTGGAGGAGATCGTGGCCGCTTTGCGATAAATGGCGGCGCTGACGGCAATAGGGGAGAAAACAGGATAAATCGGGCGCGACCGCTTAAGCTAAAGAGTCACGTACCGCTCTTGGGAGAGAACCATGCCCCCTTTCAGCCTGAAGAATATCGATCATGTGGTTCTGCGCGTGCGCGATATGCAGAACAGCCTGCGTTTTTATACCCAGGTCATCGGTTGCGATATCGCCAAACAGCGACCGGATTTGGGACTGGTGCACCTGCGCGCCGGCACCTCCATGATCGATCTGGTGGACGTCAACGGCATGCTCGGAAGAAAAGGCGGCATGCCGCCCTATGCCAGACAGCAGAACGTCGATCACTTTTGCCTGCGCATCGATCCGTTCAACGAAGACGCGTTGCTGACCTACCTGCGATCGCAGGGGATCGACGCTGATCCCGCCGAATCACGCTACGGCGCGGAAGGCGACGGGCCGTCCATCTATTTCAGCGATCCGGACGGCAATCGCGTGGAATTGAAAGGGCCGGCAGGTTGAGAGAGAAAATGGAACCTAATCAGCTGAGAAAACCGATCGCCTCGGTGATTTTTGTCCCGGTATTCGCTGTCTTGCCGAACATCATTCCCTCTCGGCTACTGCTGACACCGGACATGGCGTGGGAAATGGTTCACAAGTCTAATGAATGGGGCCTCGGCGATCCGGAGGCGCTTTCGACCGCCTACCTGCTGATGCTTTATGCAGCTGCAGCAGCGGCGGTCGCTGGGTTGTGTCTGCGTTTTATGCCAAAAAAATCGGCCTAACCCGTCACTGCTGAACGTTACCGCCCCTGCGCCGCCAGCGCCTGGGCGCAGGCCCAGGCCGAGCTCCAGGCCCACTGGAAGTTGTAACCGCCCAGCCACCCGGTCACGTCCACCACTTCGCCGATAAAATAGAGCCCCGGCGCCTTGTGGGCTTCCATCGTCTTGGAAGAAAGTTCGTTGGTGTCGACGCCGCCGAGCGTCACCTCCGCCGTGCGATAACCTTCGGTGCCGTTCGGCTGCACGCGCCAGTTCTGCAACAGATCCACCAGCGCCGCCTGCTGCGGCGCATTCAGCTGCTTCAGCGTCGCCTCCGGCAGTTGTCCCAGGGTCTGCAAGCATTCCACCAGCCGCTTCGGCAAGTGCAGCGCCAGGGTGTTTTTCAGGCTTTGGTTCGGGTGCTGCAGGCGCTGTTCATCAAGGAAGCCCGCCAGATCCAGCTCAGGAAGTAAGTTAATGCTCACATACTCACCCGGTTGCCAGTAGCTGGACAGCTGCAATACCGCCGGGCCGGACAGGCCGCGATGGGTGAACAGGATGCTTTCACGGAAGCTGACGCCGTTCTCGGCGGTGATCACCGCCGGCACCGACACGCCGGACAGCTTCTGCACATGCTCCAGCAGCGGCTTATGCAGGGTAAAAGGCACCAGCCCGGCGCGCGTCGGCAACACTCTGAGGCCGAACTGCTCCGCCAGTTTGTAACCGAACGGCGACGCGCCCAACCCCGGCATGGATAATCCGCCGCTGGCCACCACAAGTGAGCGAGCACTTACTTTTTCGCCATTGAGCGCCAGCTGGTAGCCGCTCTCGGTTTTCTCCACGCCCAACACTTCGCTGCGCAGGCGCATCGTCACCTGGCCCAGCTCGCACTCTTTAACCAGCAGATCCACCACCTGCTGCGCCGAATCGTCGCAGAACAGCTGTCCCAGCGTTTTTTCATGGTAGGCGATGCCGTAGCGGTTGATCAGATCGATGAAGTCCCACTGGGTGTAGCGCGCCAGCGCCGACTTGCAGAAGTGCGGGTTGTTCGACAGATAGGCCGCCGGTTCGGCGTACATGTTGGTAAAGTTGCAGCGCCCGCCGCCGGACATCAGGATCTTGCGGCCCGGTTTTTTGCCGTTGTCGAGCAGCAACACGCGGCAACCGAGTTGCCCCGCCTGCGCGGCGCAAAACATGCCGGCGGCGCCCGCCCCAATCACTACGACATCAAACTGTTCCACCTGAGCCTCACTTATCAAAACCACAATCGCGACAAAAGAGCGCCATATTACGCCGTTTCGCCGCCGGTCACCGCCAAATTCACGGCGGAAGATTGTAAAGCCCCGGCGCCGCCAACGCCACAGTAAGAAAATATTACAGAGGTCAGAGGAGAATAACGCGTTGATATTCAATATTTTTGTTATAGGCGCGTCATCGTTTCGTCATGTCCAAATCAAAAAAACGTCATATTTTCCTTTTCCCCGGCCCCGGTTGTCACTGATAATGCGCGGCGTTCATGTCCACAAACTGGCGTAACGCTTATGCTGCATTTGTTCGCTGGCCTGGATTTCCATACCGGCCTGATGTTAATTCTCGCATTGTTGTTCGTGTTGTTTTATGAAGCCATCAACGGTTTTCATGATACGGCCAATGCGGTCGCTACAGTTATTTATACCCGCGCCATGCGCTCGCAACTTGCGGTCGTGATGGCAGGTTTGTTCAACTTTCTTGGCGTAATGCTCGGCGGTTTGAGTGTTGCTTACGCCATCGTCCACTTGTTGCCTACCGATCTGTTGTTGAACGTCAGTTCAGCACACGGATTAGCCATGGTCTTCTCCATGCTGTTGGCGGCAATCATCTGGAACCTCGGCACCTGGTATTTCGGTCTGCCGGCGTCCAGTTCCCATACGCTGATAGGCGCAATCATCGGTGTCGGTTTAACCAACGCCCTGATGACCCACACTTCGGTGGTGGATGCGCTTAACGTCCCGAAAATGATTGGTATTTTCCTTTCTCTGCTGTTCTCGCCGCTGGTCGGCATGATGGTGGCGGGAGTGATGGTGTTCGCCTTGCGCCGCTATTGGAGTGGCACCAAGAAACGCCAGCGTATCCACATGACCCCTGCGGAACGTGAAAAGGTCGACGGCAAACGCAAGCCGCCGTTCTGGACCCGTATCGCGCTGATCCTGTCGGCGATTGGCGTCAGCTTCTCGCACGGCGCCAACGACGGCCAGAAAGGCATCGGCCTTATCATGCTGGTGCTGATCGGCGTTGCGCCGGCCGGCTTCGTGGTCAATATGAATGCAACCGGTTATGACATCACCCGTACGCGTGACGCCGTGACCCACCTGCAGCAATATTACCAGCAGCACGGCGACGCGCTGTCGCATGCGGTGTCGTTGACGCCGCTGGTGCCAAGCCCGGATGACGAAGCCACGCCTGGCAAACCGGCCGAGTTCCACTGCGACAGTTCGCGCGCCATGCCGGCGATCGAGCTGGCTCAGGGCATGCTGACCAACCTGCAAAGCTACGATCAGTTGACGGTTGAGCAGCGCAGCCATTTGCGCCGCCTGCTGATGTGCGTGACCGACACGGCGGATAAAGTCGCCAAGCTGCCGGAAACCTCATCCGCCGACCAGCGCTTCCTGAAGAACCTGCGTCAGGATCTGCTGCAGACCGTCGAGTACGCGCCGATGTGGATCATCGTCGCCGTCGCGCTGGCGCTGTCGCTCGGCACCATGGTGGGCTGGAAACGCGTAGCCACCACCATCGGCGAGAAGATCGGCAAGAAAGGCATGACCTACGCCCAGGGCGTATCGGCCCAGATGACCGCGGCGCTGTCGATCGGCGTGGCGAGTTATACCGGCATGCCGGTCTCCACCACCCACGTTCTCTCTTCGGCGGTTGCCGGGACGATGATCGTGGACGGCGGCGGCGTGCAGAGCAAAACCGTGAAGAACATCCTGTTGGCCTGGGTGCTCACCCTGCCAATCTCGATTCTGCTTTCCGGTGCGCTGTATTGGGTCGCGTTGAAGCTGATCTAAGCGACAAGCATCATGAGGAAGGCGGCCGCATGGCCGCCTTTTTTTTGCCTGCATCAAGGGAAACAGAAAGGCATTAATACCAAATCATCATCGCTATCAGGCAGATGACCACCAGGCCGCACAGGGCCGAAGTCAGCATAAACTGCCCGCGCACCCGCTCGCAGCGGCGAATAAACTCCGGATCGTGGTGCTCGACATAGCGCTGCGCGAAAATATAACGCACCAGCCTCAGCTGCTTGCTGGGTTGGCCGTGGGCGGTAAAGAAGCCGCCGCCGTCGACATATTGGTACAGCAGCGGGTCACAGCCGCGCAATACCACCAGCAGCGCGCGCAGAGAAGAGTAATACCGCACCATGTTAACCACACACACCACACACAAGGCCCAAAACAGCGCGACGGTACTGATCATGATTGCCCCCTCAAGGCGTTGTTATCCGCGGCCATCCGCCGGGTCCAACCGCCCTACCTCATTACCCGATACTCTGCTGGAGCTTACCGCTCTCATCCCCTTTTTTTGCCTGCACGGGCCACGCCCATAACCCACCGCCTCCGAAGACGTTGCCGCACCGCACGATGAGATTTGCACGGCATGGTTCTACTCAGAGGAGAAATGATGAGGCCCACATCCATCATTGTAGGTTAATGAAACGCAAACTGGCCTGAGCAGTGGATAAAATTTACCGCCCTGTGCCGAAAAGTCACCTGCCGGGGCGTTATAAGCGATAACCGCCCGTTTTCGATTAGGCTGTTTTTATGGATAGTCTATCCCGCGCCACGCCGCTGATCTTTCCCCCCACGCTGGCTAGACTCAGGTTTCCGTTACGCTTATCCAAGGAAACTGTTATGGCAAACCATTCAATCAAGGGAAAAACCGTCCTGATCGCCGGCGGCGCCAAGAACCTCGGCGGGCTGATCGCGCGCGATTTGGCTGAGCAAGGCGCCAAAGCGGTGGTGATCCACTACAACAGCGCCGCCTCCAAAACCGAGGCGGAGAAAACCGTCGCCGCCATTCAGGCCGCCGGGGCGCAAGGCGTCGCGCTGCAGGCCGATCTGACCACCGCAGGCGCGGTCGAGAAGCTGTTCGCCGATGCTGTCGCCGCCGTCGGCAAGCCGGATATCGCCATCAATACCGTCGGCAAGGTGCTGAAAAAGCCGCTGATCGACATCAGCGAAGCCGAGTACGACGAGATGACCGCGGTCAACGCCAAAACCGCGTTCTTCTTCCTGAAAGAAGCGGGTAAGCACCTTAACGACAACGGCAAAATCTGCACGCTGGTCACCTCGCTGCTCGGCGCCTTCACGCCGTTCTACGCCGCTTACGCCGGCACCAAAGCGCCGGTGGAGCACTTCACCCGCGCCGCCGCCAAGGAGTTCGGCGAGCGCGGCATCTCCGTGACGGCGGTCGGCCCCGGCCCGATGGATACCCCGTTCTTCTACCCGGCGGAAGGCGCGGACGCCGTGGCCTACCACAAGACGGCGGCGGCGCTGTCGCCATTCAGCCAAACCGGCCTGACCGATATCGAAGACGTGGTGCCGTTCATCCGTCATCTGGTCAGCGACGGCTGGTGGATAACCGGCCAAACCATCCTGATCAACGGCGGCTACACCACCAAATAAACCCGGCGGGGGCACCTATCGCCCCCGCACCTGCTCGCGCGCAACCGCGCCATGCGGCTACACTCTCTGTCAGAAACGGCGCCAAGGAACAGCAGGTCAACGAGATGGACAGATTCAATCAATACCGCGTATTCGTGCAGGTGGCGGAGATGGGCAGCTTTATCCGGGCGGCCCATGCGCTGGAGGTGCCGCGCGCCTCGGTGTCCGCCGCCGTTCAGCAACTGGAAACGCAGCTGGGCGTGCGCCTGCTGCACCGCACCACACGGCAAGTGCGGCTGACCGCCGACGGCGAACAGCTGCTCGAACGGCTGCGCCCGCTGCTGGCCGAGGTGGAGGATATCGATCAGTCGTTTCAGGCCAGCCAACGGCAGGCCTCCGGGCGGCTCAGCGTCGATGTGCCGAGCCGCATCGCCCGTCGGCTGATCGCGCCGGCGCTGCCCAGCCTGCTGCGGCGCCACCCTCATCTGCAGCTGGTGCTCGGCTCCGCCGATCGCGCCATCGATCTGGTGCAGGAAGGGGTCGACTGCGCGGTGCGCGTCGGCGATCTGCACGACAGCAGCCTGGTGATGCGCCCGCTCGGCCATATCGCGCTGATCAACTGCGCCAGCCCCGCCTACCTGAGCGAATTCGGCCATCCTCTTCATCCCGCCGATCTCGCCGAGGGGCACTGGAGCATCGGCTACGCCTCGCCCAAAACCGGCCGCGAATCCCCCTGGGAATACCTGACCGGCGACGGGCACACCCAGCGGCTCGACTTGCCCAGCCGGGTGGTGGTCAACAACGCCGAAAGCTATATCGCCTGCTGCCGCGCCGGGCTGGGATTGATGCAAATCCCGCGCTACGACGTGCAACACCTGCTCGACGCCGGTGAACTGGTGGAAGTCCTGCCCGGTTACCGCGCCGCCTCCATGCCGATCGCCCTGATCTACCCCCATCGCCGCCAGCGTTCCCGCCGTTTGGCGGTGTTTCACGAGTGGTTTGAAAGCCTGCTGCAACCGCATCTGGAGCGCTGATTGCACATTTAGCGCTATACTTTGTTTAATAACGCTTATAATTCAAGCGGTCAGACCGTTAAAACCCGCATAACCCTTAGGCTTTTTCGCCGCGCGGGTGTACAACGAAAGGTATCGTGCGCAGAGATTTTCGATGCGGCGCAGTGTGATCGCCCCAACATATCATTGCGTTATCCGAATGATACTATGGAACCAAAAGCGCCAGGCGGGTACACGGAACGCCTGCTAACCCTTTTTAATCGGCATGTTTATGGAAGGAGTATTCTTATGGCTTACAAACACATATTGATCGCGGTAGACCTATCCCCGGAAAGCAAGATCCTGGTAGAAAAAGCCGTCTCTATGGCGCGGCCGTATAACGCCAAAGTTTCTCTGATCCACGTCGATGTCAACTATTCCGATCTCTATACTGGCCTTATCGACGTCAATCTCGGCGACATGCAAAAGCGCATCTCTGAAGAAACCCACCAGGCGCTGACCGAGCTGTCGCAAAACGCCGGCTACCCGATCACCGAGACCCTGAGCGGCAGCGGCGATCTGGCGCAGGTGCTGGTGGACGCCATCAAGAAATACGACATGGATCTGGTGCTGTGCGGCCACCACCAGGACTTCTGGAGCAAACTGATGTCTTCCGCTCGCCAGCTGATCAATACCGTGCACATCGATATGCTGATCGTGCCGCTGCGCGACGAAGAAGACGAATAAAGTAAGCGCTTGCTAACTTAACTGCCCAACGCCCGCGCCCTGCGGGCGTTTTTCATGCCGCCACGCCGATTAATCGCTTGATAATCAACCGCCCTCCGATGATATAGTCGCTAAAGACACAACATCCTCCCCCGAGCATCACCTATACCCAAATCTATAAGAAATAGCGGGGGAAAATTTAATGCTAAAAGGAGTTATCCATGGAATATGCCGTATCGGTAGAGTCTTTCCTGTCCTCGTTACAACGCCATAACCCCCACCAGCCGGAATATCTGCAGGCCGTGCGCGAAGTGTTCACCTCGCTGTGGCCATTTATCGAGCGCAACCCGCGCTATCGCGAACAGGCGCTGCTGGAGCGCCTGGTGGAGCCCGAGCGCATCATTCAGTTCCGCGTCAGCTGGGTGGACGATCGCGGCCAGGTGCAGGTCAATCGCGCCTTTCGCGTCCAGTTCAACTCGGCCATCGGCCCCTACAAGGGCGGCATGCGCTTCCACCCGTCGGTAAACCTGTCGATCCTGAAGTTCCTCGGCTTTGAGCAGACCTTCAAGAATGCGCTGACCACCCTGCCGATGGGCGGCGGCAAAGGCGGCTCCGATTTCGATCCGAAAGGCAAAAGCCAGGGCGAGATCATGCGTTTCTGCCAGGCGCTGATGACCGAGCTGTATCGCCACTTGGGCCCGGACACCGACGTGCCGGCCGGCGACATCGGCGTCGGCGGCCGTGAAGTCGGCTTTATGGCCGGCATGATGAAGAAACTGTCCAACAACACCGCCTGCGTGTTTACCGGCAAAGGGCTCTCCTTCGGCGGCAGCCTGATCCGCCCCGAGGCGACCGGCTACGGCCTGGTGTACTTTACCGACGCCATGCTGCAGCGCCACGGCCTGGGCTTTGAGGGGATGCGGGTGGCGGTATCCGGCTCCGGCAACGTGGCGCAGTACACCATCGAGAAAGCGTTGGAGCTGGACGCGCGCGTGATCACCGTGTCGGATTCCGGCGGCACTCTGGTGGACGAAGACGGCTTCACCACCGAGAAGCTGGCGCACCTGGCGGAGATCAAAAACCAGCGCTACGGCCGGGTGGCGGACTACGCCCGCGAACGCGGCCTGACCTACCTGGCGGGCCAGCAGCCGTGGAACGTGCCGGTGGATATCGCCCTGCCGTGCGCCACCCAGAACGAACTGGATCTCGAGGCGGCGCAGACGCTGATCCGCAACGGGGTGAAAGCGGTGGCGGAAGGCGCCAACATGCCGACCACCATCCAGGCCACCGACGCCTTCCTCGACGCCGGGGTGCTGTTCGCGCCCGGCAAGGCGGCCAACGCCGGCGGCGTGGCCACCTCGGGGCTGGAGATGGCGCAAAACGCCGCGCGCATCGGCTGGCGGGCGGAAAAAGTGGATGTACGTTTACAACATATCATGGCGGATATTCACCATGCCTGCGTGGAATACGGCGGCGAGGGCAAGCAAACCCACTATGTACACGGCGCGAATATCGCCGGTTTCGTTAAGGTTGCGGAGGCGATGCTGGCCCAGGGCGTGCTGTAATCGGGCGCAAAGGTGATCTTGTTCACACATCGATTAAATGCTTCAATGCCGGCCTCTGCGCCGGCATTTTTTTCCGCGTCCAAGCCATCAAAATGATGCGCAAGCGTTAATTAAAAGTTAATAAAAAGTTATTTATGGCCGTTTAATTGGTAGTAAATTTACCACCACCAAATAATTAAACATTTATTTAACACTAAATGCGCCAGTATTTTACTTAAATGTGCGCAGATCACATTTCATTAACTTCGGCTACGCCCCCTCTTCCATTCCTTTGTAATCTGCAGCGGTGGAAAAACCGCCACCCCTACAGATAAAAAAAGGTACAGCTAATGAAATTTAACCTCGCATTATTAAATGCATGTGTGGTTTCTGCGTGCATGTTATCGACAACACCTGTGTTCGCCGCTGATAAATATGAGATTGCCGTGGTCGCCAAAGTGACCGGCATTCCGTGGTTCAACCGCATGGAAGTGGGCGTCAACGAAGCGGCGAAAAAACTCGACGTCAACGCTTACCAGACCGGCCCGTCTACGCCGGATCCGGCCGCGCAGGTCAAGGTGATTGAGGATCTGATCGCCAAGAACGTCAACGCCATCATCGTGGTGCCGAACGACGCCAAGGTGCTGGAGCCGGTGCTGAAAAAAGCGCGCGACAAAGGCATCGTGGTGCTGACCCATGAATCCCCGGACCAGCAGATCGGCCAGTGGGACATCGAGACCATCGACAGCGAGAAATACGCGCAGGCCAACGTCGATGAGCTGGCGAAAGACATGGGCGGCAAAGGCGGCTACGCGATCTACGTCGGCTCGCTGACCGTGCCGCTGCACAACGCCTGGGCCGATTCCGCCATCAAATACCAGAAAGAAAAATACCCGGACATGTTTGAAGTCACCTCGCGCTTGCCGGTGGCGGAAAGCATCGACAAATCCTACGCCACCACGCTGGATCTGATGAAAACCTATCCGCAGATGAAGGGCATCATCGGCTTCGGTTCGCTCGGCCCAATCGGCGCCGGCCAGGCGGTGGCCAAGAAACGCGCCAAGGACAAAATCGCGGTGGTGGGCATCGCCATGCCGGCGCAGGCCGCTCCTTACCTGATGCGCGGCGACATCAAGAAAGCGCTGCTGTGGGATCCGAAAGACGCCGGTTATGCGCTGGTGACGGTGGCCGACCAGCTGCTGCAGGGCAAAGAAGTGAATAAGGACCTGTCGATCGAGGGCCTCGGCAAAGCCGACGTCGATATGGAACACAAAGTGATTCGGTTTAATAAGATTTTGGAAGTGACCAAAGACAACGCCCAATCGCTCGGATTCTGATTTTTCGCGTAATTTCGCCACACCGGGAAAGTAGTTAAACCCTCGTAGGGGCGCAGCGTTGCTGCGCCCAGGGCTTCGGCCGCTACGCAAGCACAGGTTAACGTTATGACAGCCTCCCCCGCATTTATCACCCTGGAGAATATCAGCAAGCGATTCCCAGGCGTGCTGGCATTAGACCAGATCAACCTGACGCTGAATAAAGGCGAAGTGCACTGCCTGGCCGGGCAAAACGGCTGCGGCAAAAGCACCATCATTAAAATCATCTCCGGCGTCTATCAGCCGGAAAAAGGCGCCAATATTTCGCTGGAAGGCAAACTCTTCCACGCCCTGACGCCGCAGCTGTCCGGTTATTACGGCATACAGGTGATCTACCAGGACCTGTCGCTGTTCCCTAACCTGACGGTGGCGGAAAACATCGCCATCCACCGTTACCTGCCCGGCGGCCACTTCTGGGTGCGCAAGCGGGTGATGCGCCAGACGGCGCTGGACGCCATGGCGCGGGTCGGCGTACACATCGATCCCGATAAAAAAGTGGAAAAACTGTCGATCGCCGATCGGCAGCTGGTGGCGATTTGTCGCGCCATCGCCGCCGAAGCGCGGTTGGTTATCATGGACGAACCGACCGCCTCGCTGACCCGCCAGGAAGTCGACGGCCTGCTGCGGGTGGTCAACGAACTGAAGGCGGCCGGCATCTGCGTGGTGTTCGTCAGCCACAGATTGGACGAAGTGATGGAAGTCGCCGATCGCATCAGCGTGATGCGCGACGGCAAGCTGGTGGGCACCTGGCCGGCCAGCGAACTGGACAGCCATGAACTGGCGTTCCTGATGACCGGCCAACGCTTCCATTACAGCCCGCTGCCCCCGCTGCCGCCGGCCGAACAGGCGCCGCTGCTCGAGGTGCGCAACCTCAGCCGCGGCGAGAAATACCGCAACGTCAATCTGGCGCTGCGCGGCGGCGAGATCGTCTCGATCGTCGGCCTGCTCGGCGCCGGCCGCACCGAACTGTGCCTCAGCCTGTTCGGCATGACGCGGCCGGACAGCGGCGAGATCCGCATCGAGGGCCGGTCGGTGCAGCTGCACAACAACCGCGAAGCGGTGCGCCACGGCATCGGCTACGTGTCGGAAGATCGTCTGACGCAGGGATTGATCATGGAGCAATCGATCTACGACAACACCATCGTCACCGTCTTCGATCGGCTGCATACCTCGCTCGGGCTGCTGGATCACGCCAAGGCGACCGAGCTGGTCAACCGGCTGATCCGCGATTTGAACATCAAGGTGTCCGACAGCGCATTGCCGGTGAAAACCCTGTCCGGCGGCAACGCCCAGCGCATCGCCATCGCCAAATGGGTCGCGACCCAGCCGAAGATCCTGATCCTCGACTCGCCCACCGTCGGCGTCGACATCGCCAACAAAGAGGGGATCTATCAGATCGCCCGCGATCTGGCGCAGCTGGGCATGGCGGTGCTGATGATCTGCGACGAGATCCCGGAAGCCTATTACAACAGCCATCGGGTGATGGTGATGCGCAAAGGCGAGCTGATCGCCGAATTCGCGCCGCACCAGAGTACCGAACAACAGATCGCCGAGGTGGTGAATGGATAAGTCATTATTGGCCCGCCTGGCCGGGCGGCACGAGTTTTATCTCGGCCTGCTGGTGCTGCTGCTGGCGATCGGCCTGAGCGCCGGCACCGATGAGTTTCTGACGCTCGGCAACCTGACCGACGTCGCCACCAGCTACGCCATTCTCGGCATCCTGGCCTGCGGGCTGTTCGTGGTGCTGATCGCCGGCGGCATCGACATTTCGTTCCCGGCGGTCACCGCCATCGCGCAGTATGTGATGGCCAGTTGGGTGATCCAGCACGGCGGCAGCTTCCCGCTGGCGTTCGCCCTGGCGATTGGCGTCGGCCTGCTGCTCGGGCTGGTGAACGGTTTCCTGGTGTACTGGCTGAAAGTGCCGGCGATCATCATCACCATCGCTACCCTTAACCTGTTCTACGGCCTGCTGGTGTACGCCACCAACGGCACCTGGCTGTACGGCTTCCCGGACTGGTTCATGAACGGCATCAACTGGTTCTCGTTCCAGGGCGCCGACGGTTACGACTACGGCCTGACGCTGCCGCTGCTGTGCCTGCTGGCGACCATCGTCGTCACCGGCGTGCTGATGAACCGCACCCGGCTGGGGCGCCAGATCTACGCCATGGGCGGCAACCGCGACGCGGCGTCGCGCCTGGGGTTGAACCTGCTGCGGCTGCACTTCTGCGTCTACGGCTATATGGGCATTCTGGCCGGCGTCGCGGCGGTGGTGCAGGCGCAGATCACCCAGTCGGTGGCGCCCAACTCGCTGCTCGGCTTCGAGCTGACGGTATTGGCGGCGGTGGTGCTGGGCGGCACCAGCATGAGCGGCGGCCGCGGATCGTTGACCGGCACCCTGCTCGGCGTGGTGCTGCTGGCCTTCCTGCAAAACGGGCTGACGCTGCTCAGCGTCTCGGCCTATTGGCACCAGGTATTCAGCGGCGCGATCATTTTGATCAGCATCAGCACCACCGCCTGGAACGAAAAACGCAAGCTGCTCAAGGAGATCTGACATGACGCAGTTAACTCGGTTGATCCCAAACGATCGGATCATTCGCCTGCAGGGCGCGATCATCATCGCGGTGGCGCTGCTGTTCGCCGGGCTGCTCGGATCGCGCTTCTTCAGCCTCGGCAACTTCCAGTCGATCGCCTCGCAGCTGCCGATCCTCGGCCTGCTGGCGCTCGGCATGGGCATCACCATGCTGACCGGCGGCATCAACCTGTCGATCATCGCCGGCGCCAACGCCTGTTCGCTGGTGATGGCGGCGATCATCGTCAGCCATCCCGACCAGCCGCTGTTCCTGGCGCTGGCGCTGTTGGCCGGCCTGCTGGTGGCGGTGGCGATCGGCGCGCTCAACGGCGCGCTGGTAGCCTGGATAGGCGTCTCGCCCATCCTCGCCTCGCTCGGCACCATGACCCTGATCACCGGCCTGAATATTCTGCTGTCCAACGGCGCGGTGATCTCCGGCTTCCCGGCGGCGATTCAATTTCTCGGCAACGGCGCCGTGCTCGGCGTGCCGGTGGCGCTGATCCTGTTCCTGCTGGTGGCGGTGGGTCTGTGGCTGCTGCTGGAGCACACCACGCTGGGGCGCAGCCTGTACCTGATCGGCTCCAACGAGCAGGCCACCCGCTTCAGCGGCGTGAACACCGCGCGGGTGCAGATCGCGGTGTATATCCTGTCGGCGCTGCTCGGCTGGGGCGCCGCCCTGCTGATGATGGCCAAGTTCAACTCGGCCAAGGCCGGCTACGGCGAATCTTATCTGTTGGTGACCATTCTGGCCTCGGTGCTGGGCGGCATTAACCCGGACGGCGGCTTCGGCCGCATTCTGGGGTTGGTGCTGGCGCTGATCGTGCTGCAAATGTTGGAAAGCGGCCTTAATTTGCTGGGGGTCAGCAGCTACCTGACCATGGCCCTGTGGGGCGGCGTGCTGATCCTGTTTATCGCGTTACAGAATCGAAAAGCCTGAGGAGAAAATAATGGCGAGCTATTTTATTGGCGTAGATGTGGGCACCGGAAGCGCGCGCGCAGGCGTATTCGATCTCAATGGCCGCATGGTCGGCCAGGCCAGCCGGGCCATCGATCTGTACCGGCCGAAGGCGGATTTCGTCGAGCAGTCGTCGGATAACATCTGGCAGGCGGTGTGCAATGCGGTGCGCGACGCGGTCAACCAGGCCGACATCAACCCGATCCAGGTCAAAGGGCTGGGCTTCGACGCCACCTGTTCGCTGGTGGTGCTGGATAAAGAAGGCAAACCGCTGACCGTCAGCCCCTCCGGCCGCACCGAGCAGAACATCATCGTATGGATGGATCACCGGGCGATCGCCCAGGCCGAGCGCATCAACGCCACCAAACACCGGGTGCTGGACTTCGTCGGCGGCATCATTTCGCCGGAGATGCAGACGCCGAAACTGCTGTGGCTGAAGCAACACATGCCCACCACCTGGGCCAACGCCGGTTACCTGTTCGATCTGCCGGACTTCCTCACCTGGCGCGCCACCCAGGACGCCACCCGCTCGCTGTGCTCGACGGTGTGCAAGTGGACCTATCTCGGCCACGAGCAGCGTTGGGACAAGAGCTACTTCCAGCAGATCGGGCTGGAAGACGTGCTGGAACACGACGCGGCCAAGATCGGCAGCGACGTTAAAATGATGGGCGAGCCGCTGGGCCACGGCCTGACTCAGCGCGCCGCCAGCGAGATGGGGCTGATCGCCGGCACGGCGGTGAGCGTGTCAATCATCGACGCCCACGCCGGCACCCTCGGCACGCTGGGCGCCACCGGCGTCTCCGGCGAGGTGGCCGACTTCAACCGCCGCGTCGCGCTGATCGGCGGCACCTCCACCGGCCATATGGCGATGTCGCGCACCGCGCGCTTTATCGGCGGCGTCTGGGGGCCGTATTACTCGGCGATCCTGCCGGAATACTGGTTGAACGAAGGCGGCCAGTCCGCCACCGGCGCGCTGATCGACCACGTCATCCAGTCGCACCCGTGCTATCAGGAGCTGCTGGCGCAGGCGAAAACTCAGGGCCAGACCATCTATGAGGTGCTGAACGCCATTCTGCGCCGCATGGCCGGCGAGCCGGAGAACATCGCCTTCCTGACGCAGGACATTCACATGCTGCCGTACTTCCACGGCAACCGCTCGCCGCGCGCCAACCCGACGCTGACCGGCATCCTGACCGGGCTGAAGCTGTCGCGCACGCCGGAGGACATGGCGCTGCACTACCTGGCCACCATTCAGGCCATCGCGCTCGGCACCCGCCACATCATCGAAACCATGAACCACAGCGGCTACAGCATCGACACCATCATGGCCAGCGGCGGCGGCACCAAGAACCCGATCTTCGTGCAGGAGCACGCCAACGCCACCGGTTGCGCCATGCTGCTGCCGGAGGAGAGCGAAGCGATGCTGCTGGGCGGCGCGATGATGGGCACCGTGGCGGCCGGCGTGTTCGACACCTTGCCGGAGGCGATGAGCGCCATGAGCCGCATCGGCAAGACGGTGACGCCGCAGACCAACCAGATAAAAAGCTACTACGATCGCAAATACCGGGTGTTCCACGAGCTGTACAACGACCACATGAAATACCGCCGGTTGATGCAGGAGGAGGCGTGATGCAGCAAGAGTGGCGGCAGGCCGTGCAGGGCTGGCAAACCTACAGCCAGGAGCTGGCGCAGCTGGGCGAACGCCTCGATGCGCGCACCTGGCAACGGCTGCTGGCGCTGCTGGCCGACTGCCGCGGTAAAATCGCCGTCACCGGCGTCGGCACCTCGGGGATTGCGGCGCGCAAGATAGCCCATATGCTGGCCTGCGTGGAGCGGCCGGCGGTCTATCTCGACGCCACCGGCGCGGCGCACGGCGATCTGGGCTTCCTGCGCGCCGACGATCTGCTGATCCTGATCTCGCGCGGCGGCAATTCCGACGAGCTGACCCGCCTGCTGCCGACGCTGCAGGCCAAGGGAGTGACGCTGATCGCGGTGACGGAAAACCCGCACTCCGCCATCGCGCAGGCGGCGCAGCTGACGATCGCCACCGGGGTGCAAAAGGAGATAGATCCGCTGAACATGCTGGCCACCACCTCGATTGTGCTGGTGTTGGCGATCTTCGACGCCGCCTGCGCCTGCCTGATGACGCGCAGCGGCTATGACAAGGCCGCCTTGCTGGCGGTGCATCCGGGCGGCGGCGTGGGGAAAAGTTTGCGGGAGGAAAACTGAGGGCCCGACAAGGCGGGCCCGGCTGACATTACAGCGGCATGTAGATATCGAAACGGTGGCTTTTGGTCAGCGTGGCGGCGTGCGCCGGCACGTCGGCCAGCGGCGGCGCGTAGTCCGGGCGTTTCACCACCACGCGCTTGGTCGCCAAACGGCGCGCCGGTTCCAGCAGGCCGTCGGCGTCATCGTCGCTGCCCACCAGCGATTGGAACACCCGCATCTCTTTCTTCACCAGCGCGCTTTTCTGCTTGTGCGGGAACATCGGATCGAGATACACCACCTCCGGGCGCGGGCTGAGATCCGCCAACGCCGTCAGGCTGGAGGCGTGCAGCAGCGTCAGACGATCGCGCAGCCACGGGCCGATTTCCGCATCCTGATAGCCGCGCTGCAGGCCATCGTCCAGCAACGCCGCCACCACCGGATTGCGCTCCAGCATCCGCACCCGGCAGCCCAGCGCCGCCAGCACGAAGGCGTCGCGCCCCAGCCCGGCGGTGGCGTCCACCACGTCCGGCAGGTAGCTGCCCTTGATGCCGACCGCCTTGGCCACCGCCTCGCCGCGGCCGCCGCCGAAACGGCGCCGGTGCGCCATGGCGCCGGAGACGAAATCGACGTAGATCCCGCCGAGCTTCGGCTCGTCGCGCTTGCGCAGCTCCAGCCGCTGCGGGGTCAGTACCAGCGCCATCGGCGCATCGTCGTCGGACGTCAGCCGCCAGCGCTGCGCCAAAACAGACAAGGCGCCGGGATCGGCGCCTGCTTCACACAATAAACACACGCTCACGTGTCGGGTTATCCTTTAATGCCGTAATGACGCAGCATAGCATCCAGCTGCGGCTCGCGGCCACGGAAGCGTTTGAACAGCGCCATCGGCTCTTCCGAACCGCCGCGCGACAGGATGTTGTCGAGGAAGGATTTGCCGGTCTCGGCGTTGAAAATCCCCTCTTCTTCGAAGCGCGAGTAGGCGTCGGCCGACAGCACTTCCGCCCACAGGTAGCTGTAGTAACCCGCCGCGTAGCCGCCGGCGAAGATGTGGCTGAAGGCGTGCGGGAAGCGGCCCCAGCTCGGCGAAGGCACCACCGCCACCATTTTCTTCACTTCCGCCAGCGTCGGCAGGATCTGCGCCCCTTTCTCCGGGCTGTATTCGAAGTGCATGCGGAAATCGAACAGACCGAACTCCAGCTGGCGCAGAATGAACAGCGCCGCCTGGTAATTCTTGGCCGCCAGCAGCTTGTCGAGCATGGCCTTCGGCAGCGGCTCGCCGCTCTGGTAGTGGCCGGAGATAAACGCCAGCGCTTCCGGCTCCCAGCACCAGTTTTCCATAAACTGGCTCGGCAGCTCGACCGCATCCCACGGCACCCCGTTGATGCCGGAGACGCCGGCGGTATCGATCTGCGTCAGCATGTGGTGCAGACCGTGGCCGAACTCGTGGAACAGCGTAGTCACTTCGTTATGGGTGAACAGCGCCGGCTGGTCGCCCAGCGGGCGGTTGAAGTTGCAGGTCAGGTAAGCGACCGGTTTTTGCAGCGTGCCGTCGGCCTTGCGCAGGCTGCCGACGCAGTCGTCCATCCAGGCGCCGCCGCGTTTGTTTTCGCGGGCGTACAGATCGAGGTAGAAGCTGCCGCGCAGCTCGCCGTCGGCGTCGAACAGATCGAAGAAGCGCACGTCCGGATGCCAGGTATCCACGTCTTTACGCTCTTTGGCGGTGATGCCGTAAATGCGTTTCACCACTTCGAACAGCCCTTCCACCACACGCTGTTCCGGGAAGTACGGGCGCAGCTGCTCGTCGCTGATGGAGAACAGGTGCTGCTTCTGTTTTTCGCCGTAATAGGTGATGTCCCAGGCGTCGAGCTCGTCCACGCCATAGTGCTGTTTGGCGAAGGCGCGCAGCTGTGCCAGCTCCTGCTCGGCCTGCGGGCGGGCGCGTTTGGCCAGATCGCTCAGGAAGCCGATCACCTGCTCCGGGCTTTCCGCCATCTTGGTCGCCAGCGACTTGTCGGCGTAGGTGTCAAAGCCCAGCAGCTGAGCCAGCTCATGGCGCAGCGCCAGCGTTTCCGCCATCACTTCGCTGTTATCCCATTTGCCGGCGTTCGGCCCCTGATCGGAGGCGCGGGTGGCGAAGGCGCGGTACATCTCTTCGCGCAGCGCGCGGTTGTCGGCGTAGGTCAGCACCGGCAGGTAGCTCGGCATGTCCAGCGTCAGCAGCCAGCCGTCCTGCTCTTTGGCCTGCGCCATCGCCTGGGCCTGCGCCAGGGCGCTTTCCGGCAGGCCGCTCAGCTCGGCTTCGTCGGTAATCAGTTTGCTCCAGCCCATGGTGGCGTCGAGCACGTTGTTGCTGTAGGTAGAGCCCAGTTCGGACAGGCGCGCGACGATCTCGCCGTAGCGCTGCTGTTTGTCCGCCGACAGGCCGATGCCCGAGAGTTCGAAATCGCGCAGCGCGTTGTCCACCGCCTTGCGCTGCGGCACGCTCAGCGTCTCGAACGCCGCGCCCTCTTTCAGGCTGCGGTAGGCCTGGTACAGCCCTTCGTGCTGGCCGACCCAGGTGCCGTACTCGGACAGCAGCGGCAGCGCCTGCTCATAGGCGGCGCGCAGCTCCGGGCTGTTTTTCACCGAGTTCAGGTGCCCGATCGGCGACCAGATGCGCGACAGGCGATCGTCCGACTCCGCCAACGGCTGACACAAATTGTCCCAGGTGAACGGCCCCGGCTGCGCGACCACGCGCTCTACCGCGGCGCGGCAGTCCGCCAGCGCGGATTGCACCGCAGGCACGATATCTTCAGGGCGGATCGCCGAGAACGGCGGCAGGGAAAACGGGGTCAGCAACGGATTTGTCATAGGGCAGTCCTGATTAGCGTTGGGGCCCGCCGCGAGGGCGAGCCTTAAAATGCGTATGAATCTCTAACATGGAGCCGGACAACAGGAAAATCAATGCCCGGCGTTGATCGTTCGTGCCTTAAACGGCGCATTGGCGAATGCGGGCGGCCAGCGCCGCCAGCTGTTCGTCGTCGGCGCGCACGGCGTCGTGGGAGGAAATGTAGCCTTCGTAACGCGTGAAAAACTTCGGCGAGGTCGATTCGATCGGCCGCCACTGCTCCAGCGACGCAGTGCCGTGCAGCGGGATCAGTTTGGCGTGCACATGGTCGACGCCGTAGCCCTCGAACACCATGCCGCAGCGGCCGACGTCGTCGAACGCGCGATCCAGCTGCTTTGCTACCCGCTTGGTCGCCAGCATCAGCGCGCTCAACACCTCGTCCGGCAGGTCAAACGCGTAGCTCGGGTGGTGCGCCTTGGGGATCACCACGCTGAAACCGTCGGTGTTGGGAAAGATGGACAGGAACGCCAGATGGTCGTCGTCTTCCCAGATTTTATGGCACGGCGCCTTGCCCGCCACGATGTCGCAAAAAATGCAGCTCATCCTTTCTCCTTGTGATTCACAGCGTTTCAACCCGTTCGAATTCTTCGAATACCAGCCACATGTCCGGCGCAAAGCTCCCCTCGCGGGTAAAGAATGCCTGATGCCCCTCGCGCCAAAACGCCAGGCTTTTGTCGCCTTCGCCCTCTTTGGCCGCCATCTCGGCGGTCACCTGGTCGTAGCGCACCAGGCGCAGCGCCAGGGTTCTGATCACGCAGGCCGGTTCGCCGCGGCCATCGAGAACGATGCTGTAATCGCCGATCCTCGGGGTTTGTTCCCGACGATAGCTCGCATAGGAACTGCAGGTGGCGGTTTTATCCCCGCTCAGCACCAACCCCAGCAGTTCGTCGGCTAACGCGGGGCCGTCGCCGAACGCCCAGCGCGCCGCGTCGGGGTAATTCGCCAAAATCGCCTGTTTGCTCATCGTCCTGTCCCTTTCTGTTAACGTCTGCGGCAACGGAGTCCGGTTTTTCCCGGCCAGACAGTTTATACTGTGCAGATTATAAGCCTTATTGCATTGAATGCTCCGTCTGCGGAGCACAAGGAACCGCCACCCGTCATGTTAAGTTATCGCCACAGTTTCCACGCCGGCAACCACGCCGACGTGCTCAAACACACCGTTCAGAGCCTGATCATCGAGTCGCTGAAGGAAAAAGAGAAGCCGTTCCTGTATCTGGATACCCACTCGGGCGCGGGCCGTTATCAGCTCAGCGGCGAACACGCCGAGCGCACCGGCGAATACCTGGAAGGCATCGGCTTGCTGTGGCAACGCGACGATCTGCCCGAGGAGCTGGCGGCCTACATGAGCGTGGTGCACAACTTCAACCGTTCCGGCACGCTGCGCTACTACCCCGGTTCGCCGCTGATCGCCCGCCAGCTGCTGCGCCCTCAGGATAAAATTCACCTGACCGAGCTGCACCCGAGCGATTACCCGCTGCTGCGCAGCGAGTTCCAGAAAGACGAGCGCGCCAAAGTGCAGCGCGCCGACGGCTATCAGCAGCTGAAATCCCAGCTGCCGCCACCGTCGCGCCGCGGCCTGATCCTGATGGACCCGCCGTATGAAATGAAGACCGATTACCAGGACGTGGTCAAAGGCATTCAGGAAGGCTACAAGCGTTTCGCCACCGGCACCTACGCGCTGTGGTACCCGGTGGTGATGCGCCAGCAGATCAAACGCATGCTGCGCGATCTGGAAGCCACCGGCATTCGCCGCATCCTGCAGATCGAGCTGGCGGTGAAACCCGACAGCGATCAGCGCGGCATGACCGCCTCCGGCATGATCGTCATCAACCCGCCGTGGAAGCTGGAACAGCAGATGAAAAACGTGCTGCCGTGGCTGCACAAGGTGCTGGTGCCGTCGGGCATCGGCCACCATCTGGTCAACTGGGTGGTACCGGAATAATCCCCGGCAGGGCGCGGTTTACCGCGCCCTGCGTCCGCCTATCGCAGCCATCGACGCAATCTTTGCGACAAACCCCGGTCAGGCGTTAAACTCTTACCCTCTTCAAATTCACAACTCATGGAAATCCCAGATGACGAAACATTACGATTATCTAGCAATTGGCGGCGGCAGCGGCGGTATCGCATCGATCAACCGGGCAGCCATGTACGGCCAAAAGTGTGCGCTGATTGAAGCCAAAGAGCTGGGCGGCACCTGTGTAAACGTGGGTTGTGTACCGAAAAAAGTCATGTGGCACGCGGCGCAGATCGCCGAGGCCATCCATCAGTACGGCCCGGACTACGGCTTCGACACCACCGTCAACGCCTTCGACTGGAAAAAGCTGGTCGCCAACCGCACCGCCTATATCGACCGCATCCACAACTCCTACGATAACGTGCTGGGCAAGAACAAGGTTGACGTGATCAAAGGATTCGCGCGCTTCGTGGATGCGCACACCGTGGAGGTGAACGGCGAAACCATCACCGCCGATCACATCCTGATCGCCACCGGCGGCCGCCCAAGCCATCCGGCTATTCCGGGCGCGGAATACGGTATCGACTCCGACGGCTTCTTTGAGCTGGACGCCATGCCGAAACGCGTCGCCGTGGTGGGCGCCGGCTATATCGCCGTAGAGATCGCCGGCGTGCTGAACGCGCTGGGCGCGGAAACGCACCTGTTCGTGCGCAAGCACGCGCCGCTGCGCACCTTCGATCCGATGATCGTCGACACCCTGGTGGAAGTGATGAATACCGAGGGGCCAAGCCTGCACACCGAATCGGTGCCGAAAGCGATCGTCAAGAACGCCGACGGCAGCCTGACGCTGCAGCTGGAAAACGGCAAGGCATTCACCGTCGACTGCCTGATTTGGGCCATCGGCCGCGAACCGGCGACCGACAACCTGAACCTCGGCGTGACCGGGGTGAAAACCAATGAGAAAGGCTACATCGACGTCGATAAGTTCCAGAACACCAACGTCAAAGGCATCTACGCGGTGGGCGACAACACCGGCGCGGTAGAGCTGACCCCGGTCGCCGTGGCCGCCGGCCGCCGCCTGTCCGAGCGCCTGTTCAACAACAAGTCGGACGAGCACCTGGACTACAGCAACATCGCCACCGTGGTGTTCAGCCACCCGCCGATCGGCACCGTCGGCCTGACCGAGCCGGAAGCCATCGAGAAATTCGGCGCGGACAACGTGAAGGTGTACAAGTCCTCCTTCACCGCCATGTACAGCGCCGTGACGCAGCACCGCCAGCCGTGCCGCATGAAGCTGGTGTGCGCGGGTAAAGAAGAGAAAATCGTCGGCCTGCACGGCATCGGCTTCGGCATGGACGAGATCCTGCAGGGCTTCGCGGTGGCGGTGAAGATGGGCGCCACCAAGAAGGACTTCGACAACACCGTGGCTATCCACCCGACTGCGGCGGAAGAGTTCGTCACCATGCGCTAAGCGCTACGTTTATCCCACTCTCAGGCCGGGGTAAATACCGGCCTGTTCTTTTTGTGCGGTTTACTATTCCCTTCGCACCCGCCTGCTTTTTCTGCCATTATTCTGCCTGATAAATTAGCGGGACTGATACAAACCTCCCCGCGCCTCTGGAGAACGCCGATGCTGTTCAAACTATGCAAAACCCTTGCGATGGCCTGCGTGGCCCTGATTATCGCCCAGAGCAGCGCGCTCAGCTTTACCCTGGAAGTGGCGGGCAAGATCGACAACGTGACCGATCCGGTCAACAAAAGCTATCTGTTCACCGATAAACAGCTGTTGGCGATGCCGGTGCACAGCATCACGACCTCCACCTCCTGGACGCCGCAGAGGAAGTTTGAAGGGATTTCGGTGGCCGACATCCTGGAGCGCGTCGGCGCCAAGGGCGAGACGCTAACCTTCTACGCGCTGAACGATTATTACATCGACGTGCCGTTGTCCGACGTCAAGAAGTACAACATGATCCTGGCCTACAAGATGGACGGGGAGATGCTGAAGCTCAGAAACTTCGGCCCGCTGTTCCTGGTTTACCCGCGTGACGCCGCCGGGCCTGAGCTGAACTCGCCGTTGTACAACTCGCGCTTTATCTGGCAAGTCGACAGGATCGTGATCAAATGAAGCTGACGACCTTTAAGAACGGCAGCAGGCTGGCGATACCGGCCATCTTCGCCGCGCTGTTTCTGGTGGCTTCGACCGTCACGCTCTATTACTACAGCGCCACCCTGTCGAAGAAAGGGCTGTATGCCATCGCCGGCACGCAGGAGAACTACTCCTGGTCGATCGCCAAGTTCTCCATCAAGCTGGCGGAATTCGACACGTTCGTCGAGCAGCAGAGCCACGCGCCGCAGGTGGACAACGACAACCTGCGGCTGCGGTTCGAAATCCTCTATTCGCGCTTTTACGTGCTGGAAACCGTCTCCGAATCCACGCAACCGCTGTACGCCGAGCCGGGCTACCCGGAAGTGGTCAAGCAGATGCGCCTGCAGATGGATCGCATCGATAAACTGCTGGATAACCCGAAAATCGACTTCAATCAGGTTTTCGCGGCCATGAAGGCCATTAAGCCTTACGCCATCGAAATGGCCAACCTGACCGACCACGCCGAGGTGAAGCAGCGCACCGCCGCCTATGAGGACTACATCGAGAAACGGCACATCATTTTCTATGGGCTGGTGATTGTCATGTTCTCGGTGATCGCGCTGATCGCCATCACCCTGATCGTGTTCCGTCAGCAGCGGCTGACCATTCGCCAGCAGGCCAAGGCGATCGAGGCGGAGAAAGCGACCCGCACCAAAAACGCCTTCCTCGGCGCCATCGGCCACGAACTGCGCACCTCATTGCAGAGCGTGATGTCGGCCATCGACGTGCTGGTGAATACCCGGGTATCGGCGGAGCATGCGGACACCTTCCAGCGGCTGGAGACCGCCGCGCAGCAGATCGAAAGCCAAATGAAAGATCTGACCGACTACGCGCACCTCGACAGCGGCATGATGGAGCTGCGTATCGTGCCGTTCGACGCGCAGAAGCTGATCGCGGAGACCGCCAACGAAATCGCTACTTTGACCCGCAAAGAGCAGGTCAAGCTGAGCTGCGAGGTGGAGTGCAGCCACCTGTTGGTGCATTCCGACCCGCTGCGCATCCGGCAGATTATCGTCAACCTGCTGACCAACGCCTACAAATACACCGAAAGCGGCAGCATTACGCTGCACAGCTGTCTACGCCGTCAACCCGGCGGCAGTTCGTTGATTATCGAAGTGACCGACACCGGCATCGGTATCGAAAAAGACCAGCTCGATCAGATCTTCAAACCCTTTACCCAGTTGGATCAGTCGCATACCAAGCAATATGCCGGCGTGGGGATGGGGTTAGCGATCGTGCACGGCCTGGTGACGCTGCTCGACGGCACCATCACGGTGTACAGCGAAATCAAGAAGGGCAGCACCTTTATCGTCAGCATTCCGGTGCAGATCAGTGAAGAAGAACGCGCCGACGAGCCCGCCGCCGCCAATGCCTCTCTGCAGCAGAAACCGCAGCAGGTGCTGGTGGTGGATGACAACAAGTCGGTGGGTGACGCCTTTGCGGCGTTGCTGGATAAGCTGGGTTACCAGCACGAACTGTGCGACTCGCCGGAACGCGCGTTGCAGAAACTGCTCAGACGCCCTTACGACGCGCTGTTGCTGGATCTGCAGATGCCGGGCATCGACGGCGCCGCCCTGGCCAGGCAGCTGCGCAACCGTCGCGGCCCCAACCGCCATGTGCCGATCATCGGCATCAGCGCCTACACGCCGGAGCAACTCACGGCGGATCAGCGCGCGCTGTTCGACAACTACCTGATGAAGCCGGTTCGGCTGGATGCGCTGTCGAACGCGCTGGCCGAGGTGTTCCCCGCTAAAGATTAAAACAGCGTTGCAGTGCGGCTTCGATCACATGGAGCCGCACCGGTTTTTCATAAGGGCCGAGTACATCGTACTCGCGCATCGCCTGAGCGATTTCCGATTCGCGTCGATCGGTGCCCAGCTCACCGGTCAGCACCAGTACCGGCGCGTCCGGGTTGTCGGAGGCGCGGATGGTGGCGATACAGCGATCCGCCGTTTCTTCACCGATCAGCCAGTCCACCACGTAACCGTCGAACAGGCTTTGCTGCAACGCCTGACAGAAGCTGTCGACGTCGTAAAACGCCACCGCGTTGAAACCGCAGCCGCCAAGATACTTGGCCAACTCATCGGCCGCCTGATGCGAATCGTCCAATACCGCAATGCTCAGACGCTCGTCGTCGCCATAGCCGGGCCGGATTTCGATCAGCTCGACGCCATAACGCGGCCCTGCCGGCGCCTCATCGGCGCGATAGATATGCCATTGCCCCTCGATGCGCAGCGCCACAAATTCCGCCGGCCGCCCGGCGGGAAGCTCGTCGCCGATGTGCCCGACGCAAGGCATCGCGACCCCTGCCACAAAAAAGATGGCATCGCGCGCCATGTTCGGTTCGGCCGCCTCGTGTTCGGCGCTCAAATCGGCGATCGCCGCCGGCGTTTCTCCGAGCGCGGCCGCGACGCTGTTGATCTGTTCCAGCGTCCAGGGGCTTTGCCCTTTCAATTTGCGGTGCGCATGTGAAAAACTCAGATCCAAGATGCGGCTGAGCTCTCGGGCATGCTGACGTTTTCCAATCCCGTAATGTAAAAACAGCTCTCTGACCCGATTGGCAATCGACTGTGAATCGAATTTTTGGTGATTGTTATCCATTTGTTCCTTCGATTTTTTTTACTGATTTATCAGTCGTTTTGATTATTTCTGCTGAAAAAGCCACATCTAAAACTAGCATCCCATGCAATTATGCGTTAAAAACGTTGCTTGACATACCATGTTGCATCGTCAAACATGGTATCAAAAGAGACATACAGCAATACACTATAAAAAAACAACACCAGCACGTTTTTTAATAATAACCATAGTAACACCAGGGAAAATTTGTTCCGTTGCCGCTACTGAGACGATGTCCACATCGCTCGGACTGCATAAGCAAAACGGGGCTTGAGCCTTTAGCGCTAATCTGTTTTACCCACTTTTGAGCCGGGATCCGTCAGGGTCCCGGTTTTTTATTGTCCTGACGCCGCGCCATCATACGTTCTCCCCCCACCGCCGCAAATAAAAACGGAGCCGGCATGCCGGCTCCGTTGTCGTTGTAATGACCGCTGAATGTCAGAAGCGCCAGGTGAAGCCGGCGTTGACGCTGTTGTCCTGATGGTGCTGCGACAGCAGCCCGCCGTAGCCCAGCGACAGCGAGGCGTTTTCGTTCACCGCCACTTCCGCCCCCGCCTTCAGCACCATGCCGTCACGCGACACCGGCACGCTGTCCACCACGAACGGCGCGTTGCCGCCGTTGAACCGCAGCCCGGTGCCACGCGCCAGCCCGCCGTACTGGTGTTGCCATCCCAGCTCGCTACGCAGCGCCACCGTCGTGCCCGGGGTCACCTGCCACGCGGTGTCCGCACGCAGCCCCAGCGTCGACACCGTCGCATCCGTGTGCTGCTTGTCGCCGCGCAGCGCCGCCGCGCCGCCGCTTTCCGCGATGCCGTTGTTTTCGAAGTTCACGTACGCCAGGTTGACGAACGGCTCCAGGTTCAGCCACTCGCCCCGCACGCTGTAGCCCGCTTCCGCGAACAGCTGTTCGGTACGCGCGCTGTACTTCGCCGTGTCACGGTCCGACTGCATCCCGTAGTTCACCGACCGTTTGGTGTCGATGCGGTGCCAGGTGTAGCCCGCCCCGCCACGCAGCGCCAGCGCCCCGAACTGCTTGTCGCCGTACGCCGCCAGGTGGTAGTTGTCGCTGTCCGCCTTCGACCCGTAGCCGCCGTGCAGCGAGGTGCGGGTGTAGCCGGTCGCCACCCCCAGCCGCCAGTCGGCCGCCGCCGCCGAGTCCAGCCCCACCAGTACCCCGTAGGTCGAGGCCTGATAGCCGGTGGCGTTGGCGTCGCCCGACGCGTGGTCCCACGCCCCCAGCAGCTGCGCCCAGGCGCCGTCCTCGTCCGCCTTGATGGCCGACGAGCTCGCCAGCCCTTCCGCCTGACGCAGACGCCCGTTCAGCGCCTCACGCAGGTAGCGGCTGTCGTTCACCAGCGCCGACGCGATATCCGCATGGATTTGCCCCGACAGCTGACGGAACGCCTGCCGCGCCTCGCCCGCCGTGCCGCTGTTAAGAACGCTTTCGTACACCGGGTTGCCCGCCGCCAGCGCATCCGCCGCCGCCGCCACCGCCCGCTCGTTCGGCGTCTGCGCCACGCTGGCGAAGCTCGTGCCGTTGCGCCCGACGCTCAGCGTCACCCCGGCCGGCTGGTAGCTCAGCCCGGTGCCGAGGAACAGGTAGTTCGGCGCCACCGCGTCAAACTGCCCGCTCACCCCCTGCTGCGCGCTCAGGATGGTGTACTGCTGGCCCAGCAGGCTGCGCACCTCGCTTTGCGTCAGCAGGTTGGCGCTGTTCTCCAGCGTCACCGCCACCTCACCGCCGCCGATCGTCGCCGAGCCGCTGCTCTGGATCCGATCGCTCTGGCCGTTCGGCCCCACTTCCACCGCGTAGCGCGAACCCGGTTCGAAGCTGACGTTGCCCGCCACGTTCAAGGTGCCGATCGAGTTGCCCGGCGCCACGGTGCCGCCGCGGCGGGCGGTCAGCGAACCGACCGTGCCGCTGCCGCCGACGATGCCGCCGCTCTGCACGCTGACGTCCGAGGTGACCGAGCCGTTGATCGCCAGCCGCCCCTGATTGACCAGCGTCGGGCCGGAATAAGTGTTGTTACCGGTCAGCACCAGGGTGCCGATACCCTGCTTGGTCAGGCCGCCGTGGCCGGAGATATCGTTGCTCCAGACGTCCAGCCCGCACAGCACATCGCTGCAGACGCGCTCGGTCGGTTTGCCCTTGTCCAGCACCGCGCCGACGCCCGGCAGATCCACCACGAATTGGGTCGGGCCGTAGGCCACGCCCGTCGGATCCGGAATACGGAACTCCGCCGGAATATCCTCGGCGGTCACCAACATGCCTGGCCCGTTGATGGCCTTGCCCAGGTTGATCATCCCCCAGCCGTAGAGCGCATCGATGCCCGGCGCGCCCATGTCGGTGGCGGTGGTTTTCAGCACTTCCGCCACCTGTGCGCCGCTCAGATACGGGAAACGCTCCATCAGCACCGCAACGCTGCCGGCCACGTGCGGCGCCGCCATCGAGGTGCCGCTGTATTTGGCGTAGCCGGTCGTCAGATTCTCCACGCTGGTGCCTTCAATCACCGAGCTGTATACCCGGGTGCCCGGCGCCGAAACGCAGAAGCTGGCGGTGTAGCCGCAGCGGGAAGAGAAGGTGCTGATGCTGTAGTCGCCGCTATTAGAGGGGTCCTGCAAGCTGGCGACCGACAGCCAGTTCGGTGCAATCTCCGGCACGAAATAGGCCAGGCCGGCCATGGCGTCCGGGTTGTTGAGGTTGTAATCGTTACCGGCGGCGAAGATGGTGACCACGCCGCTGCGCGCCGCGTCGATCGCGCCCTGATAGGCGCCGCCGGGCTTGGTGCCCAGGATCTGTTTGATCTGATCGAACTGCTTTTGCGCATCGTTTACTGTGAAATGCGGATAAGCCGGGTCATAACCCCCCTCATCAAACTTTTCGGTAATGCCGATGCCCCAACTGTTATTGATGATGCGCGCGCCGCTGGCCACCAGCGCCTCCCAGCCGGCCTGGTAAACCGCGCCGTCGTTACCGAGCACAATGCCGTCCTCCGGGCCGGGGTCGCCGTTTTCTGCGCTGATGATCTGCGCGTTGAATGCCACCCCATGCATGGCGCCACCGTCGCGGCTGCCGGCGGCGATGCCGCCCACGTGGGTGCCGTGCGAGCCTAATTTGCCGCTGGAGTCGGTGCTTGGCGTACCGTCATAGCGGAAGTCATCGCCTTTTTTCACTGGAATATAGGGATCGGTGTATTCGCGAGTGCCATGGGTAACCAGATTGATCACCTTATCAGGGCCTGAAAATTCCGGGTGCTTGGCGTAGACTGGCTGATCGAAAATACCGAGTTTGATGCCTTTTCCGGTATAACCGGCGGCGTAGGCCTGGTCGGCGTGGATCGCCCCCAGCCCCCATTCCGCGTTGAACTCACTGCTGCGCCAGCTGGCCGGATCGCCCGCTTTGCCGTTCTCTATATAGCTGGAGGCCTGCGCGCCGCCGATCGCCGTCAGGCAGATCAGCATCGCGCTCCATTGTGCGCGATGAACTCCGATTTCAGGCCAGCCGAAGGCCGCCCGAGCGGATTTAACTCCTCTAAGTTTCTTCTCCATCCCAGATACCGTCCGTTGTTGTTTGCAAATGTTTTATAAGATTTTTTGTGTAACAGTTTGGTAACACCAAATAAATAAAGCACAACAATCTCAAGTGCGCTTAATGTGTCACTCGGCAGTTCGGTGGGCGGCGAGAACGTTTCAGGGATGAATCAGACGGGGGACGATAAGGAAAGAGAATGATCTCGCTCAGCGCTGAGGCGGCATTCATTCGCGGAGGATAATTAAATTAACACAATGATAAATAATGATATTTAATTAAAAGACAACCAAGGAAAGCGTCGCCTGAAAAGTGCTTAACAGGCGCTTTTTATCACTTTTAATTATAACTTTTTCCAATATTTACTCAGTGAATTATGCTGGTTTTTCACTCAGGCAGCGGCAAAAATTGGATTATCCTGCTGATGTTTTTTTGCTGTTCATCGCATCCTCTTCCGCCTGACGCAGGATGGCTTTGGCCATCCATTGCGTGACATCCTGGATACCCTCAAGCTCCAGCCCCCAGATATCTTTCAGCACCAGGAACACCTCAGAACCGTAAATCAGCGAGAAAGCATGAATCACTCTCTGTAAAGAATCTGGCGGCAGTTTACCCTGCAACGGCTCTACCGCCAGCGCCAGCAGCCGCTTGCGGTTGCCGCGCACGAACTTTTCGCCCGGCGTGGCGTGCGCCCACTGCTGCAAAGAGAGCTGCAATGCGGCGCGCAGCGCCCCTTCGTGTCGCTCCATCTGAGGATAGGCCAACGTCAGCAACTGCTGGATGCGCTTCAGGGCATCGTCGTCCTGCGGGCGCCACGCCAGAATAGGCCCCAGACTTTCCGCCACCACCGCAGTAATTAATGCGCTTTGGGTCGGGAAGTAGCGGTAGGCGGTCGCGCGCGATACCTGCGCATGCGCCGCCAGATCGGTGATCGATGGAAACGCGCCCTCGCCATACAGCGTCATTGCGCTGGCCAGCAACAAACGATGTGTTTTCGCCCGGGCGGAGGTCAGAGAAAGGTCGGACGGGGTGGGAAAAGCATTTATCGGCACTTAAACCTCATACATCTGTACACGCTTGCGCGACAGGCGAGACGCCACTGCCGACAGGTTGACGACAAAGGGTTGGCCGCGCAAAAAGCTCAAAAATGAGACAGGAGTCCCATTTTGCACTGAGCTGCCCTTGCAAAAATGATACTGCCGTCTCATTATATAAATACATTAATCAATTTAATTTAAATGCCAACACCAGGGCACCTAAAAAAATATAATACATTAATTTTTAAATAAAAATTAGAAACACCCCGGAAAAATCCATGAAAGATACTTCAAATTTTGTCTATATTGCTACCACAGCAGATACGAAAGGACAAGAGTTGGAGTATGTGCGGCGGCTGATTGCCAGCCTGAATTTACCCACGCGAACCGTCGATCTCTCCACCCGAAGCTTGCCGTTTGACTCCCCGGCCGATATCGGCCCAGAAGAGGTCGCTCGCCACCATCCGGCGGGCGCAGGCGCGGTCTTTCTAGCCAGCCGCGGCCAGGCAATCGCCGCCATGGCGACCGCTTTCGAACGTTTTATCCTGACGCGCCGCGATATCGCCGGCCTGCTTGGCCTGGGCGGCTCCGGTGGCACCGCCATCATCACGCCGGCAATGCAGCAGTTGCCGATTGGCCTGCCGAAATTGATGGTCTCGAGCATGGCGGCGGGAGACGTTTCCGCCTATGTCGGCGCCAGTGATATCAGCATGTTGTATTCGGTCACCGATCTCGCCGGCCTGAACCGTATCTCGCGCCGGGTGCTGGGCAATGCGGCGCGCCAGATAGCCGGCGCAGTCCGCTTCGCCGCCGTCGATCATCACGACGACAAGCCCGCAATCGGCCTGACGATGTTTGGCGTCACCACCCCCTGCATTCAGGCGCTGGTTGCCGATCTTGAGCCGCAATGGGACTGCCTGACGTTTCACGCGACCGGCAGCGGTGGCAGAGCGCTGGAAAAACTGATCGATAGCCGGCAACTGCACGGCGCCATCGATTTGACCACCACCGAAGTGACCGATTACCTGTTTGGCGGTGTGCTGCCCTGCAATGCAGATCGTTTCGGTGCTATCGCGCGTACCGGCATCCCGTGCGTACTCTCCTGCGGCGCGATCGACATGATCAACTTCGGCGCGCTGAATACGGTGCCGGCTCGCTACGCGAACCGCCTGCGCCATCATCACAATCCGCAAGTGACGCTGGTGCGCACCAGCCCGCGGGAAAATGCGCTAATCGGTCATTGGATTGGCGAGAAAATCAACGCCTGCGCGGGCGAAGTGCGCTTCGTGATACCGGCGGGCGGCGTGTCGGCGCTGGATGCCCCTGGGCAACCGTTCTGGGATCCCGCAGCGCTGGCCGCCTTTACGCAAACGCTGGAGGAGACGGTGCACGCCACCCATAAGCGCCGGTTAATAAAAACGCCTTACCATATTAACGATCCGCGCTTTGCGCAGGCCGTTGCCGAACAGTTCCGAAATATTGCCGCTGGGGAATGATAATCACTCGCTGCCGGGCCTGCCGGAGATAACGCCGAAAAAAAAGGCCAGACAAATAGTCTGGCCCTTTTTTATTTACCGCGAGCGTATATTACTGACCGGAGGACATCTGCTCCTTCATTTTATTCATATGGTCCATCATCTTTTGCTCACGTTTCTGATAATTCTCATTGTATTGTTTTTTCTGCTCAGGGGTCAGCAGGTTATACATTTTATTTTCCACCTTGGCGCGTTCCAGCATGCGTTCGGATTGCGCTTTGCCGATCGCGTCAATTTGCGCCTTCGCCTTCGCTTCATCGAAGCTGTCGGAAGCGACCAGATTATGCAGCGCCTGGCGTTCCTCTTTTATGCCCGGACCGCGTTTCGAGTGCGACTCTTTCATGATATCGCGCATTTGCTGGCGCTGCTGCTCGGTCAGGTTCAGCCCGGCGAACGGGCCGCCTTTACCTTCACCCTTGTGATGCATCATTTTCATCGGCGCCGCATCCGCAACCGGGGCCGCCGTCGTATCAGCGGCGAACGCCGCAGAAGCAGAACCCAGAGCCAGCGTGGAAGCAATAAATAAAGCCGTCAATTTACGCATAATCATTTCCTTAAAAATGTTTCTTCATCAGGAGCGCTGTACGTTAACAGGCTCATTCGTTCGTCGAAGATAATAATAGGCTGATAAAATTCAAGTAATGCGAGGGTGTGTAAACTTTTTAAAACCCGTCACGGGTTTATTCACCAATTATGAGAAAACTATGAAGAAGGCGTTTATTTGATGGAAATTTTAATTTCCCGGCAAAAATCTCCCCGACAGGGTTATTTTTCAGCCGCCCTCTCACCGCTATAATTTACTCGCCCACAAGACAACCTTGCATCAACCGTTTTTCGTTAGCGGGGAGGCCGGTACAAACTTCGCACGACCCGATGTTCTCCTCCTACACTTTAAGGCAACCGGTCGCCGGGTGGCGCGTACACCGCAAAACTAATCATTGCTTATAGAATAGTTTCCATTACCCGCCCCGCCTGTGAAAACCTGTTATATGATGCACAGACGCGCACGGCGACCACTTTCGGGCCCACAGGCCGCCAGCGGTTCTTCGTGCTGACCGGCCGCCCGTGCTCTTTTGAGGAATCATCATGTCCGCAGACCAAGGCCCTGAGCTTCTTAACGCCCACTTCGGCACCCAGAGCCCCCACTGGCGGCTGGCGTTTGACAGCAATGCCCTGGAGCTGTCCGCCGTTAAGGGCAAAGCCCACGTCGCGGTGGCGCTGAGCGCCATGGACGCGGCGAAAATTCGCCGTTTGACCGGCGTGACCGCCAGCCTTGAACTCACCATTACGCTGGCCGGCGAACCGCTGCATCTGCATCTGGTCGGGCGCCGCGTCAATAACCTCGAATGGGCGGGCACCGCGTCCGCGTTCAGCGATACCCAATCCGTGGCGCGCGATCTGGTGCATGGGCTCTCCTTCGCCGAGCAGGTGGTGTCCGAAGCCAACTCGGTGATCGTGATCGTCGACCAGCACGGCCGCATCCAGCGCTTCAATCGGCTGAGCGAGGAGTACACCGGGCTGCACGAACACGAGGTGATCGGCAAGAACGTTTTCCAGCTGTTTATGAGCCCGGAAGAAGCCGCCGCCTCGCGGCGCAACATCGCCGGCTTCTTCCGCAACGGCTCTTCGTATGAGGTGGAACGCTGGGTAAAGACGGTCAAGGGCGAGCGGCTGTTCCTGTTTCGCAATAAGTTCGTGCACAGCGGCAGCGGCAAGAACGAGGTGTTTCTGATCTGCTCCGGAACCGACATCACCGAAGAGCGTCGCGCTCAGGAACGGCTGCGGGTGCTGGCCAACACCGATATTATCACCGGCCTGCCGAACCGTAACGCCATCCAGGACAAGATCAACCACGCCATCGCCACGCGCGGCGAAGAGAGTTTCGGCCTGGTGTACCTCGATCTCGACAACTTCAAAAAGGTCAACGACGCCTACGGCCATATGTTCGGCGATCGGCTGCTGGTTGAGGTCTCGCTGGCGATCCTCGGCTGCCTGAGCCCGGATCAGGTGCTCGCCCGCCTCGGCGGCGACGAATTTTTGGTGCTGGCGCCTCAGACCGATCGCGAACGTTTGCAAACGCTGGCGCAGCGCATCATCGATCGGCTGAAGACCCCTTTCCGCATCGGCCTGATCGAAGTGTATACCGGCTGTTCGATCGGCATCGCGCTGTGCCCGGAGCACGGCAACGATCTCGACAGCCTGATCCGCAGCGCCGATACCGCCATGTACGTCGCCAAGGAGCACGGCAAACGCACCTATACCGTCTTCTCGCCGGAGATGAACAAGCGCGTCGCCGAATACATGTGGCTGGACACCAACCTGCGTAAAGGGCTGGAGCAAAATCAGCTGGTATTGTATTACCAGCCTAAAATCGACGCGCGCAGCGGTGAAGTGCACAGCGTGGAAGCGCTGGTGCGCTGGGATTCGCCGGAGCGCGGCCTGATCCCGCCGCTGCAGTTCATCTCCTACGCCGAGGAGTCCGGCCTGATCGGCCCGCTGGGCCAATGGGTGTTGCAGACCGCCGCCTGCCAGGCGGCGCAGTGGCGAGAGCGGGGATTGAATCTGCGGGTGGCGGTCAACCTCTCCGCCCGGCAGCTGGCAGACGACGGCATCGTCAACGATCTGCTCGGGGTGCTGCGCCGTCACCGCATGGCCCCTTGCCTGCTGGACTTCGAGTTGACTGAAAGCAGCCTGATTGAAGACGAAAACCGCGCGCGCGTGCTGATCACCCGGCTACGCGAGCTGGGCGCGCAGGTGCATCTCGACGACTTCGGCACCGGCTATTCGTCGCTGGCGCAGCTGGCGCGTATTCCGCTGGACGCCATCAAGCTGGATAAAAGCTTCGTGCGCGGGGTGAATTTCAACCCGGTTTCGCAATCGCTGGTGCGCGCGATCGTCGCGGCGGCGGAGGCGCTGGCCTTCCGCGTGATCGCCGAAGGGGTGGAGACCGAGAGCGAAAATCAGTTCCTCGACGAGGTCGGCGTGGACGAAAAGCAGGGCTTTCTGTTTGCGCGGCCAATGCTCCCGGAACAGCTGGAGCATTGGCTGCAGTCCTATCGCCCGCGCTCACCTTCCGCGTGAGGCGGGCGCGTTAACGTTAGCCGGCACGACGCAGGTTCAGGGTGTGGCGATCCTGCAACATCACCAGCCGCTCGATGTAGGCGCGATCTTTTTCCTCAATGGTGAAGGCCGAGTGCACCCAATCCTCGGTAATGTCCATCAGCTCGGAACGCGTCAGTTGCAGCACGCGCTGACGCGCCCGCAACATGGCGCGCATGCCGTTGAGCTTCGGCCGGATGGTATCGATGAAAGTGCGCGTCGCCATGTAGGCGTCGCCGGGCTGGAACAGCTGATCCACCAGCCCACGGCTCTCGAACCACTCTGCGGTGTGCGACTCGCCGCCCCAAATCAGTTCTTCGGCCAAGCGCATGCCCGCCTTGCGCGCCACCAGCGAGTAACCGCCCATGCCGGGAAACAGGTTGAACGCAATCTCCGGGAACCCCATGCGCGCATTGTTCTGCGCCAACACGAAATGGTGCGCCAGCGCCGCTTCAAAGCCGCCGCCCAGCGCGCTGCCTTCGACCATCGCAATGCTGACCGCGCCGGTATCGAAACCGCGCGCCGCCGCATGCACGCAGTCGATGCAGGCACGCGCGTAGGCCATCATCGCCTCGCGTTTGCGGTTCTTGATGGCTTCGGCGAAGAACTGCAGATCGCCGCCGACGTTAAACATGTTCGGCACCAGCGAGCCGGTGACCCAAAAATCGAACCGCAGCGAAGACTCTTTCGCCGCCTGCGCCAGCGTCATGATGTCTTCAATCAGCGCCTGATTAAAGCAAGGACGCGGCGCAGCGCGCAGCAGCATCCACATGATATGCCTCTCCTCTTCATAGTAGGCGGAAAGCTGCGACAGATTGCCCGCTTCGGTAAACGGACGGCAGGTGGGGTGATTAAGCAATTTCATAAGACCTTCCAGTTTTTCTGTTGATGACGGGTGAGACCGTTCCAGCCCCTACGGCTGCAGCGGAGCGGCGCTCGGCAACGCGTGGCGCCACATCATGAGTAAACGCTTTCTCGCCGACGAAACAGATAAAAATTGGAGGTAGGGAAGTGAAAAAAACCGAGGCGCGGCGGGGTTTTCATAGGAATTTTACCTATCGGCCGCCTCCTGGCATTTCATGCCGGGCGCTAACGCGTTAAGCTCGGAAAATGACCGTTTGCCGCCCCGGCGCTCAAAACGCCGCGGGGCTTTGGCTATAATCAACGCGGATACATGCCGTTTAACGTTAAGGAAATCGTGAAGTAATGCCTACAGGACCAGACCAGGAACGCCGCCAGCCCGCACAAGACACGCCGCCGAAGCCGCTTATCGCCATCAAGACCGGCCATGAAACGCTCGACCGCCGCATCAGCGGTTTTTCACGTCTGATTGAACGCATCAAAGCCTGGCCGAGCGTTGCGCACCTGCTGCGCGCCGCCGAACGCTTTAACGATCGGCTGGGCAGCCAGTTCGGCGCCGCCATCACCTATTTTTCATTCCTCTCGCTGATCCCGATCCTGATGGTGTCGTTCGCCGCCGCCGGTTTCGTGCTGGCTTCCAACCCGGATCTGCTGGCCCGTTTGATCAACCGGATCGTCGGCAGCATCAGCGATCCGACGCTGGCCAGCACGCTGAAGAACACCGTCAACACCGCCATTCAGCAGCGCACCACCGTGGGATTGACCGGCCTGGCGCTGGCGCTCTATTCCGGCATCAGTTGGATGGGCAACCTGCGCGAAGCGATCCGCGCGCAATCGCGTGACGTCTGGGAGCGCAATCCGCAGGATCAGGAGAAAATCTATTTCAAGTACACCCGCGACTTCATCTCGCTGACCGGCCTGGTGGTCGCACTGATTATCACGCTGTCGCTGACCTCGGTCGCCGGCTCGGCGCAGGCGGCGATCGTCAACGCGCTGGGGCTGGACGGCATCGAATGGCTGCGGCCGGCGCTGACGACGATCGCGCTGTCGATCTCGATTTTCGCCAACTATCTGCTGTTCCTGTGGATTTTCTGGATGCTGCCGCGCCACAAACCGAAGAAAAAAGCGCTGCTGCGCGGCACCTTGCTTGCGGCTATCGGCTTTGAGGTGATCAAGTTCGTGATGACGATGACGCTGCCGCAGGTGGCGAAATCGCCTTCCGGCGCGGCCTTCGGCTCGGTGATCGGGCTGATGGCGTTCTTCTACTTCTTCGCCCGCCTGACGCTGTTTTGCGCCGCCTGGATCGCAACGGCCGACTACAAAGGCGACAAAGCCTTGCCGGAACGCGAGCCGCCGGCGCGCTGAAGCCATGCAATCGTGCCGGTGTTATCGCACGCGCCGGCACTTTCCTCTGGTTAATGAGCAAAAAACCAGTCAATCCCTCTAAATCATGCGGCATGGCATTCGAAAAACCAGCATAACAAACTACCCAGTCACTTTTCTTTCCCGTTTTTACAGCCATTCACACTGTATGAACCCCATTTCTCAACGTTTAACGCTACAGAAAAGAAGTCAGGTAAAACATTAGTCTTTTTAACCGGTTAGCGGCGGAGCAGCCCAGAGTTCCAGCGTTGAAAAGGCGGAATGCTGTCACTAAGATGGATTTTTACCCCCTCCAACAATAAGAAATTGATATGCAAGCCACCATCGCACCCCCACTCGACGCCGACGACGCGTCTACACCGGTGAATTCCCGCGGGAAAGTCATCGTCGCCTCGCTGGTCGGCACCGCCATCGAGTTCTTCGACTTTTACATCTACGCCACCGCCGCGGTGATCGTGTTCCCGCACATCTTCTTCCCGCAGGGCGACCCGACCACCGCGACGCTGCAGTCGCTGGCCACCTTCGCCGTCGCCTTTGTCGCGCGCCCTATCGGCTCTGCGCTGTTCGGCCACTTCGGCGATCGCGTGGGGCGCAAGGTGACGCTGGTCGCCTCGCTGCTGACCATGGGGATTTCCACCGTGCTGATCGGCCTGCTGCCGAGCTATGAAACCATCGGCATCTTCGCCCCTATCCTGCTGGCGCTGGCGCGCTTTGGCCAGGGGCTGGGGCTGGGCGGCGAATGGGGCGGCGCCGCCTTGCTGGCGACGGAGAACGCGCCGGCCAAAAAACGTGCGCTGTACGGCTCCTTCCCCCAGTTGGGCGCCCCGATCGGCTTCTTCTTCGCCAACGGCACCTTCCTGCTGCTCTCGTGGCTGCTGAGCGACCAGCAATTTATGGAATGGGGCTGGCGCGTGCCGTTCATCCTCTCCGCCGCATTGGTGCTGATTGGCCTGTACGTCCGGGTGTCATTGCATGAAACGCCGGTGTTCGCCAAAGCGGCCAAGGCCGGCAAACAGGTGAAAGTGCCGCTCGGCACGCTGCTGAGCAAGCATCTGAAAGCCACCATCCTCGGCACCTTCATCATGCTGGCGACCTACACGCTGTTTTATCTGATGACGGTCTATTCGATGACCTACGGCACTGCGCCGCAGCCGCTGGGGCTCGGTTACTCCCGCAACAGCTTCCTGTGGATGCTGATGGTGGCGGTGATCGGTTTCGGCGTGATGGTGCCCATCGCCGGCCTGCTGGCGGACGCGTTCGGCCGTCGCAAGACCATGATCGCCATTACCCTGCTGATGATCGGCTTCGCGTTCCTGTTCCCGACCCTGCTGGGTTCCGGCAACCAGGCGCTGGTGATGGGCTTCCTGCTGTGCGGCCTGAGCATCATGGGGCTGACCTTTGGCCCGATGGGCGCGCTGCTGCCGGAGCTGTTCCCCACCGAAGTGCGCTATACCGGCGCATCGTTCTCCTACAACGTCGCGTCGATTCTCGGCGCGTCCGTGGCGCCTTACATCGCCACCTGGCTGGCGGCCCACTACGGGCTGTTTTACGTCGGCATGTACCTGGCGGCGATGGCCGGGCTGACGCTGCTGGCCCTCCTGCTGATGAAAGAAACCCGCCACCAGTCGCTGTGATTCTCTGCGGCCCCCTCACTGCGGGGGGCCGCACGCGTTGTTCGTTTCCTGTCATAAAACCGGGCTATGCTGGACGTTTCTCTCGGTAACAGGATCGGCCGATGTCTCTGCGTCGTGGGGTATTTGTCTGCGTAGCGCTGCTGGCGGCTCTCGCCATCGCGCTCTATTACGGGTTGAAACCCGACCATCCCGATGCGCTGTGGCGCATCGTCAGCCAGCAATGTCTGCCCAATCAGCAGGCGCATGACAACCCGGCGCCCTGCGCGCAGGTGGATGTGCAGGCCGGTTTCGTGGTGTTTAAAGATCACAACGGGCCGCTGCAATACCTGCTGATGCCCAGCGCCAAAATCACCGGTATCGAAAGCCCGGCGGTGCTGGACGCCGCCACGCCGAATTTCTTCGCCCAGGCCTGGCGCGCGCGCCACGTGATGGCGGAACGCTATGGCAAACCGATCGACGACGGCGATATTTCATTGGCGATCAATTCGGAATATGGCCGCACGCAAAACCAGCTGCACATTCATATCTCCTGCCTACTGCCGGCGGTAAAACAGCGGCTGGCGCAGATCGGCCCCCATTTCATCGAGCAATGGCAACCGCTGCCCGGCGGCCTGTTGGAGCATGACTATCTGGGGCGGCGGGTGACCCCCGCCGAACTGGAACAACAGGGCGCCTTCCGCCTGCTGGCCTCCGGCCTGCCGCGCGCCGACGGGCGCATGGGCAGCTTCGGCCTGGCGATGACCGCGCTGCCGGACGGGGATTTCCTGCTGCTGGCAACCGAGCGCAGCCTGCTGCCGTTCACCCTGGCCTCGGCGGAAGAGATCCAGGATCACGACTGCCGGCTGCTCACGCCGCCGCCGCGCACCTGATTATTTTTTGCCTTTCATCTCCCGCAGGATCTGCCCGCACTGGTTCTCCTCGCCGCCTTCACTGGGCGAGACCAGCGCCAGCAGCGCCGCCGCCGGCGTCAGCACCGCCCCCAACGCCACCGCCGCCGCGCCGCGCGCGATCAGCGGCCCGGCTTTGACCCCGGCGTTTGGATGCTTGAAGGTGCCTTTCACGTACAGCGGCGATCGCAGGGTCAGCACGCGCATGCCCTTGCTTTCCGGATCGATGGATAAATCCAGCCGTTCGGTGGCGAGGTTGGTGTTGCCGGTGATGTTGATCACCGCGTTTTCGGTGTCGAACACGAACAGTCGCGGCGCGGCGACGCCGCTGCGGATGCCGACGTCCGCCGCCGCGCAGTTGATGCCCACCACGTCGTCACCGAACAGCTGCGCCACCAGATAGTTACCGACGTTCAGACCGAGGATCTCCATCAGGCTACGGCTGATCACCCCGTTATTGATCAGCAGGCGCAGATCGCCGTTGCTGGTCGCCAGCAGCTCGGCCACCGAATTGCCGCTGCCCGTCAGCCTGGCGTCGCCGTTCATCTGCCCGAGGCTGCGCTTCATCGCCTCCACGTTCGGCAACAGCTGTTTAAGCTGAAGTTTGCGTGCATGCATATCCACCTGCCCGCGCATCGGCTTTTTGCCGCCGTCGAGGCGCACGACGGCGTTCAGGCTGCCGCCCGCCATGCCGAAGCGCAGCGGATCCAGGCGCAGTTCGCCATTGTTCAGCTTCAGGTGCGTGGCCAGATCGCTCAGCGGCAAATCGCTGCCGCGTTCAATGCGCGCGGCGGCAAACTTCACGTCCGCATCCATCTTGCTCCAGCTTTGCGTATCGAACTGTTCGACCGGCAGCACCTTATCCGCAGGCTGACGGCTTTTCTCGCCGCGCCCGGCTTTGGCGGCGTTGGAGTCGGCGCCGATCAGCGGCGCCAGATCCGCCAACCTCAGCTGCCGGGAGTTCACCGCGCCGCTCAGCGTGGGCCGCGGTTTACCGGCAACGTACTTCAAGCTGCCGTGAATGTCGCTGTCGCCGATTTTTCCGTCGAATTTCTGGTACTCAAACACCGCGCCGCCCGGCTGATGCAGACGGGCGGTCAGATGGCCATCGGTCGCATACGGCGGGGTATTCGGCAACAACACGCCGGTCAGGCCATAGAGGTTGCTCAGGCTTTCACCGGAAAATTTCAGCTGTACATCCAGGCCGCCGAGGTTCAGCGGATCGGACAAGGTGCCCGCGACCACCACCCGGGTGCTGCCGGAGCGCACATCGGCCTGCAGCGGGAACGGCAAATCGGCGCTCTGCAGCGACAGCATGCCGCCAATCTTGCCGCTGCCGCTCAACGGTTCGCCGTTATATTTGCCCTTCACCTGCCAGCCGAAAACGTAATCGGGGGTCGCGGCCTTGTCGCCGCCCTGTTTGCCGATCACTTCACTGAACGGCAACGGCTTGCCGAGCGGATCGACGACGGCGCGGAAATCCGCCTTCAGCGTGGCGTCTTTAAAGGCGATCTGCCCCTTGTCGAATACGATGTCGTGAACGGTGAACGACCAGTCGGAAGGCGGCTGCTTGGGATCCTGGCCGGCGGCCAGGTCAAACGTCCAGTTGTTGTCGCCGTTGGCCAGACGTTGCAACGAAGCATTCGGCTGCTTCAGCCAGATGCGCGGGATCAGCAGCTCTTTACCCAGCAGCGCCAGCGGCGCAATGCTGGCGTCGACGCGCTGCAGCGTCACCATGCTGTCGCCGGGCATGTTTTTCGGGTTACCCAGCCACACGTCTTCGGCGTGAATATGCGGCCAGGGCACCCAGGCGCGCCAGCCGCCCTCATCCGGATTGCGCGACCAGTCGACGCCCAGATCGCCGCGAATGGCGAACGGTCGCCGCAGTTCGGCCGACACTTTGTCGTTGATGGTGGGCTTGAGTCGATTCCAGTCGAAGGTAGCAATGAAGATCGCCAGCGCGACGATCAGCAGCAGCACAATGCCGCCCAGCCAGCTGAAAACCTTTCCTGTTCTTGTCATAGCGGCTCCCTCAGCGCATAAATCGGGCTGCCGAATGAAAGGAAAAGGAGTTAGCAGCCCCGTTTAAGCCTAGCTGAGGATAGGCCGGAGTTCACGCCGCGCGCCGGGCGCGGCGAACAGCGTCGGCACGCTGTGCAGAGTTTCAAAGCACGCCGGGCGGGAAAGGTAGTAGCCCTGAGCGGCCAACGCGCCGGAACGCTGCACCAGCCGCCACTCTTGTTCGGTTTCCACGCCCTCGACGATCACCCCGTCGCTGTGCTGGTTCATCATCTTGATCAGGGTGCCGAGCAGCTGGACGCCCTCTTCCGACTGTTTGAGCAAGGTAAACAATTCGCGCGCCACCTTGATGTATTGATAACGCCAGGCGCCGACGGCGGAGAAGTTGGCCAGCCCGCTGCCGAAATCGTCCAGCCACAGCCGCTCGCCGCCGACGATCTGCTGCAGCGGACGGTTTGACGCCGTTTCGGCGTGCTCCACCAGCTCGAAGCGCAGATAGGGCATCTCGGCGATCTGCCGTTGCAACGCGCTATGGCGCTGCAACGCTTGCAGCGCGATGCCGTCGATATTGACCGACACCATCACCGCGTGACGAATGAACAATGCCTGCCAGCGCTGCAACAGCGCCAGCTGTTCCTGGATCACCTGCAAACGCTGGGCGACGCCGAGCGAGGAAAAATAATGCTCCGGGGATTGCCGCTTGTCCGGCTCATTCGGGTGATACACCGCCGTCAGCAGTTCCACCGCCAGCAGCGCGCCGCTGGTGCGATAAATCGGCTGGAAGGTATACAAGCGCCGGCATTGCCGCCAGTAGCGCCGCGATTTGGCGCAGGCATAGAGGGCAAAACAAGGCGCCAGCAGACCAGAGATCAGATTGGTTATCATCGGTACTATCGCCGTGGCGGGGAAATGAGAGCGCTGCCGCTGTTTCTTTACCCAGCTTATCGGCAACGCGGCGTAAAACTTTAAGCCGAATTGCCGCCCGTTTCTCCTCCGTCCTGCCCGCGTTCGCCGATCGCGATCATAAAAAATTAAAACGCCGTTTTAATTTATTGACTCTCTGACCGCCTTGCGTGGAGACTGGCGGCTATTGCTTCTTCTTTAGCCAGGGCTTATTGACGATGACTATCCGAAATCTCGCCGTGATCGGCGAATGCATGATCGAGCTGTCGCAGCAGGGCGCACAGCTGACGCGCGGCTTTGGTGGCGATACCCTCAACACCGCCGTCTACCTCGCCCGCCAAATGCCGGAACAGACGCTACGGGTGCATTATGTCACCGCACTCGGCACCGACAGTTTCAGCGGCGACATGCTGCAGGCCTGGCGGCAGGAGAAGATCGAGACCGGGTTGATTCAGCAATTCGACAACAAGCTGCCGGGCCTGTACCTCATCGAAACCGACGCCGCCGGCGAACGTACTTTCTACTACTGGCGCAATGACGCCGCCGCCCGGTATTGGCTTGCGGGACCGCAGGCCGACGCACTGTGCGAACGGCTGGCGCAGTTCGATTACTTGTACCTCAGCGGCATTAGCCTGGCGATCCTCGCGCCTGCCGATCGCATGAAACTGCTGGCGCTGCTGCGCCGCTGTCGCGCCAACGGCGGCAAGGTGATCTTCGACAACAATTACCGTCCGCGTCTGTGGCAAAGCCGTGAGGAAACGCAGCAGGCCTACCGCGAGGTGCTGGCCTGTACCGACATCGCTTTTCTGACGCTGGATGACGAAGAGTTGCTGTGGGGAGCGCAGCCTATCGAACAGGCGGTAGCTCGCACGCAGGCGCTCGGCGTCGGCGAGATCGTCATCAAACGCGGCGCGCACGCCTGTCTGGTGTTCAGTATGGCAGGGGAGAAGCTTGAGGTGCCGGCGATCGCGCTGCCGCCAGAGCGTGTCGTCGACACCACCGCAGCGGGCGATTCTTTCAGCGCCGGTTACCTGGCGGCCCGCCTGAACGGCGGCAGCGCCCAACGGGCGGCGCAGCGCGGCCATCTGCTGGCCGCTACGGTGATCCAGCATCGAGGCGCCATCATTCCCGCCGCAATGATGCCGGAGGCATAAAAAAAGCCGGCATCGCTGCCGGCTCTTTCTCTTTGTGCTTTGCCTTGCGGAAAATCAGCCCGCGACGGCGATGCGTTTCATATCGGTCATGTAGCCGCGCAGTTTACGGCCGACGGTTTCGATAGGGTGGCTGCGCACCGCTTCGTTCACGTCGCGCAGCTGCGCATTGTCCACCGCCGTACCCGCCACAGCTTTGCCCAAATCGCCCGCCTGCAGGGTGGTCATGAAGTCCTTCAGCAGCGGCACCGCCGCGTTGGCGAACAGGTAGTTGCCGTACTCTGCGGTATCGGAGATGACCACGTTCATTTCATACAGACGCTTACGCGCAATGGTGTTGGCGATCAGCGGCAGCTCGTGCAGCGACTCGTAGTAAGCCGACTCTTCGATGATGCCGGCATCGACCATGGTTTCGAACGCCAGCTCTACGCCCGCTTTCACCATCGCCACCATCAGCACGCCGTGATCGAAGTACTCTTGCTCGCTGATTTTGCCTTCAAACTGCGGTGCATTCTCGAATGCGGTTTTGCCGGTCTCTTCGCGCCAGGTCAGCAGTTTCACGTCGTCTTCCGCCCAGTCGGCCATCATGCCGCTGGAGAACGCGCCGGAGATGATGTCGTCCATGTGCTTCTGGAACAGCGGCGCCATGATGGTTTTCAGCTGTTCGGACAGCGCATAGGCGCGCAGCTTGGCCGGGTTGGACAGGCGATCCATCATCAGGGTGATGCCGCCCTGCTTCAGCGCTTCGGTGATGGTTTCCCAGCCGAACTGAATCAGTTTCTCGGCGTAAGCCGGATCGGTGCCCTCAGCAACCAGCTTGTCGAAGCACAGCAGCGAACCCGCCTGCAGCATGCCGCACAGAATGGTCTGCTCGCCCATCAAATCGGATTTCACTTCGGCGACGAAGGAAGACTCCAGCACGCCGGCGCGGTGGCCGCCGGTCGCCGCCGCCCAAGCCTTGGCGATCGCCATGCCTTCGCCTTTCGGATCGTTTTCCGGGTGAACCGCAATCAGGGTCGGCACGCCGAAGCCGCGCTTGTACTCTTCACGCACTTCGGTGCCCGGGCATTTCGGCGCGACCATCACCACGGTGATGTCTTTACGCACCTGCTCACCCACTTCAACGATGTTGAAGCCGTGGGAGTAACCCAGCGCCGCGCCGTCTTTCATCAGCGGCTGCACCGCGCGCACCACGGAAGAGTGCTGCTTGTCCGGCGTCAGGTTGACTACCAGATCCGCCTGCGGGATCAGGTCTTCGTAGGTGCCGACCTTGAAGCCGTTTTCGGTCGCCTTGCGCCAGGAAGCGCGCTTCTCGTCGATCGCTTCTTTGCGCAGGGCATAGGCGACATCCAGACCGGAATCGCGCATGTTCAGACCCTGGTTCAGCCCCTGGGCGCCACAGCCGACAATCACCACTTTTTTACCTTTCAGGTAGCCGGCTTCGTCAGCAAATTCGTCGCGCGCCATAAAGCGGCATTTACCCAATTGCGCCAACTGCTGACGCAGGTTCAATGTGTTGAAATAGTTAGCCATGGTGGTACTCCGGTTTGATGTTGTCTTGCATTGTTATTTTCATTCCCCGCCCTGTCTGTGCGGAGATTCGTTAAACTCAATGTATAACAGGAAATGCGTTGCTTAAATTGATATATTGAGAACGTGATATTGCAATTTTTGCAACACTCTCACTGCGAGCGTATCGATATGGATTTACGTGATTTAAAGCTGTTCCTGCATCTGGCCGAAAGCCATCACTTCGGGCGCACCGCCAAGGCGATGCACGTCAGCCCGTCGACGCTCTCCCGCCAGATCCAGCGGCTGGAAGAGATCCTCGGGCAGCCGCTGTTCCTGCGCGATAACCGCACCGTGCAGCTCACCGACGCCGGCGAACAGCTGAAAGAATTCGCCCAGCAAACGCTGCTGCAATATCAGCAGCTGAAGCACTCGCTCGGCCAGCACGGCCCTTCGCTGAGCGGCGAACTGCGGCTGTTCTGCTCGGTGACCGCCGCGTACAGCCACCTGCCGCCGATCCTCGACCGCTTCCGCGCGCAGCACCCACTGGTAGAGATCAAGCTGACCACCGGCGACGCCGCCGACGCGGTCGACAAGGTGCAGTCTAACGAGGCCGATCTCGGCATCGCCGCGGCCGGAAACGCTGCCCGCCAGCGTGGCGTTCACCAAAATCGGCGAAATTCCGCTGGTGCTGATCGCGCCGGCGCTGCCCTGCGCGGTGCGCAGCCAGGCGTTCGCCGACAAGCCCGACTGGGCCGAGATCCCCTTCATCTTGCCGGAGCACGGCCCTTCGCGAAAACGCATCGAACTGTGGTTCCGCCGTCACCGCATCAGCAATCCGCTGATTTACGCCACCGTCGGCGGCCACGAAGCCATCGTGTCGATGGTGGCCCTGGGCTGCGGCATCGCGCTGATCCCGAGCGTGGTGGTGGACAACAGCCCGGAACCGGTGCGCAACCGCATCTCGCAGCTGGATAACATCTCGATGGTCGAACCGTTCGAGTTGGGGGTCTGCGTCCAGAAAAAACGCCTCAGCGATCCGCTGATCGACGCCTTTTGGCGATTGCTGCATCCCCGCTGACGCGGGGTTTTACAGGTCGGCCGGATCGACCTGCTTCATCGCCTCCACCTGCATCAGCCAGTGATAGAGCGGCTCAAGCTGCAAAAATGCCCCGGCCAGCAGCGGCGCCAGATCGGCGTTGAACAGCTTTTCCACCGCGCTGTCGCTGACCATCACCGCGAACGATTTGCGGTTGTACCAGGTGGCGATCTCCGCCGCCTGCTCCTTGACCAGCGGACGCTTGTAGCTCTCGCCCACCAGCTCGAACGGCGGCCGGCAACAGGCGGCCACCTCCAGGAAAGGCTGCGGCCGCTGTTTCAGCGTATGGCGGAACAGATCCATGGTCGGCTTGTTGGCGCTGTAGTAACCGAGCCCATAGCGCAGCATGTCCGGCCCCAGTTCGAAAAAGTAGACCGGCGCATCTTTCCAGTCTTTGCTCGGGCGCTTGAACGTCAGCCACATGCGGCTGCGGTAGCGCGACTTGTCGTGAGAAAACCGTGTATCGCGATGAATGCGCGACAGCGTTTTGCCGATCGCCGGGCGAGTCTCGAACTGCGGATCGATCGCCAGCATGCTGGGAGCAAGCTGCTCCACCAGCGCGCGAAACGGCGCCAGCAGCTCGCGATCGTAGATGTCGCGGTTGCCGTCGAACCACGCCTTATCGTTCTCGATCCGCACCTGCTGCAGGAAATTCAGACCCTGCTGGCTAAAGCCGGAGAAAGGTTGCGTCATAAGTTTTTCCGTTCTGACGGTTTATCGGGTATTGCGCAGATCTTCCCTCTGCCAACGGCGTTTGATAAACACGCGCCGACGCGTGCGGAAATAGGCGACATACAGGTAGAACGCCGCCCGGTTGCTGAACAGCGCCCCGCCAACCGCGCCCCCCAGCAGCAGGGCGCCGGTGGCGATGCCGGTCATGCCCGCCGCCCACGCCGCCGCGCCGCCGAGGCAACACAGACCGAGCATGCCAAGGTAATATTGCAGCAATACCACCCCGCTGTTTTTACCCTGCACCAGTTGGAACAGGATCAGCGTCATCCACACCGCCACGATCGCGCCGCTGCCCATCAACACGGCGGCGGAGGTCTTGCCGCTCCAGGCGGCCGCCACATCCGTGACCAGACCCATCACGCCCGCCAGGCCCAGCATCAGGCACACCATCAGCAGCATGACGTTGCCGACGCCCGGTGGTGACAGCCGCTGGCCCGGCGTCAGGAAATGCTGCTCGAGCTGCGCATCCACGCCGGCGAAAAGCGCGCGATCGCGCGCCGCGATTTGGCTTTCCATCTCCCGGCCCTGCACGATCAGGCGTTTAATCATCCAGTCCGCCATTACCTCACCATCTGCGGCAATTTCTGCATAATGCCCACAAAATACTGCCCGGTGGTTTTCACATTCACCGGCGCAGACAGGGTGCCGCTGATGCCGCTGCCCACGAACGTCAATGAATTATTGAGCGCCGAATGCAATTGCTGACGCAGCCCGTTTTGGATCGCTTCCGTCGGATAGCGCTTCGGGTATAAACCGTTCTTCACCATCTCTTTCAAGACGTTATTGGAAATCCCCGGGTTTTCCGCCCGAATGATGTTTTCGGTCAGCCGCTTCCTTTCGCTGCGGGGCATGCTTTTCAGCCATTCCGTCGCCTTGCGCGCCGAAATGCGGCGCATGGCGCGGTAGGTCATCGTCGCTTCCTTCAGGGCGGCCCCCGCGCTGGCCAGCGAGATCACATCGAGTACGGTGCTGGTGGCGATATACCACTGCTCTGAATCGAGCTGAGCCAATTCATCCCCTTTCCCGTCATAAAGCTTGTTGACGCGGTACAGCCCATTGCCGCACTGCAGCGCGCTGGCGGCCATGCCGGCATAGCCCAGATAAGCCACCGCTGAGCTGGTGCCGCCGGTAAACGGCACGGCGACGCTGCCCGACGCCAGTAAAAATACCGATACCAGCAGCGTTCCGCACGACAGCGTGGCCGAGGCCAGCTCTTTGCTGACGCTCGGTTTGCTCAGCGCTTCCGACAGCGTATTGGTTGCGGCAACGCGCGAAGTATGAGCCACCGTTTTGCTGATGACCACATGAGTGACCTGCGAAGCGTTTGAGTAACCGGTGTGCTGCGTCGGACGAACTAAAAATGAGTTTTGCCCGTCGGAAAAAATAATCCCCACGCCATGAAAGGCGAGGCTGCAGTCCAGAGAGTCCTGCAGGGCTTGCAGATTAATATCGCGATAGAATTCTTGTACGCCGGTATTGCCCAACAGGCGGGCAAACTCGGCGTTGGTCAAATCATCTTCGGGAGAACCGAACGGCGTAGAAAAAGCAGTTTTCATTGTCGTGCATCCCTATACGTCAGAAGTCTTGGCAGTATAAAAATGCACGACAAAATCACAACCGCGCAACCCATAAACTGACTAATGCGTCACGGTTACTTATCAATCCGGCTCACCCCTGCAAAAAGAAGCGGAACGCCGGGTTGTCGGTTTCGTCGTGGCAATCGTAGCCCAGCGCCTGCAGGTGCCGCTCGAATTCCGGCTCGCTTTGCGCCAGTTCAAAGGCCGCCAGCACCCGGCCGAAGTCGGTGCCGTGGCTGCGATAGTGGAACAGCGAGATGTTCCAGTGCGTGCCCAGCGTTTGCAGGAACTTCAGCAGCGCGCCCGGCGACTCCGGAAACTCAAAGCTGTACAGCCGTTCGCGCAGCGGCTTCGACGGACGCCCGCCCACCATGTAGCGCACGTGCAGCTTGGCCATCTCATCGTCCGACAGATCCACCACCTGATAACCGCCGGCGTTGAGTTCGTCGATGATCTCCCGCCGTTCGGCGTGGCCGCGCGTCAGACGCACGCCGACGAAAATGCAGGCGTTGTCGGCATCGGCGTAGCGGTAGTTGAATTCGGTCACCGAGCGCCCGCCCAGCAGTTGGCAGAACTTGAGGAAGCTGCCCTGCTGTTCCGGAATGGTCACCGCCAGCAGCGCTTCGCGTTGTTCGCCCAGTTCGCAGCGCTCGGAAACGTAGCGCAGCCCGTGGAAGTTGAGGTTGGCGCCGGACAGCACGTGCGCCAGACGCTCGCCCTGAATGTTGTGCTGCTGGACGTACTTTTTCAGCCCCGCCAGCGCCAGCGCGCCGGAAGGTTCGGCGATGGCGCGCACGTCCTCGAACAGATCTTTGACCGCCGCGCAGATGGCGTCGCTGTCCACGGTGATCACGTCGTCCAGATACTCACGGCACAGGCGGAAGGTTTCGTCGCCGATGCGTTTCACCGCCACGCCTTCGGCGAACAGCCCGACGCGCGCCAGATCCACCGGATGGCCGGCATCCAGCGCCGCGCGCAGGCAGGCGGAGTCTTCCGCTTCGACGCCGATCACTTTGATCTGCGGCATCAGCTGTTTGATCAGCACCGCCACCCCGGCGGCCAAGCCGCCGCCGCCGACCGGCACGAAAACCCGATCCAGATGCGCGTCTTGCTGCAGCAGCTCCATCGCCAGCGTGCCCTGCCCGGCGATCACCGTCGGGTGATCGAACGGCGGCACAAAGGTCATGCCCTGCTGTTGGGAAAGCTCGATCGCCTTCGCTTTTGCCTCGTCGAAATTGGCGCCGTGCAGCAACACTTCACCGCCGAAGCCGCGCACCGCATCCACCTTGATGTCCGCGGTGGACACCGGCATCACGATCAGCGTTTTGATCCCCAGCCGTTTACCGGAGAAGGCGACGCCCTGCGCGTGGTTGCCGGCTGAAGCCGTCACGACGCCGCGCGCCTTCTGCTCTTCGTCCAGCCCGGCGATCATCGCATAGGCGCCGCGCAGCTTGAAGCTGTGCACCGGCTGGCGATCTTCGCGCTTCACCAAAATGGTGTTGCCGAGACGCGAAGAGATTTTGCTCATGACCTGCAACGGGGTGACTTGCGCCACCTCGTAAACCGGCGAGCGCAATACCGCTCGCAGATATTCCGCGCCGCAGGGGGCGCTGGGTAGGGGTTGAGAGACCGCCATGCTGCTTATCCCCCCAGTTTGCTCTTGTCGCGCACCGCGCCTTTGTCGGCGCTGGTGGCCAACGAGGCGTAGGCGCGCAGCGCGAAGGACACCTGACGTTCACGATTTTTCGGCGTCCAGGCCGCGTCGCCGCGCGCCAGTTCCGCCTCATGCCGCGCCGCCAACTCCTGCTCGCTGACATCCAGCTGGATGCCGCGATGAGGAATGTCGATCGCGATCATGTCGCCGTCCTGCACCAGGGCGATCAGGCCGCCGTTAGCCGCTTCCGGCGAAGCGTGGCCGATGGACAACCCGGAGGTGCCGCCGGAGAAACGCCCGTCGGTGATCAGCGCGCACGCCTTGCCCAGCCCCATCGATTTCAGGTAGGTGGTTGGGTAAAGCATTTCCTGCATGCCCGGCCCGCCTTTCGGCCCTTCGTAGCGAATCACCACTACGTCGCCCGCTACCACTTTGCCGCCGAGGATCGCTTCTACCGCGTCGTCCTGGCTTTCATACACTTTGGCCGGGCCGCGAAAGGTGAGGATTTCCTTGTCGACGCCGGCGGTTTTGACGATGCAGCCGTTTTCCGCCAGGTTGCCGTACAGCACCGCCAATCCGCCGTCCTGACTGTAAGCGTGCTCACGGGTGCGGATGCAACCTTCCTTGCGGTCGGTGTCCAGCGAATCCCAACGGCAATCCTGGGAGAATGCCTGCGTGGTGCGGATACCGGCCGGCCCGGCGGAGTACATTTTCTTGACGCTTTCGTCGCGGGTCAGCATCACGTCGTAGGCTTCCAGCGTCTGCGGCAGGGTCAGCCCCAATACGTTGTTCACCTCGCGGTTCAGCAAGCCGGCGCGATCCAACTCGCCGAGGATGCCGATCACGCCGCCGGCGCGGTGTACGTCTTCCATGTGATATTTCTGCGTGCTCGGCGCCACCTTGCACAGGTGCGGCACTTTTCGCGACAGGCGATCGATGTCTTCCATGGTGAAGTCCACCTCGCCTTCCTGCGCCGAAGCCAACAGGTGCAGCACGGTGTTGGTCGAACCGCCCATGGCGATATCCAGCGTCATGGCGTTTTCGAACGCCGCCTTGTTGGCGATATTGCGCGGCAGCGCGCTTTCGTCATCCTGCTCGTAATAACGTTTGGTCAGCTCGACGATGCGCTTGCCGGCGTTGAGGAACAGTTCCTTGCGATCGGCGTGGGTGGCCAGCAGCGAACCGTTGCCCGGCTGCGACAGGCCCAGCGCTTCGGTCAGGCAGTTCATCGAGTTGGCGGTGAACATGCCGGAGCAGGAACCGCAGGTCGGGCAGGCGGAACGCTCGATCTGCTCGCTGTCGGCGTCGCTGACGTTCGGGTTCGCGCCCTGGATCATCGCGTCCACCAGATCCAGCTTGATGATCTGGTTGGAGAGTTTGGTCTTGCCGGCTTCCATCGGGCCGCCGGAAACGAAGATCACCGGAATGTTCAGGCGCAACGCCGCCATCAGCATGCCCGGGGTGATTTTGTCGCAGTTGGAGATGCACACCATCGCGTCGGCGCAGTGGGCGTTCACCATGTATTCGACCGAGTCGGCGATCAGCTCGCGCGACGGCAGGGAATAGAGCATGCCGCCGTGGCCCATGGCGATGCCGTCATCCACCGCGATGGTGTTGAACTCTTTGGCCACGCCGCCGGAGGCTTCGATCTGTTCGGCGACCAGTTTGCCCAGATCGCGCAGATGCACGTGGCCCGGCACGAACTGGGTAAAGGAGTTGACCACGGCGATGATCGGCTTGCCGAAATCGGCGTCGGTCATCCCGGTCGCGCGCCACAATGCGCGGGCACCCGCCATATTGCGGCCGTGGGTGGTGGTGGCGGAACGGTACTTAGGCATGCTCTTTTCACTCCAAATGTATTTATGGCAGGCGGCGAACGAACCGCCTGGATATTTCTTATCTTGTCTGTCTTGTCGTCCGCCACGCTGCGCGGCGAGCCTTGTCGTTACGGGTTTACCGGATCCAGCCACCCGTATTTGTCTTCGGTCTTGCCGCTGAACAGGCCGAAGAACGCCTGTTGGATCTGTTTGGTCACCGGGCCGCATTTGCCGATGCCGACCTGAATGCCGTCCACGCTGCGCACCGGCGTGATTTCCGCCGCGGTGCCGGACATGAACACTTCGTCGGCCAGGTACAGCGATTCGCGCGACAGCACCTGCTCGCGCACGTCGAAGCCCATGTCTTTCGCCAGCTTAATGATCGCGTCGCGGGTGATGCCCGGCAGCGCCGACGAGGTGAACGGCGGGGTATAGAGCACGCCGTCTTTCACTTCAAACAGGTTCTCGCCCGCCCCTTCGGAAATGTAGCCGTGCACGTCGAGCGCGATGCCTTCCTGATAGCCGTGGCGGCGCGCTTCGCTGCCCACCAGCAGGGAGGAAAGATAGTTGCCGCCGGCCTTGGCCGCAGTGGGGATCGTGTTTGGTGCGACGCGGTGCCAGGAGGAGACCATCGCATCGATGCCTTGATCCAGCGCTTCTTCACCCAAATAAGCGCCCCAAGGAAACGCCGCGATAATCACGTCCGTTTTATAACCGGCCGGCGGGTTGACGCCCATGCCGACATCGCCGACGAACACCAGCGGACGAATGTACGCGCTGACCAGGTTGTTCTTGCGCAGCGTAGCGCGGCAGGCTTCCATCAGCTCGTCGACGCTTTGCGACACCGGCATGCGGTAGATTTTCGCCGAATCGTGCAGGCGCTGCATATGCTCGCGATGACGGAATACCACCGGCCCCAAGTGCGAGTCATAGCAGCGTACGCCTTCAAACACCGACGTGCCGTAATGCAACGCGTGCGACATCACGTGCACTTTGGCCTCGGCCCAAGGAACCATCTCACCATTGAACCAAATGTAATCGGCTTTCTTTGTCATTGTTATTTATCCTTCTCGGCGCCTCAGGCGCGTATTTGTTGTGATGTTGGCTGCTGGATCTCGACGCAGGAGACGTCCATCAGTTTGCTTAATTGAGATGACAACAGGGCGACCGGACGCGGGCTGGCAACGGTCAATTCGATATTGATGCTGTCGGCGTTGGCCGGGGAAACCATATTCATAGCACAAACCTGAAAGCCGCGATGACGCACGACCCGCAATACGCGCTCTAACATTTCGGGGCGAAAACGCGCCTGGATCGAGAGTTGATGCTGCATCATGATATTTCCTCCAACATGGTTTCGTTGCCGGCGCCCGGCGGCACCAGCGGCCAGACGTTTTCGAGTTCGTCGATAGAGACCTGCAGCAGATAAGGGCCTTCGGTGTTGAACAGCGCCTCGAGCGCGCCCTCCACCTGATCCTTGCGGCTGATGCGCTGGCCGGGAATGCCGAAGGCGGCGGCCAGCATCAGGAAGTCGGGGTTATCGGACAGGTTGGTTTCGCTGTAGCGGCCGTCGAAGAACAGCTGCTGCCATTGGCGCACCATTCCGAGGCGCTGGTTGTCCAGCAGCACGATCTTCAGCGGCAGCTGTTTGCGCTTAATGGTGCCCAGTTCTTGCACGTTCATCATGAAGGAGCCATCGCCCGAGACGCAGATCACCGTATCTTGCGGACGCGCGATCTGGGCCCCGACCGCCGCCGGCACGCCGAACCCCATGGTGCCGAGGCCACTGGAGGTGATGAAATTCTCCGGGCGCTCGAACGTCATGTGCTGCGCGCTCCACATCTGGTGCTGGCCGACGTCGGTGGTCACCACGCTGTTGGCCGGCTTGCGGGCGGACAGCTGGCGCAAGAACAGCGGCGCGTAAATCGGCTGGCCGGGATGATCGTAGCGGCAGGCGTGCTCGGCTTTCAGCGCCGTCACCTGCTGCTGCCAGGCGGCGATGTTCAGCGGGCGCTGCAACGCCGGCAGCAACGTTTTCAAATCGCCCTGCAGGGCCACATGCGCCTGGCGCAGCTTGCTCATTTCCGCCGGGTCGATATCCATGTGGATCACTTTGGCGTGCGGCGCGAAGGCGTTCAGCTTGCCGGTCACGCGGTCATCGAAACGCGCGCCGACGGCAATCAGCAAATCGCACTCCTGCACCGCCAGGTTAGCGGCCTTGGTGCCGTGCATGCCCAGCATGCCGAGGTACATCGGATCTTGCGCATCCGGCGCGCCCAGCCCCTTCAGGGTGGCGACGTTCGGCATGCGGGTCACGGCGATGAACTCGCGCAGCGCCGGCACCGCCTGCGCCATGCCCACGCCGCCGCCGACGTACAGCATCGGTTTATGCGCCTGCGCCAGCAGCTCAGCCGCCTCGGCCAACGCCGCCGTCGGTAATGCCGGCGCTTCATCGACCGGCATCAAATGCGGATGCAGGTCGCCTTGCGCCAGCTGGATGTCTTTCGGGATATCGATCAGCACCGGGCCAGGACGGCCGCCGGCGGCGATGGCGAAAGCTTCCGCCATGATGCCCGGCAAGGCATCCAGCGATTCCACCAGGAAGCTGTGCTTGGTGCAGGCCAGAGACAGGCCGAGAACATCGATCTCCTGAAAGGCATCGGTGCCGATCAGCGCGGACCCCACCTGACCGGTGATGGCGACAACGGGAACGGAATCGAGCAGCGCATCCGCCAGCCCGGTGATCAGGTTGGTGGCGCCGGGACCGGAAGTGGCGATACAGACACCGACTTTGCCGGTGGCGCGGGCGTAACCGATGGCGGCCATGGCGGCGCCCTGTTCATGGCGGCACAGCAGGTGTTCCACGCCGCCGTCGTACAGCGCATCGTACACCGGCATGATTGCCCCGCCCGGATAGCCGAATACGGTATCCACACCCTGCGCACGCAACGCTTGAACTACCCACTGAGCGCCATTCATAGTTATTTCCCCGCCTTACTTCGACAACTGCAGGATTTTGTTCTGTTTTTCATGCTCTGCCCCTTGCTCCACTTTTCTCTTGCCAATAAAAAACCCCCGGACCTGACGGTGCGGGGGTTCTCTTGCGATTCCGGCTTGTTTGCTAAGCCTTTCTTCGTCCAAGTGCAGCCCCGCACGGTGGGATAATAATCACCACCACGCTAATCACGACTAGGCTAATCACTTGGGCAAAGGCTTTCATAATGGGTTTGTTCACTGTGCTCATTCAGAACTAATGCTTACAGAGGTACCACAGCCGCGCGCGACATGACAACACTTTTTTTGCGTTATTATTCGGCGCAATCTGGTCATACCTCACGCGAATCGCCCGGATTTCACACGTTGGCGCGCATACCTGGATTTTTCACCGCGCCGGTGATGGCCTTGCCGCGCGTATCCTTGCCGAAGAACACCAACAGAGCGATCGCCACCGCCACCGTCCCGGCAACCATGGCCATCGCCAGGCCGTAATTATGCCCATGATGCTCGGCCAGGGTGGCTTGCAGCGTGGCGTTGACCGAAGCGATCAGGTTGCCCAGCTGATACACGAACCCCGGCAGCACCGCGCGGGTGTTGGCCGGCACCAGCTCGGTCAGGTAGGTCGGCACCACGCCCCAGGCGCCCTGCACCATGAATTGCATCAGGAAAGCGCCGATCCCGAGCATCAGCGAACCGCTGGAAAACGCCCACAGCGGGATCACCGGTAACGCCAACAATGCGGCGATGATAATCGCTTTTTTGCGGCCGATTTTTTCCGATAACGAACCGAAGAAAACGCCGCCGATAATTGACGCGATATTGTAGCTAATGGCGATGATGCTGACGGTTTTCGGATCGAAACCGTGCTGAACTTTCAGAAATACCGGATACAGATCCTGCGTGCCGTGAGAGAAGAAATTGAACGCCGCCATCAGCAGCACCAGATAGCAGCACAGCTTCCAGTGGCTCTTCAACACCGGCAGCAAGGCGCTGCTTTCTTTACGTTCACGCGCCGCCAGCCACACCGGCGACTCCTGCACGCAATAATAAATAAACGGCAGCAGCAGGATCGGCGCCGCGCCGATGACGAACATGCCGCGCCAGCCGACCGTTTCGAACAGCAGGCCGTACACCACCGCCGCCAGCAGATAACCGAACGGATAGCCGGCTTGGAAAATGCCCGACATCAAGCCGCGCGAGCGGTCCGGTATGGTTTCCATCGCCAATGATGAAGCCACGCCCCAGATACCGCCCATCGCAACGCCGTACAACACTCGTAACAGCAAGAAGACCGTCAGCGAGGGCGCGGCGGCGGAGAGCAGCTCAAACACCGAGAAGAAGACGATATTCAGCATCAGGATCGGTTTGCGGCCATATTTTTCCGCAGCGCGCCCGAAGATCAGCGCGCCGATCGGCCGCACCGCCAGCGTGAGCAGAATCGCCAACGTGACCTGTTCCAGGCCGACGTGAAAGGATTGTGCGATGTCGCTGAGTAAGAATACCAGTACGAAAAAATCGAAAGCGTCGAGCGTCCAGCTTGAAAAACTGGCGATTGCCGCATTGCGTTGCAGCGGGGTCCAACCAAACATAGTGTTATCCCTACCGTAGAGTACGAAGTCAGGAGATTTAGCGGCTGCCGGGCAGACTGCCGCGGCGGTCGGAGTGTGTTAAAGAAGTGATTTTTCTTTTAATCAATTGTTAAATACACCCATCAAGCCTATGGCTGCAATGCGTACAGGCCGCTAATGTGTTGCAGGCTTCAGCGAATTGTTAATGGGTATTGCCACAGGCTGCGAGGCGGTTCGCACAATCTTTTTCAATTCGATGAAAATCAGTGATTATGCTGCGAGTTTCATGGAAAAAATGCCAAGAACGCCGCGCGGCACCTGGATAAATCGCGCATCATGCCGCCCTCAGCAAGGAGAGCGATATGTCACTGGCGGTAATCTATAGCCGCGCCATCATCGGCGTTCAGGCCCCTTCCGTAACGGTAGAGGTGCATATCAGCAATGGCCTGCCCGGCCTGACGCTGGTTGGCCTGCCGGAAACCACGGTAAAAGAGGCGCGCGATCGGGTGCGCAGCGCCCTGATCAACAACGGTTTCACCTTTCCCGCCCGCCGCATCACCGTCAATTTGGCGCCGGCCGATCTGCCGAAAGAAGGCGGGCGCTACGATCTGCCGATTGCGCTGGCGATCCTCGCCGCCTCCGAGCAACTGCCCCTCGCCCCGTTGGCACGCTACGAGTTTCTTGGCGAACTGGCGCTGTCCGGCGCGCTGCGCGCGGTCAGAGGCGCCATCCCGGCGGCGCTGGCGGCGGCTGACGCCGGGCGACAATTGGTCCTCTCGACGGACAACGCCGCCGAGGTCGGCCTGATTGCGCAGTCACAATCCCATACAGCCCAACACCTGTTGGAGGTCTGTGCCTTTTTGCTCGGCCAGGGCGAGCTGCCGGTAGCCATCACGCCTCCCGCGGCAGACAACCCGCATGAAAACGCCGATCTGCGCGACATCATCGGCCAAGAGCAGGCCAAGCGGGCATTAGAGATCGCTGCCGCCGGCGGGCATAACCTATTGTTGATTGGGCCGCCGGGCACCGGTAAAACCATGCTGGCCAGTCGACTGACTGGCTTACTGCCGCCGCTGACGGAACCTGAGGCGCTGGAAAGCCTGGCGGTCGCCAGCTTGCAGCATCCTGTTCTCACCGCTTTGCCATGGCGCCAGAGGCCATTTCGCGCACCGCATCACAGCGCATCGATGGCGGCGTTGGTCGGCGGCGGCTCACTGCCGCGCCCGGGTGAGATATCTATGGCGCATAACGGCGTGCTGTTTCTGGATGAGCTGCCGGAATTCGAGCGTAAGGTGCTGGATGCGCTGCGTGAACCGCTGGAATCCGGCGAGATCGTGATTTCACGCGCCAACGCCAAGGTCTGCTTCCCGGCCAAGGTGCAATTGATCGCGGCGATGAATCCCAGCCCAACCGGGCATTACCAGGGTATGCATAATCGCGCCTCGCCGCAGCAGGTGCTGCGCTACCTGGCCCGGCTGTCAGGGCCTTTTCTCGACCGTTTCGATCTGTCTATCGAAGTGCCGCTGTTACCTCCAGGTACGCTCAGTAAGCGGCAAACTCAGGGAGAAAGCAGCGAGCAGGTGCGGGAAAGAGTGCGACAGGCACGCACCCGGCAGCTCGAACGCGCCGGTAAAATCAACGCGCTGTTAAACAACCGTGAAGTGGAACGGGATTGCGTGTTGCAGGCGGCAGACGCCGAGTTTTTGGAAGCGACATTAAACGCGTTGGGGTTATCGGTCCGCGCCTGGCAGCGCATCTTGAAAGTGGCGCGCACGCTGGCGGATTTGGCGGGGGATGCCGAGATCGGCAGGCGCCACCTGAGCGAAGCGCTGAGCTATCGCAGTATGGACCGTCTGCTGTTACAACTGCATCGTAGTCTGGAATAGAAAATGGGGCCCGAAGGCCCCATCGTCTTTAGTCTTCGCTGTCGCTGTAATCTTCTACTGCGTCAGCCTGCGGCTTACCGCCGGACAACGTATGGAATTTCTTCGGGCGACGTGTGCGCGCCAGATATTTAGCCCATACTTTTTCCTGCTCGGTAGCCGCTTCGCGCTCACCGCGGCACACTGCGACGAACAGCTGTTCTTCTTCAGTGGCCGGCTGGCGTTTGCCCGAGTCCAGCTCGTTAAACGCGTAGCCGAAGCGCTCTAGCAATTGCGCCTCTTTAATGGTGAAATCGCCGTGACGGGAGAACCCGCGAGGGTAATGTTTATTATCAAAAAAACGATTGGTCGTGGTGAAGCTATCCGCCATCTGACACGCTCCTAATTCTCTTATGGCCGTGCTGTTTATGGCGCGGAGTATTAGATAGGCTTGACAGCGTGTAAAACAAAACATTTAAATCTTAACGACAAATTTTTTTGGAGATAGGTGTGGATACCGAATTACTGAAAACCTTTTTGGAGGTCAGTAGAACGCGTCACTTTGGCAGAGCCGCAGAATCTTTGTACTTAACGCAGTCCGCGGTCAGTTTCCGCATCCGTCAGTTAGAAAACCAGTTGGGCGCAAATTTATTTACCCGTCATCGCAATAACATCCGCCTGACGCCTGCCGGCGAGCGGCTTCTGCCCTATGCCGAAAGCCTGATGAACACCTGGCAGTTGGCGAAGAAAGAGGTCGTGCGTTCACTGCAACATACCGAGCTGTCGATCGGCGCGACTGCCTCGTTGTGGGAGGCTTATTTGACCCCCTGGTTGCAATCTCTCTATCAACAAAGAGAGGCGCTGCAGCTCGAAGCCAGGGTGGCCTTAAGGCATTCTTTGGTAAAGCAACTGCATGAAAGGCAGCTCGATTTACTGATCACCACTGAGCCGCCAAAGATGGACGAACTGGCCAGCCAGCAGCTGGGCAATTTCTCATTACGCCTGTTCTCATCCGCGCGTCGTGACAAGCAATCCCCCATGCCGTACATCAAGCTGGAATGGGGGGCCGACTTCCACCAACAGGAAAACCGCATGTTGGAAGGTGATAACGTGCCGGTACTCACGACCACCTCGGCACACCTGACGCGTCAGTTGCTGGAAACCACAGGCGGATGCGCTTTCCTGCCCAGCCAGTGGGAAAAAGAGTATCCGCAGTTGCTTGCCGCCGCCGAGATCCCGCCGATTGTCCGCCCACTGTATGCCGTCTGGTTGCAAAACAGCGATCAACAGCCTTTGATTCGGCAATTACTTAAAATACCTTTAAATACCGCAGCCTAAAGCGCTATGGCGGCCTTAAAAGCCGCCGCCGTGGTCATGGCTGTCTATCATGCCAAAAACCGCCCATCGCCTTCTGAGAGAAGAAAATGCAAAATGGTAGGAGAATCAGGAGGTCTGCGGGGGTAAAGATCGAAAGATCATAAGGCAACTCGGATCAGATAGACATCAGCATAGAGCAGCTAATGCGCTCTTTTCCAAAGCGGGAATGCTCCAAGGGAAGGGATAGTAGGTAAAAAAAAACCCTTTGCTTTCGCAAAGGGTTCTTAATATGGCAGGGGCGGAGAGACTCGAACTCGCGACACCCGGTTTTGGAGACCGGTGCTCTACCAACTGAGCTACGCCCCTAAATCTCGCTTAACATTATGCCTGCTAAAAAAGCAGGCATAATTAAATAAGTGGCGGAACGGACGGGGCTCGAACCCGCGACCCCCTGCGTGACAGGCAGGTATTCTAACCAACTGAACTACCGCTCCACCGATTCTTTTACGTTG